>NZ_JAGQBB010000011.1 GCF_024345415.1 Synechococcus sp. Tobar12-5m-g | reverse complement strand
CCGATGGGCGTCAATCGGGCATTGGGGTGGCTATGCATGGGTGGTGGGGTCTTGGGACGGGAGGTGACACCCCGACCCTGGCGACCTCACACCCCCTTGTCAGCTGAACAACCTGGTGGGACTACACTTCTAGGCCTGCGGGCCTTCAACCAGGAGAATCTCTGCCAGCCGTCGCTCCCGCATCCAGAGGAACAGGGGGGCCCCACAGGCGAACGCCAGCGTCACGCAGCACAGAAGCGCCAGCCAGAGCCCCCGAACCTTCAGCCTGCGGGCTTCCACCACCATCCAGATCGTGATGGCCGTGGCACCGATCAGCAGATCCCGCGACAGCGACTGGGCCGCCGGATTGGCATTTGCCAAGGAGACGAACTGGGCCAGATCGAAGGCGTTGCCGCTGGAGCGGATGAACGCGATGTTCGCCATCCAGGGAAGGATGGCCCCGGCCACCGCCAATCCCAGATACAGCCACTGGATCCACGGGCCCGATTGCTTCATCGTCTGTGTCATGGCTCCCCCTCCAATTCGGCGGTTTGGTACTGAATGATCTCCTGCTCGACCTGCTGCAGCACCTGCTCGCACCGCTGGGCATAGGCCAGGGCCCGACGGTACAGATCAGCCATGGCCTCCACCTCGATGTCTTCGGACTGGAGCTGCCCGAGGGCCACTTCCAGCGCGGTGCGGGCCTGGTTGTAGGTCAGTTCACGGAGTTCGCTGGCCCAGTCGTCCCTCGGCGTGGCCTCCTCGCTGGCCGGTTTGGCACGGGTCTTCGCTTCTCGCTTCTTGTCGGTGGTCATCGTCTGCAAACGCTAGTCGTCCTGAAGGCCTGTGATGCGGGCCTTGGCCTTGCCATCGGCCCAGTGCAGCTCCACCAGGCTGCCGGCCTCGATCTGGTGCACCGAGCGGACCACCTGGCCGCAATCCCCACGCACCAGACAGAAGCCCCGTTTCAGCAAGTGCTGCGGAGAGAGGGCTTCGAGCGCCTGGCGCATCTGGCGGAGGTGGCGTTGTTGCCTTTGCAGCAGCAGGCCTGGTTGGCACTGGCGGAGCCGTTGCCGATGGGCATCGGCCCGCTCCTGCTCAAGGCGAAGACGCCAGGAGAGTTGGCGGCTGAGCTGTTGGCGGATTGCCTGGAGTTCCTGGCGGGTGCTGTGCCGATCCGGCAGCAGAGCCACCAGGGCTGCGGTGGGCGTGGCGGCCCGATAATCGGCCACCAGATCGGCGACTGTGGTGTCGTCTTCATGGCCCAGGCCGGTCACCACCGGGATGGGGCAATCGGCCAGGGCCAGGGCCAGATCCTCGCCATCGAACACCGAGAGATCTTCCCGGCTGCCCCCTCCCCGGGCGAGCACCAGGGCCTCGACTCCGAGCGCTTCCGCCCTGGCCCCGATGGCCCTAATGGCACGGCAGATCTCAGCCTCGACCGGGCCCTGGACCGGAATGGGCAGAAGGATGATCCGGGTGGCAGGCCAGCGTTCAGCCGCGGTGCGAAGCATGTCGGCCAGGGCGGAACTGGGGACGCTGGTGAGCAGGGCGATGGTGGCGGGTTGCTCAGGCAGGCGGCGTTTGCGCCCCGGCGCGAAGAGCCCAGTGGGCTCCAGCAGTTGTCTCACGCGCTCAAAGCGGCGGAGCACGCTGCTCAAGCTCGGGCGGATGTCCAGCACCTGAACGCAGAGGGACGCGCGGCTCGGCCAGAAGTTCAGTTTGCCCACCACCGTGACCCCATCCCCCTCGCTGGGCCTGAAGCTGAGTTTTGGCAGCTGGGTGGCCCAGGCCACGGCGGAAATCGACGCGTCCCCATCGGTCAGGGTCATCCAGAGATGACCTTTCTTCAGCTGGGGCCGGGACACCGTGGCTGCCAGCAGGAAGCGTGGAGCGAAGCCACGCTCCAGCAGCTTGCCGATGGCCGTGGTCAGCTCGGCCACGCTGTACAGGGGCAGGCCCTTGGCGACACTGAAGGCTGCAGGGCTGGCGGCCTCAGCGTTCAAGGCGCCCGTAGCAAAGGCCCCAGTAGCAGCTCAGGCCTCCGGCGACAATTGCCGTCCACTGGCCGAGGCGGTGATCGGAGCGGATCAGCCCCACGGCACAGATCACCAAAGCCGTGCTCAGCAGGCGGGAGCCGTCCCTTCGGTTCTTGGCATAGAAGGGGGCCACGCGATCTGAAGGTGCACGATTGTCCTTGCAGTCTTGCTGATGCCAGGGCCCTGGAGCGGTTGCCTGGCCCATGGTCGACAACGACCGTGATCGGCTCCAGAAGCAAGGGCTCGCCATGGATCAGCCCTCCTGGTCCCCCGGTGGGGGAGGGCGTGATCGTGGTTAGCCGATCAGGTTGAGCAGCAGAGCTAACAGCGCGGTACTGAGTAACCCGAGGGATGCCAGCAGTCGCACCAGTGGCCCCATCGACAGGCCCAAAGAAGACATGAAGAAAAACGGAAGACATTGATGCCCCCGTTTTAGCGGCCTCGGCAAGGGCCGAATGTGGCCTTGGCCACGGTTTGCTACGGATCGAGAGGGTTAGCGCACGTGGCGTGCCCCGTCGACAGGATGGTAAGCCTCGCCAGTGGTTTCCTCGTAAACGATGGCGGGCAGACCGGTTTCGAACATCGTCTGGAGGGCTTCCTTGAGGTACGGGTTCCAGCCGCCAGTGGTCACCTTGCCATGGCGGACTGTCCAGTCCCAGGTGCCTTGCAGATCCCTGGGGATGCGGCCCTCACGGTCGCGCCTGGCCACCAGGTCCTGGGATTCCACCAGTCCCACCAGGATCGGATCCTTGCCGTAGGCAGGGGTGATGCTGAGCTCGAGGCGCACGGGGTCCTCCTTGATCAGGTGCAGACGGAAGCGGGGGGGCAGCTTCAGGGTGCGCAGCACGGCGGCCACGATTCGGGTTCTCTGGTCCAACGTTCGGCCTCCGCCGGGAATCTGCTCATCGCCATGGTTTTACCAGTTGGCGAAACCAGCTCAGGCTATGCAGTGACGGGACCGTATCCCCCAAGGGGAGCCAGGCCGGTTCAGGTGGCCTCGGGTGGAACGGTGGACTCCTCGTTCTCACCGCTGAATCGAACCGTCATCAGGTCGTCCCGGATGAGCTGCCCGTGCGAATCCAACAGTTCCGGGTGAACGGTCAGGCGTCCAGTGCGATCTGCCCCTCCTGATCCACCAGGGAACCCTGCTGAGTCACCGCTGGAGGCGAGGGTGATCCCGGTGGGATCTCCCAGGCGGGGAACTGCTTTGAAGCCCCGTGCCATGACCCGAAAAGCCTGGACCAACAGCAAGACGAAACTGGCTCCGTACAACAAGGGGACAAGCTGGGCCATGGGGGCGCTTTCGGATGAACAGGACCGGCGGGTGGAGGCCTATCCCTTCATCATTGCCTGGATGTGGCGGCATGAGCGAGCTTCCAGGCCCAGAGGCTGCTCAACGCTGCTCCGAAGGCAAGAAAAAGGAGGAGAAGCGAGCTGGTGTCCATGGGGATTCACATAAGTTTGCAAACCTTAGGGCCAAGGATCGGGCGCCGGAGGCTGCACGACCCACTCATGGCGGTTCGATTGGGCTGGCGAGCTCCGCACTTCGTCACATCTTGCGAGTGCTGCGGCAACCGACAGCCGCCAATCCGCCATTACGGTCAAATCAGCTTTGCTGAACCTGGTTTTGGATTTTCGCAGCTTTCCACGCACTGTTCTTTTGCCTGCCCTGCCCCTGGCCCTGGTGCTCGCGTCCCCGGCCCTGATCGAGCGGGTCGCGACAGCCCAGTCCCAGCAGGCACCTCGCTCCGGCCTGTCTCGCCAGTCGTTTGTCGCTGAGGCCGTCAATCGTGCCGGTCCGGCCGTCGTCACGATCGACACGGAACGCACCGTGGCCAGCTCAGGAGGCTCGGGCCTCCCCTCCAGGCTGATGGCCGATCCCTTGTTCCGCCAGTTCTTCGGGTTTCCCCAGGGACAGCTTCCAGCCCAGCGCAAGGAACGGGGGCTGGGCAGCGGCGTGATCTTTCAATCCGATGGCCTGGTCCTCACCAATGCCCATGTCGTCGAAAAGAGTGACCGCGTGTTCGTCGGTCTAAAGGATGGCCGCCGGGTGGAAGCGAAGGTGGTGGGCCTCGACTCCCTGACCGATCTGGCCCTGCTCCGACTGCTCGGCGCTGGCCCCTGGCCGGTGGCCACCCTGGGCAACTCCGATGCTCTTCAGGTGGGTGACTGGGCCATCGCCGTCGGCAACCCCTTCGGCCTGGACAACACGGTGACGATGGGAATCATCAGCAACTTGAACCGCAATGTCAGCAAGCTGGGGATCACCGATAAGCGCCTCGACCTGATTCAGACCGATGCGGCGATCAACCCCGGTAATTCCGGCGGCCCCTTGCTCAACGCCGATGGCGAAGTGGTGGGCATCAACACCCTGGTGCGCTCGGGCCCCGGCGCCGGGCTGGGCTTCGCCATTCCAATCAACCGTGCCCGCAGCATCGCCAAGCAGTTGCTGGCCACAGGAACGGTCAGCCATCCCATGATCGGGGTCGGGCTGGATGAGCTGCCCGATGAGCTGGGCCGCACGGTCCGGCAGGGGGCCCTGGTGAGGAGTGTGATGCCTGGCAGCCCGGCCTCCCAGTCAGGGCTGCGTCCCGGTGACGTGATCGTGACGGCGGCGGGGCGCCCGGTGGCGGGGCCCGCCCAGATGATTTCGGCCGTGGAGGCCAATGGTGTCGGCAAACCGATGGATCTTCAGGTGCTGCGGGCCGGCACCACCCTGCAGGTGCAGGTGGTCCCCACGGCGATCGCTCGATCGGCCCAGGGCCGCTGAGCCTGGCCGGATCTGGTGCTCAGAGCACGTCGTTGGGAGGAAAGGGGAAGGGGTTGGCTACACCCTCCGCGGCATGGGGGTTGGCGGCAGCCTGGGCTGGGGCTCCAGCGCCAAAGCCGGATGGCATGGCGAGCTGTTGGCGCATCACCCAGTCGGTGGCGGCCCGTTGGGTTTGCCAGGCGTGCAGCAACTGCTTGGCCAGGCCCCGCAGCGACTGGGCATCGCCGGTGGAGTCGATGACGCGGGTCATGCGCTCCAGTTCAAACTTTTGACCGAGGGTGAGGGCGAGCGGTTCGGACATTCCAGGCATCGCGAAGGGGCTTTGAAGCCATCCGAATGCTACGAAGTGTTTCGAGTGCTTGCGTAGCAATCGGTACACAGTTAGGGGCTGGCTGTCAGGAAGTCCCCATCGGGGTGTCCGGCTGCAGGGATCGCCTGCCTGCTGGTCAGTGGTGCTGGTCAGTGGTGCTCGCGCAGTTCCTCCACGCAGTTGGTGACGCACTCACCGTCGTCGAGGGAGCAGGTGGTGATGCATTCGAAATAGGTTTCCACCGAGTCCCACGCCTGCTCTTGGGCGCCGCCGCCCGTGGGGGCGTCGAGTTCGCTGGACAACTCTGTCCCAGTGGGCGACTGATCGAGGGAGGGGGATACGGGGGGGGTCGAGCGGGTCATGGTCCTGGCCTCAGGGGATACCGTCAGGATATGAACATGCTCCGCGGGTGGCCAGCGAAATGAGTCTTCCTGCCTACGGATGTGTGAAGTTGTTTGTGCAGCGTCTCACGCCTTCGCTTTGAGCTTGGCGGCACGGGCTTTCTGCTTCTCCTGGTTGGCGCTTTTCCTGGCCTCGCGCTCGCGGGTGGCCTCGGCTTCGAGATCCTGATCGGCTTCCTCCTGCTTTTTGGCCTGGTAGTAGGCGTAGTCACCCCGGTAGAGCACAAGCTCGCCGTCGCGGATCTCGACGATCCGGTTGGCCACCCGCGCAATGAAATAGCGATCGTGGGACACCAGCAGGGCCGCTCCCTCGTAGGCCTGCAGTGCGCCCTCCAGCATCTGCTTGGCGGGGATGTCCAGGTGATTGGTGGGCTCATCCAGCACCAGCAGGTTGCAGGGGCTCAGCAGCATCAGGGCCAGGGCCAGCCGCGCCTTCTCGCCGCCGCTGAGTTGGCCCACGTCCTTGAACACCGTGTCGTTGCTGAAGCCGAAGCTGCCCAGTAGGGAGCGCACCTGGGTCTGGGTCCAGTCGGGCACCGCCTCGAACAGGGTGTCGATCACGGTTCGGGTCAGGTCGAGGGCCTCGGCCTGGTTCTGCTCGAAGTATCCCGCCACCACGTTGTGCTCCCCCAGCCGGGCGATGCCTCCGTCGGGGGTCTCGCTGCCCATCACCAGGCGCAGCAGGGTGGATTTTCCGGCGCCGTTGGGCCCCACGAAAGCGATGCGATCCCCCCGTTCCACCTCCAGGTGGGCCCCCAGAAAGAGGATCTTGTCGCCGTAGCTGTGGGTGAGGTCGTCGATCAGGGCGATCTGCCGGCCGCTGCGGGGAGCGGGCGGGAACTGGAAGCGGGGACCGCCCACGCTCTCGATCGGGGCCTCGATCCGCTCCACCTTCTCCAGCAGCTTCTCGCGGCTCTTGGCCTGGGTGCTGCGGGTGGCGCTGGCCCGGAAGCGGTCGATGTAGGCCTGTTGGCTAGCCAGATCCTTCTGCTGGCGATCGAAGGCGGCCTGGGTGGCCTCGCGTTCGAGAGCCTTCTGCTCCAGGTGCTGGCTGTAGTTGCCCAGGTAGCTGCGGGAGATCCCTCGCTCGGTTTCGACGATCTGGTTGCAGACCCGATCGAGGAACGCCCGGTCATGGCTGATCACCACCAGGGGCACCGTCTGGGCGATCAGGTAGTCCTCCAGCCACTGGATCGTCTCCACGTCCAGGTGGTTGGTGGGTTCGTCCAGCAGCAGCAGATCAGGGTCCTGCAGCAGGATCTTGCCCAGGGCGATGCGCATCTGCCAGCCACCGGAGTAGGAGCCGACGGCCTCTTCGACCCCCTCCGGGGTGAAGCCGATCGACGGCAGCAGCTTGTCGATGCGGGCATCCAGCTCGTAGCCGTGCAGGGACTCGAAGCGGCTGTGGAGGCGGCCCAACTCGTGGATCAGCTCGTCGAGGTGATCGGGGTCAGTGGCGGCCTTCTCGCTGGCCATCTCGTGTTCGACGCGGTGCTGGTGGATCAGCACCTCGGCCGCCTCGCCGAAGGCCTGGAACAGCTCTTCGCGCACCGTGCGCTCCGGATCCACGTCGAACTCCTGCTGCAGGTAGGCGATGCGCGGATCCCCCTGCTTCACCACTTGGCCGCTGGTGGGCTCTTCCAGCCCAGCGATGATGCGCATCTGGGTGGATTTGCCGGCGCCGTTCACCCCCACCAGCCCGATGCGATCCCCCGCCTTCACCTCCCAGGTGACGTCGCGAAGCACCTCGCCCGTGGGGTAAATCTTTGAAACGCGTTCAAGACGAAGCACGGGAAGTGGGGTAGGGCCGGTTGGTCAAACCATCATCCCTGGCTGGAGGGCCGCAGGGAGTCTGGGCTGGGCGCTTCGCCAGACTGATTCCAACCCCGCGCGGCCGCCCGTGATCGTTAAACGTCTGGAGCAGGTGGCGGCGCTGGTGGTGGCCGCTGGCCTGGCGCTGGTGAGCCACTGGCTGTTCTTCAGCTGGTCCCAGGGAGAACGGTTGCCCCGGCCGGCACCCAGCCAGGCTCCGGCGCGGCTGGCACCGGCCCGGCCTTCGGTGCCGACGAGCCCCTAGAGTCCCCCTCGGGCCTTGATCAACCATTGCTTGCTTTCGTCATCGAGCGAGGCCAGGTGCTCCTTCACGGCAGCTTCGGTGACGGGTAGTTCCCACTCGGCGCCGAGGGCGAGGATCCGGCTCACCGTTCCCTTCGGGTCCTGCAGCGCCTGACGAAAGAGGGACTGGGTGAGGGCTTCATCGGCCCGGATTCGTTCATAGAGGCGGGCGGCATTGGTGTCAGCCATGGGCAGGCCCTGGGCCAGGCAGGAGAGGACAGCGTGCTGACCCTATGGGCGCCAGGCAGCTGCCAACGCCCCCGGTGGCCGGTTGTTGGATATTGGCAACGCGGCACCGGCCGATCCGGGCCCCGCCGGCTCAAGCGGCGCAGGGGGGCTCGACCTCGAGATGCCCGGATGCAGAGGCATCTTCCATCGTGCGGGCATCGAGGCAGAGCACCTTGCGCAGCTGGGCGTAGTTGGCGGCGAGGGGCTGGCGTCCTTCCTGGACGGCGGCGTACTCGGCCCGTTGCAGCACATGGTGCAGGTGGGTGAGCAGGTAGGTGCTGATCACCGCCGACACCAGCACATCACTCTGCTCGGCGCTCCGCCGACTGGAGCCCGGCCGGGATGCGGTCCGCTGCTCCTGGGCCGTGGCAGCGACGGCAGCGGGCCTGACGGCCGTAGAAAGCCCAGTTGATGCCTTGGTTCTTCTGCCTGGCTTGCTGACGTCTTGGCTGAGGTCCTTGCTGATGGCCTGGCCCATGGCTGGTGTGCGGAGCTGCCTGAGCATACTGCTGGATAGTATCCAAGTGGATCTCTGTACACTCCTGGGTATCGCGCATGATCCTGGGGCCGTGGCCACCCGTCAGACCTCCACGAGCGGCCGGCCCAAGTCCCCCCGCGTTCAGGTCGTGCTGCCGGAAGATCTCTGTGATCGTCTCAGCGCCGCAGCCGAGACCGAATCGCGCACGGTCAGCAACATGGCCAAGGTGTTGATTCAACAGGGGCTGGACCGGCTTGAGCGGGCCCAGGAATCGGCACTCGGCGGGCAGGGGGCATTGGGCCGGCCGGCGGTCCCTGAAGCCGCACTCTCCGGCGACCGGTTCCGCAAGGCCCTGGAGCGGCAGGAGCCCCGTCGCCTGCGGGGGCTTCCCCGGCGCCTGAGGCTGCAGCGCCCCAGCGCTTAGGGCGCCGTCGGGTCGGCCCGCACCCCGAGAACAGCCGGCCAGCTCGCTCCCGTCACCGAGGGCAAGGAGCCGGGATGGCGCCGTTGATGCCACCAGGCCAGCAAGGCAAAGGCCAGGGCTTCCCGATCCGTTTCCCCGATGCCGAGGTCAGCCAGGGGGCGCACCCACAGGCCCCGGCAGCGCCGCCGCAGCTGCTCTATCAGAACTCCATTTCTGGCCCCGCCGCCGGCCACCACCAACTCCAGGGGTCGGGGGCCTTTGCCCAGGTCGGCCGCCACAACGGCGGCGCTGAAGGCCGTGAGGGTGGCCAGGGCATCGGCTTGGGGCTGGCCAGGCCCCAAGGCCCCATCCGCCCCCTCCAGGTCCTGCAGCCGTCGCTCGAGATCGGCCTGGCCGAACTGCTCCCGTCCGGTCGACTTCGGCGGCAGGCCCTGGAAGTAGGGCTCCTGCAGCCAGCGACGGATCAGCGCCTCGTTGACGGTTCCCCTCCGTGCCCACTGGCCATCGGCATCGAACCGTTGGGTCCCCTGGCTGAAGCGGCTGACCGCCAGGTCGATCAGGGTGTTGGCCGGGCCGCAGTCCCAGCCCCGCACCGGGGCCTGCCGCTCGGGTCCCGTCGCCGGCGGCAGCAGGGTGAGGTTGGCGATACCGCCGAGGTTCAGCAGGGCCCGCCATCCCCCGATCGCCGGCATCAGGGCGGCATCGGCGGCGGGCACCAGGGGCGCTCCATGGCCCCCCAGGGCCAAATCGTGGGCCCGCAGATCGAACACCACCGGCCGTTGCAGCAGTTGGGCCAGCAGAGGCCCCTGGAGCAACTGCCAACTGCAACCCCGCTGGCCGCCTTGGGGCGGACGATGCCAGAGGGTCTGGCCATGGCAGCCCACCAGGGTTGCCTGGCCCGTCGGGTCGCACTGGCGGGCACAGGTCGCCTGCACCTCCGTCACCGCTTCGGCCAGGTTCAGGATCGCCTCCGCCGTGGCTGGTTGCCCCTGGCCGATCGCGATCAACTGCCGGTGCAGCGCTGCCGGGTAATCCAGGGAGCGGCTGGCGAGCAGGCGCCAGCGGGGCCTGGCCGGCGGGCCCTCGAACCTGGCCAGGACGGCGTCGACCCCATCGGCGCTGGTGCCGCTCATCAGCCCCAGGACCGCGGTGCCCCTCACAGCTGGGGCAGACCCTCCAGCGATTGCACCGAGCCCATCACCACCAGCAGGTCTCCTTCGGTGAGCACGTGGGAGGCCGGTGGATTCACCGACAGGCTGTTGACGGGACCGGCCGCCAGGATGCTGACCTCGTAGTTCTTGCGCAGATTCAGGTCGCGCAGCGAACGGCCGATGAAGGAGCGGGGCACCTTGATCTCCTCGATGCTGTTGCGGTCGTCGAGCCGCAGCCGATCCAGCAGATTGGGCCGCATCAGCTGCCGACCCAGTTCCTCCCCCTGCATGCGGGATGGAAACACCACCGTGTCGGCTCCCACCCTGCGCAGCATCTTCTCGTGAAGATCGGAGGTGGCCCGGGCGATCACCTGCTTCACCCGGCTGCCCTCACTGTCCTTGACGATCAAGGTGGCGGTGATGCTGGCCTCGATCGGTTCACTGATTCCCACCACCACGGTGTCGAGGTCAAGCACTCCGGCGGCCCGCAGGGCCTCCTCCTCGGTGCAATCCAGCACCCGCCCCTCGATGGCGGGGTCGATCTGGCGGAGCTCATCGATGGCCCGCTGGCTCCTGTCCACCACCAGCACGTCGGCGCCGCAGCGCACCAGCTCCTTGCTCACGGCCGTGCCGAATCGGCCGGCCCCGATCACCGCGAAGCTGTTCGGCTGGCCAGAGGAGGCCCCTTGCCACTGCCACCAGTTGGTCATCCAGGGTCGGTTGCTGCAGGCGCCATTCTGCGACCAGCCGCAACAAATCAGCGATTCGGCTGGGGGGTGAAGCGCAGGTAGGGCTTGATCTCGGTGACCCCCTTGCTGAATTTGGCGCGGGCGTCCTCGGTGGAGATCGAAGGCACCACGACGCAGTCATCCCCGTCCTTCCAGTTCACCGGGGTGGCCACGGAGTGGTGGTCGGTGAGCTGGAGCGAATCGATCACCCGCAGAATCTCGTCGAAGTTGCGGCCGGTGCTGGCGGGGTAGGTGATCTGCAGACGCAGCTTCTTGTTGGGGTCGATGATGAACACCGAGCGCACCGTCAGGTTGTTGAGGGCGTTGGGGTGGATCATCCCGTAGAGATCGCTGACGCTCTTGTCGGCATCGGCCAGGATCGGATAGTCGACGCTGGTGTGCTGGGTTTCGTTGATGTCGCCAATCCAGCCCTTGTGGCTCTCGGCGGAATCCACGCTCAGGGCAAGCGTTTTGACGTTGCGCTTTTCCCATTCGGGGCGCAGCCTTGACACCTCGCCGAGCTCTGTGGTGCAGACCGGCGTGTAGTCGGCCGGGTGGGAGAACAACACGACCCAGCTGTCACCGGCGAAGTCGTAGAGGTTGATCGGGCCCAGCTGGGAGTCCTGGGTGAAATCGGGAACGGTGTCACCGAGTTGAAGTGCCATGGGAGTGGATGGGCCAACCGCTCGATCGTGCCACAGCACCCCGTCCTGAGGTGGAAGGCAGTAGGGCCGCCGTAACCCCCGCTACACAACATCATTGTTGTCAAGGCTTGATCCGCTCGGCTGCTGGAACATCCAGCGCCGCAATCCCTGGAGCCCCAGCCCCTCCGTGGCGGAAACGAACAGCGCTCCAGGCATCAGGGACTGGGCCCGCTCC
This sequence comes from Synechococcus sp. Tobar12-5m-g, assembly GCF_024345415.1. GTDB lineage: Bacteria > Cyanobacteriota > Cyanobacteriia > PCC-6307 > Cyanobiaceae > Regnicoccus. Next base: position 96,993 of record NZ_JAGQBB010000011.1, on the reverse strand, counting down.
CGTTCCCCGGCCAAGCAGCGGTCGATCTGGTTGCCGATCAACTGGCGGGGGGCCTGGCTGCCCAGGGAATCGAGGATGGCGTGAACCGTGCGGAGCTGCTCGGGCCAGGCCGGATCGGAGAGGTCCACCACGATCAGCAGGCCATCCGCTTCCAGGGTTTCCTCCAGGGTGGAGCGGAAGGCTTCCAGCAGGGGTGGGGGGAGCTCCCGGATGAAGCCCACCGTGTCGGTGAGCAGGAGCCTGGACACCGAGCCATCCGGGAGGCGTGATTCCAGCCGCCGGGTGGTGGGATCGAGGGTGGCGAACAGCTTGTTTTCCGCCAGCACCTCCTCACCGGCCAGCGGTTTGGTGAGGGCATTGAGCAGGGAGCTCTTGCCGGCGTTGGTGTAGCCCACCAGGGCCAGGCGCCGCACCCCCTGGCGCCCCTGGCGCAGGCGGGCGCGGTGTTCACCGAGCTGATGCACCTCCTTCTGCAGCCGGTCGACGCGGCGGGCAATGACGCGGCGATCCTTCTCCAGCTGGGTTTCTCCGGGCCCCCGGGTGCCGATGCCGCCCCCCTGCCGCGACAGGCTCTGACCCCGGCCGCTCAGCCGGGGCAGTCGATAGCGCAACTGGGCCAGTTCCACCTGCAGCCGGCCGGCGCTGCTGGCGGCCCGCTGGGCAAAGATGTCGAGGATCAGCTCACTCCGATCACTCACCGGCAGGTCGAGCAGGCGCTCCAGGTGGCGGGCCTGGAAGGGGCTGAGCTCCCGGTCGGTCACCACCAGGGTGGCCCCCAGCCGCCGGGCTTCGAGCGCGGCCTCCCGCAGCTTCCCATCCCCCCAGAGCACCGGGTGGGCCCCGGCCTGCCGCTTTTGTTGGACCAGCCCCACGGGCAGGGAACCGGCGCTGCGCACCAGGGCCTCCAGTTCACCAATGTCGCGCTGGCTGGCGGTGGCGTCGCCCAGGACCAGGGCCAGCAGGAGCACCCGCTCCGGGCCTGCGGTGGCTGCTGGCTCCGCTTCCTCTGGAGGGGAGCTGATCGGCATGGCCAGGGGGTCGCACAAGGCGCCCAGCTCCCCGTCCCGTTGGCACCGCCAGGGATGGGCTTCCTCCTGGCCGGGGGCATAAAGGGCGGCGGGCCACTGGCCGCCGGCGGCGGCCTGGTGGGGGAAGCGCAACCAGAGCGCCGGTCCCAGATCCAGGCCCACCAGCGCCTCGCTCCCCTGGGGTTCCAGGCCTGGTCCGTGGCCAACGCAGCTGATCAGGCGCCAGCCCTGGCCCTGGCGCCGCTGGGAGCCCGGCAGCCGCTCGATCAACCGCCCCGATTGCTCCAGGGGACCCACCCAGAGCAGGCGGCAGAGCCCGCGGCCATCCACCAGCAGGCTGAGGGGAAGCTCCAGTTCCCGGGCCTCAGCGGCCAGCCGTTGCAGGCAGAGCAGCTCCGCTCCGCCCGCTTCCGGATGGCGGCGCTGGGACAGGCGCTCCAGCCTTCGCTTCTGGGCGGGGCGCAGGCCGTTGACCCGGCCTAGCAGAACGGCTTGTTTCAAGGGCGCCGAATCCGCAGGCAGGCGATCCCGGCGGCAGCGGCTCCGGCCACATCCTCCGGGCTGTCGCCGACATGCCAGACCTGATCGGCGCCCAGGCCCAGGGCCTCGAGGGCCAGCTGGAACGGAATGGGGCTGGGCTTGGCCGCCCCGGCCGCACTCGACACAATCACCGCCTGAAACACATCCTCCAGCCCCAGACCCGCCAGGAGTCCGATCAAGCGCTGATCGAAGTTGCTCACCACGGCCAGCTTGATCCCCGCCCCATGCCAGCGGCGCAAGGGTTCGACCACATCCGGATATACCTGCCACAGATCGGGGTTCGCGAAGCTATCGAACAGCTCCTCGCCCAGCGCTGGCGTGGCGAGGGGGGCGTCCGCAGCGGCGAACACCGCCGTGATCCGCTCCCCCCACCAGCGGCGCTCGGCCCTGCCCAGCTCCTCGCCGGTCAGGCCCGGGAAGGCCAGGGGGGGAGCCTGGCGGTAGATCGCCCCGAAGGCCTGGTCGATCGTGGCGGCTTCCACCTGAACGCCGTGGCGGGCGGCCAGCTCCGCATAGGTGCTGCCCACCGAGCGGCGCAGGTCGATCAAGGTGCCCATGGCGTCGATCAGCAGGCCCCGGGGGGTGGGCAGGGGCGGAGCGGTGGCCGGGCTCAAGGTCTGGGGCGCCCCAGGTCGCTGAGCCAGCCCGCCGCCACCCGAAGCTGGTGGGAGCGGCCCGGCAGGCGCGACAGGTAAGTGACCTGGCGAATCCGATAGGCGACCTGGCCGGCCAGGGTGAGACCGAGGCCAGTCAGGCTGGCCTCGCCGACGCCGAGGCTGATCATCTCGCCCAGGTCATGCCAGAGGAAGGGCTCCAGCGGTTCACCGGCCAGGGAACGCTGAAGGTTGGCGGCCAGATGCTCGGCCTGCTGGATCGCCACCTGGGCGGTGGCGGGCAGGGGCTCCCCATCGGCGTCTTCGACGTGGGCGACATCCCCGATCGCGAACAGATCGGGGTGCTGCCGCATCTGCAGCTCTGGGGTGCAGAGCAGCCGGCCGCGGCCATCCACCGCCGCAGGGGGAGCCACGGGGGGGCTGTTGACGCGGACGCCGGCGGTCCAGATCACCCCGTCGACGGCCAGCTCTTCCCGGCCAGGCTCTCCCCCTGCCGCTGGCGGGAGGCCCAGCTGGAGGCGGCCGGGCTTCACCGCCAGCACCCGGGTGTGGGTCCGCAGGCGCACGTCGCGGCGCAAGAGGGCGGAGCGGGCTTGCTCCCGATTGAACGATCGCGCCAGGGGCAGCAGCTCAGGCCCCTGCTCGATCAGCTCGAGAACGGCCGCTCCCTGCAGCAGATCGGCCAGCTTGCAGGCCAGTTCCACGCCGCTGGGGCCTGCGCCCACCAGGGCGAGGCGCTGCAGGGGCCGCTGCTTCCGGCGAAGTTGACGCACCAGGTTGTGGAGGCGCTCGACATCGGCCAGGGTGTGAAAGCCGATGGCCTGCTCCTCCACGCCGGGAACGCCGAAACTGGTGGGTATGCTGCCGGTGGCCAGAACAAGTCGGGAATAGCCGAGCACGCGGCCCTGCTCGGTGACAAGCGCATGGGCCTGGGCATCGACGCTCTTCACTCGGTCGCGCAGCCAGGCCACACCGCGGCCAGCCAGCAGACGGTCGTAGCGCGGGGCCACCTCCCAGCAACGCAATTCCTCCGAGAGCAGTTCGTAGAGGAGTGGTTGGAAAACGAATCGTTCCCTGGGCTCGATCAGCAGGATCGCCGGTGGGTTGCGCCGCCCGGCCAGGGCCAGGGCGGTGTAGAGCCCGCCAAAACCCCCGCCGGCAATCACGACGGGCCTGCCAGATCCCGGGCGTTGGTCTGGACCGGTCTCCGTCATGATGAACAGGTTTCAGTCATGCTGGTGAGGTTGGGGGGTTGGGAGGTGAACGTGCCCTTGAACACTACCCAGCCCCGTTGATCAACCCATCCCTGCCGGTTGGCACGGGAAGATGAATGGCATGAACAGTCTGATGGCCCCCAGCGTGTCAACCAACCGTGAAGGTTGGAAGCTGGATGCGGCCGCCGCCAATGCGGCGCTCGAACCGCTCGATTCGATCGATCAGCTGCGTTGGGGGCTGGACACCTTCGGGGAGTCCTTTGCCCTGACCACCAGCTTCGGCATTCAGTCGGCCGTGCTGCTGCACATGGCCAGCCGCCTCAGCACGTCCATCCCGGTGATCTGGGTGGATACCGGCTATCTCACGGCCGAAACCTATCGCTATGCCCAGGAGCTTGGCGAGCTTTTGCCCATCAGGCTGGAGGTGGCCCAGGCGGAGATGAGCCCGGCCCGGATGGAGGCTCTGCATGGCCGTCTCTGGGAAACGGGGCAACCCGACGACATGGAGCGCTATCTCCAGCTTCGCAAGGTGCAACCGCTCGATCAGGCCTTCGAACGGCTGCAGATTCGCTGCTGGGCGAGTGGGGTGCGGGGTAACCAGACGGACCACCGCAGCTCGATGAACGTCCTCGACGCGGTCAGGGGACGATGGTCGTTGCGGCCCCTGCTGGCCTGGACTGCCCGCGACGTCTTCTATTACATGCAGGAGAATTTCCTTCCCCAGCATCCGCTCTTTGCACAGGGCTACTCCTCGGTTGGCGACTGGCATTCCAGCGGTCCCGACCTCGGCGGTGGCGACAACGAGGCTGGCACCCGCGCCAGCCGCTTCGGCGGCCTCAAACAGGAGTGCGGCATCCATCTCCCCGGGGTGATGGGCGAGGGGATCTAGATGGCGGCTGGCCAGTGGCTGTTGATCGGCAACAGCCGCTGGCACTGGGCCGAGACCCTTCAGCAGCAGGCCCAGGGGGGCCTGCGCTGCTGGCATACACCAGCGCCGGCTGCCATCTCCGCCGCTGAGCTGGGCCGATTGCGCTCCTGGGCCTGTGTCGGCCACCTACCGCCCGCTCTCCAGCTTCCCCCGGAGCGAAGGCTGAGCCTGGAGGCGGTGCCGTTGCGATCGATGCCCGCCTGGCTGGGGCTGGACCGGGCCCTGGCCGGCTGGGAGGCCTGGCGCCGGCAACAACGGAGCGGAGCCGGCGGCGCCGTTCTGGTGGCGGATGCCGGCACGGCGCTGAGCCTGACCCGGGTCAACGACCAGGGTGCCTTTGCCGGTGGTCGGCTGATGGCCGGGGTGCGCCTTCAGCTCTCGGCGCTGGCGGCAGCCACGGCCCTGCTGCCGAGCGTGGATGGCGACGCGGAAGGCGCCTTGCCCTTCGATAACCGGGACCCCTGGCCGGCGGCCACCGAAGTGGCGATGTCCGCCGGCTGCCTCTGGGGGCTGGCGGCGGCGATCGCTCAGGCCTCGGCGGCGCTCCAGACGGAGGGGCCGACCCGGCTCTGGCTCACCGGTGGGGACGCCCCGCTGCTGGCCCCCCTGCTGGGGAAGCTGGGCCAGAGCTGCGAGCTGGCGCCGGGCCTCTGCCTGGAGGCGCTGGCGGCGCTCAGCCCAGCTTGAGATCCGAGAGGATCTGCTCGGCCATCTGCTCGGCCTTGACCTTCAGGTAGAAGAGCTCCAGCTTTCCTGCGGCATCCACCACGAAGGTGTGGCGCATCATCCCCATCGACTCCCGACCCATGAACGTTTTCAGCCCGTAGCTGCCATAGGCCGCCGCCACGGGACAGGGGTCAGGATCGCTGAGCAGGGTGAAGGGCAGGTTGTACTTGGCGATGAATTTGCCGTGGCTGGCGGCGCCGTCCTTGCTGATGCCAAGCACCTTGATGCCGAGCTCGGCGTAACGGGACCACTGGTCGCGAAAGCCGCAGGCCTCCTTGGTGCAGCCGGGGGTGTCATCCTTCGGATAGAAGTATATTACCACCCTCTGGCCGCGAAGGGAGGCAAGGCTCACCGGTGTGCCGGTCTGGTCCGGGAGGGTGAACTCCGGAGCTGGATCGCCGAGGCTCAGGGACATGGGGGTTTGGCTGGAGTGGAGCGAGCCTAGGGGGCTTAGGGTCGCGGCTCACTCGGGCCACCCATGCTTGTCGGCGCTCGTCTGGCTCTGGTCGGTGTTCTCAGCTTGATCGGTCTGGCCGGCCTGGTGCAACTGCCAATCCGGCCCCCGATGCTCAGCCGAACGGCTTCGGCCACGGCCGGGCTCCTGGTTGCGCTCGACAGCCAGGAAGCCCTGCTGGCCCAGCGGCAGGAGGCCTCGGTGCAGCTCAACCGCTTTGTCGGCGCTGAGATCACCCGCTACTTCTGGGGTGGTTTCAGCGGCTATCTGGATGTGCTGGGGATCGAGGAACCCGACGGCATGGCCGCCAAGGTGAGCCTCGACGATCAATCCGTCCAGCTGCGGCTCAGCACCCCTGGCGGCTCCGAAACCTATGTGGCCCGGGTGGAGGCGATCGACGGCGTGCCGCGCGGCGTGGTGTGCCGAGGGAAGGGAACCCCGGCGCCATTCCCCTTCCGCGGCTCCCGCCTGGAGTGCCCGCCGGGCTGGCGGCCCCTGCCGAATGTCAAAGCCCAGCTGCCGGCTGCCGAGCGCTCGGGTTTCTGACTGTTTCTTTAGGAAGTCCACACTTTCTTTGCCGTCGGTGTCCGGGCGCTGAGTGCAAGTTGTGGGCAAGTTGTGGGCAAATGCAACTCCTGCATGTAAGTTGAAATTGGAGTTCTTTTGATTCAGCCGTGCTCAAGCGTCTTGCCGCCAGTCTTCTTGTGGGAGCCGCCCTGTCGGCATCCGCCCTGCCCGCTTCCGCTGCCGTTGACAACGACCTGCCCGTGCGCTGGAACACCGGTGGCGCCGTCTGGTCGACCGGCTACGACAAATTCGGCACGTTCATTGAGTCCGGTGCCGTGACCGATCGGGGCTTGGGCGACGGGATCTCCCGTTCCGGCTGGACCTCCGATGAAATCCGCGCCGGGCTCTCCAAGACCTACACCGTCGATCTGGTCGGGGTGTCCCGTTTCCTCTACTCCGATGCCGGGGTGAAGTTCCTCAAGGATCAGACCCGCAGCTACTTCCCTTACTGGAGCATGACCACCTACGCGGTGCCTGCGCTGCGCAGCGCCATCATCGCCGATGCCCGTGATGGCTCGATCTCCTCAGCCGGGATCATGGCGGCCCTTCCCACCGACTTCCGCCTGGCGGACACCTGCAACACCTACGACGGCAAGCAGAACATCTGCGCTGAAGGCAAGTGCCAGGCAGGAACGGCCCAGTGCACCTCCCTGCTCTCCTGGTATGTCTTCCTGCCCGCCTGCATCCAGGCCAACCAGTTGACCGGCCCCGTCGCCCAGGTGCGCACCGCTCCCGCTCCCCGGACCTTCGCCCCCGCCCCTGAGCCGATCCGCGGCCTCTGGTGACCAGCCCCGGCCGGTTTCGGCCGGCCGCCCACCGCCTTTCAGCCCCGCTTCGTCGGGGCTTTTTTGATGGCGGCCTCCCCGGGCCACCTGGCGATCAACAGGCCGTGGTCGAGCCGTTGGGGCAGGCTTGCGTTGCGGTTGGCCTCGAAGCATTCCTGCAGAGCGGCAATCTCGGAGACCCCGAACGCCTGGCCCAGGACCCTCCGGTAGCTGGCTTCGGCGCCAAACCAACGCTCCACCAAGGCGGGGGTCAAGGCGAGTTGAAGCGGCTCTTGCCAACCCTCCTCGGCCACCTGCCAGCCCAGCGCCTCCAGCTGGCCCAGCATCACCGCCTGGGCGGAGGCCGAAGCGTCTTGCAGCCATTGCCGCTCCAGCGGCAGGCAGGCCTCCAGCCGCTGGTGGGTGTCGGTGGGTTCGGCGCCAGGCCGGCCAGGGGCGCCCAGGACGGCCAGCAGGCTTTCCGCCGGGCCGATCAACGGAACGCTGAACAGCAGCCGCAGCTGGGCGTTGTCGCTGGCCAGAGCCGTCAGTGTTTCCGCCCAGCGGCGCAGCCCGGTTGCCCCAAGACCCTGGAAGGGCTGGCGCGCCGCCACCCATTCGAAGCGCTCGGTCGCACCCAGCTGGGCGGCCAGCGCTTCCGGATGCTCCGGTGGCACCACGCACAGTTGCGGCTGGCGGAGGGCATCGAGGAGTTGCAGGTGTGCCTGGAGGCGCTCCTTCTCTGAGGGGTGCGCCACGGTGATCACCAGGCCCCCTTCGGGCGTGGCTTCGAGGGGATCGAGCGCCCAGAGCAGGGAGCGGGCCTCCAGCACCAGCACCCGGTCGTGGCGCTGCCAGCGGGCCCCCTGCCAGAACCGTTGGCGCAGGAGGTCCAGCCTCTCCCCTTCGGCGGCTGCCTGCCGTTGCAGCCAGCGCTCCAGCTGGGGATCGTCCGGGCTGCTGCTCAGCGGCTCCAGCGCCATGGTGCCGGTTTCGGCCATGGTTTCCGCGGTAGCGGCGAGCTGGGCGGCCCGCCGTTGCTGCAGGCGTCCCTTCAGGGCGCCTTCCCAGCCCAGGCCACCGGGTTGCCAGAACACCTGCCCCTGCAGGACGGCGGGCAGGTAGGTCTGGGCGACCCAGTGCTCGGCGTAGGCATGGGGGTAGCGGTAGCCCACCCCATCGCCGAAGGCCTGGCCATCGCGGCTGGCATCCCGCAGAGGCGAAGGCACGGTTTGCTTGGCGGCGGTTCGCACACTCTTGAGGGCATCGAAGAAACCCAGCACGCTGTTGCTCTTCTCGGCCCCGGCCAGATAGAGGGCGGCCTGGGCGAGGGGGTAGAGCCCTTCCGGCAGCCCCACCCGCTCAAAGGCCGCCGCGCAGGCCTCCACCACCACGATCGCCTGGGGATCGGCCAGGCCCACGTCTTCTCCGGCGGCGATCAGCATGCGGCGAAAGATGAAACGCGGGTTTTCGCCCGCCTCCACCATCCGGGCCAGCCAGAACAGGGCCGCATCGGCGTCGGAGCCCCGCAGCGATTTGATGAAGGCGCTGATCGTGTCGAAGTGGGCGTCCCCCTGCTTGTCGTAGAGCACGGCCCGTTGCTGGATCGACTCCTCAGCGATGGCCAGGTCGATCCTGATGGCGCCGTTCCCATCGGGCTCCGTCGTCTCCACCGCCAGCTCCAGGGCATTGAGCAGGCTGCGGGCATCGCCACCGGCCACATCCAGCAGGTGGGCGGCGGCCTCGCTGCTCAGCACCACCGAACGGGTGCCATAGCCTCGCTCGCCGTCGGCCAGGGCCCGCTCCAGAAGCTGGCGAAGATCCTCGGTTTCGAGCGGCTGCAGCCGGAACAACCGCGAGCGGCTCACCAGCGCCTTGTTCACCTCGAAGAACGGATTCTCGGTGGTGGCGCCGATCAGGGTGACGGTGCCGTTCTCCACCCAGGGCAGCAGGGCGTCCTGCTGGGCGCTGTTGAAGCGGTGCACCTCATCGATGAACAGCAGGCTGCGCAGGCCGTGCTCACCGAGGCGCCGCTGGGCCGCCTCCACTTCGCTGCGCAGGTCCTTGACCCCGGCGAGCACGGCGTTGAGGCTGCTGAAGTGGGCCCGCGTGGTGCCGGCGATGATGCGGGCCAGGGTGGTTTTACCCACCCCGGGCGGGCCGTGCAGGATCAGGTTGCCGACCCGATCGGCGCGGATGGCGCGGCGCAGCAGGCGGCCGGGGCCCAGGATCGCCTCCTGACCGACGAACTCCTCGAGCGTGCGGGGCCGCAGCCGATCGGCGAGGGGGGCGATTCGGCTGAGGACCCTCTCCCGTTGATGGGTGAAGAGATCACTCACCCTCGTGGTGGAAGCGGGCACTGAACCGCAGTAGATCGAAGCCGCTGAAGAGGAAGCTGATGCCCACCAGCAGCCCGACCACCTGCAGCAGGCCAGCGGGACCCATCGAGAGAATCAGCAGACCCAGCACCAGGGTCACGAGGCCGTTGACCAGGCCCCAGGCCCAGCCGGCGGTGGAGCGGTTCGAGAGCGACACGATCGCCATCACCGCCCCTTCGGCCAGAAACACGATGCCCACCGCCGTGGCCAGGGCCTTGACCTGAAGAGCGGCGGGAATCAGGCCGGCCTTGAACTGAAGCAGCATCCACAGGCCCGCCACCAGGAACAGGGTGGAGACGACCAGCCGCCAGAAACAGTGCCAGCGGCTGAGGCTGCGGGCCCGGGCGAGGTTGTTGACCCAGCCCACGATTCCACCCACCAGAAAGGCGAGAGCCACCATCACTGTGACCCAGGCCGAGGCCACCACCGGGAACACCAGGGCCAGCACCCCCAGCACGAGCATCAGGATGCCTTCGGCCCGGGTGAAGCCCCGCAGGCGCCCTGCTTGCCTGGCCCGTCTCTCCAGCTGGCCCGGTTCGGCTGTCATCGAAGCAAGGCTGCAAAACCCATTCTAGAAGGCGAAAACGAACCGGAGTTGCCTGCGAACCGGAGCGCTTGCCCTGCTCAGCTCTATGAATCTGCGGACTTGTGGATCCTCAGGGTTGCGCCGCAGGCGGCCAGGGGGGTGATTGCCTGAGGCAGGCGTTGGGCCTGGAACTCGAACCGATCGCTCATCCGCTTGGGTGCGTGGGGAACGCGGGAGATCCGGCCCCATGGGGGACAATCCTGGGACTCGACCGCGCCGGACCTGATTGGTGGGAACGTCCAGCAGAATCCGTTCAACCAGCACTGCCCGCGTGATTCTTGCCCTCCGCTCCGTGTCCTTCGGAACGGGTGCCGTTTTGGCGGCGGTGCTCCTGGTGGCCACCGGCTGTGGCGGTGGTCCCAAGCCCGAGCCGGTGAGGAGGGTGCAGGTGTCCACCGAACCGGTGGCCCTGGGCCGTTTCAGCAACGACGTCGACACGATCAGCACCCTGGAGGCGATTGAGGAGGTGCAGCTGGCCGCCCAGGCGGCCGGGCGGATCGAGCGCCTGCTGATCCGCCAGGGGGATCGGGTGCGTCAGGGCCAGCTGCTGCTGGTGCTCGACCAGGCCCAGGTGCGCGCTGATTTGGCCAGCCTGATCGCCAAGCGTGACAAGGACAGGCTCAATTACCAACGCTTCGAGTTCCTCGTGCGCCAGGGCGCTGCCAGCTCCTTGCAGCGTGATGAATTTCAGGCGCAGTACATCCAGTCGCGGGAAGCCGTGGTGGCCCGCCAGGCCGATCTCTCCTTCAGCAACCTCACAGCTCCGATCAGCGGCGTGATCAGCGACCTGCAGGTGAAGCAGGGCGATGTGATCGCCGCCGGCGCGCCGTTCACCAAGGTGGTGCGCAACGATCGCCTGATGGCCCGCATCGATGTGCCCGGTGCCTTCACCGACCGGGTGCGCCCTGGCCTGCCGGTGCTGTTGCAGGAACCCCTGGGCAACCGGTTGTTGGCCACCGGAGTCGTGAATTCGGTGGATCCCGCCGTCAACGCCGGCACCCAGTCGCTGCTGCTCAAGGCGGAATTCCCCAATCCTTCGGGTGCCCTGCGCACGGGCCTGCGGCTGCGGACCCGGGTGAAGCTGGCCACCGGGGAGCTGCCCTCGGTGCCCTTCGCCGCGGTCACCCAGTCGGCGGGGCAGAGCTTCGTGTTCGTGGCGGGAAGCTTCCAGGACCTTGAGCGCAATCCGGGCAAGGCGAAACTCGATGAGCTGCGCAAGCTGCCCCCCGGAGCCGCCTTCGCCCTGCAGGTGCCGGTGCAGCTCGGACCCCTGCAGAACAATCGATACCCCGTGCTGAAGGGGGTGGGCCTCAACAATCCGGTCATCACCACCAACCTGCTCACCCTCCGTCACGGCACGCCCGTGACGGTGAAGTAAGGGTCCGCCGATGTCCGCTTCCAACAATTTCATTGTCCGGCCGGTGCTCACCGTGGTGTGCAGCCTGCTGATCGTCTTTGCCGGGCTGATCGCCATCCCCCTGCTGCCGATCGAGAACCTGCCCGACATCGCGCCGCCCACCGTGCAGGTCACCTCCCGGTACAACGGAGCCGATGCCCTCAGCGTCGAGCAGGGCGTCACCGCAGTGCTGGAGCAGCAGATCAACGGCGTCCAGAACATGGAGTTCATCAGCTCCACCAGTTCTGCCGACGGCACCAGCGCCATCACGGTGTCCTTCGCCAGCGGCACCGACGGCGACATCAACCAGGTCAACGTGCAGAACCGGGTGGCCCTGGCCCAGCCCCAGCTCCCCGAGGAGGTGCGCCAGTCGGGGGTGGTGGTCAACCAGGCCTCCAATTCGATCCTGCTGGTGGCCAACTTCGTCAGCGAAGACCCGGCCAACCCCTTCAGCATCGAGACGATCAGCGGCCTGCTTGATCAAGGGCTCACCGATGCCCTGCGGCGGGTGAGGGGAGTGGGTAGCATCGCCTACTTCGGCAACCGCCAGCTGGCGATCCGCCTCTGGCTCGACCCCGATCGGCTGGCCGCCAACAAGCTCACCTCCGCCGACGTGGTGGCGGCGCTCAGTTCCCAGAACCGCCTGGTGCCGGCCGGCCGGGTGGGCGGTGCGCCGGCGCCCGATGGCCAGAAATTCACCTTCACCGTGCAGTTGCAGGGGCGGCTGCGCACCAACGAGGAATTCGAGCGCATGATTCTGCGCACCACCCCGGATGGGGGCCTGATCCGCCTGAGCGACGTGGGCCGCGTCGAGCTGGGCGGTGAAAGCTTCGACGTGGGGGCCACCGACCTGCGCGGCGTGCCGTCCGTGGGCCTGGCGGTGTATCAGCTCAGCGGCAGCAACGCCCTGGAGGTGTCCAATGGGGTGAAGGAGGTGATCGCCACCTTCGAAGCCACCCTGCCGCCGGGGATTCGAAAGGAGATCATCTACGACAACACCGACTTCATCAACGCCTCGATCCAGGGGGTGACCGGCGCCCTGCGGGATGCGGTGCTGCTGGTGGTGCTGATCCTGTTCCTGTTCCTGCAGGACTGGAAAGCCACCATGGTGCCGGGGATCGCCATTCCGGTGGCCCTGGTGGGCACCTTCGCCTTCGTGAAGGCCTTCGGCTTCTCGCTCAACCAGCTCACCCTGTTCGGGTTGGTGCTGGCTGCCGGCCTGGTGGTGGATGACGCCATCACCGTGATCGAGGACACCTCAACCAAAAAGAAGGAGGGGCTCTCGGCCGTGGCGGCCGCCATGGCCACGATGAACGAGCTGTTCGGCGCCGTGATCGCCACCTCCCTGGTGCTGTTTGCGGTGTTCCTTCCGGTGCTGTTCTTCCCCGGCGCCACCGGCACGATCTACAAGCAGTTCGCCGCCACGATCCTCTTCGCGGTAACGATCTCCACCTTCAACGCGCTCACGTTTTCGCCGATGCTCTCCGCCCTGCTGCTGGCCCGGGAGAGCCCCCCCCCCGGCCGACGCACCTATGCCATCGCCGGTGCGGTGATCGGCGCCATCTACGGGTTGCTGCTAAGCGGTGGCTTTGCCAACCCCCTCCCAATCGCGCTGTTCGGCCTGCTGGGCCTGGCCCTGGGCTGGTTCACCCCGCCGATCTTCAGGGGGTTCAACCGCTTCTATGCCGGCTTCGAGCGGCGCTACGACGGCGCCCTTGGCTGGGTGCTGAGCCACCGCAAGTTGGTGATGTCGGTGTTGGTGGGGGGTGTGGTGCTGACCGGTGTGGCCTTCAACGCCATCCCTTCCGGCTTCGTGCCGGTGGAGGATCAGGGCTACGCCATCGGCTTCGTGCAAGCTCCCGACGGCACTTCGGTGCAGAAAACCAGCCGCGTCAATGCCCAGGTTGCTGAAATCCTGCGGACTGAAAAGGACATCACAGCGGCGGCGATCTTCAGCGGCGCCAGCCTCGATGGCAATGCCCCTAACCGGGGGCTGTTCTTCTTCGGCACCAAGAACTGGGACGACCGCGGTGATGCGGACCAGTCGGTGAACGCGATCGTGGAGCGGCTGAACCGCAAGCTCTCGGTGATCAACGGCGGCCGGGTGTTCGTGGTGGAGCCCCCCTCGATCCCCGGCTATGGCGCCTCCGGCGGTTTCGAGTTCCAGCTTCTGGACCAGAGTGGTGGGGCCCTCAACCTGCCCCAGTTCGCCGGGGTGGCAGCTGAGCTGATCGGCAAGGCCAACCAGGCGCGGCCGGACGGCCGGCCCCTGTTCAGCCGTGTGTTCACCCAGTTCAGCGCCGAGTCCCCCCAGCTGGCGATCACGGTGGACCGGGACAGGCTCGCCGCCCTCGGCCTCGACTACGGCCAGGCGATGCGGGTCTTCAGCTTCTACTTCGGTGGCGCCTACGTCAACGACACCTTTCAGGAGGGCCGGGTGCGGCGGGTCTATGTGCAGGCAGACGGCCCCTTCCGTGCCACGCCCCAGCGGCTCCAGGCCATCTTCGTGACGAATGCCAAAGGAGAGCCGGTGCCGCTGGCCGAGGTGATCACGGTGGAGCCGATCACCGGCCCATCGATCATTCCCCGCTTCAACCTCTTCCGCTCCATCCGGGTGGAGGGCTCGGCGGCGCCGGGTCGCAGTTCGGGCCAGGCGATCAAGGGGATCCTTGGGCTGTTCAAGGGGCTGGATGTGCCCGGCATCGGCTACGACTGGACCGGCATCGCCCGGGAGGAGGTGAGTGCCGGGGCCCTGGCGGTGGTGATCTTCGCCCTCGGCATCCTGGTGGTGTATCTGGTGCTGGCGGCCCAGTACGAGAGCTACAGCGATCCGCTGATCATCCTGATGACGGTGCCCACCGCCATGCTCGGGGCCCTGGTGTTCCTGGGGGCCCGCGGCTACGAGCTCAACATCTACGCCCAGGTGGGGCTGGTGATGCTGATCGGCCTGGCGGCGAAGAACGGGATCCTGATCGTGGACCTGGCCAACCAGCGCATGGCCTCTGGCGCCAGCGCCCTGGAGGCGGCCCGGGAGGCGGCCCGCTCCCGCCTGCGGCCGATCATCATGACCGCCGTCTCGTCGTTGTTCGGCTTCCTGCCGCTGGTGTTTGCGAGTGGAGCCGGTGCCCGGGGCCAGTCCTCCCTGGGCACGGTGGTGTTCGGTGGCCTGCTGGTGGCCACGGTGCTGTCGCTGCTGGTGGTGCCGGTGTTCTATGTGGTGGTGAAACAGCTGGTGCCGCCTCCCACGCCTCCACTGCCGGGGGATGGGGAGGGAGCCCTGATCGAGGGGGCTACCCCCTGATGGCCCCCCAGGCCCCACCACTGCGGGGGAGCCGGATCCTGCTGGCCGGGGTGATCGGCAGTGGCCTGGGGGCTGCCGTGGCCCTGATGTTGCATGCGGTGGTGACCAACACGCCGGTGGAGGTCAGTCCGCGCACCTTTGCCCTGTTCTTCGGGATCTTCTGCGGCTTCGGGGCCTTTGCCGGCCTCACCCTGGAGACGGTGCGCCAGCTGCAGGCCTCCAACTCCGATCCTGCCTACCACCAGAAGTTCTCCCGAGGCGGACGAAGCCGGGGGCGCCCCTGAGATCGCCTCGTCGCAACGACTTCTTCCCAGTGCTGCGCTGCGCCGGCAGACGTGGACACAGCAGCTGTCGTGCGTCAACCTGGATCGCACTCGTGACCAGCCCGTTGCGGCACCCCATACCCGTTCTGGCGGCCTCCTCCCTGCTGGCGCTGGTCTCCCTGCCGGCTTGTGCTCCGGCGCCGCCTCCTGTGCAGCCGCCTGTCGCCGTCCGGCTGGTCAATCCCCGGACTCTGCCGTTTGTGGATTCGGCCGACTACCAGAGCACCCTGGAGGCGATCCGGGAGGTGAAGCTGGCGGCCGAGATCAGTGGCCGCATCGTGGCGATGCCGATGACCGAGGGCCAGGCCGTCAGGCCGGGCCAGCTGCTGTTCACCCTGGATCAGGTGCAGCAGCAGGCGGCCACCGACTCCGCTGCGGCTGAAGCCCGCAAGGACATCATCAATGCCGAGCGCTACGTCTTTCTGAACGATCAGGGAGCTGTGTCCACCAAGGAGCGCGATTTCTACATCACCCAGGCGATCCAGAGCCGCGACACCTTCAAGGCCTCGAAGGCCACCCTGGGCTACAAGGACGTCAACGCTCCGATCGCCGGCTTCA
The DNA here is from genome assembly GCF_024345415.1 of Synechococcus sp. Tobar12-5m-g. Lineage (GTDB taxonomy): Bacteria > Cyanobacteriota > Cyanobacteriia > PCC-6307 > Cyanobiaceae > Regnicoccus. The sequence goes on along the minus strand of NZ_JAGQBB010000011.1, from coordinate 81,616 downwards.
TCGGCACCATCAACGTCAAGCTCGGCGATGTGGTCAATGCCGGCACCCCCGTCACCAGCGTGGTGGACAACTCACGCCTCTGGGTGCGCCTCGATGTGGCTGGCGAGGATGCCTACCGGGTGAAACGGGGGCTGCCGGTGTTGCTGCGGGCCCCCGATCGCTCTGAGCTGGTGGCCCGGGGGGTGGTGAGTTTCGTGGCCCCCTCCCTCGACAAGCAACGCCAGACCCTGCTGGTGAAGGCGACGTTCAGCAATGCCGATGGAGCCCTGCGCAACAACCAGCGCGTCAACGCTACCCTCGTATTCGCCCAGGGCCGCCTGCTCGCCATCCCTCAGCAGGCGGTGCTGCTGCAGGCCGGCAAAACCTTTGTTTTTCTGGCCGTGAGCCCCCAGGATGCCCGGCAGCGGTTGGGCAGGGAGATTGAGCCGCCACCGCCGCCGGGCTCCTTGGTGGCGGTGCAGGTGTCTGTCAGCCTCGGCACCCTTCAGAACGGGGTCTACCCCCTCAAGTCCGGCCTGCAATCCACCGATTCGGTCATCCTGGCCAACCTCGCCCAACTGCGCAGTGGTCTGGCCGTGCGCCAGGCCCCTAGCCGCCCATGAGCCTTTCGGATACCTTCATTCGCCGCCCCGTGCTCAGCACGGTGTGCAGCGTGCTGATCCTGCTGGCGGGGGTGATCAGCCTTCCGCTGCTGCCGATCGAGAATCTGCCGAACATCGCCCCGCCCACGATCCAGGTGAACGCCAGCCTCCCCGGGGCGGATGCGCTCACGGTGGAGAGTGCCGTGACCGGCCCTCTCGAGGAGCAGATCAACGGCGCCCCCGGCATGGACTACATCACGTCCACCAGCACCGGCGAGGGCAGCAGCCAGATCAACGTCTATTTCAAGCCGGGCACCAATCCTGATATCGATCAGGTGAATGTGCTCAATCGGGTGCAGACCGCCACTCCGCAGCTGCCTCCCCAGGTGAATGCCCAGGGGGTGACGGTTCAACAGACCTCGGGCAGCTACCTTCTGGTTTACAACATCACGTCAAGCGAAGGACAGTTCGACCGGAATTACCTCAATGGGCTGGTGCAGCTCAATCTGCTTTATCCGCTTACCCGCGCCGATGGGGTGGGTCAGGTCAACATCTTCGGCGCCAGTGATCCGGCTTTCCGTCTGTGGGTGGATCCGCTGCGGCTCTCCCGGTTCAATCTTTCTGTCGCCGATGTGGTGAATGCGCTGAAAGCGCAGAACGTGGTCGTGATTGCTGGCAGCATCGGTGGACCGCCATCGCTGCCAAGCAACCGTTCCACCTTCCCGATTCTGGTGAATGGAAACCTGGAAACGGTTGCTGAGTTTGAAAAGCTCATTCTTTCGAAAGGGCCCGATGGCGGGCTGATTCGTCTGGGTGATGTGGGCCGAGCTGAGTATGCCTTCCAGAACTTCAACCAGTCGGCCGTCAACGCCATCACCGGCTATCCCTCTGTTGGTTTTGGCGTCATCCAGTTGCCAGGCAGCAATGCGATCACCACGGCCAATGCCGTCGATGCGGTGCTGACCCAGTTCCGCAATTCCTTGCCGCCCGGTGTACTGCTGGAGAAGGTGTTCGACCAGACCGACTTCATCAACGCCTCGATCGAAGGGGCCCTCGATGCCCTGCGCGATGCGGTGGTGCTGGTGCTGCTGATCATCTTCCTGTTCCTCCAAGACTGGAAGGCCACCGCCGTGCCGGCCCTCGCTCTGCCGATCGCCCTGCTGGGCGCGATGGTGTTCGTGAAGGCCTTCGGCTTCTCGATCAACGAACTCACGCTTCTGGGCATCATCCTCGCCACCGGCCTGGTGGTGGATGACGCGATCGTGGTGGTGGAGGCCGTTTCGGCGCGCATCGAAGCGGGCGATCCACCCTTCGTGGCCGCCTCGAATGCGATGAAGGAACTCACCGGCGCGATTCTGGCCACGGCCCTGGTGCTGCTGGCTGTGTTCGTTCCCGTGGCCTTCTTCCCTGGAGCCACCGGGGTGATCTACCGCCAGTTCGCGCTCACGATCGTGTTTTCGATCATCGTGTCCACCTTCAATGCCATCACCGGCAAGCCGCTGCAGTCGGCGTTGCTGCTGGGGGGCGGCAAGACCGAGCCCCGAGGCTGGCGCTGGACGGCGATCGGCGGGGCTTTCGGTGCGCTCTACGGCACCCTGGCGGGCGGCTGGTTGCTGGCCCTGGTGCTCGGCGTGGTGGGTGCGGTGGTGGGCACCTTCCTGATGCCCATCTTCACCGCCTTCAACAAGGCCTTCGAGCAGGTTGCCCGCGGCTATGCCGCCCTGCTCCAGCAGGTGATCCGCCTGAGGAGGTTTGTGGCGGTGGCGTTGCTGGGCGGTGTTCTGGTCACCGGTGCCGCCTTCGTGCTCATTCCCACCGGCTTCGTTCCCACCGAGGACCAGGGCTATGGCCTGGGCATCATTCAGCTGCCCGCCCAATCGTCGATCGAGGCCACCATGCTGGTGGCGGATCAGGCCCGCAAAATCATCGCCAAGGAGGCCGATGTGGTGTCTGGTGAGCTGGTGGGAGGGGCCGGCTTCAACGGCGGTTCACTCAACCAGGGCATCTTCTTCTTCGGCCTCAAGCCGATCGAGGAACGCACCAGCCCCGAGCAATCGGCCAACGCGATCATCGAGCGGCTGAACAAGGCTTTTTCCAGGATCCCCGGGGCAATCGTGCTGGCCCAGGCGCCAGCCGCCGTGCCGGGCTTCGGTGCCCAGGGGGGGCTCTCCTTCCAGTTCAACGACCTCAGCAATGGTGGCTACAGCCCCACCGAACTGGCCGGCCTGGCGCGGGAGCTGATCGCCAAGGCCCGCTCCACCGGCAGCTTCGGCAACCTCTACACCCAGTTCGTCAGTGATGCCCCGGTCTGGCGGCTGGATGTGGACCGCGACCGCATGGCCTCGCTCGACATCGACTACAGCGCCGCCATGGAGGCCCTGGGCACCCTCACCGGCGGCAGCTTCGTGAATCAGACCTACGAGCAGCAGCAGTACCGGCAGGTGTACGTACAGGCGGATGCCAGCCATCGCGGCATGATCCAGGACCTGAAGAACCTCAACATCAGCAACCGCGCCGGCGAGCTGGTGCCGCTCTCCAATGTGGTGAAGGCCCGCCTCGACAGCGCCCCGCCGATCATCAGCCACTTCGATCTCTACCGCACGGTGCTGATCCAGGGGGTGGAGGCTGTCGGCAAGAGCAGCGGCCAGGCGATCGATACGATCGCCGCTGTGTTCCGCCGCTTCAATTTCTCCAACATCGGCTCGGCCTGGTCGGCCCTGAGCCGCTCGGAGGTGCAGGCGGGCGCCCTGGCGATTCTGGTGTTTGCCCTGGGAATCGTGGTGGTGTACCTGGTGCTCTCGGCCCAGTACGGCAGTTACATCGATCCGCTGGTCATTCTGATGACGGTGCCCCTGGCCATGCTCGGGGCGCTGATGTTCCTGGTGTTGCGCGGCCAGGTGAACAACGTCTATGCCCAGGTGGGCCTAGTGACGCTGATTGGCCTGGCGGCCAAGAACGGCATCCTGATCGTGGATTTGGCCAACCAGCGCATGGAGCAGGGGATGACCGCCACAGAAGCGGCGATGGCGGCCGCCTGCTCCCGGCTGCGCCCGATCCTGATGACGGCGATGGCGGCCCTGGCCGGCTTCTTTCCCCTGCTGGTGGCCTCAGGGGCCGGGGCGCTCAGCCAGCAGTCGCTCGGGGCAGTGATCTTCGGTGGGCTCCTGGTGGCCACCGGGCTCAGCCTGTTCGTGGTGCCTTCCTTCTATGTGCTAATGAAGCAACTGGAAGCGACCTGGTTCCCGGCCAGCCAGGCCACCGAACCGGTGCTGCCGGCAGGACCGGCCACCTGAAATGCCCCTTCCCCGGCCTGCCGGCTATTGCCCCCGCCGCCAGTTGCGGGTCGATCGCCGCCGCATCCTGCTGGCGGGCCTGATCAACCTGGCTGCTGCATTGGTGCTGCTGACCCTGGCCCACCGGGTGTCGCGAACACCTGGCGAATTGCTGCCACCGCTTCATCCCCGCTTCTGGGTGGTGGTGGCGGGGATGGCGGCATTCTGCGGCGTCTGGGGCGAGAGCCTGCGCCAGATCAGCCTCACCCGCCGCGGCCAGCCCGGCGCCCCCCTCGATGGACGGAGCGACTGAGGCTGGGGGGCACAAGCTCAGGTGATCACCGTGGGCCGCTCCATGCCGGTGCGGCTGTGGATCTCGGCCAGGCCATCGGCGGCGCTGATCAGATCCGCCAGGGCCCGCTGGGGATCCTGGGCCAGGTTGCCGCTGGTGGGCATGAAACTCTCGAGATAGACCCGCAGGGTGGCCCCCTGGGTGCCGGTGCCGGAGAGGCGGAACACCACCCGGCTGCCGTCGTCGAGCAGCAGCCGCAGCCCCTGGCCGCTGGTGAGGGAGCCATCCACCGGATCGCGATAGCTGAAGTCGTCGGCGGTGGCGATGCGGCGACCGGCGAAGCCCTCCCCCACCAGGGCGGGCTGCATCCCCTTCAGCCGGTCGTAGAGGCCATGGGCCCGGTCGCTGGCGATCGCTTCGTAGTCATGGCGGGAGTAGTAATGGCGGCCGAACCGGCTCCAGTGCTCCGCCATCACCCGAGCCACGGAGCAGCGCCGCACCGCCAGGATCTGGAGCCAGAAGAGCACCGCCCAGAGGCCGTCCTTTTCGCGGATGTGGTTGCTGCCGGTGCCGAAGCTTTCCTCGCCGCAGAGGGTGATCCGGCCGGCGTCGAGCAGGTTGCCGAAGAACTTCCAGCCCGTGGGCGTTTCGTAGCAGGCCAGGCCCAGCTCGCGGGCAACCACATCCACCGCGGCGCTGGTGGGCATCGAGCGGGCCACCCCGGCCAGACCGTTCCCATAGCCGGGCGCAAGGGCCGCGTTGGCGGTGAGCACGGCCAGGCTGTCGCTGGGGTTCACGAAGCAGCGGGACCCCAGGATCATGTTGCGGTCGCCGTCGCCGTCGCAGGCGGCGCCGAAGCGGTAGGCGTCCCCGCCCATCAGCAGGTCGGCCAGCTCGTGGGCATAGGTGAGGTTGGGATCGGGGTGGCCGCCGCCGAAATCCTCCAGGGGGATGCCGTTGCGCACCGTGCCCGCCGGCGCGCCGAGCAGGCCTTCCAGCAGCCGCTTGGCGTAGGGCCCGGTCACCGCGTGCATGGCATCGAACGCGATCGGGAAATCGCCGCGCAACAGATCGGCGATCTGATCGAAGTCGAAGAGGCCCTGCAACAGGTCCACGTAGTCGCCCACCCCATCGATCACCTCGATGTTGAGGGTGCCGATCCTGTGCAAGCCAGGTGCCTCCAGAGCCACCGGCGCCGCTTTGGCGATCCGATAGCCGGCGAGCCTGGTGGTGGTGGCATGGATCGCCTCGGTGATCGATTCCGGGGCGGGCCCACCGTTGGCGCCATTCACCTTGACGCCGAAATCGCCCTCGGGGCCACCGGGGTTGTGGCTGGCCGAGAGGATGATGCCGCCGATCGCCTGGTGGCGGCGGATCAGGTTCGAGGCCGCCGGCGTGGAGAGGATGCCGCCGGTGGTGGTGATCACCCGGGCCATGCCATGGGCGGCGGCCATGCGGCAGATCACGTCGATGGCATGGCGGTTGCCGTAGCGGCCGTCGCCGCCGAGCACCATGGTGCCGCCTTCCACCCCCGGCAGCACCTGGAACACCGCCTCGATGAAGCTCTCCAGGTAGTGGGGTTGCTCAAATTGGCGGCTGCTCTTGCGCAGCCCCGAGGTGCCGGGCTTCTGGTCGGTGAAGGGGGCGTTGAGGGCCACCTCTTCGATCGCTGGGGCGGCGGTGCTGTCGGGTGCGCTGCTGGCCATACGACCGAAGAGCAGGAGATCGAAGGCTAACCCTGCTCTCCGTCCCTGTCGGGTTGGCTACCGTGGATTGATGATTTCGCTTTGATATCGATGCGCCGGATGGGGTATCTAGTGCCATGGGGATCCCTGCTTCCCGCCTTGGTTTTGACCTTCACCGCCACAGCTGGCCTCGCCGCAACGACCCCCGCCGCCGAGGCCAAGCCGTTCGCTGAGGCGGTGAATTCCAGCCGCACGGCGGCCGAGGCGGTCCTGGCCCAGTCCGGCACGGAGCATTGCCTGCGGGGCAAGCTCACCAATGCCCTGCTGGGGTTGTCGAGCAGCTGCGAGGCCCAGGGCCAGCGCTCCGAGCTCTGCGCCTTCGCTGACCGGGTCATCGTCACCACCGGCTGGACCGTGGGGTTCATGGAGACCACCGCCCGCCAGCTGCTCCAACTTGCCGCTTCCGATCTTTCCAGCCTCAGCGGTGGCACTACGGGCAGCGGTCCTCGACCCTGAACGGGAGGAGCAGGGCTTCAGTTCTTCGCGGGTCCGATGCCGAATCCCGATCCTCCCCCCAGGCCGGTGGGCCCCGCCCCGCCCGGTGCTGGTGCTGGCTTGGGCTTGGCACGGGCCTGGCAGCGGCTGATCAGCCGCTCGCCGGCCTGGTCGAGGACATCGCGGCGCTGGAAGGAGTTGGCCGCGGCGGGTTGCGCCTTCTGGAGGATGTCCCAGACGCCGTCTTTGCAGAACGTCGGCAGCAGGGGGTTGTCCATCAGGGGATTGGCCAGGGTCCGAGCCCGGCTGCAGTCCGCTTCGGTGTTGGTGCGGGAGCAGGCGAAGGTGGCCAGTTGCACCTCCCGCAACACGCTGGCGCTGGGATAGTCGGGCAGCTCCCGGCCCAGGGCGGTGGCCGACCAGGCCAGGCACCCGAGGCTCAGCCAGGGGGTGATCAGCAACGGGGCGACGAGGCGAAGGCGACCCATGGAGATCCGATGGCAAGGGTTCCATCATCGCCGCGGCTCAGACCCGGAGGCGGACGGGGCTGAACCCCTCCCGCAGGGGACCCTGCCGCGCCATCCAGGCGCGCTTCAGCGCAGGGCCGATCCAGGGGCTCAACCGAGCGACTCCATCGCGCACCAAGGGGTTTCGAGCCAGCAGCTCCCCCTGCCGGGCTTCATCGCCCTGGAGGGCCTGGGCCTGGTGGATCTCCGGTTCCCGCTCCGCCTGGATGGCGGCGAGGGCCCGGTCGATGGCTGCGGGACCGGCCTGAACGCACAGCACGGGCACCAGATGGTTGGCGGCCACCAGCGCATCACGCAGGGCCATGTTGAGCCCCTGGGCCCGAACCGGACTCATCGGATGGGCGGCATCCCCGAGCAGCAGCAGGCCCGGCCGGTGCCAGCGGGGCGCGATGCCCACCTGCACCGAAAGCCTTTGCGGCGGGGTGATCGCCCCGGCCTGGGCCTGGAAGTGCTCGGCCAGCCAGTCCGGGGAGAGCTGGGCGAAGGCTTCGGCCCAGGCGGAAGCGCTCCGCTCGATCCGCGCGCCGGGTGCCAGCAGCCAGCCGAGCTGCAGCTCCCCGGGGGTGGCGCCGTGGAACACGCTGAAGCCGCCTCCCGCGCCGAGCTGAACCAGGAACAGGTTGTCGGCCTCGAAGAGCGGGTGGGCCGGCAGCCGGAACCAGAGCAGATCGATCGGGCTGCTGCTCTGCTCCAGCGCCAGCCCCGCCTTGCCCCGCAGCAGCGAGGAGCGCCCATCGGCGGCGATCACCAGGGCGGCGGCGAGGATCCGCCCGTCGGCCAGCCGCACTCCGGCCACCCGGTCGTCCTCGATCACCAGGGCCAGGGCGCGCTGGCCCGGCAGCCAGCGGAAACCGCCGCACCGGCCCGCCCTGGCGATCATGGCCTTCAACAGTGCCGGTTGAGAAACCAGGGTGCAGGGTCGATCGGAGCCCATCGGTTCGTCGACGCGGAACAGCTCCCGGCCGTTGACCCGGAAGGCCCAGCCACTCAGCGTTCGGCCTGGAAGGGTTTGCAACAGCGGCGTCAGGCCGATCTGGTCGAGGGCGTCGAGCCCCGAGGGCATCAGAGCCTCGCCGCGGAAGCGGCGGCCCAGATCCCTGGCGGCCTCCACCAGGATCACGGGCAGATCCCGCTCGGCCAGCAGCAGCGCCAGGCAGGTGCCGGCCGGGCCCGCACCGACGATCACCACCGGCTGCTGCATGGGTGGCCTCAGCTGTGTTGCACGGTGGGTTGCCGCTGGGTGCCGCTGCCACAACTCCGGCGGATCCGCTCCAGTTTGCGTTGCATCCGCGCCGTGATGCCAAGCTCGGCACCCTGCCACATCCGGTCCATCTCCCGCGAGAAGTGGGCGGCCAGGGCCGGGGAGTGAAGGATCAGCAGGGTCTCGTCGTTGGCATGGGCCGCCGATGGACTCCAATTGAAGGAGCCGGTGATCACATCCTTGGCGTCGATCACGGCGATCTTGTGGTGCAGCTTGTCGCCCCTGGCCAGTTGCGGGGTTCCCACCCCCTCAATCGGCCGCTTCCAGGGGGCGTTGCCGGCTTCCAGCTTGCAGAGCCGATCCGGCATCGCCACGCCAAGCAGGTCGAGGACCTCGGAGAAGGAACGGCTGGCAAACCCCGGATCGGCCAGCAGGCGGATCCGCACCCCCCGCTGCTGCAGCTGGACCAGCCGGTCGGCGATGCCCTGGGCGGAGAACACGAACAGCCCCATGTCCAGGCTGGTCTGGGCCTGGGCCAGGCGCTCCTCGAGCAGGGCCAGTCCGTTGTGGGCATCGCGGCGCCGATGGGGCGCGAACAGCACCTCCACCGGGGTGGGGCCGACCATCACCGTCTGAACCTCGCCGGACTCCTTGCCGATGCCGAAGCGGCTGTCGGTACTCCCGCCGGGACCATCCCCCCACATCCGGTTGAATTCGGCGCTGAACAGGGCGGCGAGGGGCCGGCTCTCGATCCGCAGCAGGTGATTCACGTTGCCCAGCGTCTGGGGATCACCGGCATCGCCGTGGATGCAGGACGGGGTGAAGTTGGCGGATCCGGTGACCAGCCAGCGACCATCGACGACCAGAAACTTGTGGTGCATCAGGCCGCTGCCGGCGCTGCCGTCGGCCGTGTCATCGATCAGGGGTACCCCGCCCCGCTGCAGGATGGCCACCGCATCCCCCGCTCGCCGTTCCTCGCCGCTGAGCTGGCCGTCGTGGTTGCGATCGGCCAGGGCCGAGAGCTGGGTGTGCCGAAGCCGCTGATGGGGGTTCAGATCACTGGGGTGCTGGGCGCTCCAGGTGGTGCTGTAGGTGTTCTCCAGCACCACCTCGACCTTGACCCCGCCCTGGTGCTTGCGAACCAGGGCCTCGGCCACCCTGGGCAAAGCGAGTTCCTGCACTGCCAGCTGGATCCTGGTTTCGGCCCGCTGGATCGTGTCCAGCACCAGGGCCTCCAGGTCGTCGCCGCTGCGCCGGCGGCCATCGATCGGGCTGCGGTACTGATGGTCGCTGCGGTGATTGAAGGCCACCTCCACCCCTGGCGGCAAGGGGAGATTGGCAGGGGCCTGGCCGATGATCCGCGCCGTGGCGCTGCAGCCGGCCAGGGCCACGGCCAGACCGACGAGGCCCAGAGCACGGGCGGCCCTCAACCCAGCTGGCCTGGGCGGAAGGAGGTGTTCCAAGTCAAGCTCAAAGCAAGGCTGCCCTCAGGGTTCCCCGCCGATCCCGGCTTGGGCGGAATCGGGGGCCTGGGCGTTGCCCTGATTAAGAATGGCCCGGCATTTCGGCGCTGCGAAGCATCAGCGCAAACCAGAGGCAACTGGCGACCACCGCCGTCGCCACCCCGGCAGCGACGCTGAACCGCACCATCAGGATCGGCACCAGGATGGGCAGAAGCAGGCTTCCGGCCAGGGGGGTGAAGGCGACCAGGGCGCGCATCAGTTCAGAACCACTCGGCGATGGCCTGATTGGCCGGGTTGGTGTTGTCGTCGGGCGTGGAGCGATCGAACTGGAGGGTGATGTTGCGCTTCTGCTCTCCGTCGGCGGCGATCGCCTCGATCGGATAGAGCTGCTGGCCGTCACGGAATGGCACTTGCACGCGGAACGTGCCTTCGGCAGAGAGGGGAACCATCTCGTTGCCAATCAAGAGTGTGGCGGAGGGATCCGTCGAGCCGTAGACAATCAGTTCGGCGTCAGCCACCAGCCAGAAGGAACGCTGTCGGGCAGGCACCCCGCCGAGGCCTGATTCATGGCGTCCACTGGCCCAGACCCCAATGCCGGAGTCGGTCAGTCCATGGCGCTGGGGCTTGTCGGTGCGCTCATCGAGTTCGTGGAAGGCTTCGGAACCCCGCCCGAAGCGCATGCCGGGGCTGACGCCGCCTCGGGTGCCGCTCTGGAGGGTGGCTTTCTTGTACAAGCGCTCATGCAGGTCGCTGTACGGCGCATCCATGGGGCTGGGCAGAGAGCCGGGGCTGGGGGCCACCTCGAGGGAGAACGGAACGAACTGATCCAGGATCTGCTCGCTGGGATGCAGGGCCGGCACGCGGGCGGAGGCGGAAAAACCGAGTGAAATCCAGCCGCCTCCCACCTTGCGATAGCCCAGTTCCACCCGGTAATCCCGGTCGCTCATCGGCACCGGCAAATACCACTCGGTGGCATGGCTGTCGACCGGCACCTCCTGGAGGGCTTGGGCATGGCTGGCGCCGCCGCTGAGGCCGGTCACGTCAGCGACCCGGAGGCAGAGCTGGCTGGCGCCCGAGGCCAGGGCCTGACGACGATCGCTGTCGGCGATCTCCCAGAACACGTAGGCCCACTGTGGATCTCTGGGAAGAAACACCACCTTGGTCTGGGCATCCGGCCGGGGTGCGGGCGTCAGGCCGGCCTCAATCTCGGCCAGGCTGGCTCCAGGTGCTGGAGAGGATTGAGCAGCGCCGGCCTGGTCGGGCTGATATCTGCCGATGGCCTCGGACAGCTCCTGCTTGGACTTGCGGCTGTACAGGCTGACCCCGAGCCCACTAGCGACCTGGCGGAGCTGTCTCAGGGTCATTCTCGCCAGAGATGAAAATGCCTGAGTCACTCGCGTACCTACCTATGTGAAAGTTCAGTCTGGAGGAGAATGCCAGGCGGGACCGGCAAGACGGTGACGGGGTCAGCAACCACTGACGCCTCGGCGGGTGCGGCAGAACACAAGAAAACGGCGGTTGGAAGCCGCCGTTCGCAAGGATCTGGAAGGGATCTCAGCGACCCCAGCCGGGTCAGCGGCCGATGCTGCGGTAGGGAACCTTGGAGAGGTAATCCATGCCGGCATTGCCAGAGGATGCAGCTCCGCTGCGCAGGGCGGGAAGCTCCCGAACCCAGGGCAGGTAATCCTCCGGAAACCCCCCGCGCCGCTGGCTTGCCCGTGCCGGCAGCGAGCGCTTGGTTCCGGTGAAGATGATCTGCGGGAAGCCCAGCACGCCCCGGTGGTAAGCCTCGTAGCGCGGGGAGGTGATGTTGAAGGGGGTTTCGCCCACCTCACGGGAGCCCACCACCCGGTTGCGGTGGTAAGGAACCGTGTCGTAGCCGAAGTTCTCCAGATACTCGTCGCTGTTGAGAATCTGGTCGACGGCGCCGACGACCCCCTTGGTCATGATCACGGCGGACCAGGCGATCTCCTCAGCCTTGCCGTAAACGGGGCGGCCGAGCAGCTTCTCGACCAGATGGCGAACCACCCGGTAGTTGCTGTTGAGGTTGTAGAAGCTGCGGGTGAAGGTGTCGGAAAGGCAGAGGGCGCGGATGAAATCCCGCACCGTGATCTGGCCATCGCGCAGCTGCGATTCCAGGATCGTGTCGCGGTCGACCTTGAAGGCGTGGAAGAAGATCTGGCGGTAGGCCGTTTCGATCACGAAGTTCTGGGCTTCCCGATCGATGGCCTTGTCGATCGAGACCGTTTTCGGATCCTCGTCGGAACCGACGCGGAACGGTTTCACGCGGGAGTTCTGGGTTGTCGGCGCGTAGTTCAGAAGCGGGATAGCCACACGTGCATCGTCAACCGTCGCTGTGGATCGTAGAAGTGGGCCTCTGGCCTACCCCGGCGCCCCAGCCCAGGGCTCACAGTCCGTAACGTTTGCGCACCTTTGAACCAGGCGCTCACCAGCCGAAGGCCGACAGTGGCCCGGCGGTCACCGCTTCGCCAGGCAGGCCCCCGCTGGGTTGGCCATCGCTGGCGTGGCTGCCGGGCCCGGTCCCAGCGAGGCAGCGGCTCTCGACACAGAAGGAGGCCGTGTTCGACAGCCCTTCGACGGTGCTGGTGCGCAGGCGCAGGTTCGGAGAGGGGAACCAGAAGCGCTCCAGGGATCCCATCGTTTCGTAGCTGGTGCTGAGCAACAGCCCATCGCGCTCGTCCATCTGGAAGTGTCCGGCCACCGGCGCCGTTTCGGCGTAGCCCCGATCCCGCAGCAGCAGCCCCTGGCGTCCCAGGGCATCGGTGGGGATCAGGCCGAACACCGACTCGCCCTGGTGGTCTTCACCGGCCTTGTCCCAGGCCATCGAACCGTTCCAGCGCACCTGGCAGCCGCCCACCAGCCCGGCCGGTTCCTGGCCGTGCAGGACGGCGATCGCAACCAGACGTGGATCCTCGGCGGCCACCTCCACCACCTCGATCAGGGAGCCGCCGGCCTCGGCGCGGCGGTGCAGCAGGTGGTGGCTGGTGCGCTGGGAGCGCCAGCGGCCGCAGCTGAGTCTGAAGAAGCTGAGGGCATCGGCGATCGGAACGCTCACGGCTGGTGCACGGCTGTAGCGATGATCGCAAGCCCCCCACCCCTCCCGTTACCGGTGGCTGAAACGGGAGTGCTGGCGGCCCTGGCGGCGGCGCTCTGCTGGACCCTGGCCAGCAGCCTGTGGCGGCGCCTGCCGACCTCCCTGTCGTCGTCCCAGCTGAACCTGCTCAAGAATCTGCTGGCCCTGGCCGTTCAACTGCCGCTGGTGCTGCTGGGGACCTGGCGCGTTCAGCCCGGGGCCCTGGCCCTGCTGCTCGCCAGCGGCGTGGTGGGCATCGCCCTGGGTGACAGCTTTTACTTCGCCGCCCTGCGCCGGCTCGGCACCCGCCGCACCCTCACGCTCGAGGCCGGTGGCCCTGTCGTGACGGCCCTGGGTGGTGCCGTTTTCCTCAGGGAGATCCCCGCGCCTCAACAGTGGTTCGGCGTGGGGCTGATCGTCCTGGCGGTGCTGGTGGTGGCGCGGCAGCAACCGCCTGGCCTTCCGCGCCCATCGCCGCCGGCAGCCCAGCGACCAGGGACCCAGCGTTTGGGTCTGCTGCTGGCCCTGGCGGCCCTGCTCTGCGGCAGCGGCGGCGCCCTGCTCTCCAGGGCCGCGCTGCTGGCCTCCGACCTCAGCCCCCTGCAGTCGGCCACGGTGCGGCTGGCGGCGGCAGCTGCGGTGATGCTGCCGTTGCTGCGGCACTCGCCCCCGCCGGGGGTGCGGCCCCGCCTGGCCTGGCGCCGCTGGCCCCTGGTGCTGCTCGCCACCCTGCTCGGGACCACCGCCGGGATCGTGCTGCAGCAAACGGCGTTGCAACACCTGCCTGCGGGGCTGGCGGTGGCCCTGCTCGCCACCGCCCCCGTGATGGCCTTGCCCCTGGCCAGGCTGGAGGGAGACAGGCCCGGCTGGCCCGGCCTGACGGCGGCCCTGCTCGCCCTGGCCGGCGTCAGCCTGGTGGTCTGAGCCTGCTGCGGGCCTGGGTGTCGGCCCAGTGGCACAGGTCGGAGAGTTCGAGCCCCAGGGGGTCCCGCGCCAGGGTGGCGGCGATCTGCTCCAGTTGCTTCGCTGCCTTCTCCATCTGTTGCCCAAAGGCCTTCTGGAAGGCCGGTTCCGCCGTGAGCTGGGGCTGGTCAGCTAGCCAGGCTTGGAGTTGCTGCCGGGCTGGAAGTGCTCCGGCGCGGCGACCGGCGATCTGTTGCAGGCAGCGCAGCGCATGGGCCAGGAGCCGGAGGTGGTGGCGCTCCAGGGAAGGAAGCGGGCTGGATTCCAGCAGCTGGAGGTCTTCGCTGCTGAGGGGCCCCGCCTCAGCCATGGCCGTTGGAGCCGGCAAGCCTGGCGGAACGGGGGGTGAGGCGGAACCCACAGGAATGGCCCCCCTCCAGTCGCCAGTGCACCCGCTCGACACTGCAATCAGGGAAGGTGTGACGAATCTGTTGCAGCTCCTGGTCGCAGATCTGGGGGAACTGATCGGCGAGACGGGCGACGGAACAACGGAACTCGCTCATGCACCAGGAACGGCCATCCCCATCCCGGCGGCACTCGGAGACATAGCCCTCCTGGCGGCGCAGTTCCACCAGCCGCTCCAGCCGCTCCACCAAGCTGCCCTCGCCGATCAGGACCCGATCGCAGGCGCCCTTGGCCACCGCCTGTTGCCGCAGGAGCTTTTTGACCATGTCAGGGGGCAGGCTGGCGGCCATCGATTGCAGCAGCCCGAGGGCGAACTGTTCGCCACCATCGGGAAACTGGTTGCGGCCGGCGGATGTGAGGCGCCAATGGTTGCTCGGCCGCCCCGGCCCCTCGGCACTCGGACTGGCTTCCACCAGACCGTCGTCTTCGAGGCCCCGCAGGTGACGGCGCATCACCTGAACGGAAACCGCCAGCAGATCGGACAGCTCGGTGGCCGTTGCCTCGCCCTGGCGCAGCAACAGCGTGAGCGCAGCCTCACGGGTGGGGGTCTGGGTGGAGAAAGGCATCAGTCAGGTGAGGCCGGTCTGGCAAGACGCGATCCCTGGCCATACCCTGCCACGGCTGGGAGACGGTTGTGAGCCTGCCGGGTCAGGCCTCCATCACAGGCACGGGTGGCTTAGGCTGTCCACTAACGAAACAGAAGAGTTTCGTAATTCCCGGCCTGAATTCTTTCTTTCCGGCCCGGCCTTTCGCCGCTCTGCTGGTGCCTTTTGAACGGCTCCCCCATCGCCAGAAAGCCTTCGGTTTCCCTCCTGCCGCCCATCCCATGTCCGATGCTCCATCCGCTGCGGCGGCTCCATCCACCGAAAGCCTGGAGGTGATCCGGAAGTTCGCCGAAACCTATGCCCAGCGCACCGGCACCTTTTTCTGCAGCGATTCCGGGGTGACGGCCGTGGTCCTGGAGGGGCTGGCCCGCCACAAGGAGCAGCTCGGCGGAGCGCTCTGCCCCTGCCGCCACTACGAGGACAAGGAAGCCGAGGTGTCCCAGGCCTTCTGGAACTGCCCCTGTGTGCCGATGCGTGAGCGCAAGGAGTGTCATTGCATGCTCTTTCTCACCGAAGACAACCCCTTCCGGGGCGACACTCAAAGCATCACCCTGAGCGAGATCCGCTCCCACACCAATGGTTCCACCCCCTGAGGCCCATGAGCACCGCAGCCACCGTCAGTGATCTGGTCAGCCAGCCCTACAAGTACGGCTTCGTTACCGAGATCGAAACCGAGAAGATCGACAAGGGGCTCAGTGAGGACGTGGTGCGCCTGATCTCCGCCAAGAAGAACGAGCCAACCTTCCTTCTGGAGTTTCGCCTGCGGGCTTTCCGGCAATGGCTGACGATGGAAGAGCCCGACTGGGCTTCGGTGAGCCATCCGGTGATCGATTACCAGAACATCATCTATTACGCAGCCCCGAAGCAGCAAGAAAAGAAGGCCAGCCTTGATGAGGTGGATCCCAAGCTGCTCGAAACCTTCGAGAAACTTGGTATCCCCCTGAGCGAACAGAAGCGGCTCAGCAATGTGGCCGTGGACGCTGTGTTCGACAGCGTGTCGATCGCCACCACCTACCGGGAGAAGCTGGCCGAACACGGTGTGGTGTTCTGCTCGATCAGCGAAGCGGTCAAGGATCACGCCGACCTGATCGAGCGCTACCTCGGCTCGGTGGTTCCCGCCAACGACAACTACTTCACGGCGCTCAATTCTGCCGTGTTCAGTGACGGCTCCTTCGTGTTCATTCCGAAGGGGGTGGAGTGCCCGATGGAACTGTCCACCTATTTCCGGATCAACTCCGGTGACACGGGCCAGTTCGAGCGCACCTTGATCATCGCCGAGGAAGGGGCCTCGGTCAGCTACCTGGAGGGCTGCACAGCTCCGATGTTCGACACCAACCAACTCCACGCCGCCGTGGTGGAGCTGGTGGCGCTCGACGATGCCTCAATCAAGTACTCCACCGTTCAGAACTGGTACGCCGGCGATGAGAACGGCAAAGGGGGCATCTACAACTTCGTGACCAAGCGCGGCCACTGCCGGGGTGACCGCAGCAGGATCAGCTGGACCCAGGTGGAAACCGGCTCGGCCATCACCTGGAAATACCCCAGCTGCGTGCTGCAGGGGGCCGATTCCGTCGGTGAGTTTTACTCCGTGGCCCTCACCAACAACCGCCAGCAGGCCGACACCGGCACAAAGATGATCCATGTTGGCCCCCGCACCCGCTCCACCATCGTGAGCAAGGGGATCAGCGCTGGCCATTCCTCCAACAGTTACCGGGGCCTGGTCCAGATCGGCCCCAAGGCGGTGGGGGCGAAGAACTACAGCCAGTGCGACTCGATGCTGATCGGTGATCAGGCTGCCGCCAACACCTACCCCTACCTCCGCTCCCAGCAGCCCGATGCCACGGTGGAGCATGAGGCCAGCACCTGCCGCATCTCCGCCGACCAGCTCTTCTACCTGCAGAGCCGGGGCATCGGTTTTGAGCAGGCGGTGTCGATGATGGTGAGTGGGTTCTGCCGCGATGTCTTCAGCCAACTGCCCATGGAGTTCGCATCTGAAGCCGACAAGCTGCTGGCCCTCAAGCTCGAAGGATCCGTGGGCTGATCCCCAGGCATTCAAGGCGCTCCCACGAGCCCTTTCCCGTTCATTCGAATTCGTTCCCTTCCCCGTTTCCCTGTGATCAGCCCCGACGCCGACCTGCTGCTTGAGATCGTTGACCTCCACGCCCGCGTCGAGGATCAGCCCATTCTCAAAGGGGTGAACCTGCGCATCCGCGCCGGCGAGATCCATGCGGTGATGGGCCGCAACGGCAGCGGCAAGAGCACCCTCTCCAAGGTGCTTGCTGGCCACCCCGCCTACACCGTCACCGGGGGGTCTGTCCGCTTTCGTGGTGCCGATCTGCTCGACCTCGATCCGGAACAACGGGCCCGCATCGGTCTGTTTCTCGGTTTTCAGTACCCGGTGGAGATTCCGGGCGTGAGCAACCTTGAATTCCTGCGGGTGGCCACCAACGCCCGTCGCGGCGAGCTGGGCAGGGAGGAACTCGACACCTTCGCCTTCGAGGACGTGGTGCGCGAACGGCTGACGGTGGTGCAGATGGATCCCGCCTTCCTGGAGCGCAGCGTCAACGAGGGCTTCTCGGGTGGCGAGAAAAAGCGCAACGAGATTCTGCAGATGGCCCTGCTGGAGCCGGTGGTGGCGATCCTGGATGAAACCGACTCCGGCCTTGACATCGACGCCCTGCGGATCGTGGCTGGCGGCGTCAACCAGCTCGCCACCGCCGAGAATGCCACCCTGTTGATCACCCATTACCAGCGGCTGCTGGATGTGATCACACCGGATTTCGTCCACGTGATGGCGGCGGGCCGGATCCTGCGCACGGGCGGCAAGGAGCTGGCCCTGGAGCTTGAAGAACGCGGCTACGACTGGGTGGACCAGGAGCTGGCCGTGCTGGAGGCCGTCTGATGGTGGTGTCTTCGACCCGATCCCCCCTGGCGGAAGCCAGCCCCTGGGCCGACCGGCTGCTGGAGCGGCTGCCGAGCCCTGCCGGTGCGCTTGCGGCGGTTCAGGGGCGCGGCCGGGAGGCCCTGGCCCGCCAATCCCTGCCGAATCGCCGCCAGGAAGACTGGCGCTTCACCGACCTGGCCCCCCTCACGGCCCTCGATCCGGCCGCCCTCGCCCTGGTCGCCGACGGTCAGGGCCTGGCCCAGCTCGCCGACTGCCCCGCGCCGGCAGCCGGTACCGTTCGCCTTTGGCTTGATGGCCTCAGCGACCCCCTGGCTGGCCAGTTTCTGCCAGCGGGCCTGAGCCGGCTCACACCCGAGCAACTTGATCAGGACCTGGGCCACTCCCTGGCGTGCTGCGGAAGTGAGCAGCACTGGCCCGTGGAGTTCAACCAGGCCACGGCCCGCCATTGCCTGGCCCTGAGGGTGAGCGGCTGCGTGGCCGAAACCCTTGAGCTGGTTGCCGTGGCCGACCAGCAGCACACGCTGCTGCCGGTGCGGGTGCTGCTGGTGCTGGAGGAGAACGCCAACCTGAAGGTGCTTCAGGTGCAGCTTGGCTCGGGCTCGAGTCTGAGCAGCCTGGTGGTGGAAGCGCAGCTTGGCCAAGGGGCCGAGCTGCTCCATGGCCTGTTGGCCCTTGGCGAGGGCGGTGCCTGTTTCCTGGGGCACCTGGCGGTGGAGCAGGCCAGCGGCAGCCGATTCCGGTCCGTGGCGGCCAGCCGCGGCTGGGCCCTCTTCCGGTTCGAGCCACGGATCAGCCAGGTGGACGGGGCGGCCCAGACGGAGCTTCTGGGGTTGCAACTGGTGGAGGGGCCGCAGGTGGCCGACACCCACAGCCAGGTCCGCTTCCTCGGGCCCGACGGGGCCCTGGAGCAGGTCCACAAGGCCATCGCCGATGGCCGTGGCCGCAGTGTGTTCGATGGCGCGGTGAGCGTTCCGAGGCTGGCCCAGCGCACCAACGCCAACCAGATCAGCCGCAACCTGCTGCTCTCGGATCAGGCCCGCATCGACACCAAGCCGCAGCTGGAAATCGTGGCCGATGAGGTGCGCTGCACCCATGGCGCCACCGTGAGCCGCCTGCAGGCTGATCAGCTCTTCTACCTGCAGAGTCGGGGCATCGACGCCGCCACCGCCGCCCGCCTGCTCAAGCGGGGCTTCTGCCAGGAGGTGCTGGGGAAGCTTCCCGCCGCTGCTGCCGTCTGGCAGCCCCTGCAACGCCTGCTGGCGGAGGCCTGATCGTCGATGACCGCCTCACTCCCCGTTCAGCTTGATGCCGCGAGGATCACCACGCCATCGCCGATCACGCTGGCAGCCCAGACCCGCCCGGACTTCCCCCTGCTGGCCCAGCAGGCCTGCCTCGGCCAGCCGCTGATCTACCTGGATCATGCCGCCACCAGCCAGAAGCCACGCCAGGTGCTCGAAGCCCTGCACACCTACTACAGCCGCGACAACGCCAACGTGCACCGTGGCGCCCACCAGCTCAGTGCCCGCGCCACCGACGCCTTCGAGGGGGCCCGCGCCAAGGTCGCCGGGTTCATCGGTGCGGCCACGCCGCGGGAGATCGTCTTCACCCGCAACGCCAGCGAGGCGATCAATCTGGTGGCCCGCAGCTGGGGGGACACCACCATCGGCCCCGGCGATGAGATTCTGCTCTCGGTGATGGAGCACCACAGCAATCTGGTGCCCTGGCAGTTGCTGGCCGCCCGCACCGGTGCGGTGCTGCGCCATGTCGGCCTCACCGAATCCGGCGAGCTCGACTTGGTGGACCTGAAGGCCAAGCTCACTCCGCGCACCCGGCTGGTGAGCCTGGTGCAGATCAGCAACACCCTGGGTTGCCTCAACCCGATCGCCGCGGTGGCCAAGCTGGCCCACGGGGCCGGCGCCCTGGTGCTGGTGGACGCCTGCCAGAGCCTGGCCCACCTGCCGGTGAACGTGGCGGAGCTGGGCGCCGATTTTCTGGTGGGTTCATCCCACAAGCTCTGCGGCCCCACCGGCATGGGATTCCTCTGGGCCAGGGAGGCCCTGCTGGAGGCAATGCCTCCCTTCCTGGGCGGCGGCGAAATGATCCAGGACGTTTACCTGGATCACAGCAGCTGGGCCGAATTGCCCCACAAGTTCGAGGCGGGCACCCCGGCGATCGGGGAAGCGGTGGGCATGGGGGCGGCGCTCGATTACCTCAGCGCAATCGGCCTGGAACGCATCCACAGCTGGGAGCAGCAGCTCACCGCTCGCCTGTTCGAGCGGCTGCGGGTCATGGAGGGGCTGCGGCTGCTGGGCCCCAGCCCCGAGCAACAGCCCGACCGTGGCGCCCTGGCCGCTTTCACCGTCGACGGCCTCCACGCCAACGACCTCGCGGCGCTGCTGGATGCCGGCGGCATCTGCATCCGCAGCGGCCACCACTGCACCCAGCCCCTGCACCGCCATTACGGCCTTGCCGCCTCGGCCCGCGCCAGCCTCAGCTTCACCACCACCTTCGAGGAGATCGACCGCTTCGCCGAAGAGCTCCAGAGCAGCGTGGCCTTCCTGCGGGAGCACGGCTGAGCGGTCAGGCCGGTGTCAGCAGCGCCAGGGCTTCGGCCTGGTGGGTCCCTCGCCAGAGCCACTTCCAGCGCCAGCCGGCTGCCGCGGCTGCCGCCTGGATGACCACCGGATCGGCGGGGTGATCGAAGCTGAGCAGGTGGGTGACCACCCGCTCCCGTTCCTCCTGGGACAGTTCCGTCCAGGTGTTGCGAATGCGCTCCACGTAACGGGCCCCGTAGGCGTCGCGGGATTCGCCCGGCTGACGGAAGACATCGGCCCAAAGAAACAGGCCGCCGGGGGCGATGCGGCGGCGGCAGAGGTCCAGGAAGCGCGCTTTCTCGCCGTCGCTGAGGTGGTGGATGGCGAAGGCGGAATGGAGGATGTCGACGGGCTGGGCCGGGTTGTCCGCTGCGGCCCAGCTGAGCAGATCCAGCTCCCGCCAGCGGCAGGGATAGGCAACAGGCCCGAGGGCGGCTGCCGCCAGGGGCAGCACCTGGGCCGAGAGATCGATCCCCAGGTAGGACCCCAGCGGCAGGCGGCGCAGCAGCGGGGCCAGCAGGCCCAGGTCACCGCAGCCCAGGTCTACCAGCCGGGGCGGCTCCCGCTTGCCCCGGTCGGACCCCACCGATTCCATCCAGGTGTCGATCGCCTTGGCCACCGCAGTCGAGAGGGCCCGGTGCTCCATCAGGTCTTGATCCACCACCTGCCGGTAGGTGGTCCCCTGTCGGTTGAACAGGTCCATGGGGTGGATTTAATCCTGCGGTCTTCTCTCCATCAGCTCCTTGTCAGGGAACCCCCGCCAGGAAAGGATCAACGTTCGTGAGCGCCACCTGCACCGAAACCAGGCTGGCGAGCAGCAGCCAGAGCAGGCGCGGGAGGATCAGACCAGCAGCGATCCGGTTCAGCCCGATCGCGCCGATGAAGCTGACCACGGCCACCGCCAGTCCCGCCACCGTATCGATCGCGCCGAGCACCGGGCTGTTCAGGCCGAAGTAAAGGGTGGTGAAGCTGGTGAACAGCAGCCAACCCGCGGCCTCGGAGATCAGGACAAGCCGATGTCGCCGGGTGAGCACAGGGGCGTTGGCCACGAGCGCCAGGGCCACCAGCGAGGTGACGTTCAGAACAAACCACACCGGCGCGAACACCCAGTCGGGTGGGGCGAACGGGGGCAGGAGGAAGCCGTTGTAGAAGATGGCGTCGCCCAGAAGGCCGGCCGGCAGGACGCTGATGGCGTTGGCCACCAACAGGATGGCCAACGCCTGCCACCAACGGAAGCGGCGCTGTGGCGCTGTGACGCTCACGTCGCCGCTCACTTCAGCGAGTGCAGGCCGATTGGATTCCCCTCCGTGTCGGTCACCACCGAGATGAAGCCAAACTCTCCGATCGCCATCTTCTGCCGGCAGACCGTGCCGCCGGCCGGCACCACACGGCTTTCCTCTATCGCGCAATCCTCACAACTGAAGTACACCAGCGTGCCCCCCTTGCCCGGCTCGCAGCCCGCCATCTGCATCAGCGCCCCGCCGGCGCCCACCCGGTCGTTGTCCATCGGGAAGCACCAGTAGGCCATCTCCGGACTGGACATGTCTTGGAATTCCACCTGGAACACGGCGCCGTAGAAGGCCTTGGCGCGCTCCATGTCGAGCACGTTCAGTTCGAACCAGGTGACGGGATTGCTGGCCATGGGCTTGGGGATTCTCGAGACCAATGCGACATTAGGTGTGATTGATGATGATCTTTCGCTCTGGTTACTTGGCCTAACCTTCCAGAGCGCTCCAATGCTTTGCTGGGGGAAGGGCGGCATGGTCTTGTCTCCTCACCGTGCAGGAGATCAGCTGCTGGAGTGAGGTCATGCCCATTGGCGGCCGTGTTTCCACTGAGTGGATCAGGCCTGTGTCCTTTTCCACGCCGTAGCCCTTGGCTTCCGCGTGGCGGTTGAGAACCTTCACTCCGTAGGCGAAGCCTTCCGCGAAGTGGCGGTACCACTGGTTGCCCTTCTTGGTCTGGTGCATCTCCGGATCCCTCTCCCCCTTCCCGTTCTTGGTGGAGCTGGGAGCCGCGATCAAGGTGGCATCGATGCCTGTGTTCCAGATCGGCGCCTCATGGCTCCAGCGGGGCCTCAGATCTCACCAGCCCCCGCCGCCGCAGTTCCAGGCGGAAGGCCCGGCTCGGTTCCAGGGCGCCCTGGCTCAGCCACCACTGAGCCAGGCCCACCAGTTTGAAAGCCAGGACCCCGCACCAGAGCAGCAGGGCGAGGCCGTGGGTGGTGGAGTGATCCATCACGGCCCAGTCTGGCCAGAATCCTGGCCGATGTGTTCCGCTTTCGCTGCTCCTAGACCTGCCTACGGTTCCGCCATGGCTGCCCCCACCCCAACCACCCCCTACCTCGAACTCCAGGCGGTCGAGACCTGGCTGGGCCCCCGCAAGGTGTTCGAGAACCTCTCCCTGCAGTTTCACAGAGGCGAGCACACGGTGGTGCTGGGTCCAAACGGCTCCGGCAAGAGTTCGTTGATCAAGCTGCTCAGCCGCGAGCTCTACCCCGTGGTCAAGCCCGGCTCGCGGCTGCGGATCTTCGGCAGCACCACGGTGAACCTCTGGGAGTTGCGCCGCCGCATCGGGATGGTGTCCCCCGATCTGCAGTCCGGCTACGGGGGTCGCGTCAGTGCCGCCGACGTGGTGCTCTCCGGCTTCTTCGGCTCCGTCGGCATCGGCCGCAGCCAACAGCCCACCGCAGCCATGCGCGTCCGGGTGGCAGAGCTGATCGAGCAGTTGGGGCTCGCCGAGTTGGAGGAGCGTCCCTACGGCCAGCTTTCCGATGGCCAGCGCCGCCGAGCGCTGCTGGCCCGTGCCCTGGTGCACCACCCTGAGGTGCTGGTGCTGGATGAACCCACCAACGGCCTCGACCTGCAGGCAAAACACCAGTTGCTTCAAATCCTCGGGGATCTGGCCCGCTCCGGCACCACCCTGCTGCTGGTGACCCATCAGATCGAGGCGATCATCCCCGAGATCAGCCGCGCCGTGCTGTTGCGGCAAGGAGAGGTGGTGGGCGATGGGCCCGTCAGCGCGCTGTTGCGGGACGCCCCTCTCAGCACGCTGTTCGGCACACCCCTGCAGGTGTTGGTGGCGAACGGCTACCGGCAGGTGCTGCCGGCGGGTTGAGTTCCTGGCCCGATCGGTTCGCCACTTAGCCTCCATGCCGAACTCCGCAGGACCACCCATGCGCCCCCTGCCGCTCAAGCTCGGTCCCGGCAGCGACCTGCGCCTCAGCCTCGAGCAGCTGGCCACCGAACAGAACGCCTCTGGGTTCGTGCTCGGTGTGGTGGGCAACCTCTCCCGCGCCACCTTCCAGTGCCCTGGGCGTGCCGAGCCCACAGTGCTGTCAGGGGATCTGGAGATCATCACCCTGCAGGGCACCGTCTCGCCCCAGGGGGTGCACCTGCACCTGAGCCTCTCTGATCGCGACTGCCAGGTGTGGGGCGGCCACCTCGAGCCCGGCACGCTGGTGCTCAAGGGGGCCGACCTGCTGGTGGGCTTTCTGGCGGCTCCGCTTCCTGCCGCTCCTGCGTCGCCGTCCACCAGCGCTGACCAGACGCCGCTGGATCAGCAGCGGTTGCCACACCCCCGCGTCGAGATCGCCGTGTTGAGCGGATGTCCCTGGTCGGCCCGGGCCCTGCGCTTGCTGCGCACCCTCGGCATTCCCCATCGGGTGCAGTGGGTGACTGGCGACGGCGAACGACGGGACCTGGAGCAGCGCAGCGGCCGCAGCAGCCTGCCCCAGGTGTTCATCGATGGGAAGGCCATCGGCGGCTACGACGATCTGGCCGAGCTCCAAGGGCGGGGAGAGCTGGTGCGGTTGCGCTGAAGCCGGTCCGATCAGGGACCAACAGAGCCGGCCAGAACGTCCCGTAACCCCTGCAACCGCGTCTCCTCGGGTTCGGCGGTGTGCTCCCAGAGGGTTTCGAAGGAGAAGAACACCACCCCGAGCCCCCGTTGCCGGGCCGCCCGTGCCTGGGCGATGACCCGCTCCATCGGTACCGGATCCTGGCGCTGGCCAGCCATGATCCCGATCGCCGTTGTCACCTTGGCGCGGCTCTCATCGAACTCAGGGCGGTTCAGCTGGGCGGAGAAGCTCTCGATGTCCGGGCGGTAGAGCTGCACCACCACCTCATCCACCAGGCCCCGCCGTACCCAGGCCAGCCAGTTCTGCAGTTGAAGCTTGAAGGCGAAGTCGTGGTAATTGGGTGAAATCGACACCAGGACCATGGGTTTCCGGCTGCGAATCGTCTGGCGCAGCCCTGCCACGACGGTGGTGATTCTGTCGGCACGCCACTGCACCCAGGCCGGGTCGGCGGCATTGGTCGGCGGAGGTCTCTTTGCTTCCCTGCGGTACTGAGCCACCGTGGTCGGGTCGTAGCCGAAGGCGTTGGGCAGGCTCAGGTGATCGTCGAACTGAATGCCATCGGCGTCGTACCCCGCAACGACCTCCAGCACCAGCTCGCTCAAAAACGCCTGCACCTCCGGGTGGAAGGGATTGAGCCAGGCCACCTCCCCGGCCGCGCTGATCGAGGTGGTGCCCCCATCGCGTCGTTGTGACAACCAATCCGGATGCAGGGCGGCGATCTCCGAACTGGGCGGCACCATGAAGCCGAACTCGAACCAGGGGATCACCCGCAGGCCCCTGGCATGGCCCTGGGCGATCACCTCGGCGAGCAGATCCTGCCCCTGCAGCCCCTTGAAGGTGAACGACTGGAAGCCCCGCCGCCCCATCGCCGCACTCGGGTAGTAGGTGGTGCCGCTGTTCCACACCACCGGATAGATGGTGTTGAAGCCCAACCGGCTGAGCTGATCGAGGGCCAGCCCGAGGCGCTGGCGATCCCGCAGGGTGGGCATGTCATTGGCCGTCATCCAGACGCCGCGCAATTCAGGACGCAGCGGCTGGGTACGGCTGGGGGCGGGCAGGGCCATGGCGACCAGCAGGGTCAGGATGGCTGTCAGCAGCACCAGGATCGGCAGCCGCCAGGGGTTGCGTGGCATCCGGCGGTTTCTGTCTCACCCTGGTGGACGCTAGCGGCGCCAACCGCGCTGATCGGTCCAGGGCGGCCGCGCCCAGCCCTAGCTTTTCGACCATGCCGATCATTCGCGCCGAGGGCCTCTCCAAGACCTACCGGGTCGCCGACAAGCAGCCCGGACTGCTGGGCACCCTGCGTCATTTTGTCGCCCGCCGCAGCCGCGACGTGCCGGCGGTGAGCGAGGTGAGCTTCGCGATCGAGCCCGGCGAGATCGTCGGCTTCCTGGGGCCCAATGGCGCCGGCAAGACCACCACCCTCAAGATGCTCAGCGGCCTGATCCACCCCAGCGCCGGAACGGTGGAGGTGGCGGGCTGCGTTCCTTTCCGGCGCCAGGGCCGCTTCCTGCGCCAGATCTCCCTGGTGATGGGCCAGAAGCAGCAGCTGATCTGGGATCTGCCGCCGCTCGATTCGCTGCGGGTCAATGCCGCCGTCTACGGCATCGAGGACGCCGAGGCCCACCGGCGCATCCAGGAGCTGGCGGACATGCTCGAGCTCGGCGATGAGCTCACCCGGCCCGTGCGGAAGCTCTCCCTCGGCGAGCGCATGAAGGCGGAGCTGCTGGCGGCCCTGCTCCATCGCCCCGCCGTGCTGTTCCTGGATGAACCCACCCTGGGGCTGGATGTGAACGCCCAGGCCAGGGTCCGCCGGTTCCTGGCCGACATCAACCGCCGCACCGGCACCACCGTGCTGCTCACCAGCCACTACATGGGCGACATCACCGCCCTCTGTCCCCGGGTGCTGCTGATCCACCAGGGGCACCTGTTCTTCGACGGCCGCCTCGATGCCCTCACCGAGAGGCTCACCCCCTGTCGCGAGGTGCGGCTGGAGCTGGCCGAACCCCAGCCGGCCGCCGCATTCGCCCCCTTCGGGGCGCTCGAATCCCTGGAGGGCCGAAGGGTGCGGCTGCTGATTCCCCAGGAGCAGCTCACCGGGGCCGTCGCTCGGCTGCTGGCCATGTTTGCGGTACTGGATCTGGAGGTGAGCGAACCGCCGATCGAGGAGTTGATCGGGCGCCTGTTCCAGCAGGGAGTCGTGGGATGAGCCGGCACCATGGCCCTGACCGCTCCCTCCGCCACGCCGTCCGTCTGGCCCGGGTGTTGCTCTCCTCCCAGTACGCCCTGATGCTCGAGTTCCGGGCCGAGATCGTGCTCTGGGCTCTCTCCGGGGTGCTGCCCCTGATCATGCTCGGCCTCTGGAGCGGCACCGGGGTGGCCTCGATTCCGGGCTTTACGCCCCAGCGGCTGGTGCATTACTTCCTGGCCGCTTTCGTGGTGCGCCAGTTCACGATCGTCTGGGTGATCCACGCCTTCGAGGAGGACGCCCTCCAGGGCCGCCTCTCACCGGCCCTGCTGCAGCCGCTCAACCCCTTCTGGCGCTACCTGGCGGCCCACGTCTCGGAGCAGGCCACCCGGCTGCCCTTCGTGCTGGCGATCGTGGCGCTGGTGGCCCTGGTGCATCCGGCGGCCCTCTGGTGGCCCACGCCGGCCGGGCTCCTGCTGGCGCTGCTGGCCACCCACCTGGCCTTCCTGGTGCGCTTCGTGATCCAGAGCGCCCTCACCATGCTCTGCTTCTGGAGCGAGCGGGCCGCCGCCCTTGAGCGCCTGCTGCTGATCCCCTACCTCTTCCTCTCCGGCCTGGTGGCCCCCCTGGAGGCCTTCCCCGAGCCGATGCGCTCCTTCGCCCTCAACACCCCCTTTCCCTGGATGGTCTGGTTCCCGGCCCAGCTGCTCAGCGGCGGCACCGTGCCCGTCGCCCGGGGCTTTGGGGTGCTGGCTGCCTGGGGGCTGCTGTTCCTGCCGATCGCCGTCCTGCTCTGGCGGGCCGGACTGCGCCGATACTCGGCGATGGGGGCCTGATGGCGCGCCCCGCCCCAGAGCTGTTGCGCTACCTGCGCACCCTGCGGCGCTTCTGGGCTGCCTCCCTGGCGGCGGAGCTTGAGTATCAGGCCAATTTTGTGCTCGAACTGCTGGCGGTGAGCGCCAACCTGGCCGGCAGCCTCTTCACCCTCTCGCTCTTCTACGGCCACGGCCACGATCTCGGCGGCTGGAGCTGGGACGCGGCCCTGGTGGTGCTCGGCCTCTACACCCTGCTGGATGGCCTCACCACCACCCTGCTGCAGCCCAACCTGAGCACGATCGTCACCCATGTGCGCACTGGCACCCTGGATTTCGTGCTGCTCAAGCCGATCGACAGCCAGTTCTGGCTCTCGGCTCGCACCTTCTCCCCCTGGGGTCTGCCGGGCCTCGCCGCCGGGGCGGTCCTGGTGGTGGTGGCCGCCGTCCGAGCCGGCGCCCGCCCCGATGCCCTCCACCTGGTCGCCGCCGCCCTGCTCCTGGTCGCCAGCGCCCTGATCCTCTACAGCCTCTGGTTCGTGCTGGCGGCCACCAGCATCTGGTTCGTGAAGGTCTGGAACGCCACCGAAGTGCTGCGCTCCGCCCTGGTGGCCGGCCGGTACCCGGTGAGCGCCTACCCCGCCGGCCTGCGCCTGTTCTTCACCGTGGTGTTGCCGGTGGCCTTCCTCACCACCGTGCCGGCCGAGGCGATCCTGGGGCGGGCCTCGCCGCTGTGGGTGGTCTCCAGCCTGCTGGTGGCGGCGGTGGCGCTGCTGATCAGCCGCTGGTTCTGGGGTTTTGCGCTGCGCTTCTACACCTCAGCCTCCAGCTGAACGGGTCGAGCCAGCGGTGACCACCGTGTGCTCCTCCAAATAGGTGATCACCTGGGCCACGGATTCCTCCAGGCTCTGCCTGCCCGTAGGAACTTCGAGTTCGGCGGCTTCCGGGGCTTCGTAGGGGCTGGAGATGCCGGTGAAGTCCTTGATCTGGCCGGCGCGGGCCTTGGCATAGAGCCCCTTGGGGTCGCGGCGCTCGCAGACATCCAGATCGGCGGCGCAATGGATTTCGATGAAATCATCCGTCTCCACCAGGGCGCGGGCCCTGCGGCGGTCGGCGCGGAACGGGGACACGAACGCCGTGATCACGATCACCCCGGCATCGAGAAACAGTTTGGCCACTTCGCCGATGCGGCGGATGTTCTCTTCCCGGTCGGCATCGGAGAAACCCAGGTCCTGGCAGAGGCCGTGGCGCACGTTGTCGCCATCCAGCACATAGGTGGCCAGGCCGCGGCGAAACAGTTCGGCGTTGAGGGCGTTGGCCAGGGTGCTCTTGCCGCTGCCGGACAGGCCCGTCAGCCAGAGGATGGCGCTGCGGTGGCCCCGCTGCTGGGCCCGGTCGGCACGGGTGACCGACGCCTGATGCCAGACGATGTTGGTGGCGCCTGCAGACGGGTTGGCGGTTGGGTTGGCGGTCATCAGAGGGGAAAGGAAGGATCGATGCGTGCCATCGCGGCCGCAGCTGCCTGGCAGAGGGCCTGGTGTGCCTTGCCATGGCTGGCGATCAGGCAGCCGGCCTGACGGGAGTCGCCTGTGTTGTAGAGCAAGGGGCGGCCATCGGCATGGCTGAAGGCTCCACCCGCCGCCAGCAGAACGGCCTCCGGGGCGGCCATGTCCCAGTCCTTCGGGGCGGTGCGGCCCGAGAGCGAAATGTAGAGATCGGTTTCGCCCCGCAGGATGGCGCCGATCTTGCCGCCGACGCTGCCCCTGGCAAGGCCCTGGGCCACCCCCAGGGAGCCCGTCAGCTGTTCGAGGCGCTCGTCCCGATGGCTGCGACTGGTGACCGGGATCAGCTCGGGCAGGTCCTGACGAAGACTGAAGCGCACCGGCTGGAGATCCCCTGAAGGGGATTCGCACCAGGCCTGGGAGGCTGCGACCAGTCCGAACCAGAGCTGGTCGAGCTCAGGCAGCAGCACCGCACCGAGCACCGGCCGCTGGCGGTGGATCAGGGCCAGATGAACCGCGTATTCGCCGGTGCCCTGAAGAAAGTCCTTGGTGCCATCCAGCGGATCGAGAATCCAGAGCCATTCGGCGTCGATCGGCTCCCCCTGGGCCCACTGACTGGCGGTTTCCTCGCTCAACAGGGTCCAGGGGGCGGTGGGAAAGGCGTTGCCAAGGCCCGCCAAAAGGTGATCGTTGACGGCCAGATCAGCGGCAGAGACGGGGCCTTTGGGGTCGTCATCGACGGAGAGCACCGCCGGGTAGCCGAAGGGAGGCTGGTCGCCGCGGGCATAGGCCCGCAGGATCGCCGCCGCTTCCCAGGCCAGCTGACGAACGACCATCAGAAGTGCCTCCTGGTTGATACCGGAAGGCAGGACGATGGCAGAGGGAAGTAGATCAGCCGGCATCACGCAAGACCTCCACTACGCTGCGGAAGGCGAACCATTCCGGGATGTCCTCGCCGCCGCGCAGCATCTTGCGAAACTGGGTGCCGCTGAGTTTGCGGATGTGCAGGCCGCGGGCTTCGGCGTGCTCAGCGGTGACGTACCCCTCCTCCTCGGTGTAGACGAGGTTGAGCGAGGGCACCGTTTCCATGCCCAGCTCGGTGGCGTGGTCACGGGCGAAATCCTGGGCCGCATAGGGCCCGTAGAAGTCGTCACCACTCAGCGACGATTTGCAGCCGGCCATGTCGCGGCCGATGATGAAATGGGTGCAGCCGTAGTTCTTGCGGATGAGCATGTGTTGCAGGGCCTCCCGGGGCCCCGCCATGTGCATGGCGTAAGGCAGGTAGGCCCAGCGGATGCGCGGGTTGGCCACCTCGGCGGCCAGGCGCTCATAGGTCTGGAAGCGAACCGTGCCGGCGATGTCGTCCTCCTGGGTGGGCCCGCAGGTGGGATGCACCAGCACTACGGCTGCTTCGCTCACGTTGGTGGCGTGGAGGGCGCGGGTGAACAGTTCGTAGTGGGCCCGGTGAATCGGGTTGCGGCATTGGAAGGCCACCACGTCCTGATCGTCCGGCAGGTCGGCCCGGACCAGGGCGGGAGTTTTGCAGGGGAACTCGCGGCTGGGCAACTCCAGGCCCTGTAGGGCGCCACCGAGGTAGAAACGGCCCCGCTCCGAGCAGATCATCCGCACGGCGGGATGCTCGATCGACGTGGTGCCGTAGCAGCCGGCCGCCTCCCGCACCTTGTCGGGTTCCCAGCGGCTCTCCACCGTGAGCACCGCTAGGTCCTGGCCCCTGTAGGTCAGCAGCACCCTCTCCCCGACGGCGATGCTCGCGTCGTCGGTGTCCATCACGATCGGCAGTCCGAACAACAGGCCTGAGCTGGTGCGGTTCCCCTCCACCACGGCGTGGTAATCGGCTTCGTGCATGAAACCGCGCAGCGGTGAGAAGCCCCCCACCGTGAGCAGCTCCACATCGCAGGCATTGCGATCGGAGCACTCCACGGCCCGTGTGACGCCGGCTTTGACGGTTTCGTGCTGGCTGACGGGGACTTGGAGGTCCACCAGAACGCCCCCATGGGGGGCAATCAGGCCAGGCCTGGTCCGATGGGCTGTGGAAGGTTCGGGGATCATCGGTGGAGAACGCCGGGGCGAGGCCAGCCAAGGGAACGGCCGGCTGATGGTAAGGCGATGCTTGAACACTTCAGCCCGGAATCACCGGCTGATGCTTTCCGCAGCCGGAAGCTCGGTGTGCTCAGGTTCCGGGCATACCTTCCCTGCCCTTGATCTGCAGGATCCAGTCCATGTGGGCAAGGGTCCACCGCACCGTTGCATTTAGTCCGTCCCGGAACGGATGGAGCGGCTGCCAACCCAGCTCCCGCTGGATCTTGCTGGGGTCGATGGCGTAGCGGCGGTCATGGCCGGGCCGGTCGCTCACCGGTGTGATCAGGCGGGCGTGGGGAGATCCGCCGGGCCGGAGCTCATCCAACAGGGCGCAGATTGACTTCACCACCTGGTAGTTGGTGCGTTCCCCATGGCCGCCGATGCCGTAGCTCTCCCCCAGTCGGCCGCCGGTGGCGGCCAGCAACAGGGCCTCAACATGGTCGTCCACGTAGAGCCAGTCACGCACGTTGGCGCCATCGCCATAGAGGGGGATCGGCTCCCCGGCGGCCGCCTTGAGGATCACCACGGGAATCAGTTTTTCTGGGAATTGCCAAGGCCCGTAGTTGTTGCTGCAGTTGGTGAGCACCACCGGCAGGCCGTAGGTGTGGTGCCAGGCCTTCACCAGGTGATCACTGGCGGCCTTGCTGGCGGAGTAGGGCGAGCGGGGATCATAGGGGGTGGTCTCGGAGAACGCCCCCTCCGCTCCGAGCGAACCGAACACCTCATCGGTGCTGATGTGATGGAGGCGGAACCGATCCTTCCGTCCTCCGGGGAGGCCTTCCCAATGGGATCGCACGGCCTGAAGCAGGTGAAAAGTGCCGTTGATGTTGCTGGCGATGAAAGCGCCCGGACCCTCGATCGAGCGATCCACATGGCTCTCCGCCGCCAAGTGCAGGACCAGATCGGGATCGGCCAGGCGGAGCGCGTCCTCGACGGCGGAGGCTTCGGCGAGGTCGATCTGGAGCAGTTGATGGCGGTCTGATCCGGCCTGGCCCAGCTCTGCCAGCGTCGCTTCGATGCTGGTCAGGTCGCTGGCGTAGCCCAGCTTGTCGAGGTTGAACACAGTGGCGTTGCTGTCGCGCAGGAGTCGGCGCACCACCGCGCCGCCGATGAAACCGGCGCCACCGGTGACCAGGATCCGCCTGCGATCGGCCAGAAGGTGCGGCAGGTCGATCGATCCTGCGGGCGGGAGGCTCATCGGAAGGAGTGAAGTGCTGGGGTGGTCCGGGCCGTGATCTGGGCCAGCACATCGGCCAGGGCATCACCCCAATGCAGGGGCGGCAACTGGAGGGCCGCTCGGGTGGCCGTGCAGTCCAGCAGCGAATAAAACGGTCGCTTCGCTGGCGTGGGGTAGTCGGCGGTGGTGAGTGGTCTCACGTCAGCCGCTTTCTCCAGCAGGCCGGCCGCTGTGCCCAGCGATCCGATCGCGACGGCGAAGTCGTACCAGCTGGCGGCACCGGCGTCACTCCAGTGATGGCACCCACCGATCCCCCTGCGAACCAGCGCCCAGCAGGCGGCCGCCAGGCCGAGGGTGCTCGTCGGACATCCCACCTGGTCAGCGACGACACCCAGCACCTGGCCCCTGGCTGCTTTCTGGTGGTGCAGGTTCAGCATCGTCCTGCAGAAATTCTTCCCGACCGGCCCATACACCCAGCCCGTGCGCAGGATCGTGGCGCGATCCTGACCCAGCAGAGCGATCACCGCCCCTTCTGCCGCCGCTTTGCTTCGGCCATACACACCCAAGGGCTCCATCGTCTGTTCGGGCTGATAGGGATGGCTCTGGGCGCCATTGAAGACGTAATCGGTGCTGAGCTGGAGCAGGCGCCCGCCGGTTTCAGCCAGGGCCTGGGCGAAGGCCCTGGGGGCACCTTCGTTGACGGCGTGGGCCCGTTCAGGTTCGCTCTCGGCTCTGTCCACCGCGGTGAAGGCGCCGGCATTGATCACCCAATCCGGACCGTGGGCAGCCACCAGGCGCCGGCAAGCTTGCGGATCGGCAAGGTCGAGCTGATCACGCCCTGTGAAGAGCAGCTCCCAGCCCTTGGGGGCCGCTGCCTGCAGGGCCTGGCCGAGCTGGCCATCCTTGCCGGTGACCAAAACCTTCATGGGAACACCTCCGCTGCGGCGAAGGGGGAGGCGGCCGCATCCTTCGCGGCCAGCAAGGGCATCGCTAGACCCGACTCCTCCAGGGGCCAGGCAATCGCCAGGGTTGGATCATTCCACAGGATCGCGCGCTCGCAGCGCTGGCTCCACAGGCCAGTGACCTTGTAGAGGACCTCGGCACCATCGCTGAGGGCGAGGAAGCCGTGGGCGAAGCCCGGTGGCACCCACAGCATCCGGTGCTTGGCGGCGCTCAGGTGCACCCCTACGGATTGACCGAAGGTGGGCGAAGAGCGTCGGATATCGACGGCGACATCGAAGACCACACCCACCACGCAGCGCACCAATTTACCCTGAGGCACCGGGGGAAGTTGATAGTGCAGCCCACGCAGAACGCCACAGCGGGAGAGGGATTGGTTGTCCTGGAGAAACAGCGGAGCCTCTGCTTCGCCGACGCCTAGGGCGGCCGCAAAGGTCCGGGCATTCCAGCTTTCAAAGAAGGAGCCGCGCTGATCACGATGCACCGTCGGGGTAAGCAGCAGTGGCCCATCGATCGCGAACGATTCAACGTTCATCAGGCTGTCCCTACTGGGGCGGATTGTTCGATCAATCCAGCTGATTTCTCCGCCAGCAAGCGAAGCAGGTAGTGGCCATAGCCGCTTTTCTTGAGGGGCTGGGCCAGGCGTTCCAGCTGGTCCTCCCCAATCCAGCCCTGCCGCCAGGCCACTTCCTCCGGGCAGCCCACCTTCAGTCCCTGACGATGCTCCAGGGTGCGGATGTAACTGGCGGCGTCATGGAGTGAATCCGGAGTTCCGGTGTCCAGCCAGGCCATGCCGCGCCCCATTAGCTCCACCCGAAGCAGCCCTTCATCGAGAAACTGTTGGTTGAGGTCGGTGATTTCCAGTTCGCCCCGTGGGGACGGGGTCACCTGCCTGGCCCGCTCCACGACGGTGTTGTCATAGAAGTAAAGCCCTGTGACCGCATAGCGGGATTTCGGCTTGGCTGGCTTTTCCTGGAGGCTCAACACCCTGCCGTCCTGGGTGAATTCCACCACCCCATAGCGCTGGGGATCGCTCACGCTGTAAGCGAAGACGGTGGCGCCCCTCTCGATGGCGCTGGTGGCCTGCAGTTGCAGAGCCAGATCATGGCCATGGAAAAGATTATCTCCCAGGACCAGGGCAGCTGGAGCCTGGTTCAAGAACGTTTCGCCGATCAGGAAGGACTGCGCCAATCCATCCGGGCTGGGCTGAATGGCGTACTGGATCTCCATGCCCCAGGAGCGCCCGTCTCCCAGCAATCGCTCGAAGGCCCCGCGATCCACCGGAGTGGTGATGATCAGAACCTCGCGAATCCCGGCCAGCATCAAGGTGCAGAGCGGGTAGTAGATCATCGGTTTGTCGTACACCGGCATCAGCTGTTTGCTGACGGCTGTGGTGAGCGGGGCGAGGCGGGTGCCGCTCCCTCCCGCCAGGACCAATCCCTTGCGGCCCCTGGTTTGTCCGGTTTTCTGCCCCATCGGAGCAATGGATCGAGTCCTGTACGGGGATGACCTTACGCTGGCTTGATGGCAGCGCGTCTGGTGATCGGCCCTGTGGATGTGGATCCCGGCGTTCGGGAGTGGGTAGACGCCGAAACGCTTCAGCGGCTGGTGGCCCGCCACCGCAGGGGCGACTGGGGCGAGGTGGATGCCCGCGATGCCCGGGCCAACGTGCGGGCCGCTTACCTGCAGCAGGGACGGCTGCGCAGTGTTTATCTCGTCGCCAGGGATCTGCAGGTCTGGGTGATCACCAACAACCTCGGCACCGACAGCCTGCACACCCGGGTGTTGATCCCCGCCGACGACTGAGCGGAGGATGGAACCAGCTCCGCTTCACCCCTTCCGATCACCACCTTGACAACCCAGCAGCCATGGCAATTCCCGGACGATCTCGAGCGGATCGCCGGCCAGTTCGATCTCGGGGGGGCCGTGGCCTCGATCGAACCCTTGGGCAACGGCAATGTCAACGACACCTACCGCGTCACGCTGCAGGCCCAAGGTGCGCCGGCCTATGTGCTGCAGCGGCTCAACACTCGGGTGTTTCCCCAGCCCGAGCTGGTCATGGGCAACCTGCTGCTTTTCAGTGAGCATGTGGCGCTGCAGCTGCGCAATGGTTGTCCCTTCCTGGCCGACCGCCGCTGGGAGGTGCCACGGGTCGTGCCGGCTCGCAGCGGAGGCCTGCACTGGGTGGAGGACGAAGGCTGCTTCTGGCGGCTGCTCAGCTTCCTGGAAGGTGCCCACTGCTTCGAAACGGTGTCGAGCCTCGCCCATGCCAGGGAAGTGGGCCACGGCCTTGGAATGTTTCACGCCTTGATCAGTGACCTGCCGGTGGGTGCCCTGGCCGACACTCTGGTGGGCTTCCACATCACTCCCACCTATCTGAGCCTCTTTCATCAGGTTTTGGCGAACCCTGAGATGCCACTGAATCCTGGGCTGAATGCGTGTCCTGAGCTGGAGGATTGCCTCTCCTTCGTGCGTGCCCGCGAAGGGTTCGTGTCGGTGCTGGAGGACGCCAAGTCGGCGGGAATCCTGCCACTCCGCCCGATTCACGGCGATCCAAAGATCAACAACGTGATGATCGATGCCAGCACGGGCCAGGCCATCGCCCTGGTGGACCTCGACACGGTTAAGCCGGGCCTTGTTCACTACGATATTGGCGATTGTCTGCGCTCCTGTTGCAACAGGCTGGGGGAAGAAACCACGGACTGGCCGGCCGTTCGGTTCGATCCACTGCTGTGCGAAGCGGTGCTGCAGGGATACGGCGCCGTGGCCAGCAGCTTCCTGACCAGCCACGACTATGCCTATCTCTTCGCCGCCATCCGGCTGATTCCCTTCGAGCTTGGCCTGCGCTTCCTCACCGATTATCTCGCCGGAAGCCACTACTTCAAGATCCAGCATCCACGCCACAACCTCGATCGGGCCCTGGTGCAGTTCAAGCTCACTGAAAGCATCGAGGTCCAGGAAGCGGAGATCCGATCGATCATCGAGGCGATGCGATGAGAAGCTCCAGCCTCGCCCTGATGCCGTTCGAGGCAGAACATCGGCTGCGGGCCTTCAACCTCGATACCCAGGTGTGGCGACGAACAGGATCTCTGGAGATCTGCTATCAGCTTCAGGGCCCGATCGAGGCGTTGGTGCTGCCCGCCCCCGCCGAACAACCACGCCGCCTCGATGATCTCTGGCAGAGCACCTGCTTCGAGGCCTTCATCGCCCTGGCGGGCTCTCCTGCTTACTGGGAGATCAACCTTTCACCCACGGGTGATTGGAATGTTTATCGTCTCACCGACTACCGGCAAGATCTCGAACCAGAGCCGGCTTGCGATTCCCTGGCCTTCAGCTCGAAGCGCAACGCCACCTCCATCGAGCTGACTGTCGGCCTGGATCTGGGACTGATCAACCCAGCTGGGCAACCCCTGGAGGTAGCGGTTGCCGCTGTGATCGAGGAGCGGGCGGGCGCCCTGAGCCACTGGGCCCTGGCCCATCCCGCCCCCGTCGCCGATTTTCACCACCGAGGTGGCTTTGTTCTCAGGGTGTGAACCCAGCCGCCTCGGCTCAGCTTACCCCCCGGCCAAGCAGCGCATCGCGGGCGACATTGATCGTCTGCATCGTGCCGTGCTGGCCACCACGGTCGGGATGGTGTTCGGCCGCCGCCCGTTTCCAGGCCCGGGTCACATCGGCGGGGCTCAACCGCCCTGCCAGGGCCAGCCCCAGCTGCTGGCGTGCCCTGAGGGCATCGAGATCTGGACTCTTGCCCAGGGGTGAGCGGTCCGCCGCTGCAAGGCCGGTTCCCCGGCGCTTGCGGCCCTTGCCGGTTCCTTTGGCTGCCGGGGGCCTGGCACCGAATCCAGAGGGTTCCCGCTCCCGGGGCGCATCGGACTCCGCCTCCGCCGAGGCCTTGGTGAGTAGCCGGGGCGCGACCAGCTGGCCGCGTCGGATCGGGAGGACCTGGGGCATCAGCCGTTGCTCGATGGAAAGGCTCTGGGTGAACCACCACCCAGAGCCCCTGCCCGAAGGCATCGTCATCGTGACATGCCGATCCTCTCCGATCATGGACCAGGCAGGACCCCCCGGATCAGCTCCTCACCGATGTCGTCGCGGATGACCACCCGCCCGATGGCGGTGGGCAGCACGAAGCGCACCTGGCCATCTTTCACCTTCTTGTCGCTCTGCAGGGCGCGCAGCATCGCTTCTGGATCGAGGCGGGGCAGCTGGAGCGGGAGTCCTGCTTTGGCGACCACGGTCCGCTGCCGGGCCTGCTCCCCGGCGGTCCAGAGGCCCAGCGCCACGGCCAGCTCGCCGGCGGCCAGCATGCCCATCGCCACCGCCTCGCCGTGCAGGAAGGTTCCGTAGCCGCTGAGCGTTTCGATGCCGTGGCCGAGGGTGTGGCCGTAGTTGAGGATCGCCCGCAGGCCCCCTTCCCGTTCATCGGCGGCCACCACCCTGGCCTTGGCGGCGGCAGAGCGCTCCAGCAGGCGTGGCAGCAGTGCCGGCCCCACCGCCTCCAGGCTGGAGAGGTCGGCGGCGGCCTCCAGGTCAGCGAACAGCTCCGCATCACCGATCACGCCGTACTTGATCACCTCGGCCATGCCGGCCCGGAACTCGCGCTCCGGCAGGGTGGCGAGGGTGGCGGGATCGATCAGCACCAGGCTTGGCTGGTGGAACGCCCCGATCAAATTCTTGCCACCGGGATGGTTGACACCGGTCTTGCCGCCGATCGCCGCATCCACCATCGCCAGCAGG
Source organism: Synechococcus sp. Tobar12-5m-g (assembly GCF_024345415.1). Taxonomy (GTDB): domain Bacteria; phylum Cyanobacteriota; class Cyanobacteriia; order PCC-6307; family Cyanobiaceae; genus Regnicoccus. Next base: position 44,199 of record NZ_JAGQBB010000011.1, on the reverse strand, counting down.
GTGGTGGGCACCTGCACCACCGCGATACCCCGCAACCAGGTGGCCGCGGCATAGCCGGCCATGTCACCCACCACACCGCCGCCGAGGGCCACGATCAGGGAGCCCCGCTCGAGCCGGCGCGCATAGGCGGCGTCATGGATCAGCGCCACACTGGCGGGGGTCTTCTGGTCTTCGCCCGCTTCGATCACCAGCAGGCTGGCCTCGAAGCCCGCCGCCTGCAGGCTGGCGAGGGCGGTGGCGCCGTAGTGCGCGTTGACCACCGGGTTGGTCACCACCAGAACCTTGGTGCCCACCTTTATCGTCTGGGCTTGGATCTGCTCGCCAAGCTGCGCCAGGCTGCCCGCACCGATCACGATCGCATAGGGATTGGATTTCAGTTCCACCCGGATGGTGCGAATCGCGGTGGACGCAGCGGTCATGGGGTGGGGCAGCGGTGTCCTGAGGCTAAGGCGGCTGCCCTGGCGCTCAAGGACACGGCCCAGCCTGGCGAGGCCAGCCATTGACAGCCAACAGAAACAGCGCTAGTACAGGCGTACCCTAGGCAATGGGATCATGCCTGTTTCCTCTCCCTATGCGGTGTTCCGGGCTGCCGATCTGGCCTGGCCCGCCCCGCCGCCCCGTCCCCCCAAGCGTCTGGTGGCCACGGACACCGCAGTGATCCAGGGCGAGCTGTTTCTGCCGTTGGTTCAGCCAGCGCTGCTGCCGTTCCAGCCCCACAGCCTGGCCGCCACAACCGCAACGCAGATGTAGGTGCGGTGGCGGGGATGCCGAAAAAGGCGCTCACACCCCTGCCGCTGCCCGCCGCGATCACCCGGCGGGGCCCTGCAGCAACACCAGCAGGTCCTCGCCGTAGCGCTCCAGCTTGGCGGCGCCGATTCCGCCCACACCCGAGAGTTCCGCCAGGGAGCGGGGGCGGCGGGCGGCCAGCTCCAGCAGGGTGCGGTCGTGGAACACCACATAGGGCGGCACCGCCTGTTGGCGGGCCTGCTCGGTGCGCCAGGCCTTGAGGGCTGCCACCAACACGGGATCGGCCGCTCCCCATTCGGCCGTGGCGGCAACCAGGCCGGCTGGGCTGGCCTGGGCACTGCGGGCTCCGGAGCGCCGCCGCTCCTGGCGCGGGGGCGGCAGCGGCAGCTCCAGGGCCCGCTCGCCCCGCAGCACGGCTCGCACTTCGGCTTCCGGGCCCCACCGCAGCCCGCCGCGGCCCTCGGGCACCGGCTCGAGCAGCCCCAGGCCGCTGAGCTGGCGGAACAGGGCCCGCCACTGCTCCTGATCGAGCTCGCCGCCGATGCCGTAGACGCTCAGCTCCTGGTGCCCGAGGGCGCGGATCTTCTCCGTGTTGGCCCCCAGCAGCACATCCACCAGGTGGACGGCCCCAAAGCGATGGCCGGTGCGGTGCACCGCCGAGAGCGCCTTCTGGGCCGGCACGGTCATGTCCACCAGCTGCTGGGGCTCAAGGCAGCGGTCGCAGTTGCCGCAGGGCTCCAGCAACGCTTCTCCGAAGTGGGCCAGCAACAGCTGGCGGCGGCAGCCGCCGCACTCGGTGAAGCGAAGCAGGGCTTCGAGCTTGCCGTGCTCGATCCGTTTCTGGTCGAGTCCGGCACTGGAGTCATCGATGAAGCGGCGCAGCTGGGGGACATCACCTGGGCCATGCACCATCCAGGCCACCGCCGGCAGCCCGTCTCGGCCGGCCCGGCCGGTTTCCTGGTAGTAGGCCTCCAGGCTCTTGGGCAGGTCTACGTGGGCCACGAAGCGCACATCGGGCTTGTCGATGCCCATCCCGAAGGCAATGGTGGCCACCATGATCACGCCGCTGTCGCGCCGGAACCGATCCAGGGCGGTGGAGCGTTGTCCGCTCTCCAGTCCGGCGTGATAGCCCAAGGCATCGTGGCCGGCCGCCCGCAGCGCCGTGGCGAACTGATCCACCCGGGCCCGGGAGCGGGCGTAGACGATCCCCGCCTCCCCCCGGCGGGGCTCGAGGAAAGCCAGCAGCTGGGAGCGGGCGTCGTCCTTGGCCCGCAGCAGGTAGCGGATGTTGGGTCGATCGAAGCTGGCAGTGAACACCCGGCCCCGCTCGAGCCGCAGCCGCGCCACGATTTCATCGCGGGTGCGGGGGTCGGCGGTGGCGGTCAGCGCCAGCCGCGGCACGGAGGGGAACCGCTCGGCCAGCACCGCCAACTGCAGATACTCCGGCCTGAAGTCGTGGCCCCACTGCGAGACGCAGTGGGCCTCGTCGATGGCGAACAGGGCGATGGCGCTCTCCGGCAGCTGGTCGAGGAGCTGGCCACCGATCAGCCGCTCCGGCGATACGTAGAGCAGATCGAGGCCTCCCGCCTGCAGCTGCCGCCAGGTGGCACTGGCCGCCGCCGCCTCCAGGCCGGAATGCAGCGCCGCGGCCTGGACACCGGCCTGGCGCAGGGCCTCCACCTGGTCCTGCATCAGGGCGATCAGTGGTGAGATCACTACGGCGGTGCCGGAGCGGCACAGGGCCGGGATCTGATAGCAGAGTGATTTCCCGCCCCCGGTCGGCATCAGCACCAGGGCCGAGCCGCCTGCCACCACATGGCGCACGATCGCCTCCTGGGGCCCGCGGAAGCTGGGGTAGCCGAACACCTGACGCAGCAGGTCGAGCGGATCGGAGCTAAGCGCAGATGATGCCACGGTCCAGGGGCGGGTCAGGGTGTGAAACCGGGGATGGGGCCGGCCACAATGGGCCCATGGTTACAGCTTCCAGCTCACCGATCCAGCCGACGCCACAGGCCCGCGGCGCCATCGCACAGTCCCGACGCGCCAACGCCAGCGCCTGGGGCTTCCTTGCCCCGGCGTTGCTGTTGCTGGCCCTGTCGGTGTTGCTGCCTGCCCTGATGGCCCTGGGGATCAGCTTCACCGAAACCGGCCTCGACATGGGCGAGCCCTTGCGGTTCGTGGGGTTGGCCAACATCCGCCGGCTGCTGGCCGACCCGATGTTCTTCCAGGTGCTGGGCACCACCGTTCTGTATCTGGTGGGGGTGGTGCCCCCGATCGTGCTGGGCTCCCTCACCCTGGCCGTGCTGGTCAACCGCAACCTGCCCGGCATCCACTGGTTCCGCGCCGCTTTCTACACCCCGGTGCTGGTGTCGATCGTGGTGGCGGCGATCGCCTTCCGCTGGCTCTATGCGGAGAACGGCCTGATCAACGGCTGGTTGGCCACCCTTCTGGGTACCGATTTCCTGCCGATCGGCTTTCTCACCAGCCCGCTGCTGGCCTTGCCTGCCGTGATGCTGGTAACCCTCTGGAAGGGCCTCGGCTACTACATGGTGATCTTCCTGGCCGGCTTGCAGGGCATCGCTCCGGAGCTCTATGAGGCGGCGGCCCTCGATGGCAGCGAGGGCTGGCGCCGCCACCTCGACATCACCCTTCCCCTGCTGCGCCCCTACCTCACCTTGGTGGCGGTGATTTCGGCGATCGCCGCCACCAAGGTGTTCGAGGAGGTGTTCCTGATGACCCAGGGCGGGCCGGCCGAGTCCACCCGAACCCTCGTCTACTACGTCTATGACCAGGCCTTCTCCGAGCTGGACATCAGCTATGCCTGCACGGTGGGGCTGGCCCTGTTCCTGATCGTGCTGCTGTTCAGCCTGGTGCGCTTCCTGGCGGCCGGCGAGCGGGGCCTCAGCTGAACGGTCTCGCCGTGGCGGGATGGGGGGCGGAGCGGATGCCAAACTTTCCGATTGCCAACCGTTCCGGGTGGCGTGGGGTGTGGAACGGGGGTCATGGGCTGCAGGATCGGCATTGTGGGTGGCGGGCAGCTGGCCCTGATGCTGGCCGAGGCGGCCCGGCAGTCCAACGTGGAGCTGCATGTGCAGACACCCCTGGCGGACGATCCGGCCACCCGGTTGGCCACCAGCGTGGTGCAGGCTCCCCTCGACGACCTCGCCGCCACCGCTGTTCTCGCCCAGCGCACCGATGCGATCAGTTTCGAGAACGAGTGGCTGAAGCTTGACGCCCTCAAGGTCCTGGAGGCGGAAGGGGTGCGGTTCGTGCCGAAACTGGACGCCCTGAGGCCCCTGGTCTCGAAGCGCGCCCAGCGGGAATTGCTGGAGCGGCTCCACCTGCCTTCGCCCCGCTGGCTTTCTCTCCACGAGCTGCTGGTTCCTTCGCTGTCCAGTCGAGCCTCCAGGGCAGCAGGATCCGCCGCTGTGGCTCCCCGCCTGCCCGATGGCTTCAGCTTTCCGCTCATGGCCAAGGCCTCCACCGGCGGCTACGACGGCAGAGGCACCCTGGTGATCCGCAACCAGGACGAGCTGATCGACTTGATCGCCCGGGGGGATCCGGCCGGCTGGCTGCTAGAGGAGCTGGTGACTTTCGAGCAGGAGCTGGCCCTGGTGGCCTGCCGCGACAGCAACGGCTCCGTGGCCTGCTATCCCCTGGTCCAGACCCACCAGCATCACCGGATCTGCGACTGGGTGCTCGCCCCCGCCGCCGTCAGCCAGGCGGTGGAAGCCCGGGCCCGCAACGTGGCGGCCTCCCTGCTCACCGCCCTCGACTACACCGGCGTGCTGTCGATCGAGTTTTTCTACGGGCCCGCCGGGCTGCAGATCAATGAGCTTGCCCCCCGCACCCACAACTCCGGCCACTACACGATCGAGGCGGCTCACACCAGCCAGTTCGCCCAGCAGGTGAGGATCGTCTGCGGTCAGCCCCTCGGCGAGACGGGTCTGAAGCTGCCCGGTGCCCTGATGGTCAATCTGCTCGGCCATGGAAGCTCCGACCACGGCTACGAGGAGCAGCGACGAGCCCTCGGGGCCCTGCCGGGTGCAACGTTGCACTGGTATGGCAAGGCGGAATCATTGCCCGGCCGCAAGCTGGGCCATCTCACCCTCGCCCTGGCCGAGGCCGACCCCCAGCGGCGGCTCGACGAAGCCCGCTCGCGCCTGCGGGAGGTACGCCGGCTCTGGCCGCTTCCCCCGGAATAGGGCTTAAGGTGAATGGGAACTGCTGTGTTGGTGACTGCCTTTCACAGTTTTCTGATCTGACTCCCTCTTCGACGTGGGAGGTCTGTCGCGACGGTGACGTAAACCGGCCTCGTTGCCGGAAACGAAGCCCCGCTTTGATCTCTCCTCTGGTTTATCCAGGTCGAAACCTGGGGCAAGACGGCATGGCGGTTCACCCCTTTCGATCCCATTCCCCACCCCCATTCTTACGAAATGGCGTGGATGTTGTTCAGCGCGGCTACTTGATCAGCCCACCAGTCCGTCCAGTTCCCGCTGCAGATGTTCCCTCTCCCAGCGGGTGATCACGAACACCTCCTGGGCGGAGCTGCCCCGGCGAGCCATCACCTTGAAGCCTCCGGTGATCGGCGTGGAAATCTTCAACCTGAGTTGGGGGCTGCGCCCCTTCACCCGGCAGATCACCGCAGGCGTGATCGTATTGATTCCTTCCCGGGTGGCGAGGGCCCTGAGCACCGGGATCAACCCCTCGAGGTAGGTGCTGTGGGTGATCACCACCCGGCCCATACCTCTGCTCCAATTGTACCCAATCTAGTCAAGTCCGGTCAGGCCCGCTCCAGGGGGGCCATGGTGAGCCCGGCTCCGCCGAGTTGCTGGTGGTAGAGCTCGGCCTGTTCCTGGGGGCCAGACCACACCACGGCTGCGCCCGACCCATCGATCTGATGGGCCAGTTCCCAGGCCCGTTCGGAACCCATGCCCGGCAACACCTTCACCAGGGACTCGACCACGTGCTGAAAGGTGTTCACATCATCATCGAGCACCACCACCTTGAAGTGGGGGTAGGTCTGCCGCAGGCGCACCGCTTCGCTTGCGGGGCTGCTGCGGGTGGGGGTGGCTGTTGCCATGGTGATGTCGGGCCGTTCCAAGCCTAGGTAAGCTCATGGGGAACGCTGAACTGGCTCCGCATGTTGATCACCCTGGGTTGGGCTTCCCTTGCGGCCCTGTTCAGCTTCTCGATCGCCATGGTCGTCTGGGGCCGCAACGGCGACGGCAGCATCAATTTCTGATCCAGCCGCCCCATCCTGTTCGCATGTCAGAGACCCTGACCAGCGGCACTTCAGTCCTTGCTGTGGTGGCCTCCGCTCTGCTCGTGTTCGTCAGTGGAGGCGTCGTTTACCTCTCGGCGATCGAATGGCGTGACCGCCGTCGCCGTGACCGCGCCGCGATCAAGCGCCGCTGAACCTTCGTTTCGGCTGGGCAGCACCGGCCCCGGGCTCCCTGCCGTGACATCGCAGTCTCGATGAGCCTCTCCTTGCCTGGGTGGAAGTGGAAATGGCGGCAGGGTCTTCCGTGGCAGGCGGTGCTGCCCGTCACCAGTGCGCTGGTGACGCTGCTGATCCTGGTGCCAGCCCTGCAGCTGCGCCGCTTCCCCCGCTCCAACGCCGCTGGCCTGGAGCGGTTGTTGACCGCCTCGGCCCTGATCCAGAGTTTTGCCGCCGATCCGCGCCGCGCCCCCCCCACGCTTTGGCAGCAGCGGCTCGGCCCAGACTTGGCCGGTCAGCTCTGGGTGCGGCAGCGCAGCTACTGGTGGCAGTTCTGGGGCCGCCATGACGATGGCGCCGAAGCCTTTCTTGCGCTGCCGGCCAGGGCCTTTGGTGTTGGGTCATCCGGTCCCTTGCCACCAAACGGCCTGCGCCTCGATGACCTGGTGGTGATCGCCCCCGATCCGCTCTCCCGCCAGCTGCTCAAGGACGACCTCCGCCGCAATCTCCGAACACCCCAGGGACTGCAGGCGCGTTGCGTCGAGCGATTGCGAGGGGGTCAGTCGGTCGCCTGGGGCAAGACGGCCCTCTCCCAGTTGGCCGGCGCCCTCTCGGCTCTGCTGCAGCCTTATCAACAGGGCTGCCTGGAGCTCAGCAGCGATGGGCCCGACCTGCTCTGGCAGGGGGAGTCGAGTGCCAGTGAAGACCGGGTTGGTCCGCCCTTGGCCTCCGGCCTGGCTTCCGCTCCGTCGCGGCCCGTCGCCGCATCACGGCGCCCCTTGCCTCCCTCCCTGCTGCTCGATGTGCAGGGGGAACGGCTTGATCGGCTGTTTCAGGCTCTCTTCACCCGCCAGCTGATTCGCCAGCCCCTTGCGGAGCGCTACGGACTCACACCGGCCCTGGCCGATCGCCTGGCCACCATCCCCTTCCAGTTGCGCCTGCGTCCGCTGCTCACGGGACCGTTCCAGGCCTCCCTGGAACTCCAGCTGGTGGTCGGCAAGCAACGCCTGGCCTGGGAGGCCTGGCTGCCGTCGCTGCAGAAGGCCCTTGAAGCGCAGGGCCTGATCCGGCAGAGCGTGGCGCCGTTCACCCCATCGATCCGCTCCCCACTTCCGCCGCCCAGCATCTGGCAGCGCGACGACGGCACGGTTGTGGGTGGGTGGCGCTGGATGCAACCCATGGCCGGGGTGCCCGCCGAGCTGGTGTTCTTTCTCGGCCCTGTGCCACCCCCTGCCGCTGGTGCCTCCTCCACAGCCCGTCCCCCAGCAGGGGTGTCCCTGCAGCTCAGGGCACGCCCAGACGCCCTGGCAGCCGCTGCCCTGTTGCCCCCGGGCCTGCCGGCGGTCGTGCGCCGAGCCAGGCAGCTGGAGATGGTGAGTGTCTCTGCAGGCGCGAAAGGGCTGGAGCCCGCTCCCCAGTCTTGGCTCTGGGGGTCGTTGCAGCTGGGACCGCCCTCAGCTGCTGGTGGTGGGCGCCGATGAGGCGGGGGTGGCCTCGCCGCTGGCTGCAGGTTGGGAGGACGCCGGGTCGGAGGATGCCGGCATCGCCGCATTGACTTCACTGCGGGCCTCGGCCTCCTCCTTCTGCCGTTGGCGCCGTCGCCGTTCGGCGGCCACGGTTTCCTCCATCAGCTCGACAGCCTGGGCCATCTTCTCGAGGTTGCTGCCATAAAGGCTGAGGTCCTTGTCGACCCTGTCCTTGAGCAGGCCCATCGAGCCACCGATCTCATGGGCAGCCTGCTGCAGCGCCTGGGGCTCCAGGCTCTCGGCACCCTGGGCTTTCTGCAAGAGGCTGAGCAGGCCTACGGCGAACAGCCGGGAGTAGTGAAAATCAGCACGCTTCACCGCAGCGAGAACGCTGGCGATCGGTTCGGGAGCCCCATCGCCCTGCGCTTCCAGCCAGTGCCTGACCTCTTCCAGACTGTGATTGCCGACGCTCTGGATCGCCGCATCCCGCTCGCCGCGAATTCTGGCCGCATCGAAGCCAGAGGACGCACAAAGGGCGACGAACAAGGGCTCCTGCTGCTGTTCGGGTCGGTAGCCCCGGGCAAAACTGTCGAACACCTGGGTGAGCCCCACGGCGAAAAGCGGATCGCCGATGAAACCCTTCTGGTGGCTGAGCAGATGGAGCTCAACCAGCAGCTCATCGACCAGGCGCCGATAGAGCGGACCGATCACATAGGGAAAGGCGTGGTGGAAGGCGCGCTTGCTGTCAGCGACGGTGAGACTGGCGCCCACACTTGTTTTTCATGGTTCTTGGACCATAGCGCCGTCCCCTCCTGGCCGTTTCATTCGATTCCCGGGATGGGCCGGGGTCCGGAGCCTGAGCCCATCTCGGTAGGATCGTCCGAGTGCTGATGGTTTGCCGATGATCCCGATCGTGATTGAGGATTCGGGCCGAGGTGAACGCGCCTTCGACATCTACTCCCGTCTGCTGCGGGAGCGCATCATCTTCCTGGGCGAACCCGTCACCTCGGAATCGGCAAACCGGGTGGTGGCCCAGCTGCTTTTCCTGGAGGCGGAAGATCCCGACAAAGACATTTTTCTTTATGTGAATTCACCCGGTGGCTCCGTCTACGACGGCCTCGGCATCTTCGACACGATGCAGCACATCAAGCCGGATGTGCAGACGGTCTGCGTGGGCTTGGCGGCCAGCATGGGCGCTTTCCTGCTCACCGCCGGAGCCAAGGGCAAACGCAGCAGCCTGCACCATTCCCGGATCATGATTCACCAGCCCCTGGGCGGCGCCCGCGGCCAGGCCAGCGACATCCGCATCCAGGCCGATGAGATCCTCTTCCTCAAGGACAAGCTCAACCACGAGCTCGCCGAACGCACCGGTCAGCCCCTGGAGCGAATCCAGCAGGACACCGACCGTGATTTCTTCATGTCTCCGGCCGAAGCCGTCACCTATGGCCTGATTGACAAGGTGATCGAGCGCCGTCCGATCCGGCCTGTGGATTGAGGTTTACTTTCAAGCAGCCGTGCGCTCGTTGAGCTGCAGGCTCTCAGTCTGAGGGTTTGGCATCGAGCAAATGGCTTTTGCTGCCCTTGAGTTCATTCCAGAGTTGGCGGATCTCGGCGTAGGCGTTGTCCTGGCTGATCTTGCCGTTGCCCTGGAGCCCAACGATCAGGCCGACCCGCTCGGCGAACTGCTCGAGATTCTGGTGAAACGCCACCCGCTCTGGGGACCAGTCTTCGCCCCGGTAGTGGCTGAACGACTCCATCGGGGACTGGATATTGCTCAAGACGACGTTGCGTTAGGGAATCAATCTAAAGGAGCCAGTGGTCAAGGGGAAGAGGTTTTGGTTAAGGGTTGCTCTGCTGCAAGCAGCTCGTCGAGGGTTCAGTGAGATTCGACCAGGGGAGAGAACCGTTCCTTGTCCGGGATCTCGGTGAACTCGGCCACCACCCGGCGGAACTCATCGCCATCGAGGGACTCCCTCTCGATCAGCATCTCCACGAGCCGGTCCATGCAGGCACGGTTTCCGGCCACAAGCTCCACGGTATCGCGATAACAATTGTCAACGATGGCGCGGATCTGCTCGTCGATGCGGCGCGAGATCGCCTCGGAGACATCACTGCGAGTCATCAGGTCCCTTCCCAGGAACACTTCCTGGCTACCACCTTCCAGGGACACTGGGCCCAGCTCGCTCATGCCGAACCGGGTGACCATCTGGCGGGCCATGCCGGCCACCTGCTGGATGTCTCCGCCGGCACCGGTGGTGACCTCGGCATGGCCGAACACGACGGCTTCGGCTGCCCGGCCGCCCAGGGCACCCATGATCCGGGAGCGCAGCTGGACACGACTGACCAGCATCTGATCCTCATCCGGCGAGAACCAAGTGAGGCCCTGGGCCTGGCCCCGAGGTATCAAGGTGACCTTCTGGACGGGGTCGTGGTGCTTGACCAGGGTGCCGACCAGGGCATGGCCGACTTCGTGATACGCGATCAGGCGCTTGCTGCGCCCATCGGTGAGGGGCTTGCCCTCCATGCCGGCAATCACCCGGTCGACGGCATCATCGATTTCGGCGGGGGTGGTGGCCTCCTTGCGGCGTCGGGCGGTGAGGATGGCGGCCTCGTTGAGCAGGTTGGCCAGATCGGCACCAGTGAACCCAGGGGTGCGGCGGGCGATCGCTTCGAGTGACACACTCTCGGCCAGTTTTTTGTTGCGGGCGTGCACGTGGAGGATCGAGAGCCGTCCCTTGATGTCGGGGGGATCGACCGAGACCTGGCGATCGAATCGACCGGGCCGCAACAGGGCTGAATCGAGCACATCGGCACGGTTCGTGGCAGCGATGATGATGATGCCGGTGTTTCCCTCAAAACCATCCATCTCGGTGAGCAGCTGGTTGAGGGTCTGCTCCCGTTCATCGTTGCCGCCGCCGATGCCGGCACCCCGTTGACGCCCGACGGCGTCAATTTCGTCGATGAAGATCAGGCAGGGGCTGTTCTCCTTGGCCCTTTTGAAGAGATCACGGACCCGGGAGGCCCCGACGCCCACGAACATCTCGACGAACTCGGAGCCGGACAGGGAGAAGAACGGAACGCCCGCTTCTCCGGCAATTGCCTTGGCCAGAAGGGTTTTCCCGGTTCCCGGCGGGCCGACCAGCAACAGGCCCCGGGGAATCTTTGCCCCCACCGATGTGAACCGTTCCGGTTGCTTCAAAAAGGTGACCACTTCTTCGAGGTCTTCCTTGGCTTCTTCCACACCGGCCACGTCATCGAACTTGACGCCGGTTTCGGCCTCCATGGCGAAACGGGCCTTGGTCTTGCCGAACTGCATGGCCTGGCCGGGTCCACCCGGCATTGAGGAGGAGCGGCGTGCCAGAAAAATCAACGAGCCGATCAGCAGAAGCGGAAACAGCAGGTTGCCAAGGATCCCCAGGGCCGGCGTGCCTGTGCGAGGCGGATGGATGTCGAAGCTGATGCCCCGTTCCTTGAGGTTGTTGATCAGCTCGGGGGCCAGCCCCGGCAGGTCAACCCGTAGGCGCTGAACCCGATTGTCGAGATCAGGGTCGACCGCTTCGACCACGGCGCTGCGGCCCCCGTCGTAGATGTCCACGGCGGTGACCCGGCCAGCCTCCACGTAGTCGAGGAAGCGTCCGTAGCTCATGCGGGCCACGGCGGTGTTGCGGGGCCCGGCGGTGCTGGTGCCGCCGGGCTGGGGTGAGAAGCGAGATGCGGCTCCGTTGCCGAGAACTTGCCAGCCCAGGAAGAGGGCCACGACGATCGGCAGGATCCAGAGAGCGATCAGACGCCAGCGCTGCTTCATGGTCCTGCTGAAAGTTTAAGAACTGTAAAGCTCGACTTGACCAGCCGTGGGCTGATCACGCAGGCCTCAACCTAGTGGCAGTCTCCCATGGGCGCTGGGGCCTCAACCATGCGTCTCGCCGCTCAGGCAGGGCTCCCGGTCGGTCGCCTCCACCAGCAGCTCGCTGCTGGCGAGGGTCTCGAGCAACTCCGGGCCGCCGAGGCCGTGGGTCCAGATTTCAACCTCCGATCCCAACGGAGCTTCGAAGCTGAGCAGTTCGAACGGGAAAACCACCCGCTCCAGATAAAACTCCTTGGGCCCGCAACAGCGCACGATCACCATGCGGTCGCTGGAATTGCGGAAACCGCAGGGGAGCCTGGCCACGGGAGACATCACATCAGAGAACTCTCATCAAGCCATCATTGACGCTGATCGTTGGTTGCCATCACCACAAATCCAGCGATTTAAGGTTTTCTTGGGAGTTCAGAGGCTGCGCAGGGCCACGATCGGGTCCAGCCGGGCGGCGCGGCGAGCCGGCAACACCCCAAAGAACAGGCCGATTCCGCCCGAGAGCCCCACGGTGAAGGCCACGCTGCTGAGCTCGATTGCGGCCGGCAGGGGCGTGAAGCGGGCCACCGCAGCAACCGTGCCCAACCCCAAGGCGCTGCCGATCACCCCACCGAGGCTGGCCAGCACAAGGGACTCCACCAGGAACTGCAGCAACACGTCGCCACTGCGGGCCCCGAGCGCCTTGCGCAGGCCGATCTCCTGGGTGCGCTCACTGACGGACACCAGCATGATGTTCATGATGCCGATGCCGCCCACCAGCAGGGACACACCGCCGATGGCGGCAAGCATCAGGGTCAGCCCTCCGGTGATCGTTCCAACGATCGAGAGGGCGTCCTGCTGGGAACGCACGGCGAAGTCGTCGTCCCGCAGGATCCGGTGGCGCTGGCGCAGCAGGTTGGTGATCTGGAACTTGGCGGCGCCGGTGCTGGCCTCATCGAGCGCCTCCACACTGATGAAGGTGAGGCTGACGCCAAAGCTGGTCCGTCCGCCCAGCCGGCTCACCATCGTTGTCAGCGGGATGTAGGCCGCTTCGTCCTGGTTGCTGCCGAAGGCGGCCCCCTTCGGCGCAGTGATGCCGATCACCTCGAAGGACTGGTCCCGAATCCGCAGGGTCTGTCCGATCGCCGAGCCGTTTGGAATCAGCTTGTCGCGTAGATCGGGGCCGATCACGGCCACGTTGCGGGCCGCGTCCAGGTCCTGCTGGCTGAAGAATCGCCCTTGGGCGATCTCGAAACGCCGCACCGGCAGGAATTCCGGTGTGATGCCCGAAACGGAGGCATTGGCACTGTTCGCCCCGGCCTGGACGACTTCATTGAGGGTGATCTGGGGGGCCACCCGGCGGATGCTGGGCACCTGCTCGGCGATAGCCTCGGCGTCGCTCAGCACTAGGGTGCGCGGGCTATTGATCCCCTGGCGTCGGGTGTCGTTGTTGCCCGGCACCACGAACAGCACGTTGGCCCCGAGGGTGTTGAGCTGGCCTTCCGCCAGGTTTTGGGCCCCCTGGCCCACCCCAACCAGGGTGATCACCGAGGCATTGCCGATCACGATGCCGAGCATTGTCAGCAGGCTGCGCAGGCGGTTCGCCCTCAGGGTGCTGAGGGCCATGGTCACGGTTTCGGCGAGAGGGAGCTTGGAGGCCATCGGCCGTGCTCAGAGCAAGGTGCCCAGCCGCTTCGACTGGGTGTGGTTTCGGGCGCCCCGATGCACCAGCCCCTCCCGGAGCTCCAGGGTCACGTATTCCCCGTGGCGCAGGTCGGTGGTGGCATTGCTGACCCCCACGATCACCGGAACGCCCAGCCGCTGGGAGATCACCGCCGCGTGGCTCTCGCTGCCATCCTGTTCGGCGATCACCCCCCTGGCCTTGCGGATCGCGCCAAGAAATGCCGCACTGGTTTCGCGCACCACCAGGATCTCGCCGCTCACCAGCCGGGCGGCCTCCTCGGCGTTGTTGGCCACCCGCACCCTGCCACTGACCGAGCCACTGCCGATTCCCAGACCACGCCCCAGCACCGCCGAGACGATCCCCACCTTGACCAGATCGGTGGAGCCGCTCACCCCGGCGAGGGTGCCGGCGGTCTGGACGACCAGATCCCCCTCCTTGAGCAGCCCCTGCTCCTGGGCAATGCCCATGGCCAGGGTGAAGGTGCTGGAGGTGGAGTCCTGGTCGTCGATCAGCAGGGGATTGACCCCCCAGACCATCTGGAGCTGGCGAGCCACCTTCACGTCGCTGGTGATGGCCAGGATCGTGGTGGAGGGCCTGAACTTGCTCACGTTCCGGGCGGTGGCACCACTCTTGGTGAGCGGCAGGATCGCCGCGGCCTGGAGTTGGCGGGCGATCGTGCTCACCGCCTGGCTGATCGCGTTGGGAATGGTGCTGGCCATGTGGCTGTCCACGGCGCGGCGGGGGTAGTCGCGCTCAATGCGGCAGGCGATCCGAGCCATGGTGGCCACAGCCTCCACCGGGTAGTCGCCAACGGCGGTTTCGTTCGAGAGCATCACCGCGTCGGTGCCATCGAGAATGGCGTTGGCCACATCGCTCACCTCGGCCCGGGTGGGCCGGGGGCAGCTGGCCATGCTGTCGAGCATCTGGGTGGCGGTGATGATCGGGATGCCGAGGGTGTTGGCCTTGCGGATCAACTCCTTCTGCAGCAGGGGAACCTCTTCGGCGGGCATCTCCACGCCGAGATCACCCCGGGCCACCATCACGCCGTCGCAGAGGGGCAGGATGGCATCAATCTGATCGATCGCCTCGAATTTCTCGATCTTGGCGATCACCGGGATGGTGTGGCCATGGCTGCTGATCAATTCGCGGATCTCCTCCATGTCGGAGGGGTTGCGCACGAAGCTCAGGGCCACCCAGTCAACCCCCTGCTGCAGTCCGAAGACCAGATCCTGGCGGTCCTTGTCGGTGAGGGCCCGGATCGAGAGCTGCACATCGGGGAAGTTCACCCCTTTGTTGTTGGAGATCACGCCCCCCACCACCACCGTGCAGTGCAGGGTCTGCTCGGGACCATCAACACGGTCGACGACCATCTCGACGCGACCGTCATCAAGAAGGATCCGGTTGCCGGCCAGCACCTCGTCGGCCAGCTTGTCGTAGGTGACGGTGGCGATGTCCTGGTTGCAGGGCACATCGCGGGAGGTGAGCACGAAGCTGTCGCCATTGGCCAGGGTGATTGGCCCGCCGATGAAGCGACCCAGCCGGATCTTGGGGCCCTGCAGATCCTGGAGGATGCCCACGTGAATCCCGAGCTCATGGGCCACCTGGCGGATGGTGGCGATGCGGGTGGCGTGCTCGGAATGGTCGCCGTGGGAGAAGTTGAGGCGGAAGGTGGTGGCACCGGCAATGATCAACTGGCGCAGCCGTTCCGGCGATTCGGTGGCAGGACCGATGGTGGCCACGATCTTGGTGCGACGCGACAGATCGGGTTTGGCCATCGAAGGGGCCGAAGGTTGAGCGGAAACTACCATCCGATCCTGCTTTGGCGCCGCCATAACGGAACCGATGGATCTCAACCAGTACCAGGGACAGGCCCGGCTGACCGCCCGCTACCCCCTCGTGGGCGCCAATCCTATCTACCCGACCCTGGGGCTCTGCGGGGAGGCCGGTGAAGTGGCCGACAAGGTCAAGAAGGTGCTGCGCGATCGCGGAGGCGTCTTCGATGTGGAGGTTCTGGAGGGCCTCAAGCTGGAACTCGGCGATGTGCTCTGGTACGTGGCCCAGCTGGCCAGCGAGCTCGGATTCGATCTCAACGAGATCGCCGCCGCCAATCTGGCCAAGCTGGCCAGCCGGGCGGAGCGCAACATGATCGGGGGCAGCGGCGATCAGCGCTGACTGGTGATCAGCGCGAAATCAGGGACGGCTTCAGTAGCCGAAACCTGAGGAGGGCAGGGCGTTGCTGAGGCTGCCCAGCAGCCCCTGGGCGAGGCTGAGGGCGAGGAAGGCGATGATGGCCGAGAGGTCGATGCCACCCAGGGGCGGGATCAGGCCGCGGAAGGCATTGAGATAGGGATCGGTGATCGAGCTGACGGTGGAGAGAAGCGGATTGCTCCAATCCAGATTCGGAAACCAGCTCAGCAGCACCCGCACCAGCAGCACAAGGCTGTAGATGCTCAAGGTCTGGGCCAGAACGGCAAAGATCGAGCTGAGGATTGTCACGGTGTTCGCCGGAAAAAAAGGAATCGATTCCCGACTCTATGCAGCCTGGCCCCCTGCGTTGCCTGGTTTGGCCGCCACTGCCGGATCCGCCTCTGCCAGCTCCGCCTTGACGGCGAAGGTGCGGTGGAATTTTTCGCTGAGGCTGATCCAGTAGGAGCGGCCCTCGCTTTGGCGGCGGCGCTCGATGAAGTTCTGGGCCAGCAACTCCTTGATGTGGTCGTAGGCGCCGGAGCCGCGCAGCTCCACCAGTTCCGATTGCAGCAGGCGCTTCTTCAGGGCAATGGTGGCCAGGGTGCGGAGCGTGGCGGTGGAGAGTTCCACCGGCAGCAGGTTGCGCACCAGATCGGCGAGGCTCTCGCGCAGCTGCAGGCTGTAGCGCTGGCCGTCCTGGCGGATTTCCAGGGCGGTGTCGCGGTGGGCGTAGTCGGCCATCAGGGTGATCAGGGCCAGCTCCACGTCTTCGCGGCTGACCAGGCCCGGCTGGTCGCGGGCGGCGATCTCGGCGAGCTCCCCGAGGCCAAGGGGCCGGCCCTTGAGATACAGGATGGCCTCCAGCCGGGCTGCCAGGGAAACGCTTTCGCCCGCCACCACCTCGCCCGCCAGCCTCACGCCGGACTGGCCTGGGCCGGGGGCCGGTTCAGGGAATTCGCCTGGGCTGGCCAAGTTGTTTGACCCCTGGAGCGTTGCCCGCAAGGTACCGCAGCGGTTCCTGCTCAGGCCACGGCGGGCAGCGGGCTGGGGGCCGCACCGAGGAACAGCTGATAGGCGGGATTGCCGGTCTCCTCCCAGTGGCGGTAGCCCAGACCGTCGAGGAAGTCCTGCCAGGCCTGGCGTTCATCCGCCGCAACCTGCACCCCCACAACGATCCGCCCCACGTCGGAGCCCTGGTTGCGGTAATGGAAGATGCTGATCGTCCAGTTCGGATGCAGGGCGCTGACGAAGGCCATCAAGGCGCCTGGCCGCTCCGGGAATTCGAATCGGTAGAGCAGCTCCACGGTGCTTGCCGCCAGCTCCCGCGCCGCCGGTTGGGGCAGGCGGCCACCCACCATGTGGCGGAGATGGAGCTTGGCCAGCTCGTTGCCGCTCAGATCGAGGCAGGCAAACCCCCCGGCCCTGAGCTGGGCGATCAGGGTGTCGGTGTCGCTGCGGCCACTGATCTGCACCCCCAGAAAGATGTGGGCGAGATTCGGATCGGCCATCCGGTAGCTGAACTCGGTGAGGCTGCGCGCGCCCAGCTGCTCGCAGAGCCGCCGCAGGCTGCCGGTGCGCTCGGGAATCTCCACCGCCAGCATGGCCTCCCGCTCCTCGCCCAGCTCGGCCCGCTCGGCCACGAAGCGCAGCCGCTCGAAATTCATGTTGGCGCCGCAGGCCACCGCCACCAGGGTGCGTCCCTTCAGGCCACGCCTTTGCACGTCAGCCTTCATGCCGGCCACCGCCAGGGCGCCGGCCGGCTCGAGGATCGAGCGGGTGTCCTCGAACACGTCCTTGATGGCGGCGCAGATCTCATCGGTGCCCACCGTCACCATGGCATCCACATGGCGCTGGGCCAGGGTGAAGGTGTGCTCCCCCACCTGGCGCACCGCCACCCCATCGGCGAACAGTCCCACCTGCTGGAGGCAGACCCGCTCACCCGCCGCCAGGGAGCGGGTCATGGCGTCGGCATCGATCGGTTCCACCCCGATGATCTCCACCTCAGGCCAGACGCTCTTGACGTAGGCGGCGATGCCGGCGATCAGCCCACCCCCACCAACGGCCACATAGATCGTGTCGGGTGGCGGCGAGGCCTGCCGCAGGATCTCCAGCCCGATCGTGCCCTGACCGGCGATCACATCCGGGTCGTCGAAGGGGTGGATGAAGGTGAGGCCGCGGCTGACCTCGAGCCGCCGGGCCTCCAGGTAGGCCTCGTCATAGCTGTCGCCATGCAGCACCACCTCGGCGCCGCGGGCCGCCACGGCTCGCACCTTCATCTCCGGGGTGGTGAGCGGCATCACGATCACCGCCCGGCTGCCCAGCTTGGCGGCGGCCAGGGCGACACCCTGGGCATGGTTGCCGGCGCTGGCGGCGATCACACCGCGTTCCAGCTCCGCCGGCGAGAGGTGGACCATGCGGTTGTAGGCACCCCGCAACTTGAACGAGAACACCGGCTGCAGGTCTTCCCGCTTGAGCAGCACCGTGTTCCCCAGCCGGAGGGAGAGGTTGGGCGCCGGCTCGAGTGGCGACTCGATCGCCACGTCGTACACCCGGGCCCGCAGGATGCGCTGCAGATAGTCGTCCATCGGCCCAGTGTGGCAACAGCGCCTGCGGGGAAGGCCATGGGGCCCCTTCCCTGGACGGAACCCGTAGATTGAACAACAAAGAACGGGGCGGGGCATGCACCTCAGTGAGCTGAGCCATCCCAACCAATTGCATGGACTGAGCGTCGGCGAGCTTGAAGCCATCGCCCGCCAGATCCGCGAGAAGCATCTGGAGGTGGTCTCCACCAGCGGTGGCCACCTCGGCCCGGGCCTGGGGGTTGTGGAACTCACCCTGGCGCTTTACCAAACCCTTGACCTGGATGGGGACCGGGTGGTGTGGGATGTGGGCCACCAGGCCTATCCCCACAAGCTGATCACCGGCCGTTACAACCAGTTCCACACCCTGCGCCAGCAGGGCGGGGTGGCTGGCTACCTCAAGCGCAGCGAGAGCCGCTTCGACCACTTCGGCGCCGGCCACGCCTCCACCAGCATCTCGGCGGCTCTGGGCATGGCCCTGGCCCGTGACCGCCGCGGCGAAGACTTCAAATGCGTGGCAGTGATCGGCGATGGAGCCCTCACCGGCGGCATGGCCCTGGAGGCGATCAACCACGCCGGCCACCTGCCGAAAACCCGGCTGCTGGTGGTGCTCAACGACAATGACATGTCGATCTCACCGCCGGTTGGGGCCCTCTCCACGTACCTCAACCGCATGCGGCTCAGTCCGCCGCTGCAGTTCCTCTCCGGCAGCGCCGAGGAGGCGGTGAAGCACCTGCCCTTCCTGCACGGCGAGCTGCCGGCCGAGCTCAAGACGCTCAAGGGGAGCATGAAACGGCTGTCCGTGCCGAAGGTGGGTGCTGTGTTCGAGGAGCTGGGCTTCACCTACATGGGCCCGGTCGATGGCCACGACATCGCCGACATGGTGCGCACCTTCCAGGCGGCCCACCGCTGCGAGGGTCCAGTGCTGGTTCACGTGGCCACCACCAAGGGCAAGGGCTATCCCTATGCCGAGGCCGATCAGGTGGGCTACCACGCCCAGTCGGCCTTCGATCTGAAAACCGGCAAGGCCTTCCCCTCCAGCAAGCCGAAGCCACCGAGTTACAGCAAGGTGTTCGGCCAGACCCTGGTGAAGATTTGCGAGCAGGATCCCACCGTGGTGGGGATCACCGCCGCGATGGCCACCGGCACCGGCCTCGACCTGCTCGAGAAGGCCCTGCCCAGCCAGTACTTCGATGTGGGCATCGCCGAGCAGCACGCTGTCACCATGGCGGCGGGGATGGCCACCGCCGGCCTCAAACCCGTCGTGGCGATTTACAGCACCTTCCTGCAGCGAGCCTTCGACCAGCTCATCCACGATGTGGGCATCCAGAAGCTTGCCGTCACCTTCGTGCTCGACCGGGCCGGCATCGTCGGGGCTGATGGCCCCACCCACCAGGGCCAGTACGACATCAGCTACCTGCGGGCCGTGCCGAATTTCACGGTGATGGCCCCCAAGGACGAGGCTGAGTTGCAGCGGATGCTTGTCACCGCGATCCACCACAACGGACCCTGCGCGATCCGCATCCCCAGGGGTGAGGGGGAAGGGGTGCCGCTCGCCGAGGAAGGCTGGGAACCCCTCGAGATCGGACGGGGTGAGCAGCTCGCCGATGGGGACGACGTGTTGATCGTGGCCTACGGAGCCATGGTGGCGCCGGCGATGGCCACCGCCGGCTTGCTCCAGGAGAACGGGGTCAGGGCGGCGGTGGTGAATGCCCGCTTCCTGCGGCCCCTCGATGAGGCGTTGATCGTCCCCCTGGCCCGCCGCATCGGCCGGGTGGTGACGATGGAAGAAGGAGCCATCGCTGGCGGGTTCGGCGCCGCCGTGGTGGAGTCCCTAAACGACAGCGACGTGCTGGTTCCGGTGTTCAGGATCGGCATTGCCGATGTCCTGGTGGACCATGCCAGCCCATCCCAGAGCCTGCAGGCCCTGGGGCTCACCCCGAGCCAGATGGCTGAACGCATCCGCGGGCGCTTCGTCCTTGCCCTCAGGCGCCAGCCGCTGGCTGTTTGATCAAGCCACCCGAAGGCTGATCAAGCAAAAAAGGCCGAGGACAAACCTCGGCCCAAGCTGTGGGCAACACGGTTGGCCTAAACGGCTTCAGAGCACGCCGCGGGAGGCAAGGCCCTGGATCGCGCCGATGCCGAAAATGTGGCCGAGGCTGGTGGTGCCGAGCACTGCACCGATGCCGAAACCACCGAAGAACTGGGGGCTGGGCATGGCGGCCCCTTCAGAGGGGTACTTGATCGTGGCCTTGCCGATGGCGATGGCAATCACATTGCAGACGATCATCACCAGGGCCACCTTCGGGGACCAGGTGATCGAGGCGGGGGCCAGAGCCAGGAGCGGAGCGATCATCATGGGTCAGTAACCAACGACCCATCTTCCGGGGGAACACCCCTGCCACCACCACTGCTTAAGACTTGTTCACCGGAGTGGCGGCCGCCCTCAGGGTGGGCTCAGTTCGTTCCTGCGCAGCTCCGCCACGACTCCGTTGCGCTTGAACGCACTGATGCGCCGATCGATCCGCTCGGCGATCGCTTCGGGCAGGGCAGGCCCGAGGGCGAAGGCCTGGGATTCCGGGCGGATTCCTCGCAGGACCCGGTCGAAGCGGGAGCCACTGAGTTGCTGGCTCAGGTACTGCAGCTGGAGATCGTCGGCCAACACCGCGTCGGCCCGCTTCGAGAGCAGCAGGGGGCCAGCCTGCTCGATCGTCTGGAGGGGAAGGATCTCGACCGCTGCCCGGCTGGACCCTCGGTTCAGGCTTCTGAGCAGCTCCTCGCTCACGCTGCCCCGCCGGGCCCCGACCCGCTTGCCGGCCAGATCGTCGAGGGAACGGATCGAATCCTGGCCGCCGAACTGGGGTTGCCGCACCACGTTCAGGGTCACGAAGCTGACCAGCAAGGACGCCGAGACGATGCGGATGAGGTAGCTCACCAGCACCAGGGCGTGCCCGCGGGTGGTGACGGCGACGGTGTTGGTGCCAGGACCGGTCGCCAGAATCTGAAACATCTTGGCGAAGGAGCGCCTGCGGCCATCGCGCTCGGTGCTGGGGTGGTGGCCAAGGCCCTCGATCCGCCAGAGGGCGACGGTCACCACCGCCGTTGCCATCAGGAACCCCCCGAGGAGCCGGAGCAGATCCGGACTGAGCAGGGCCAGCGCCGTGGCGCGGCCCACGTCGAGCCGGCTGCGCCGCACCAGCACCGCCTGGCCCTCCTCCTGGAACGGCAAGGTAAACCGGAACCGCTGCAACCGCTCCGGCGACACGTTCAGGCAGCCAACGGCGATGTCGAGATCACCGCGTTCCACAGCCTCCAGGAGGGTGGCGGTGTCGGGCTGGGCTTGGATCACATAGGGAAGGCCCTCTTCGGTGGCGATGCGGCTCCACAGATCCACCGCAATGCCGCGCCAGGAACCCCCGTCCCGAAAGTTGCAGGGCTGGGATCCGTCCGTGACTCCGACCCGCAGGACCGGGTTCGCCTGCCCAGGAAGGCCCAGGGCCACCAGGCTGAAAGCCAGCAAAGCGCCGTTGCGCAGCGTCGCCAGGAGGCAGGGCATCGGATCAGGCGCCTGGATCACCCGGCGGTTCCATGGTGGTGGTTGGGTCCTGGCGGAAGCCCAGCAGGATCATCAGGTTGCCGACCGTGAGGAACGCCTCGGCACCGCCGTGCAATCCATCCACATCGGCCAGCTGACGGCCGAATTGCTGCTGCGCGATCACCGCGGCGACGATGGTGACGGCCACGAACACCAGGGTGAATTGGAACCCCCGCAGGGCCAGCTTTGGCATCCGCTTGCTGGCGCCGGCCCAGCGCAGAAAGGCCAGATAGGGCAGCAGGGAGAGCACGAACAGGGGAGCGGGATCGATCGAGGCCAGGGGTTCCAGCAGCCAGACGCCCGTACTGGAGAGGATCCCGCTCATGCCCTCGTCTCCGCTGGCAGCAGATTCCAGGCGGCGGCGGCCAGGGCCCCATTGCCGAGCAGGGTGGTGAACGCCTGCAACACCACCAGGCCCTTGAGCTGTTCGGGGTTGTCGAACAGATGCCAGGTGCAGGCCGCCATGGCGCTCACCAGGGCCGGCAGCATCGCCATGGCAATCCAGCGCCATTCCCCTTCCTGGCGCCGTTCACCCCAGCTCACCACGGCCACGATCGCCAACAACCACTCGATCACCGAGGCGATGTGGATCCACCAGGTGGGCAGGGAGAGGGCATGCATGGCTGGCTTCGCCCTGGGTGATCCGTAATGTACGGATCCCGCGCCCCCACCGCTGCGCCAACAATGAAGCTGGCCTGCGGCTGCGGGGGGTTGACACGGGACAGTATGAAACGAACAGCATGGGGCCACACCGTGCGCAGCTGGCGGAGATGCTGCAGGGCAGAGCGGCCACCTGGGTCTTGCTTTGCTGGATCAACCCGGCATCGAACTCAGCAACAACGCCGCCGTAGACGCTGGCTTCTCCGCAGGAGTATGAGCACTGCGCCTGTCGGTGATTCAGCGAAAAATCAGCCTTGGTGTCCAGGGCGCCAGCGCTGCCGCCCGTTGCAGCCGACTGCTGACGGTGTCCGCCACCCTGCGGCAACAGGGGCGGGCTCCGGCGGTGCTGCTGTCACTGCCGTCGGTCGGTGCTGTCAAACCCCTAAGGCAGTATCTATGCTTGCCTTTGCAGCTCTAAGGCATTCATCAATAGATTCATGCGGAAGTCCTGGCATGATCCCTGAAAATTCTTGACCAGGTCCGGCTGTCTCGTACATGTAACCATATGGAGTTTTGGTGATTGACTTTATCCGCCAGTTTCTGTATGTCGTTCCATTGTAAAGTACATCAGTGTTGTCCATTGATTGGTGGCTATTCATGCATACCGATGATGGCTCACGAGAACTTCCGCCGCAAGGTGGGCGGCAGCAGGGGAGGCGGCGGCCAGCTCCTACAGGGCCAGGGCAGGGCGGCCCCAAAGGAGAGGAACCCCCGAAACTTGCGGCATGTTGCAACAACGGAGGCATCGGCTGATCCTCCGGTTCAACCTTCGAGCGCTCGGTTGAGGATGTTCTTCGCGGCGTTGTGGGCGCCGCTCAGCTGGAAGCCGCAGGCGGTCGAGCGACGCACTTTTCCCTATGCAGCAGCACCAGAGGCGCCAGGTAATAACTCACAGAAGGTCAGAAGAGGTGATTGACTACGCCGCTTCGTGCCTTCAGCTCAGCCAACGACCTCACCTCCAGCTGT
The DNA here is from genome assembly GCF_024345415.1 of Synechococcus sp. Tobar12-5m-g. Classification (GTDB taxonomy): domain Bacteria; phylum Cyanobacteriota; class Cyanobacteriia; order PCC-6307; family Cyanobiaceae; genus Regnicoccus. Next base: position 21,043 of record NZ_JAGQBB010000011.1, on the reverse strand, counting down.
GCGGTGAACCAGTTTTCGCGAGTGCCTGGCACCAGACCCACCTCCTTGCGGAGCCACTGCTTCAGCTTCGTCTCAAGAGCCAGCACCTGGTCGCCAGGGAAGGGTCCAATCACCTCCAGCTCCTGCCAGCCGAAATTGGCGTGGGTGCGGAGGCGGTCCTCCTTGTAGTTGGTGACTCCGAGCTGCTGCTCTCCTGGTCGCTCAAGGAGGTAGAACCAGGCTGGTAAACCTGGTTTGAAGCCGTATTCAGCACACTCTGGACAACCGCTGCTAGTTGGGGGCGTTCTGTTTGCTACGGATGCAAGCCAAGTGTGCCCTTGGTTGCAGTTCCAGGGTAAAATTCTATTGGACTTCACAGTAACTGTTGTGGGGTCCCATCCGTCAGCCTCAGCTGCAATTTCTGGGAACTGGGAAGTGAGGTCGTTGAACCCAGCAAGCACTTGTTTGCCAAGGCAAGTTGGGCACCTTCCGTTTCTTGGAGGAGTTCGGCTTCCAACAGCGGCGTTCCAGGTGTGGCCTTTTGCACAACACCACGAAAGTTTTTTGTTACTCCCGGCCGTAACAGTTGTTGGGTCCCAGCCCACGGCATCCTTTGCCACCATTGGATAAAGGGTGGCAAGGTCGTTATAACCAACAAGCACTTGTTTTCCACAGCAAAAGGGACAGCCATGACTTGAGGGAGGAGTTCTGATGTTTACCATTGCGTTCCAAGTGTGGCCTTTTTCACAACGCCACGAAAGTTTTTTGTTACTCCCAGCCGTAACCGTTGTTGGGTCCCAGCCCACAGCCTCTTTTGCTACCTCTGGGTAAAGGGTGGCAAGGTCATTGTATCCAACAAGCACTTGATGGCCTGAACATACTGGGCATCCCTGACTAACGGGGGGAGTTCTTTTGCTTATCCTTGCTTGCCAGTTGTGACTCTTTGCACAACGCCAACGACGCTTCTTGTGTGACTTAGGTAACTCTATACAAGGGTCCCAGCCATCTGCTTCCGATGCGACTTCAGGGAATAGAGTGGCAAGATCATTGATACCTTTTATTGCGTAGAGCCCTGAGCAGAAAGGACAGCCAGCTGGGTTTGGTGGTGTTCTGTTAGCCACTACCGCTTCCCAAGTGTGGCCTTTCTCACAACGCCAAGGCAGCTTCCTGTGCGATTTTTCTGTCACTATTCTTGGGTCCCACCCATCAGCCTCTGCTGCAACCTCCGGAAAAAGAGTGTCGAGGTCGTTGAACCCTGCAAGTACCTGCCTACCTCCACAAACAGGGCAACCGTTGTTTTGTGGAGGTGTTCTATCGTTTACCTTTGCGAGCCAGGTGTGTCCCTTTTCGCATCGCCAGGACAGCTTTTTGCTGCTGCCAGGAGTGACCGACGAAGGGTCCCAGCCGTCAGCTTCCTTCGCCACCTCTGGGTAGAGGGTGGCAAGGTCGTTGACGCCAGGAACGAGTTGTGCCAATGCCGGGATAGATCCAATCCAGCCGATCATGGGACAGATAGGTGTAGAAGGCATGGTCCCCAAGGCTTCAAGCCCCCCGCGCGACCTGGGCAGCAGGTGGCGGGGATGGGGGAGCCAGGCGGGCCGGGGTCGAAGGATGCCGGAGCGGGCCTTCGAGCGGGAAGGCGAGAACACAGCAGCCAGCAGAGGGTTCAGGGGGTCGGCAGCAGATGCAGGGGCAGGCATCGGGCGGGGCCGCGGTGGTGGTGCGATGCTTCGCCGCAGAGTTCTTCAGGCTTTTTGGCTGCCCAGCCGGTGTTGTGTAAAAAAGTGCTGCTCTGCGGTTACTACGGGGAACACAACCTCGGCGACGACGCCCTGCTGGCGGTTCTGCTGGGCCAGTTGCCGCCAGACCAGGTGCCTGTGGTCACTGCCCACGACCAGGCCCAGGTGGAAGCCTGCTTCGCCGTGGCCACCTGCCCCCGCCGCAACCTGCGGGCGGTGCTGAGGGCTCTTGGTGGCTGCGATGCCGTGGTGCTTGGCGGCGGCAGCCTGCTGCAGGACGCCACCAGCTTCAACAGCCTCCTCTACTACGTGGCACTGATCGTGGCCGCCCGGCTCCAGGGCAAGCCGGTGCTGCTCTGGGGCCAGGGACTGGGTCCCTTGAGGCGCCGGCGTAGCTGGGCCCTGGTGCGGATGGTGCTGCCCCTGGCCAGTGGGATCAGCTGGCGCGATCCGGATTCCGCCGCCCTGGCGGCCCGCTGGGGGGTTCACGCCCCGATCGGCACGGACCCGGTGTGGGGACTGCCGCCCCAGCCCTGGACGGGGGCCGGTGGCCCGATCATCCTTTGCTGGCGCCAGAGCCCCCTGCTCGATCAGGGGCGATGGCTGGTGCTGCTCGCCGCCCTCGATCAGCTGGCGGAGCAGGGCGGGCGGCCGGTGCATTGGCTTCCCTTTCACCTCGACCAGGATCGGGGACTGCTCGAGGAGCTGGATCGACGTGGCTGGTTGCCTGCAAGACTCGCGAGCCGCAGCAGCCTGGTGGAGGTCAGCAGCCCCGAAGCCGCCCAGGCTTGGTTCGCCGGCGCCGGGTTGGTGATCGCCATGAGGCTCCACGGGTTGATCCTGGCGGCCCTCTCCGGAGCCCCCTGCGCAGCCCTCAGCTACGACCCCAAGGTGCGCTCAGCAGCTGAGGGAATCGGCTGCCCGTGCGTGGATCTCCATGAACCTCTCGTGGCCGAGCGGCTCTGCGAAAGCTGGCTAGGGCTTCTGGATCGTCCAACCGATTCGGCGGCGATCCAACGCCAAAGACAGGGCACCCATGTTCACCGGGCGTTGCTGGTCCAGGGGCTGGTCAGCCCGCCCACTGCCTTGCCCTGAGCCGCTCCCTGGAAGCGCCGGTTCAGTTCGGCGCGGGGCTTTGCAGGGCCAGCGGGATCAGGATCCCGGGAAAGCCGTTGCCGCCGAGCCCCTCCACGTCTGGTGCCATCTGTTTGGACCCGTTGGCGACCGCCCCCACCAGCTTGAACAGGAACGGAACGACGACGGCAAGGATCGCTTCGGGCACCAGGTTCGGCAAGGGAGCTTGCAGAGACAATTGGCTGGTGTCTAAAGGATCGTTTCCGATCCCATCAGCAGCCGATGCTTCGCCGCTGACCTGCGCTCAACCCCCGACGACGCGACCATCACGTCCCAACACGGCCCGGTCGATCGAGCGGCCGCGGCTGTCCCAGGCCTGGATCTCCAGCCTGTCCTTGCTGGCGGTGAGTTCCGCAAAGCTGTGCACGCTGATGGCCCTGGCGCTGTTGGGGCCTGGGTCGACATCCCGCAGGTAGGCGCCACCACCACCCACCACCAGGTACGTGGTGCCGTTGATGGGCTTGCTGCGCTCGTAGTTGTGGTCGTGCCCGTTGATGTACAGCTGAACCCCGGCGGTGCGAAACAGGGGGGCAAGCCGGTTCATGGCCGCCTCATCATTTCCGTAGTGGCCCGAGGATTGCATCGGGTGGTGCCCCACCACCACTTTCCAGGGTGCCGTGCTGGCGGCCAGGGCCTCCATCAGCCAGGGCATTTGCCGACGCCATTGGGCATTGACGTTGGTGTCGAGCATGAAGAATTCCACCGGACCGCGGCGCAGGGTGTACCAGCGCCCCTTCATGCCGAAGGGGGGGTAGGCCACCTGGGGGTTGCCATTGGCGGTGCGGATGTCGTGGTTGCCCAGCACGGCGTGGAAGGGCACCCCGGCATCGAGCAGGCCCTTATAGGGGATGGTGAACTTCTCCCTTGCCTGGCTGATGTCGCCGTTGGGGTAGATGTTGTCGCCCCCCAGGATCACCAGGTCCACCGGCCGGTTGCGATGGACGGCCGTCATGGCTCGGCCCACAGACCGCTGGGCCTCATTGCCGCCGCCGGTGTCGGCAACTGCGAGCCAGCGGAGACCATCACCCGAGGTCTTGCCTGGAGCGGTCGGCTGGCCCCAGGCTGCCCGCCGAAGCCAGAGACTTCCCAGCAGACCGCAGCCTGCCAGCAAACGGAAAAGGGCGCGGCGGGTGATGGGCCTCGGTTCCATTGGTGGAGGCGTAAGTCAATGCCCAAACTATCGGCCTGCCCAGCGCCGCCAGAACCAATCCTGATGCCCCCTGTTCAGACCGGTTCGGTCAGCCGTTGGAGCTCCCCCAGGACCTCCTGACTGTGGCCCAGGGGACGCACAGCCACCCAGCGGGCCCGCACCATCCCATCGGCATCAATCAGAAAGGTGTGGCGCTGGGAGAACGGTGGGATCCAGGAGCCGTACCGGCGGCTGACCAGTCCGCCGGGATCGGAGAGCAGGGGGAAGCGGAGGCCTTCGCTGTCGCAGAAGGAGGCGTGCTGGTCAGGACTGTCGGCACTGACGCCCACCACCTCAGCGCCTCGGGTGCGGAAGGCGGCGAGATCGCGCTGGAACCCGCGGGCCTCCAGGGTGCAGCCACCGGTGAAATCCTTGGGATAAAAATACAGAACCAGCCAGCGGCCCCGGAAGCTAGCCAGGCTGGCCAGCCCGCTGGTTCCCAGTTCCTCCAATCCCGCCCCCGACAACTCGAAATCAGGGGCAGGTTGGTTGAGCTCTGGCAAACTGCCGCCCAGTGCAAAGGCCTGCCGGGGAACGTCCAGCAGGCCGATGACGACAACTGCGGCTCCTTGAGCAGCCCCGTGAAGCAGTTGGCGGCGGTTCACCAATTCAGGCCCCCTGGCGACGGAGCGAGGGCTTCAAGGCCCACGCTGGACGCTCAGATCTTGGCGAGGTTGATGCCCAGCTCGCGGGCGTAGGCACCGAGGCCCTTTTTCTGGATGGTGCGCAGGGTGCGGGTGGCGACCCGCAGTTTGACCCAGCGGTTGCCCTCTGCCCACCAAAGGCGCCGCTCCTGCAGGTTCACCTGCTGGAGCTTCTTGGTGCGCACGTGGGAGTGGCTGACAGCCATGCCGTTGTTGGCGCGCTTGCCGGTGAGTTGGCAGACCCGGGACATGAAATCAGAACCGATATGAATCCAGGGCCACAGCCCAGAAGAAACCCTACCAAACAGCTCGATCACCCATGGCGTGGAGCTTGTTGGCCCTGCGGGGGCTGGAGCTCAGAGACCCCGTTGCATCAGCCGTCCCATCAGGTCGGAGCTGCGCTGCTGGAAGCCTGCCAGCTGGTTGGGCTCGAGCCCGCCGACCGACAGACGGGCCAGCTCGTAGATGTGACGGCTGAGCTCCTCGGCCAGTTGGCGGCTGGGTGAGACGCCGCCGCCGGTGATCACCGCCCCGGCGGAAAGCTTCAGCAGCCCTTCCACCAGGGGATGGCGGCGGTTGATCAGCAGCACGTGGTGGTCCGGCAGGCCGGGCAGGCGCTGTTCCATCAGGGCGCCCATGTCGTTGATGCGGCGCATCTGCTCCGGCAGCAGGATCAGGGCGGCTGGGGCGTTCTCCCCCTTGAGCGCCTGCACCTGAAGGGTGATCTTGTCGTTGGTGAGGGCCTGTTTGAACAGGCTGCGCAGCTGTTCAGAGCTGTCTTTCCCCTGGGCATCGGTGAGTTCGCTCTCCTTCTCCTGGAGGCTGTCGTCGAGTTCGGCATCGACCCGGCGGAAGGTGAGCTCGCTGTGGCGGGATTCCAGCCAGGGGATGAACTGGGCGTCGATCAACGAATCGGCCAGCAGCACCTCGACGCCCTGGCCGCGCCAGAGGGCGAGGGCGCCAGCCTGGCCCGCCTCATCGGTGCAGTAGAGGATGCGCTTGTCATTGCTGGCCTCCAATCGGCTGCGGTAGCCGGCCAGGGTGGTGAATGTCTTGCCGTCGGCCGCGATCGGATCGGTGTCGGCCGCCTCGGCGGTGGTGCCGAACAGCACCAGATCCGCCACCTGCTCGGCGAATTTGTCATCTTCCATGGCGCCGATCTTGATGAAGGGGGCGATCCCCTCCCAGATTTCGGCGAACCGCTTCGGCTCATCCTTCTGCAGTTGCTTGAGCCGGTCGCCCACCTTCTTGGCCACGAAGCCACCGATCGAGCGCACCCGGCGGTCGGTCTGGAGCGCGCTGCGGCTCACGTTGAGGGGGATGTCCGGTGAATCGATCACGCCGCGCAGGGGCAGCAGGTAGCGGGGCACCACCTCCTTGATCGAATCGGACACGAACACCTGGTTGCAGTAGAGGCGGATTTCACCTTTTTCCCAGTCGCCCCGGCCGCTGAGCCTGGGGAAGTAGAGGATGCCCTGAAGGGTGTAGGGATAGTCGGTGTTGAGATGCACCCAGAGCAGGGGATCGCCCTGAAAGGGATAGAGGTAGTGGTAAAGATCGATGTAGTCCTTGTCGGCGAGTTCGCGAGAGCTCTGGCGCCAGGGGGCCTGGCGTTTGTTCACCGTTTCCCCCTCCAGCTGCACTTCCACTGGCAGGAAGTCGCAGTAGGTGGTGATTAGCGTGCGAATCCGAGACGGTTCGATGTACTCGATCTCTTCCTCCTGCAGGTGCAGGATCACATCGGTTCCGGCTTCCTTCCTTTCGCCTGATTCAAGGCTGAAGTTGGGGGAGCCGTCACAGCTCCAGCGCACCGCCTCGGCGCCGGGCTTGGCACTGAGGCTGACCAGTTCCACGCTGGCCGCCACCATGAAGCTGGAGTAAAAGCCCAAGCCGAAGTGGCCGATGATGGCGTCGTCCTCCCGTTTGTATTTCTCCAGGAATTCCTCGGCGCTGGAGAAGGCCACCTGGTTGATGTAGCGCTTCACCTCATCGGCGGTCATGCCGATGCCGTTGTCACTGATGGTGATGGTCCTGGCTTCCCGGTTGATGCGGATCTGGATCCTGCCTTCCTCCCCTTCGCTGCAATCCCCCGCCATGGCGGCCATGCGGCGCTTGCTGATCGCATCGACACCGTTGCTCACCAGCTCCCGCAGGAACACCTCATGGCCGGAATAGACGGCCTTCTTGATGATCGGGAAGATGTTCTCGGTGTGGATCTGAATCTGGCCGTGTGTTTTCTGGAGCACTGTCCTAGGGGTGGTGTCTTCCATGAGGGTAGGGCTCGCCAGGGTCTCGACCACCAAGCGGGCCCAGGACGTTTCGATCGAGGGCCAGGTGGCCCAGCTGGAGCAGGCCGGCTTGCGATCGGGGCCTGGCGGAGAGGGCCCGCGCCTACCTGGGCAAGCGGCGGCCGGCATGGGATGAACACTGGAGCCTCGTCGCGTCTGGGGTGGTGACGGAGGTGTTGGTCGTGGATCAGAGTCGGATGAGCCGCAAGGGGGACGACATGGCCTTCCTGGCCGCTTGCGCGACCCAAGAGGTGACGGTGCGAGCCCTCACCGGCGGGGTCATCGAGGTGGAGACCTGCAGCGGTTTCATCATCGCTGGAGTGCTTTCGGTCATGAATCCGGCCTCCAGTTCAGCGCGGCTGATGTGCTGGTTGAGCCAGTCATGCCAGCGGTCAAACAGTTGCCTCTGCAGGCGGAGCAGCGGCAGGCCGTTGTAGGCGCCGTAGCGATCACAGATCAAAATGCCGAGGAAGTGTCACCGATCAGCTGCTGGGCGGCCGCTTTGGAGCGGCTGAGACCCAGCTCAAACACCGTCACCAACGGGTTGCGCAGCACCCACACCCAGCCGGCGCGGCCGTCGGGGTTGTTGCCATCCGCATTGCCCACGGGGTAGATCGTTTCATCCGCCTGCAGGATGGGCTGCCCCTGCAGCCAGAGGTGGGCTTCTTTCACCGGCTGCTCCAGGAGGCTGTTGAGGCGGCGGCGGATGCAGCTGATCCCGCCGGTGCTGATCCGTACGCCAAAAGCCTCGTGCAGTAGGCGCTGGATCTTGAGGTGACTGAGGTGAAAGGTGCTTCCCAGCGTCCCCACCAGGGCTGTGAGGCGAGGGCTGTAGCCGCCGCTCTCCACATCGGCGGGCAGCGCGGCACGGTCAACCGTCTGGCAGCAGGGGCAGATCCGCTGATGCAGGCGGTGTTCCTCCACGATCGGCGTCACCGGTGGGATGTCGTAGCCGCAGGCTTCTGCGCAGCAGTGGATCTGATGAGGCCAGGGCGCCGCACCCTCAGCTGCCCCCTGTGAGGCTCGATCCGCAGCTGCCGCAGTGGTCGGGGACATGGTCGAACCCCTGATCGCAGCGCTCCGATGGCAGCAGATCACGGCCATGGCCCGGATGCCCCTTCTGCCCGCCCCTCTGACGGCGCTTGCCATCGGCCTATGCCGCCACCGAAACCACCGTTGCCAGATCCGCGTTGTCCGGGTCCGTGGGTGGAGGGTGGCCACCGCTTCTCTTCGAGAAGGCTGCGCCTACGCGGAAGCCTTACGGTTAGGAGGAATTCCTGGAGCTGCGGTCGTTCTGCTCCTCCAGCTTGGCGACCTGGGTGGCAAGGGCAGCGATCCCCGCAGCCTGCTCCTGGTTCTGCTCAACCAGCTCCAGCAGCAGGGAGCCCACGCTGGCTGGTGTCGCTTCCAAGTCAGCGTGGGGGATAGCCGGCGGGAGGGCTCGTGATCGCAGGCTGTCTCTACCTGAGATCTCAGCTCACTCCGGGCCTCTGTCAAGGGCGCAGCCTCAGCTGGCTACCTGAATCCCCTCTGAATGAATACGTTGAAAGCATACGATGCTCATTCAATTCTAGGCATAGGCTACGGCACCGGTGCAGGGCTAAATCAGTTCAATCTGGATAGCATTAAAGATATCTACGGTGTTGATGGATAGATATCGATTCACGTGAGTATCTTGCAGATAGATCTCGTTTTCGGTGCCTTGATCTCAGCAAGAAGTTTGATCTCCGAAGGAAGTTTGACCTGGCAGCTTGCCTTGAGGTTGCAGAGCACTTGCCAGTCAGTTCAGCCTCCGTGCTTGTGGAATCATTATGCAAGCATGCAGATCTAGTTCTTTTCACAGCAGCAATCCTGCACCAAAGTGGCATGGGACGAATCAATTGTCAATGGCCTGAGGATTGGCAGGAGCTGTTCAATGCCAATGGATTCTGTTGCGAGGATTGGCCTCGGACGATTCTCTGGAATGAGATATTCCCAGAGTTCTGGTACAAACAGAACGTCTTCAGGGCACCTCAGCCATCACGCCACCATCACCACAGTTCCGCAATCGAGGTTGTACTGGGCACCGACGATCTTGAGCCGTTCGGCTTCCACAAGTTTCGCCACCGGCATGGAGCATTTCAGCTGTGCCACCACGAGCTGAATGTTGGCCCGAACAGCATTGTCGAGCAGATCTCCCGGTTGATCCCTGGCGCGATCGACCGCCGGCTGGATCGCCTTGAGCAAGGTGCTGACGTGGCCGGGAATCTCGGCATGCTTGAGGGTGGCTGCCACGGCGCCGCAGCGCTCATGGCCCAGCACCAGCACCAGTCCGGTGCCGAACTCCTCGACCGCATACTCGATGCTGCCCAGAATCGCATCATCAAGAATGTTGCCGGCCACCCGAATCACGAACAGGTCACCAAGGCCCTGGTCGAAGATGATCTCGGGCGGCACCCTCGAATCAGCACAACCCAGGATGATGGCAAAGGGATGCTGGCCCGCTGAAATCACCCGCATCCGGCTGATCGATTGATGGTGATGGGACACCTCACCATGGGCATAGCGATGATTGCCAGCCTTCAATCTGTCGAGGGCATGGTTGGGATTCATGGATCACCGATTCCAGCCATGGACATACCACTAACGCATGGGTTCTTTCTGCGCTCAAGACCCTATCCTCTGGTCCGCCGATGAACGGTGTTCAATGCGTCAGGACGCGCCGTTCACCCCCAGCTGGGCAGACCATCGGGGTAGAGGCCCCGCAGCCCCGCTTCGCTGGCCGGGGCCACCCCCCGCTCGGTGATCAGGGCCGTGACCAGCCGAGCCGGGGTCACGTCGAAGGCTGGATTGAAGCCCCCACTTCCCTCCGGGCTGAGCTGCACGCTGGCGATCTCCCCGGCACGGGCGCCATCAACGATCTGCCCCTGGATGGTGGTCACTTCGCCTGGGGAGCGGGCCTCGATTGGGATCTGGCCCAGCCCGTCGGCGATTGTCCAGTCGATCGTGGAGGCGGGCAGGGCCACGTAGAAGGGCACGCCGTTGTCGTGGGCGGCGAGGGCCTTGAGGTAGGTGCCGATCTTGTTGCACACGTCACCGTTTCGGGTGGTGCGGTCAGTGCCCACGATCACCGCATCGACCCGGCCGTGCTGCATCAGGTGGCCGCCGGCGTTGTCGACGATCACGGTGTGGGACACCCCCTCCCGCCCCAGCTCGAACGCAGTGAGGCTGGCCCCCTGGTTGCGCGGGCGGGTTTCATCCACCCACACATGAATCGGGATCCCGGCGCGATGGGCCTTGTAGATCGGCGCCAACGCGGTGCCCCAGTCCACGGTGGCCAGCCAGCCGGCGTTGCAGTGGGTGAGCACGTTCAGGGGTTGACCCAGATGTTCTGACGGGCGGGCGGCCGCGATTTGCCGAAGCAGCGCAAGGCCGTGCTCACCGATCGCCTCGCCCATGGCCACGTCCTGCTCGGCGATGGCGGCGGCCTCAGCCTTCGCGGCCTCGGCGCGCTGCTCGGGGGGCAAGGGCGTCACCTTGGCCCGCACCCGCTCCAGGGCCCAGCGCAAGTTCACCGCCGTGGGTCGGGTGGCGTTGAGCTGCTCGAAGGCGGAAGCCAGGGAGGCGTCGCTGGGATCCACCTGCAGGGCCAGCATCAGGCCATAGGCCCCGGTCACACCGATCAGCGGGGCACCGCGGACCACCATCGTGGCAATGGCCTCGGCCGCCTGATCGAGCGTGCCGATGGGGCGGGTTTCGAACCGATGCGGCAGCAGGGTCTGGTCGATCACGCCGATCGAGCGGCCGCCCTTCTCCAGCCAGATCGTGCGCCAGGGGGTGCCGTCGATGTTCATGGGGAAGCAGCGGGTGGGGGCTTCGCCCTCGATCTTCTTCCATCGCCACCCTGCCGCTCCACCGGACCCGTCGGGGAGCCATGGCGCCGCAGCAACGCCCGGGTGAGCTGGCGGAAGCGGGCCTGCTCGAGATCCTCCAGAGCCTCACCGCGGCGGCTGCGCCAGACCTGCCAGCCAAGCAGCGGCACCAGCCGGTTGTGGCCGCTCAGATCCAGGGGCGGCTCGGCTGGCATCGTCAGCTCGGATTGCGCCGAAGGGCGTGGTGCCGGCTGCGGGCCCCGCCGATTCTCCAACACCCCGGCCATGGCGATCAGCTCCTCATCCCCACCAGCGGCGCCGAGGATCTCCAGTCCCACGGGCATCCCGCGTCCGTCGAGGGCCAGCGGCAGAACCACGGCATGCAGGCCGCTCGTGCTGCTCACCATGCAGGTGATGGCGGGGGATGTATCCCGCCGGTCGCCGCCGCGGCGATCGGGCAGAAGCAGCATCCCATCCAGACCGCCGACGCGGAGGGCCTCCTCCAGCAACCGGCGGTTCGCCGCCAGACGCTGCCGAACCCGCCATTGCGCCTCCATGCCGGAGGCCATCAGCGTCAGGCACTTCGCCGGCGTCCACTCCGGGGGCAATCGACCGGAACCGCAGATGTCGATCCAGTTGCGACAGCTGCCCGGATAGGCCGCCAGCTGGGCATCGATGGGGCGCCCCGAACCCTTAGCGAAGTCCGCGCCCAGTCGCGTGTCGTGACCCTGCCCTACCCGACCCTCGATCACCTCTGCTCCAGCGGCCCGCAGCAGATCAACGGCCTGCCGCAGGGCCGTGGCGGCGGAGTCGTTGAGGGGGGCCAGATCCTGATACAGGACCTGGCCAGCACCGCAAGACGCTTACCACGCAGATCCTGTGGGGCGCCCGCCCGCTCAGCCCGCCAGGGGGGATCGAGCACCTCCAGCCTTAGGGCCAGGGTGGGCAGGTCAGGGGCGATCAGGCCAGGGGTGCCGTTGAGGAAGCCGATCGGCAACAAGCCCTGGCTGGAAAAGCGATCCAGTGTGGCCCTGAGCGTCACGACCCCGTTGCACACGGCCGGTAGGCGCAGGGAGCCGCAGTTGTCGCTGCCCAGGGCCAGCGGTACGAAACCAGTCGCCACCGCCAAGGCGGAACCGGAGGAGGAACCCCCAGGGCTCAGCCAGGGATCGAAGGCGTTGCCGACCCGGCTCGCCGCTCCCGAAAGCCCGCGGATCCCGGAGGCGAACTTGTCCATCGTGGTCTTGCCGATCACGATCGCCCCCGCTGCTCATAGGTGGGCCACCGCATCGGCATCGGTGGCCGGCTGGTTGCCAAGCAGCGTCAACGATCCGGCGGTCATAGGCTGATCAAAGCTGGCGAAGTTGTTCTTCACCGCCACCGGCACCAGGGCTGATTTAAAGTGTCAGCAAGGGCTTTGCTTCGGCTGTCGCCAGGCCATCCCCAGAAGCTGATTGATGTCGCGGGACACGGCCTGTAGGCCGGCGCGGATCTGCTGAGATCCAGCCAGCCGGAGCAGGTTGAGAGCTGCCGTCCTGAGGGTTGCCAGGGCGCCGGCACCATTGCCCCGGTAGCGGTGGGCATCCTCATGGAGCTGGGTGTCACGGATCCAGTGCCAGCTCTCAATGCTCCAACGATCTCGCACCGGTTGCAGCAAGGCTTCTGGAGTGGCGCGCAGGCTCGAGAGGAACACGTGGGTGGCCGAGAACGGCTTGTCGTCACGCGTGCCGGAGGCAATCACCTCCACTGCGACTTTCATGTTGATTGAGTTCTGCTAGATCTCGCCTAGTTCCTCCAGGAACTGATGCTTTAGTTTCAAGATATTCTTGCTTCGTCTTATTACGCGATTAATCGGGTTGCCAATGTACATCATCCAAGGTTCGCAGTCTTTAGTTATCAGAGTATGAGCGCCACTGCCTGATCCCTCTCCCAATTCCACACCCGGCAGAATTGTGGAATTAACACCAAGCCCGGAATGCTGGCGAAATACAATAATTGCACTTTTGTATGATGGCTTGTATTTTCGTGGGATGGTTGGTCCGGTTAAAGACTTGCCTAAAAAATCATCCATTTCGGATAAAACCGTGCATCTTGGCGCTAGGCCAGAAAAATCCTCCATCAAAATACCTCCACCCCCATAAAGCGCGGAATAGGCACCGATATGAACAAAGTTTCCAATGGATATCCCGCTTCCTCCGCTTAACAGCGTGAAATCATCAATGCGTACATAGCTTCCTAGGCTTATTTGATCTGGCTTGTAGATGCAGGCCTTATTGCTGATGAGGACATTGCTCCCATAGCACTTTAATCCAAGTGACGAAAGTTGCTTCTCTGAGTAAAATGAGCTATGCCCTTCTCCCACGGGATCGCTCATCGCTGGAATCCCTGAAATGATCTGTGTACTGTTTGTCTCTGAAGGTACGCTTCGCTTGCTGATCTCATTCTTATAAAAGTCTGCCTTCTGATGTTAGTGGAGGAGAATGCATGCCACTAGGTTTGGATCGACTTGTATGCCAGAGCATAATATTCAGTTGTTTACTGTCTCGGATGCATCTGGCTCGCTAAGTATTTGATTTTGTTCAATTTGATGAAGAATTCACGCCCAAGCCGGATTAAGTGCTTCGTAGATGCGCAGGCCCATGTGCCTAGCCATGGAACCCGCTGATTATGTCAGACTGCAGGCCACCGATGGATGTGCCGCAACAATGCTTAAGGGTGATGATCAGCGCTAGGTTGCCAACGTTTTATTTGAGGTTGGAAAAGACTTCTAATTCAGTCTAGCCTTCCAGCCCAGCCTCAACAGCTACCACAACTACCATTTGGCCTGTCTCCCCGCGCACAGCGCCAGTTGTGCAATGCCAACAGGTCTAGGGCTGTCGGCCGGGTCAAGGGTTTTCGTAACCTGTCTGGCCACCATCGCCACGGTGGTAGTGGCCAGGACTACCGATCCCAGAAGCACCGCAGGGCTGCTTAAGAGTCCGCTGAAAAACACTGCAATCTCTGCGAGAATGGATCAACTGCCCATTCGTTGATGCGAGGCAAGCAGGAGCGCAGCGGCTCCTTGTTCTCCTACGTCTCGATCGAGGAGCGGATCCCGACCATCCATCCGCTCAGGCGGATTCGCAAGTTGGCGGATCATGGGGTTGCTCAACTAGAGAAGCAGGAAAGCGTTGTCACTTCTTACAGGTCATCTAACATCGCAATTCACCTGATCCGCCACCATGCACTCCCGTTGGCCTGAAACGAGCTCTCGCCAGTACACATTGCGGGCAGGTGATTGCGACCGTTAGCATGGATGTGACAACAAAACGGAGGATTCAAATGCCTTGCTTGATTTGCGGATCAGAAACCGAATACTACTTCTCGAAAACTTATTCCGAACATCCTTTTGACCAGTTCATGCGCGATATTGGCACGGTGGATTACCACAAGTGCAAGAGTTGTGGCTTCGTTATCTCGAAAACACACGCCGACCTTGATCCGACTCGATGGGCCATGCTGAATAGTGAGTGCCATCACTATTTCGAAGACCAGAAGAATGAAAGGAAGGGCAACCAGCCGCCCTATCCAGAGCAGGCATTAATGCTGCGTTTGTTGAGCAAGAACGGTATTATCGATGTGGAGAGCATGATCGACTACGCTGCTGGCTACGGAACACTGAGTAGACTCTTGGAGAGGTATTTCCAAATGCACCTGCCGATATTCGATCCGTATGTGCACGATGGCGACAGGTCAAGATACATTCACAAAGAGGACTTGAGCTCCTATAAGACAGTTATTAACTCAGCGATGTTCGAGCATGTCCTGCGCCGAGACCATCTCGACCAGGTCAATCATCTGGTAGACGGTGATGGTGGTTGTCTTATTCTCCATACGGTTGTTTGTGAGACCGTGCCGAAAGATCCAGAGTGGTTCTATCTCCGCCCCCCCGTTCACACCGCGTTCCACACAAACAAGAGTATGGGAATCCTGATGGAGCAATGGCAATATCGTTGCTCGATCTATTGTCCAAAGAGCAAATGCTGGGTCTTGCTTAAGAACAGAGATTCTCGCATTGCAGAACGCCTTCAAACCCTGAACGAGGAACTCCAAAGTGACTGGTTCTGTTTTAAGGATGGATTCATGGACTATTGGAAAGGCTTCTGACCACTTTGCAGTGACCGCATGGCTTAGATTACAGAGTACCCTATGAAAATAATGGAATGCTAACAACAGGGTGCTCCGTCCGCGCTACCGTGCGCCAGAGACGCTTAACGTTAGAAGCACGAGTGAGCTTTCTGAGTGGGCTGGAGCTTAGGGGTGCTGCCCAGTCAGCCAAGGCATGAATCGGATGTATCATCACAATCAGATCAACTAGCTCGCATGAAGAGAAAGACGGAAGGCTGCACGATGTTTTTGTAAGACTTGTACAACTTCATCGTTGGAGATCCGCAGTTTCGCCGGGATACGAAGTCGAAGCTCCAGCCGCCAACCACCTGGGCCCGCCGCCGCTTCCGCTTCCGTATCCACGAAGAGCACGCGCCGGGCGGCGGCCAGCTGCGGACCCAGCTCAGGGGTGAGCTGGGTCCGTTCGATCACCGACAGGCTGGGGAGCTCCCAGCGCTCCACTTCGGCAGCGATGGCGCGTCCCGCCCCCGCAGCTGGAACTGGCGCAGGCCGCCGAACTGTTTGATCCAGCCAAAGACTTTCTCGATGCCGCGCCGGGCATTGTTCGATTTGGCGTAACCCTCATGCCCTGTGGTGCGGATCATCGAGCTTGTGAGCACCGGCCGGCGAGATCGGAAGGCGTTTCACCACGACCACTACTATGGCCTCCGGCCGACTGCGTCTACATCACCACCCTGCGCACCAGCCCAAAAGCATTGCTACGACTGGTCAGGCAGTGGTGGGCAATCGAAAACCAGTGGCACTGGCCCCGTGACACCCAACTCGGTGAGGATGCAAACCGCTGCAGCCAACGCAATGGTGTTCAGGTCCTGGCCCTGCTGCGCACACTGGCCCTGAACCTCTTGCGCTGCAATGGCTTTCGGTCAATCCGTGCTGGCCTGATGGCCGTGGCGCATGACATCTGCCGAATGCTCGGCTGGGTTGGCGCCATCCCGGCAGGAACAGGGTGAATTGACTTTCAGTCAGCCCCGGGGTATGCCAAGACACCAGAGCGGAGGATCTTCAGGAATCGCACCTTAAACGGATTCCTCTCAAGACCCCCAAACCATGGCACTGAATGCGGTTAACTGGTTCGAGATCGAGGTTAAAGACGGTGTGCGTGCCAAGGACTTCAACGAGAAAGTGTTCGGGACCAAGCTCTAAAGAATGCCTGACCCACGACGGAGAGCTGAACGGTCCCGAGGGCCGACGTCACGGAGGAGGACGGCCGGATCACAGACCCAGTTGGAGGAGCTGGCCCCGGGGGATTGAGAAACCCCGGTATGGTTCAGTAGTGAAGACTGGGCCGTGTCGGTGAACAGCGTGGCGGTGCCAGTGACACGGTGCTGCACCAGAACCAATCGCTCGGGGAATGCAGCTTCATGTCCTCGTGAGAGACATCCAGGTCAACCAGATCAGCCTCCATTCGATGCGATGACTGGATGTAGGGTGAGGTGCGGAAATGTTTGCCTCTTCAGGATCGTTCTGTGCCATCCCAGGTAGAAGCGAGGAGTCAGGTCATCGCACGGGAGCAAGGGCCAGCCGGAGCCTCTCGGCCCACAATCCTTTTGGGGGCCAATATGGGTTTTAGGAACACGGTCTGAGAAGGGGTGCGAACAGACGATGGGATAACGTGAAAATGAAATGCTGGCTCGAAATGAAGCTCCGATTTCAGCAGTCCATCTGGCAAAGCCGAGAGCTCTTGTGGCGACTCACCGAACGGGAGGTTCAGGGGCGGTACCGTGGCTCTCTGCTCGGGGTTGGCTGGACGGTTCTTCAACCGCTGCTGATGCTGGCTGTCTATACGTTTGTCTTTTCCCAGGTATTCAAAGCGCGGTGGGCAGGCCAAGATGTCGATGGGCCACTGGTCTTCGCCATCAACATCTTTACAGGTTTGATTGTCTTCAACCTGTTTTCAGAATGTGTCAGTAGAGCTCCAACTCTCGTGCTGGCAAATCCTAGCTATGTCAAGAAAGTGGTGTTTCCACTGGCAATCCTGGTGCCGGTTTCGCTGGCAAATGCGGTCTTTCACGCGGCCTGCAGCCTGGTGATTCTGGGACTCTTCGAGCTCGCTTCCCTAAAAACCATCCCCTTGACCGCCATTCTTCTGCCTCTGGCATGGATGCCATTGCTGCTTGGTACGATGGCGATCAGCTGGATCCTCGCAAGCCTGGGTGTTTTTCTACGTGATATAGGCCAGCTAATTGGAGTGCTGTTGAGCATGTTAATGTATCTAAGTCCCGTCTTTTTCCCAATCACTGCTTTGCCCGCCAAATGGAGACCTATTCTGAATCTCAATCCCTTGGCACTGGTTATCGAGCAGACTCGAGCAGTATTGGTTGATGGTAAGTTACCCTCAGCCCCGTATGTCATTGCTGGAAGCATCCTCGGCGTACTGGCCTGTGAAGCAGCCTTCAGAATGTTCGAAAAGTCTCGACGTGCTTTCCCTGACGTCATCTAAGAGAGTCGAAACCATGCGTCAAGAGTGTGCCGACGAGAAGGAGCTGGACGCAGCGGAAAAGCCTTCTGAGACAAAGGCCGATGATGTGGTCATTCAAGTAGATGGTCTTGGCAAGTGCTACCACATTTACAACAACCCAACGGATCGGCTCAAACAAGCTCTCGTCCGAGGAAGAAAGCGATACTACAGAGAGTTCTGGGCCTTACAGAATGTCAGCTTTGTAGTCAGGCAAGGAGAAACGATGGGCATTATCGGCCGGAACGGCAGTGGTAAAAGCACGTTGCTCCAATTGATCTGTGGCACACTCACACCCACACAAGGCCATGTCAATGTGATTGGACGTGTGGCTGCATTGCTGGAACTTGGTAGTGGCTTCAATCCAGAGTTTAGTGGTTTGGAGAACGTTTTTCTGAACGCATCCCTTTTGGGATTAACCCATGAGGAAACACAGGAAAAACTGGACGATATTCTGGCGTTTGCGGACATCGGAGATTTCGTGCATCAGCCAGTAAAGACCTACTCCAGCGGCATGGTCGTCAGACTAGCCTTTTCTGTAATGGCTCACGTAAAGCCGGCAGTTCTCGTGATTGACGAGGCTTTGGCCGTCGGAGACATCATCTTTCAGCAACAGTGCAGCCGAAAGATTGCCAGTCTGATTGATGATGGCACCATGCTTCTGTTTGTCAGTCATGACATGAATACAGTCAAGTCCTTCTGCTCAACTGGTCTGTATCTCAAGGAAGGAAGACAGGCTTACTTCGGCCCGATTCAAGGAGCCTGTGAAGCATACTTCAGAGACTTCATGCAGATTGAAGCGACGGAGGGCGCCTCAGACGAAAGTAGTCGGCAAAAACAGAACCCCAACAGCGAGCCAGAAGAAGCTCATGGAGTGCATTCCGATGTCGGACGGTCCGGAACCCACGTTGGAGCCATACTCGGAGTTGATATTCGTGATGAAACCAACCAAAGATGCGCCAGCGTGGGTCATGGCGAAACCATGAATGTCGCCGTGTCATTGAAAATGGCCAACATTGGAACAGCAACTGGGATGGCAATTCAGCTCCGAAACAAAGAAGGACTGGACATTGCCTACACGGATTCCTTCCTTGAAGGCCTTCAATGGACTGAAGCCACTGGAACAACAGCAACGATCAAGTGGAGTTTTCGCGTACAACTACAACCAGGAGACTACGTTCTTGCCGTGATGCTTTCGAACGTCATTAATCCGACAACGTTTGAAGTCAGCCCAATCGACTGGATCCCATTCGCCCAGGTTCTCACAATTACGCCTTCAGCACTACCTCTTTTTGGCTTAACTCGGATTGATGCTGACGTATCAATTGCCTAGCCTTAACACCTCCTGACCAGAATGAGAAAAGGATCAACTTTCAATGCCAGGAGCATTCGTTTCCAGGCTTTCTAACGATTTCCCGGATAAACCATGTCCAAGAAGAATTGCGGGTCCCTTCAAGCACTGCTCCCTTGATCAGCCACCGATGACCAGACTGCTATGGTAAGGCTAGGATTGGAATTGAAAATCGCAACACCGAGCACTTCAAATCCCTCGCAAGAGGTTCATCCTTGCATTGGTGTGCGCATTTTCAGAAGCACATGCCAGATCTGCCAATCAGCAGGAGCTCCATTGAGAAGTTATCAGCAGGCGCCATGCTCGTGTTGATCAAGACTGGGATCTCTGGCCAAGATTCAAGAAGTTCCTCATCGGAGCCTTCCCATCTGCTGAGCCCAGGCGCCCTGGGCAGGCACCAGAAATGAAAGAAGAAATTCATGTTACCAAGCCATTTCTCCCCCCCCTACAGGATCTGGAGCCTTACCTGTCGAGAATTTGGGCGTCGCACATCCTGACAAACAATGGGCCCTTATGTCAGGAACTGGAAGAAAAGCTCCAACATGAACTCGGCGCCAGACACGCGCTACTGGTTTGCAATGCCACGCTTGGCCTTGCCGTAGCCCTCAAGGCGCTGAAAGTTAGCGGCGAAGTAATCACCAGCCCATTCAGCTTTGTGGCAACAACACAGGCCATCTTGCTTGCGGGATGCAAGCCGGTGTTCGCCGATATCGATCCGACCACGTTCGGACTGGACCCTGAGGATGTCGCGAGGAAGGTGACCTCTGCTACACGCGCCATCATGCCCACACACGTGTACGGAATTCCATGCGATGTCGAAGGACTGCAAAACCTTGCAGAGGAGCATCAGCTCAAACTGATCTACGATGCCGCCCACTGCTTCAAGGCTGATTGCCATTGTGGAACCTTCTTTGGCCATGGTGATGCTTCAGTGATAAGCCTTCATGCCACGAAGCTATACAATACCTTTGAAGGTGGGGTGATCCTGACCAATAACTCTGAACTTGCCCAGATATGCAGACTGACTAGAAACTTTGGCTTTGCCGGTGAAGACACGGTCATCGAAGATGGGCTTAATGCAAAGATGAGCGAGTTGCACGCTGCAGTTGGCTTAGCAGGATTGCCCCACATCGGAGAGATACTGGCTGCTCGAAAGAAGATTGCACACATGTATCTCTCAGGCTTGGAAGACGTGAAGTCCATCTCTCTTTTAATGGCGAATGAAGTCAAGAGAAGCAGCTTCGGATACTTTCCAATCGCCTTTAAAGCAGGCGAAATCTCCCGAGAACGGATTGTCAGAGAGCTGAGGAAAGACAAGATCTATGCTCGCAGATACTTCTATCCTCTCATTCCAGAGCACAAGCCCTATCAGCACTATCTCAACGGAACTGACTCCAGAAGATTGTTTCCGTGTTCATGGAATGCCTCGCGGAGCGTGCTCTGCCTGCCGATCTATCCCGGGCAAGAGACCTCGGTGATTGAGCGGACTTGCGAGATCATCAGGAATGCAGCATAATTGAAAATAGTCCAGCTGGAATAAGCTAGAGGGTTAGGGAAGCTCCCCTGGATAACTCCAACGGAGCAGAACCTTTTGAACCAGATGATAGGGCTTTGCGATAAATAGTTTCAAAGGCTTCAGCCATCGCATCCGAGTTGAACTTCTTGGCTGCATTTACGGCTAGAGAACAGTGATGGGCATGAATATCGGGCTGCGCAAGGTAAAGAGCTATCGTGTCGGCAAACACCTGACAAGAAACGGCTCCATCCTGCAATGGGATGGCAGCACCGGCCAGTTCGCCACTTGTCGCGGACAGCATGGAGCGAATTTCTCCTAAATCGGAAGCAATGAATGGACGTCCAGCAGAAAGGCACTCAATCAGAGTGAGTGGCTGACTTTCGCCGGGATAAGAAGTAGGCAGGATACCGATATCAGAGCAGGCGTAGAAACCACGGATGTTCGGCCTGAATCCAAGGAAATGAATTCCATTCACCCTAGTATTTCGCTTGAGGCGATCTGCTTCCCTTCCCTCACCAATCAATAGGAGGTGAACCCGGCGTTCACTCCGTGCCTGTACCAACTCAAGCACCTCGATCGCCTCCTGCCAACCCTTTTCACGGATGTCCGGCGACAATCAGGTTGACCGGTTGGCGACAAGCTCGTTGGCCGGTTGGGAGCGGGGCTGCTGACCCTGGGGCCGATGCGCATGGCCCTGGTGATGCCGGCACCACTGACGAGCCAACAGATC
>NZ_JAGQBB010000010.1 GCF_024345415.1 Synechococcus sp. Tobar12-5m-g | reverse complement strand
CGCTTTTTGGCCGTGGACTGCTCGTAATCACCAAAGCCGAGCTGCTTGATGCCCATGAACCCTGTTCACGCCTGCGATCACACGGCCATTCTCGCGCAGGGTGGTGGGGTTTTCCAGAGTCTCCCTAAGCCGTTCTAGCGAGGTAATTCTCCTGGAGGATATACATCCGTTTGACGTCGCGGTAGCGCCCTTCAATGAAAAATTCGCCAATCAAGTGACCTTCTTCAGTGAAGCCGCACTGTTGATACAAGTGCAGCGCCTTCTCGTTATCGACGGCCACGGATAGGTAAATCTTGTGTAGATTTAGGATGGTGAAGGAGTAATCCAATACTTTGTTGATACAGAACCGGGCAAAGCCTTTGCCCTGATGCTGGGGCGCAATGATGATCTGGAATTCAGCTCTGCGGTGAATGTAATCAATCTCGATCAGCTCCACCAGCCCAATCAGCTCCTTGTCTTTGTTTTCCACAACAAAGCGGCGTTCGGCATTGTCGTGGATGTGCCGATTGTAGAGGTCTTCAAGCTCGTCGAATGATTCATAGGGTTCCTCGAACCAGTAGGACATCACGCTTCTGTTGTTCACCTGATCGTGGATGAATCTCAGGTCGCCGCGCTCCAGTGCCCTCAGGGCCAGCTCTGTATTCGCCACCGGATCGCCAGCTCAAACGCTGAAGTGATTATGCTCCCGATTGCCTGGCCCCCAGCCGAGGAAATGGTGACAGGCTACCGCTGTGTTGTGTTTGATCCGAAAAGTGTGTTGTTAAGGGCTCCGCCTTCTCCAGTCGAGATAACATCCCCACCGTCTCTGTTGAGTCTCTCGATACTGTGGAGCCGCTCAACGTGTGGCTGATCGGCAAGATCCTTGGTCTCGATTGTCAGCAACCTGCTTGAGCCAGATCCTTTGGTGATGATTGGCGATCCAGGCGGCTCCCCGGCCCAGCCAGCCCAGTCCTGGCCCTGTCGATGGCGCCTGGGTGAGCGAGGCGGGGCAGGCTGGGCGGGAGGGCTTGGAGGATGGGGCCAAAGCGATCTGATACTGGCCCTGTGACCAGTCCCACCCCCGGCGAGCAGCCGGCCATTCCCCCGTTCCCCCTGGCCCGACCGGAGGTGGAAACCCTCACGGCCTACAGCGCTCCGCTGGAGGGTCGCCGCGGCCTGTTGCGGCTCGACTTCAACGAGAACACCGTCGGGCCCAGCCCGAAGGTGGTGGAGGCGGTCCGTGCGATCCCGGCCGATCACTACGCCATCTACCCCGAATACGCCGGCCTGCCTGAGGCGGTGGTCCGCTCGCTCGTCGCCGAAGCAGCTCCCGGCAACGGAACCGCCCTCACCCCGGCCCACATCGGCCTGTTCAACGGCGTGGATGAAGCGCTGCACGCCGTGTTTCATGCCTTCGCCGCACCGGGCGATCGGCTGCTCACCACCAGCCCCACCTTCGGCTACTACACCCCCTGCGCCCGCATGCAGGGCATGGCGATCGAGGCGATCCCCTATCGGTTGCCCGATTTTGCCTTTCCGTTCGAGGAGATCCGGGCGGCCCTGGCCGCCTCAGCCCCGCGGCTGCTCTTGATCTGCAATCCCAACAACCCCACCGGCACCCGGCTGGCGCCGGAGCGGATCCTGGAGCTGGCCGCCGCCGCCACCGCCACCGCCACCCTGGTGGTGGTCGATGAGCTCTACGAAGCCTTCACTGGCGACAGTGTGCTGCCATCGCTGCTGGCAGCAGGAGCAGCCGCAGGAGGAGCGCCCGACCCCTTCGCGCCATTCCCGAACCTGCTGGTGCTGCGCTCGCTGGCGAAAACCGCCGGGCTCGCCGGGCTGCGCTTCGGCTTTGCGGTGGGCGCACCGGCGCTGGTCGATCGTGTGAGCCGGGTCGGTGGCCCTTACGACGTCAACAGCTTCGCCGTCACCGCTGCCCATGCCGCCCTGGCCGATCAGGCCTACACCGACGCCTATGTGGCGGAGGTGCTCCGGGCGCGGGCCTGGTTGCTGGAGCACCTTGTGGCTGCAGGCGTGCGCCATCACGCCGCCGGTGGCAACTACCTGCTGATCTGGCCGGTGCGGCCGGCGGCTGATGTGGAGGTCGAGCTGCGGGCGGCGGGCATTTTGGTGCGCTCGATGGCCGGCAAGCCGCTGATCGATGGCGCCCTGCGGGTGAGCCTGGGCAGCACCGAGCAGATGGCCACCTTCTGGGCGGCGTATCGGCGCATCGAAGCCCTCGGCTGAATCCCCGCGATCAGGGGGAGCCGCCAGCGACCGGTTCGAGCACGGTGATCGGCTTGCCCTTCACCCCCGCATACACAACCACGATCTCGGCGGGTTCTGTGCCGTTGTTGGTGCCGTAGTGGGGCTGATTCACCATCTCGATCAGCCCGTCGCCCGCCTTCAGCTGCTTCGTGGGGCCCGCCGCGCTGGTCACCAGCAACTGGCCGGTGATCAACATGCCGGCGTTGATCACCGGGTGGTGGTGGATGGGAAGCTTCATCCCCGGAGGAATGGTGATGCGCAGCACGGTGACTTCCGGTTCACCGCGGGGATAGGCGGGCAGGCGCGTGCCGTTCCAGGCCTCTCCGGATTTCACCAGCGTCTGCACCTTGACGCCGGCCTGCTCCCCGTCCGCCCGTGCCGGCGGCACAGCCAGCAGCAGGCCGCCGCCGAGCAGCAGCAGGGCCAGCCAGCGCCGCCGGGTCAGCTGTCGCGCCTGGGGCCTGATCAGGGACATGGTCCGTGGAGGAAGGGGCACGGGAGTGTTTCGATCACAGGTCAGTTTGGGGGCCTTGCCTGGGCCTTGCCACGCCCGGCCATCGCCATAGCCTGCCCCTGCTCCGATCTCATCCCGTCACCGTGGACATCACCGCCGATCTCCCCGTCGTGCAGATCCGTCGAGCTGCCTCAACCGCCTGGCGGAGCAGCCGTACGGGCTGCTGGTGTGTTCCGACAATCTCGAGAGCGGGGACATGCTGCACCTCACAGCCACGGTCAAGTCCCGCCATCCGGCCATGGTGCGGGCCGCCTGGATCGATGGACTGGTGGCGGAGCAGGCCATGACCTTCCGCAGCGGCGCCCTGCAGGCGGCGGTGCTGGCATTCACCCTCCGAAGGGGGTCGCCCCGGGGGGCGAATCCGGCGTAAGACCTTGGCAGCGATCTGCTCTGCGCGATGTCCACCGTTGATCCGCTGAATGGGATTTCGTCCAATGACGCCGAGGCCCTTCAGAGAAGCTTCCTGTTTTTTTGAGGCGCAGCGTTTGGGCAACCTCGATGAAGCCAGCAGGCGGATCGACTGGCACGGTGACTCTGGCCTGAGGGATGGCGCCGATGGGGTGTACTTCGGTGGTCAGACCGCCGCCAACCTCCAGCCCGGCCTGAAGCTCGATCTCACCGGCGGTTATCACGACGCCACCGATGTGCTCCCCGACCTGGGTGGCGCGGACACGTTCCACATCACCAGCCTGCGCGATTCGTTGCTGAACGCCCGCGACCAGATCACCGATCTGGCGATCGGCAGCGATCGAATCGATGGCCCCCGGGCAGGGTCGGCAGCTGATCTGCGCGAACTGGGCCGGGGTGCGGACCTCACGCCCGTGGCGCTGGCGGCGGTGATCACCCCCACCTCATTCCTGGCCCACGGTGCCGCCAACTTCAACCTCGGCGCCCTCGGCGGCACCCGCACGTTTCTTGCCCTCAATGATGGGGTGGCAGGCTTCCAGGCAGCCAACGACGCCATCGTGGAGATCACCGGCTTCAGCGATTCGCTCCCGGCCCTGGCGATCGTGTGAGGCCTGTGGCAGGAAGCTCTGGTTCTACCTCTTAAATGGGCCTTGAGAGCATGGTGTCGTTGCGGAGATCATGAGGCGATTCCCAGGGTCATGGAGACTGAACTTTTCGCGCCTGCTCTGCCATCCCGCCACAGATCGTGTCATCGCGATCGTGGCGACCATCCCGTTTAGTATCGAGCTCTGGAATCGCTGGACAGAAGGTAGCGCTGACTTCGCAAGAATGGCGCTGGGGCTGAATATCCTGGTTCAGATCATCACCATGCTCTCAAGGGCGCCTGCGCAGCGGGTGTCGATGAATCCACTGTTCTGGCTGATGGCCTGCACAGCAACGTATGGAATGTTGTTTTTTCGGCCTTTGCATCCACGGGTCATCCGGTTGTCCCTGGTTGGGCAACCAATGCGATTGCTGTTTTTGCGATCATCATCCTGCTTTTCGCCCGCCTCAGCCTGGGTCGAAGCATCGGATTGGTGCCAGCCCAGCGGCGGATTGTCACACGGGGTGCGTATCGCTGGGTGCGACATCCGATGTACACCGGTAACTTCTTTGCCTTGCTTGCTGTTGTCCTCTCGTCGTTTGCTTGGATCAATCTTTGCTGGATGATGATCATCATGGGAATTTTTCTCGCTAAAAGTTTTATTGAAGAAGACTTTCTTCGCAGTGATCCAGAGTATGCGGAATATCTTGCGAAGGTGCGCTGGCGTTGGCTGCCGGGTGTCTTTTAGTTTTTGCCCAGTCCCACTGTGTTAAAATGTGAGGATGGCAGGCGGTGGAAAGGCAGGGCTGATTCAAAGTGTGTCACAGGCGCCCTGGCCGGGGCTGCCAGCATGGGGTGAGGTCGGCGGGATCGCCTCCTCCCAGTGCCTGAAACCGCTTTTGCCCCAACCGATCTCGACCTGATCAGCTTTCTGCAGGCGATCCCCGATGCCCGTATGCGGCGCGGGGTTCGTATCCCGGCCTGGTACCTGCTCCTGGTGGCCGTGCTGGGAATCCTGAGCCGTTGCCAGAGCCTGCGGGATCTGGAGCGGTTCGCCATCCGCCACCACAGCGTGCTCACCGAGGCACTTGGTCTTGAGTTGCGGCGGCCGCCTTCCGATTCAGCCTTCCGCTACTTCTTCCGCCAGGTGGATGTGGCAGCTCTCTGCGCTGCCATCCGCGACTGGACGATTGCCCAGATCCCAGGCGGTGCAACCGATCTTGACCAATTGGTGTGTGACGGCAAGACACTGCGCGGCTCGATCGAGCCCACGCCCGGCGGTGGCTCAGCGTTCATTGCCCAAGTCACGCTCTACTCAGCTGCCTTGGGTGTGGCGATCAGCCAGGCCTGCTACGCCACCGGTGAGAACCACGAGCGGGCGGTGCTCCGCCAGCTGCTCGGGGAGCTGGAACTCGAGGGTGTGCTGATCCAGGCGGATGCCCTGCACACGCAGCGCCCGTTTTTCAACTCCTCCAGGAGCAGGGGGCCGACTTCCTCCTGACCGTCAAAGCCAACCAACAGACCCTGTACCGCCAGATCCGCAGCCAGTTCCAGGGAAAGCGCAAGATCCCTTTTGTGGCAACGGATCACGAGATCAGCCACGGCCGCGACATCACCTGGACGCTGCGGGCCAAACAGGCCCCGGAGCACATCAGCGAGACCTGGATCGGCACCAGCTGGATCGTCGAGTTGGTCGCCATCGGGACCCGCGACGCCAGACCCTTCCAGGCCACCCACCTGTTTCTCACCAGCCTGCGCACCACCCCAGAAGGCATGCTGCAACTTGTGCGAGACCGCTGGAGCATCGAGGTCTGGCACTGGATCCGCGATACCCAGCTCCAGGAGGACGCCCACCGCTACCGGGGCAACGGTGCTGGCACGATGGCGACGCTGCGGACGGCTGCTCTCAACCTGCTGCGCCTGGCGGGGTTTCAGTCGATCCGGGCAGGCATGCAGGCGGTGATGCACGACATCACGGCGCTGCTGGCGATGGCGATGAGACAACCGGAACCAAGCCCGGACTGAGACTTTGAATCAACCCTGGGTGGAAAGGCCAAATTCTGGATCATTTCCCTGCTTCAGGTAGCAGATAAAGGGCCTTTGGCTTCTGGAAGAGTTACTGCTTAGGGTTTAGCCATTCGCGCAGAAACGACCAGTTACAGATCCAGACCATGGCTAAGCGAAGCGATTCAAGCATGGCCCTATGGTGTTGCAGTTTGCGCCAGGTTGAAGCGGCGTCATCTCATTCTGCAATGGCGTGATTGCATGATTGTTCCAGGCGAAAGCTTGAAACCACATGCACTGGACCAGCACAATGAATCGTTCCGATTGAAGTCATAGGCATCACCTTCGCGACCTGCAGGTGAATGATGCCAGCTGCTTTTCCCGAAGGCAGAGAGTCACCCATGCGTTCCAGAGCAGGCCTGACCACAAGCATCAAGACAACATCGGAGCCCAGGCTTGCTGACAGCAGCGTTAGCACGCCAATGAAGGCGATCGCCTCCTGGATCATCCTGAACAGCCTCACTGATTGACTGGCGGTTGATAGGCTCAGGGTGATCGAGGGTGGCGCAGGCGTATGGGCGTTGCATGGCCAGCGATGTCAGCTCTTTTTGGCGATCAGCACCGTGTGTTCCTCGGGCCATTGATCACGCTCCAGCAGAATGCATCTGCATCCGGCAGCTTTCATCACTTCAAGGTAGTCGTGATCGTTCAGGGAGCTGTGATAGAAGCTTACGTCCTGCATTTTGCCCATCACCACTCCATCCGTTCCGCCAACCGTGATCAGGATCACCCCTTGGCGGGCCAGTGCATGACAAAGTTTCTCAACCACGATCCTCTGCTGCCCATGGGGCACGTGGATGAGGCTGTCCCAGGCCGTGATGATATCGAAGCATCCAGGTGGCTCCCATTCGCATGCATCAGCCCACAGGAATGCAACATTGGAATGATTGTTCTTGGCGATGCGCAACATCTCCTGTGACACATCAATGCCAGTAACGTCAAACCCTCCGTTCACCAGCGCAGCTACGATTCGTCCGCCAGTTCCGCACCCCACGTCCAGAGCTCTTTGCCTCTCGGTGCAAAGGCCAATGGCCCGTTCCACATACGCAAGCCCTCTGCTCGAGCTTTGTAGCTCGGCATGCCACCAGGAGGCGATCATGTTGTAGGCGGCGCCGATTTCAGTTGGCTTCATCCGCTGCTACCGAACCATCGGGGGCACATACAGCTGCCAGGAGGCAGGGGCAGCTTCGGGGAAGGGAGTGTCTGAGACGCCTCCAGCCAGCGCAGGCCAGAGCCAAGCGTCATGAACGAGGTAGGCATGGTTAAGTTCGCTTGGCTGCAATGCCAGAGGATATGGCAATGGCCACAGTATACTCCGTAGAGTTCGAGAAAAGATCAGTACTTCGGACTCGTTTGTTGACCTTGAACTGCCACTGTCTCCCCCAAGTGCCTTCGGCCAGCAAAACCGCGTGAATAACACATATCTGATCCGGATCCTCCAGCAGGCTTAGTTTGATCAGATCTGCAACATCGTTGCCCAGAGCCCGATGGCGGTGAGCTTCGACGCCACCGAGACTCCGCCAAGAGCGATGTCCTGGGCACCTAGCAAATCCTGGAGGCGGGGAGCGGATGCTGGGGATGGTGGCCCCCGCCTGTCCGGTTCCAGCATCCTTCACGACGTGAACTGGTGGTGACATGGTGATCTGGATGAAGGCGCAGGCGGCGGCTGCGCAAGCTCTGCTTCGGCAGGCCGGCATCCTCGTGCGCTCGATGGCCGCCAAGCCCCTGATCGACGGCTCCCTGCGGGTCAGCATCGGCACCAAGGAACAGCTGGAACGGTTCTGGTAGGCCTATGGCGTGATCGAAACGTCCGAATCGCGCTGGAGGCCCTGAGGCAGCAGCACGCAACCCGCCAGGGCGAGACCGCCACAGCCGGCCAGAACCACGAACACCGGACCGGCGGGGAGCGTCCCACCTGGCCCGAAGTGGAGCAGGGAAAGGCTGCCGGCCAGGCCGGAGCCGCCCAGCACCAGCCCAGCTCCGAGCCCACTCCAGGCATGGGGCAGGGTGGAAAGGCCCAGGGCCGTCAGGGCGGTGAACAGCAGGCTGTGGAGGAATCCCAGCAGCGGCAACAGCGGCGGGATGCCCGCGGAGGGGAGCAGCAGGGTCAGGGCCAGGCTGACGCTCAGGCTGGGGATCACGCGAAGCAGCGCACCGCGATGACCCCAGCGGGTGACAAGCTTGCCGGCAAAGGGAGCCGCCAGGGCGGAGCTCAGCAACACCACCGGCGTCTGAGCAGAGAGGTTGGGGGCCGCCGCCGCGAGCGTCTGCACCCGAGGCAGCAGCTCCAGCAACACCTGACCCAATGCACCAATCGCCAGAGCCAGGGCCAGCAGCAGGGCGCAACGTCCCAGCGGCGGGGACGGGGCGGGCTCCTGTGCTGACAAGGGAGTGTCGGGGTGAGGGGTTGGTGCCGATCGCAGCACGGCCAGCCCCAAGGCCAGGATCGTGGCTCCCAGCAGCAGGGTGAAGGTGGGTCCAAGCTGCAGCGCCTCCTGGGCTAGACCACCGGCAAAGGCGCCGATGACCCCCTGGGTGAGCACCAGCAGGGCCGCGACCGTCGGGAGCCGCTTCAACGAAACGGCCTCGTTGAGCAGGGCCAGGCCAGGGCTTGAGGTCGCCTGCACCGCCGTCATCCAGACCAGCATCAGCCCCGGCAGCAGCAGGTTTCCCATCGCCATCCCCCCTTGCACGGTGCCGGCGATGGTGAGGAACACCGAAGCGGCCACCAGCACCGAGACGGTGATCGGCATCAGGCGTCCCCGTGCCTTGAAGGCCCACCGGTCGGAGAAGGCACCGCTGATCGGTTCGATCAACAGGCCCAGGAAGCCCGGCACCAGGGCGAAGGGGACCAGGAGGCTGGCGAACCCGTGGCCGCTCAGCAACACGGGCTGGTAGGCGCGGTAGATGATCCAGCCCATCTGCAGGGAGCCCTGCAGGGCCACCACCCCCCAGGCCAGCCGCCAGTGAATCGCCGGGGATGGCGGCTCGATCGGAACCGATGGCGAGAAAGACATCGGCAACAGGAGGCGACCAGCCAAGGGTGCCCGCCCAGCTTCATGGCTGCTGGGCCTCCGTGTCTACCTGTCGTCGTTTCGAGCGGCACGGGAGCAGGTGTTTCGCTGAATGCGCCGCCGAGCACGATCCACCAAACCCAATCCACCGAGCAGAAGGATTCATTCCTGATTCGATCTGGCCAGAGCATCCCAATAGGCTTCTCTGAACCAGGCAATCCGTTGCTCCTCAAGCCCTAGGATGGGCTCCTTCATCATTGAACCAGCAGCATCCTGCATCGCCTCGCAGATCAGGTAATCTTCATTGGTGATTCGCCTCAAGAAAACGCCTACGAAGAAGGGCAACCAAAGTTCAATGAATCGCTGAAATAGGAGGTTGAGCCATGAAGTTCCAGGCCTCTTAAATGGCGCTTGATAGTACCAAGTCTTTGCTATGGTGCGATTCAAAGCCGCTGGGCTGAGCTGGGTAATCGAGACGTACCAGGTGTGGAGTACCTGATAATGAAAGACGAGGAAACTTGGGAATATATTGAGAGCTCGATACGCGCCAGGTTGGTAGCTGTTGGCCTGGCAGTCTTGTGCCATGGCTGAAAAGTCACCTGATTGACCATCGAAGAAAAATCCGCTGTGTGGACCGAATCTCGGGCAATAGGCTTTCTCGGGGTCGAGGCATCCATCCCTTCCTAGGCTGGTGGGATGAACCGCAAAAGCATGATAATCGTCAACGGTTATATCATAAAGGAGTTTCCAATTTGCGTTGACGTCACTCGTGATGAAGCCAGGCCGAATCCCTTCTCGGCACATCGCCCGCAGAATTGGCCAGGCATCACCAAGAAACTCCTCAAGACTCTGGTCCTGGTGGGTGTCCGAAGGAGCCGCCGTGGTGCACCTGGATGAAGAACCTTCACCCGAAGTAGCGTCTTCTGTCTTCGTGGCTTGACGAGGAAAGCGTCCAAAGATGAGCAGACCGCAGCAGGCGATCTCAACGTTCCTCAGCCGTGCTCCCAGCTCCTTGGGGGACGTTCCGAACAGTTTCTTGCACTGGGGGATGCCCACCGCTTCCCCTTCCTGGTTGTAGACCCAATGATGGAAGGCGCAGCGGACCAGGCCGGATCCTTTCGCTGCCGTGCGAATCGGATGAAAGCGATGGCGACAGACATTCTCAAATCCCTTGATCGTGTTCCCGAAGCGTTGAACAAACACCGATCCGCCGCCCAGGCTGCACCGGATCCAGTCGTTGTCGTTGGGGATGTCGGTCGTCAGGCCCAGCAGCGTCCAGACCTGGCCCAGCGCGGCTTGCTCACTGGCAAAGGCCTCAGGGTCTCGGATCGAGCGGGCCCAATCGGAGCATTGTTGCTGACCCATGGGGGAGGCACTGCTTGCCATTGAACCTGAAGGCCACCACGATCAGGAGTATGACCGAATTCGTGGCGAATCCTGATGGCCTCAGATCCGCTCGAAGACGATCAGGCCCGAACAATAGAAGGCCGCCTTGTTGATGCTGCGGCGTTGAGGGCGAAAGCCTCCCCGTTCGGCCGCCGCCACGATGCCCTCTTTCCGCAAGGTGTAGGCGCGGGTGGCTTTGCTGGGACCCGGGAAGACAACGCCGATGCGCTTCAACTCGGCGAGCAAGGGGGGGTGCATTGCGGGAAGCTCACGATCAGCTTTCGTTTGGCATCGGAGCAGATGTTTAGGAGAATAGGCCCAAGATCCTGATTCAGCAAATCAAACAGCCGGGCAGGAATTGTCTCTACCGATTCGACTGGACCAGTGCCTCCCAATAGGCGTCCCTGAACCAGGCGATCCGATTCTCCTCACGCCCGAGTATGGGGGACTCATTGATTGAACCCGCTGGAACCTGCATGGCCTCGCAGATCACATGATCTTCATGGGTGATCCTCCTTAAGAAAACTCCAACAAAGAATGGCAGCCAGAGATTGATGAATTGCTCAACCAGAAGTCTGAACCATGAAGCTTGAGGCCTCTTGAATGGTGCTTGGAAAAACCAGCTACGAACCGTGGTCGAATGATGATCTATGGGGACGCACTGCGTTATCGTTACATACCACGCGTGAAGAGCTAGATTGTGGTTCACTAGGAAGTTTGGAAAAAAATTAAGGACTCGGTATTCTTTGGGCTGATAGCTTCCAGCCTGGCAATCTGCTGCCATGGACGACAGGTCACCTTGCTGCCCGTCGTAGAAGAATGCGCTGTGCGGATCGAATCTGGGATAATAGGCTTCATCGGGATCGAGCCAGCCTTCCTTCCCAAAGCTGGTGGGGTGGACGGCAAACGCGTGATACTCCTCAAGCGTGATCTCAACAAGGAGTTTCCAATTTGCCTTAACTTCGGTGGAGCTGAAGCCAGGCCGAATCCCTTCTCGGCACATCGCCCGCAGAATTGGCCAGGCATCACCAAGAAACTCCTCAAGACTCTGGTCCTGGTGGGTGGTTGAAGGATCCGCTGTGGTGCACTCGGATGAAGGCTCTTCACCCGCGGTGGAATCTGTTCTCTTCGAGGCCTGATGAGGAAAGCGTCCAAAGATGAGCACACCGCAGCAGGCGATCTCAACGTTCCTCAGCCGTGCCCCCAGCTCCTTGGGGGACGTTCCGAACAGTTTCTTGCACTGGGGGATGCCCACCGCTTCCCCTTCCTGGTTGTAGACCCAATGATGGAAGGCGCAGCGGACCAGGCCGGATCCTTTCGCTGCCGTGCGAATCGGATGAAAGCGATGGCGACAGACATTCTCAAATCCCTTGATCGTGCTCCCGAAGCGTTGAACAAACACCGATCCGCCGCCCAGGCTGCACCGGATCCAGTCGTTGTCGTTGGGGATGTCGGTCGTCAGGCCCAGCAGCGTCCAGACCTGGCCCAGCGCGGCTTGCTCACTGGCAAAGGCCTCAGGGTCTCGGATCGAGCGGGCCCAATCGACACGTTGTCGTTGATCCATCAAGGGAGCACTGCTCTCCATCGAACCTGCCAGCCATCATGGCCAGAGTATTCCTGGATTCGAGAAAAACCAGACCGCCTCAGATGCGCTCGAATTCGATCAGGCGGGAAAAGTAGAACGGCGCCTTGTTGAGGCTGCGGCGTTGAGGGCGAAAGCCACCCCGTTCGGCCGCCGCCACAATGCCCTCTTCACGCAAGGTGTAGGCGCGGGTGGCCTTGCTGGGGCCTGGGAAAAAATCACCGATGCGCTTCAACGCGGCGAGCAGGGGGGTGTAGGGCGCAAAGCTCACGATCAACTTCCGTTTGGCCAGGGAAGCCAGGTGGCCCACCATCTGCTCGGCAGGCTCCTGGGGATAGTGGATGAACACATCCAGGCAAATGACCGTGTCGAAGCTGCCGTCCAGGCTCTCCAGATCCGAGGCGGTGAACTGAAGCCGGTTCGCATCGATTCCTTCTGCCTCGGCACGCCGACGGGCCTCCGTCACCATCGCTTCCGAGAGATCGCTGGCCTGGATGGAGCCGGCGCCCAGCGTCGCCAGGGGCAGGCTGAGGCTTCCCACACCGCAGCCGGCGTCGCAGAAGCTGCGGGCCGCCAGGTTCCCCTCTCCCTGCAACCAATCCAGCACCTGATCCACCGTCTTCTGGTGGCCGAGGCGAATGTTCCGCTGCACCTTGTTGACGTCGTCGCTCTCGCTGTAGATGCGGTTCCAGCGCTCGAAGCCCGTGCTGTTGAAGTAGGCCTGAACCTCCGCTTTCTCGTCCGCAATGGCGCCTGCTTCGGCTGGGGTGGTGGACATGGTGCGGGCTGATCGTGGAGCGAATCCTAAGGAAGGGTCGGGCGATGGCCCTGGTTGAAGAGGGTGCCAGGGTGGCTAGATTCGTTTGAGCCAAAGGGCATTCATCCGCACGACTTCGAACCGATGGCACCCGTTTCCCGCGCTGCTGTTCTGGGCTTGATCCTGCTTTCCGGGCTTGCAGCTTTTCCTGCCTTTGCCAAAGTTCTTGCGGATGTGAAGCCATCACCCGGTGGATTTTACTGGCAGAAAGTTGAGAAGGCGGACAAGAGTATTCAGTACATGTGCCGCTCCAACAAGGAGGCAGGCGTCCAGAAGTCTGCGAAGTGTGAGGGCGCCAAGGCGGTCAAGCCGAAGTAGCCGACTGCGGTTCTTCACCTCACTCCAGGGATCCACGGGCTGCTCCGATGCCCAGCTCAGCCGGCCCGCTGCCACTGCAGATCGCGATCGCCTGGCGTGCTCCAGCGCAGGGCTTCGCCCAGCGGAACCCCCACCAGCATCTCCTCCACCGGCCGATCGTCGCCCAGCACCCGGCGGGGCAACACCGTGGCCGCCGCGATCGCCTGGGCTGGCGCGACGCCCCAGCGGGCCAACCGCACCACCCCCTCCAACAGCGGCAGGGTGGTCCCGGCCAGGGTGCCATCCTCCAGGCGGCAGCTGCCGTCTTCCACCAGCAACAGCCGCTCGTCCCAGCGGTGGCTCCCCTCCACGAGCCCATAGGGGCCGAGGGCGTCGCTGACCAGCACCACCTGCTGCGGCGCCAGCCGCTGCAGCAGCACCGCCATGGTCGGGGCCACATGCACCCCGTCGGCGATCAGCCCGAGGGCCACGTCGCCCCGCAGGGCCGCCGCCGCCACGGGTCCGGGAGCCCGGCGGTGCATGTCCGGCATGGCATTGAAGGCGTGGGTCACCATGCCGACCCCCGCGGCAAAGGCGGCGGCGGCTTCGGTCTCATTGGCGCCGCTGTGGCCCAGGCTCACCACAATTCCAAGGCGGAGCAGGGCATCGATCACCGCGTCGGCCCCCACCAGTTCCGGTGCCAGGGTCACCAGGTCGATGGCGTCCTCGAAGCCTCCGATGCGCTCGGCCAGGGCGGCGCCGCTGGGGGGGCAGAGATGCTGCTCCGGATGGGCCCCGCGGCGGGTGTTGGCCAGGAACGGCCCCTCCAGGTGGGCCCCCAGCAGCTGGCAACGGCCGGGGCGGTGCTGGGCGCGGGCCTCGCCGAGCACCGCCAGGGCCTGGCGCAGCGGCCCCACCGCGCAGGTCACCAGGGTGGGGCAGATCGCCTCCACCCCATCGCGCCAGAGCAGCTCCAGCAGTTCCAGCAGGCGCGGTAAATCATCTGGTGCGAGTTCCGGGAAGGCCAGGCCCAGCCCGCCGTTGATCTGCAGGTCCAGGCCGGCCGGGCTCAGCCAGTCGCCCTGCCAGTTTTCGCCGCCGGCGGTGCTGCCGGTCGCCAGCGGCAGCACCCTGGCGATCTGCCCCTGGTCGTCGATCCCGATCCGCCAGTGCTGGCCCCGTTTGTGGGCGCAGGGGCCGACCTGGGGAAGCCGAACATTGCTGAGCCAGCGCATGACGGTGGGCACCGGGGCGCCGCGAGCGGGAGAATGCCATCCTCGCCGCCGGTGCCCCGTGGTCGCTCTCGATGGTTGATCTGCCCTTGCCCGCCGCCGACTCCCCGGCCCCACCGGGTCCCGCCCGGGTGGCGGTGGTGATGGGCAGCGATTCGGATCTGCCCACCCTGGAGCCGGCGGTGGCGGTGCTGGAGGGCTTCGGCCTGGCCGTGGAGGTGCGGGTGCTCTCGGCCCACCGCACACCGCTGGAGATGGTTGCCTTCGCCAGCCAGGCGGCCGGCCGCGGCCTGAAGGTGATCATCGCGGGGGCTGGCGGGGCGGCCCACCTGCCTGGCATGGTGGCGGCGCTCACGCCGCTGCCGGTGATCGGCGTGCCGGTGCAGAGCCGCGCCCTCTCGGGCCTGGATTCGCTGCTCTCGATCGTGCAGATGCCTGCGGGGATCCCCGTGGCCACCGTGGCGATCGGCAACGGCGCCAATGCCGGCCTGCTGGCGGCGCAGATCCTCGCCACCGCGGATTCCTCCCTTGCTGAGCGGCTGGTTCAGTACCGATCCGAACTGCACGATCAGGTACGCAGCAAGGACGGGCGGCTGCAGGAGCTGGGCGCCACCGCCTACCGCCAGCAGATGGACCGGCAGCACGGCTGATGGCCCCACCCGCGCCCCTTCCCGCACCGTCGACGATGCCAATGCCAATGCGGCTGGGCCTGGCCCTGCCGCTGCTGGTGCTCAACCTGTTCGTGCTGCGTCAGCTGCTCGTCCCCCTGGCGCCCTTCCCGGCCCTGTTTCTTACAGCCGCCCTGATCGCCTTCCTGCTCGACATCCCGACCCGCTGGCTGACCGGCCATGGCGTGCCGCGACGGCTGGCCTTCCTGCTGGTGATGGGCGCCGGCCTGGGGCTGCTGGTGCTGGTGGCCCTGTGGCTGCTGCCGCGGCTGGTGCAGCAGCTGAGCGACCTGCTCCATGCCCTGCCCGGCTGGCTGGTGCAGGGGGAACTGCTGTTGAACCAGGCCCAGGACTGGGCCACGGCCCATGGTTTGCCCGCCGACTTCGGTGATCTGAGCAGTGAGCTGCTCAGCCGCTCCACGAAACTGGCCAGCCAGCTCAGCCAGCAGCTGCTCAGCCTGCTCGGGACCACACTCACCCTCACGATCAACAGCGTGATCGTGGCGGTGCTGGCGATATTCCTGCTGATCGGCGGCGAATCGATCAGCCGGGGCCTGGGTCGCTGGTTGCCGTCGAGCTGGAGGGAGCTGGTCCTGAGCACGGGGTACCGAACCTTCCGGGGCTATTTCGCCGGCCAAGTGGTGCTGGCCCTCATCCTCAGCGGTGCCCAGATCCTGGTGTTCACGGTGCTCGGCATTCCCTACGGCGTGCTCTTCGCCGTGGCGATTGGCTTCACCACCCTGATTCCCTATGCCAGCGCCCTGACCATCATCCTGGTGAGCGCCCTGCTGGCCCTGGAGAATCCCCGCACCGGCCTGGAGGTGCTGGCGGTGGCGATCACGGTGGGCCAGGTGGTGGATCAGGTGATCCAGCCGCGGCTGATGGGCCAGATCGTCGGGCTGCAGCCGGCCTGGCTGCTGGTCAGCCTGCCGATCGGCGCCCGGGTCGGCAGCCTGCTGGGCCT
Organism: Synechococcus sp. Tobar12-5m-g; assembly: GCF_024345415.1. GTDB lineage: Bacteria > Cyanobacteriota > Cyanobacteriia > PCC-6307 > Cyanobiaceae > Regnicoccus. Next base: position 96,876 of record NZ_JAGQBB010000010.1, on the reverse strand, counting down.
GGGCGATCTGCTCGGCCTGCTGCTGGCGGTGCCCGTGGCGAGCTGCCTCAAGACCTTTCTCGATGAACTGGCCAGGCGGCTGGGACTGCCGGAGCCGGAGGGGGAGACTCTCACCGCCCCGGCTGAGGCGGCTCAGGCTGAGTTGTAGCCGCAGCAGCCTCCTGCCGCAGCAGCGATGGCATCAGGGCGAACAGGAGCAGCAGGGCGAGGTAGACCGGGCCGGAAACGGGATCGCGATCGCTGATCACCTGGACCACCGTGCGGCCCTGCAGCCCCACCGCAACCAGGAACTCGAAGCCCACCATCAGGGCCAGGGCCGTGGCCCCCACCGGCAGGCGCACCGCCAGGCCCTGCGGCAACTGGAAGCGGCGCACCACAAGGCGGGCCGCCCCCACGATCACCAACGCCATCAGGGGCATCTCCAGAAGCTCGGCGCTGCGCACCCCCAGCCGGGGCACCACCAGCAACACCCGAACCGTGCCCAGCAGGAAACCGGCGCCGAAGACGAGGCCTGCGTAGGCGAGCGCGGCGGTGAGGTCAGGCCGAAGGGGCATGGGTGAGTTGTTGGCCATGGGAGATCCGCGGCAACTCAAAGTGATCGGTGGTGCGGCAATGCACCGCCGGCGACCTTGCCGCCGAGATGTTCATGGCCGCAAGCAGATCTTCCGTCATCACAGGCACCACGAATTCGCCCGTGTCCAGGATGTTGCGGGCCGTGCCCATGGGCTCGCCGTTGTGGTGGTGGCCGATGCCCACTTCCAGCTGGGGCGGATCGCTGCCGAACACATTGCCGAACAAATTGAAGTCGTCGATAGGGGGGGTGTCTTCCTTCCTGGCAGCGGCCATCGGCCCTCGACGTCCGCAGGGATGCGATTGCCTGGCCTGGGGTCCACCACAATGGGCGCCTCGTGGCTTTCCCCCCATGACCTCCCGCACCACCATCGCCCTGGGCCTGCTGGCGATGGTGCCGGTGTCGGTTGCAGCAGAACGACTGCACTGGGGCGACGGGGCGGTGTTCCTCACGACCGTGGCTTCGATCATCCCGCTGGCGATCTGGCTGAGCACGGCCACCGAGGAACTCTCGATCTCCCTGGGCCCCTCAATCGGCGCCCTGCTCAATGCCCTGTTCGGCAATGCCACCGAGCTGATCATCGCCATCAGCGCGCTGCGCGCCGGGCTGGTCGACATCGTGAAGGCGAGCATTACCGGCACGATCATGGCCAACCTGCTTCTTGCCCTGGGCCTATCGATGCTGGTGGGCGGCATCGGCCGCAGCGAACAGCGGTTCCAGCCGGTGGTGGCGCGGGTGAACGGCTCCGCCATGACCCTGGCGGTGCTGGCGATCCTGCTGCCCAGCCTGGCGGCGATGGGCTCCGCGGTTCCGGCAGCTGCCGCCGGGATCCCGGTCGCGATCGGCGACGGAGGCAGGGAGGCCTTCTCCCTGTTCGTGGCCGTCGTGCTGCTGCTGGTATATGGCCTCACCCTGCTGTTCTCGCTCCACACCCACCGCACCCTTTACGAAGTGGCCGAGGTGGACCTCGGCACCGAAACCGCAGATGGAGGCCACGCTCTTGCGAAGCCACCGCTGCTCCCTTGGCTGGCGGTGTTGGTGGGGGCCACGGCAGGCATCGCTTACGAATCCGAGCTGTTCGTGGGGGTGGTGGAGTCGGTCACCGAGAGCGTGGGCCTCTCGGCCCTGTTCACTGGCGTGGTGCTGCTGCCCCTGCTTGGTGGGGTGGCCGAATACCTCACCGCCATCACGATGGCCCGCAAGGACAAGATGGATCTCGCGGTGTCGGTGGCGCTCGGCTCCACCCTGCTGGTGGCTCTGCTTGTGGTGCCCGTCCTGGTGCTGCTGGGCCCGCGGCTCGGCCATCCCCTCGACCTCAGCTTCAACCTCTTCGAGCTGGTGGCGGTGATCACCGCAGTGGTGGTGAGCAACCTGGCGAGCCTCGATGGACGCTCCGACTGGCTGGAAGGGGTGCTCCTGCTTGCCGCCTACGTGATCCTGGCGGCAGGCTTCTATTTCCAGGCCGGCCCCCTCGGATGACCTTCCCCTCCGATCCCCGTTCACAGGCGCCGCTCCCGCCGGCCGCGTCGCTGCCTCCCGCGGGCCAGGCCTCGGCGCCGCCCTTCCGGGCGAGCAACAGGCTGAGCCGCCTCAACCAGTCGGCCTCGCTGCAGCTCCTGCTCGGCAGCGTGCTGATGCTGGCGGGCCTGGTGGGAGGCTGGCCCTGGCTCACCCTGGCGGCCGGGCTGTTCACCTTCGTTGCCGCCCTGAAGCAGCTGCTGCCGCCGCTGTGGCGCCAGCTCAGCGGCAGCCTCGATGACGGCCCCACCGCGCGGGTGCTTGCGGCGGTGGGGCTGCTGGTCGTGGCGATCGCCATTCCCCTGGCGCTCGGCTGGCTGGATCCCTTCCTTGAGATCTACCGCAGCCGCAACTGGGAGGCGATTGGCGCCATCGGCGAGGGGGTGATCGGCGCCATCGGCCAGATCCTGGTGGCGTTCGTGGCCCTGGCGATCGCCTGGCGGCAGGTGATGGTGGACCAGCGGCTCACCACCCAGCAGAACCGAATCACCCAGGCCCAGACGATCGACAGCTTCATCCATGGCATCTCCGAGATGATCATCGACGAGGAAGGGCTGCTGGAGGACTGGCCCCTCGAACGGATGCTGGCCGAAGGCCGGCTGGCCGCCGTTCTCAGCAGCATCGACCGCGAAGGCCAGGCCCGCATCCTGCGGTTTCTCGCCCATGCCCGGCTGCTCAGCCCCCTGCGCCGTGACCACCGCCTCGGCCGGGCCATCCTCGATGGGGAGGGCAACTATGAGGAGGACCGGCTGAACGGCGTTCCCGTGATCCGGTTGAACCGGATGCTGAAGGGCATGGATCTCTCCGACACCGATCTGCGCGGCGTCGACTTCAATGGCGCCGATCTGCGCGGCACATCCTTTGTGGGGGCCGACCTGAGGGAAGCCAACTTCGCCGGCGCCGACCTGGGCGGCGCCAACCTGGAAGGGGCACGACTGGAAGGCGCCCGCTTCTTCTACGGCCACCCCCAGAGCGCCACCCCCCACGGTTCGATCGGTCCCGTGGAGCACGAAAGCGGCAACGGCACCGGCGCCATCGTGGAAAACGCCAATTTCGCCGGGGCCCGCCAGCTCGATCCCGAGGCCCACCACTACATCGCCTCCTGGAGCGGCCCCCGCTCCCGCCACACCCTCCCCGGCGGTTCCCATGGGATCCCCAGCCAGCTGGAGCGCCTTCCCCCCGCGTGAGCCGATGCTTCTGGATGCACCTGGATTTCGGCCCGGCTCCAGAGGAACTTGGTTGAATCGTTTTCTATCCTGTGAAGGTTGAATTGCCGTCAACATCAAGCAATCCCGGGTGGAGGAGCTGCTGGGGCAGTTGCGGCAGCTCGCCGGACGAGGCTCCACGGAGATTGTGCGCAAGGCGATTGAGCAGCAGTTGCGGCGGCAGCGTCGGCTGTGGCGTTTGCAGCGGCTCCAGCATCAAACTCATTGCTCTGCAACTGCAGGCCTGCGCCCAGGCGCGGGCGATTCACGCCGGAGTCCCTCGACGACACCGCTGGCATGCCGGCAAGATTCCTGACACCGCCGTGATGCTCTGCAGCGTTCAGAGCGAGCCAGGCTGGCAGCAGCTCCTGCGCCAGTCGGAAGACGCTGAGGTGGTGCTGACATCGTCCGGCACGCTCCTGGAACAGCTGGTGGTGGCCCGCTGCAGGGCTGTGCAGGGAGCTGTGGAGGCGTTTGTCGAGTTGCTGGATCCCGACGTGGTGCCAGCGGATGTGGAGTTGGCCCGTCGAGGGCAGCGACTTCAGCCCCCAGCCTGCTTCGGTCGGAAGCCTTCCGCTGTAAGGGTTTCCAGGCAGGTGGCCACCTGATCCCCCTGCAGCTCGATGACGCCGCCTTTGAGGGTGCCGCCAGTGCCGGCCACCGCCTTGAGCCGTTTGAGCAAGGCCTTGGCCTCGGCGTCGCTGCCCTCCAGGCCGGTGATCGCGGTCACCAGCTTGCCCCCTTTGCCCGCCTTGGTGCGCTGCACCCGCACCCGCTGCTGGCCGCGGGGGGTGGCCGCTGGGGCCGGGCCCGTGGGCCGCTCCAGGCTCTCAGCCCCGCTGAACTCCCGCCAACCTCCCTTGCCCATCCCGTTCGATGCCGCGTCGCCCTCCATCACAGCGCAAGCCGGGTGGATGCAGCAGCCCCCCTTCCTAGGCTGGGTGAACTGCGCCCAGCCATCGGTGACCAGCACCCTCCCCCCGCGCTCGCCCGATCCCGCCACCCTGGCGCTCTCGGCCCGCCCGAATGCCCTGGGTCGCTTCGGGCGCTTTGGCGGCCAGTACGTGCCGGAGACCCTGATGCCCGCCCTGGCCGAGCTGGAAGCGGCCGCCGCTGAGGCCTGGGCCGATCCTGTTTTCACCGAGCGTCTCGATCACCTGCTGCGCACCTACGTGGGTCGGCCCACGCCGCTCTATGAAGCCGAGCGCCTCAGCGAGCACTACCGCCGCCCCGAGGGTGGCCCGCGCCTCTGGCTGAAGCGGGAAGACCTCAACCACACCGGCGCCCACAAGATCAACAACGCCCTAGGCCAGGCGCTGCTGGCCCTGCGCATGGGCAAGCGGCGGATCATCGCCGAAACCGGCGCCGGTCAGCACGGGGTTGCCACCGCCACGGTCTGCGCCCGGTTCGGCCTGGAGTGCGTGGTCTACATGGGCGCGGAAGACATGCGCCGCCAGGCCCTGAACGTGTTCCGCATGCGGCTGCTCGGTGCCACGGTGCAGCCGGTCACCGCCGGCACCGCCACCCTCAAGGATGCCACCAGCGAAGCCATCCGCGACTGGGTGACCAACGTGGAGAGCACCCATTACATCCTCGGTTCGGTGGCGGGCCCCCACCCCTACCCGATGCTGGTGCGCGATTTCCATGCCGTGATCGGCCAGGAGGCCAAACGCCAGTGCGCCGAGGCCTTCGGCCGCTTGCCGGATGTGCTGCTCGCCTGCGTGGGCGGCGGCTCCAACGCCATGGGCCTGTTCCATCCCTTCGTGGAAGACATCTCCGTGCGCCTGATCGGTGTAGAGGCCGCCGGTGATGGGGTGGCCACGGGCCGCCACGCCGCCACGATCACCGAGGGCCGCATCGGCGTGCTGCACGGGGCGATGAGCCTGCTGCTCCAGGATGCCGAGGGCCAGGTGCAGGAGGCCCACTCGATCAGCGCCGGCCTGGATTACCCGGGCGTGGGCCCTGAGCACAGCTACCTCAAGGAGCTGGGCCGGGCCGAGTACGCCGCCGTCACCGACGAAGAGGCGCTCGAGGCCCTGCAGCGGGTGAGCCGGCTGGAGGGCATCATCCCGGCCCTGGAAACCGCCCATGCCTTTGCCTGGCTGGAGCAGCTCTGCCCCACCCTGGCCCCGGGCACCGAGGTGGTGATCAATCTCTCGGGCCGCGGTGACAAGGACGTGAACACCGTGGCCGAGCGGCTTGGCGGCGCGATGGCGGGCTGAGGCTCTTTGTGGGCAGGGGATCTTCAGCTGCTGCAGCCTGGCCGCGAGGCGAACAGGTTCAGGCCCAGTTCCTCCGACAGGAAGCGAGCGGTGAGCTGGCCCCGCACGCTGTTGCCGGCTCCATCCAGCGGCGGCGAAAACGTGGCCAGACCGCCCTTCCCAGGTGCCACCGTGATCATGCCGCCGGCCACACCGCTCTTGCCCGGCAGGCCGACGGCATAAAGCCAGTCGCCGGAGTTCTCGTAGAGCCCGGCGGTCACCATCACCGCCAACACATGCTGGCAGTGGATCGCTTCGATCACCTGGTCGCCGTTGAGCGGGTTGCAGCCGCCGTTGGCCATCGTGGCGGCCATCACGGCCAGGTCCCTGCTGGTGACGGCCAGGGAGCACTGGCGGGTGTAGAGGTCGGTGGCGGCCTCCGGATCGCAGTAGATCCGCTCATGGCTGCCCAGCAGGCTGGCGATGCCGGCATTGCGCTGATTCGTGGCGGCCTCGGATGCATACACACCGGTATCGAGCGTCAGTTCCCGGCCGGCGAAGCGGGAGAAGCCTTCCAGGATGAAGGCCCATTGGGCCTCGGCCGTGTCTCCCGGCGCCAGGCTGGTGGCGGCGATCGCCCCGGCGTTCACCATCGGATTGCTGAGCCCTTCCGCCGAGCGCTCCGCCGCCAGGACCGAGTTGAACGGCAGGCCCGTGCTGTTGACACCGAGTTTCTGGCGGGCCTCCTGCTCGCCGATCGCCTGGCAGACCAGGGCGAACATGAAGGGTTTGGAAATGCTCTGGATGCTGAAGGGCTCGGTGGCATCGCCCACCTCGAAGACATCACCGCTGGTGCCCGCTACGGCGATGCCGAAGGTTTCGGGCCTGGCGCCGGCGAGGGCGGGGATGTAATCAGCGACGCGCCCCTCGATGATCGGGCCGAAGCGCCGGAGGGCATCCCGCAGCAGCTCCTGCACCACCGCCGTTTCCGGCAGATGGCCGGTCGAGATCCAGTTGTTGGGGCGGTTCATGGCCTAGGGGGTTTCCCAGGCGAAACGGGGAAGCTGCTGCAGGGCCTGGCGCTGGCTTTCGATCCAGACCTTGTTGATCTGAGCGATCTCGGGATGGCCCCGCTCCAGCTTGACGTGATGGGAAATCGCCAGGCTGTCTCGGGGATAGAGCGCCACCTCGAAGGGGGGGCCAACGGTGAGGTTGGAGCGGCGGGTGATCACCTGGGACACCAGGCAGAGCCGGGCGGCGTCTTCGAGCGAAAGCTTGTGGTGGCCGACCCCATCGAGGGGGGGCTTGCCGTACTTGCTTTCACCGATCTGGAGAAAGGGCGTTTCCGGGGTGGCCATGATCGCGTTCCCCTGGGGATAGATCAGGCAGAGGCCATGGGCTTGGCCCCCGATCTGGCCGCCGAGGATGAAGGTGGCTTCCCCGCTGGCGCCCACCTGCCGCAGGGCCGAATGGTTCTCGTTCTGCACCGCCACGCTGAGTCTGCCGATATAGGCCGCGGCTTCGAACAGGTAGCGGGCGGTCAGAAGGTCGGCGGGGGATTGGACCCCGGTTCCGCTTGCTGAGCCTTCGCCGAGATGAGCGCTGGAATGGGCCGGGTGGGGTCCTTCCCGCCGGGCCTGGTTGAGATCGCGGTTGATCCAGTTCAGAATCGCCTGGCTGGTGGCCAGGTTCCCGGCCGCAAGCAGGATGAATAGGCGATCGGCGCTGGGCTGGAAGACATGCAGCTTGCGGTAGCTGGAGATGTAATCCACGCCGGCGTTGGTGCGGGAGTCGGAGGCCAGCACCAGTCCGTCCTCCAGGAGGAAACCCACGCAGTAGGTCAAGGGTCGAGGCCTCAGCTGAGCAGCCGCTGAAGGCTAGTGGCCACCGATCGCACCGCCGCGCGGGCGGTGGCGTAGGCCATCCGCATCGGCCCCACCAGGGCGACCTGGCCGAGACTGCCGTCACCGGTTCGGTAGGAGGCCTGAACCACCGAGCAGGCCCGCAGGGCGGGGTGGGGGTGCTCGGCGCCGATCCACACCCCATCGCCGTGGAACGCCTCTGCCATCGCCGCCGCCGGGGCCCCTGTCCAGGCGGAGCCCAGCCCCTTGCCCCGCAGTAGGCGTTGCGGCTCCTCCTCCACCAGCTTGATCAGGGGGCGAAGGTTGGCCGTCTGGCTGAACTCGGGCTGGGCCAGAAGCCCGCTGAGCCCAAGCGCCACGGCCCCCTCAAGATCGGTGTTGCGCGCCAGGCGGTGGCTGCGCAGGGCCTGGAGCACCACGCGACCGCTGGATTGGAGCTGGGGTGGCAGCTCCTCCCAATGGATGCTGCCATCAGGGGCACACTTGAGTTGTTGAACCACCCAGCGCTCCAGGGCGGGCAGTTGCCCCTCGGCCCCGGGAGGCAGACGCACGTTGAGGCTGCTGGCTGTTCCCGCCGTCTCGACCAGAAAGATCAGCAGCCGGCCATGGCTGGGAACCAGGCGAACCGCCTGCAGCGTCGACTCCGGGCGCTGGGGCCGGGTGATCAGGCTGAGCAGCCCGGTCAGGTCAGCGAGGCGACGGGCGAGGTGGAGCAACAGGTCATCCAGGGCGGCCCACTGAAGGCCAATGGCTAGCAGCTCCCTTTCCAGCTGCAGGGCGCCGGCGCCGGGTGCCGGCAGCAGGTCATCGACAAACAATCGGTAGCCCTGCTGGCTCGGCACGCGACCTGCGGATGGGTGGGGTTGAACCAGCAACCCCTGCTGCTCCAGAACCCCCATCGCCGTGCGCACCGTGGCTGGACTGGCGGGAAAGCCGAAACGTTTCACCAGGGTCTGACTTCCAACGGGCTCAACCGTGTCGACGTAGTGCTGGACTGTCGCCCTCAACACCTGTTGGTCCCGCTGGGTCAGATTTGGCAAAGCGAGGGCAGATTATGATTCCATTTGGAAGTAACCTAAAGCATTGGGCAAGTCCTGGAGGAGTCCAGCGAGGTTTCTCTTGGACCCACTCAGCCCACTGATCGAAAAGTCTGATCGGAACAGGTTGAAACCCCCCTGCGTCAGGAAAGAAGTCCCCGGCGGGGCCGAACTCCATTTCCCTGGGGGGCTATGCCCTGATTGTGCTACTGGCTGTCAAGTTGGCGTCCGGTTTTTCCTTGGCCTCGCTCACGGTTCCAGTGCAACGACTTGGCTTGGCCTCGACGCTCACGGAGGCGGCTCCGTTCCTGCTTGTCTCCCTTGCAATGATCTTTGCCTGCGGCAATGCCTCCCGGCGTCGGTTGGAGGTGGAGGCGCTGGTGGTCTTGCAGCGCCTGCTGCTGCCGCTGGTGATCGGCTACGCCAGGTTGGCTCCGCTGGTCATCACCGATGCTTTCCGGGCCTATCGAGGCGCCGATCACCAGGGGGCTGCTCAGCTGCAACAATCCCGTCAATTCCGTAAGCAGGTTGTTGATGCCGTGGAGCCCACCACATCGGCCGCCGAACTTGTCCAGGTGCTGCGGAGATTCCCCCAGATTCGCTTCACTTCAGCATCAATCCATGACTGCCACTCGATTCGATCAAGAAGTCACTGTTTGATTGCCGCGACAATGCCGTTGACACCCTGGAGAACAGACAGGGAGACAAGCTGAGTGGTGCCCGGGTTGGGCTGTTGCAACGCACGATCGTAACGGCACTTCTCGCCTTGATCACTGCCACCTTTCTTCAACTGCTTCGTCAGCAGACTCTTCTTCAGATGCAGCATCAGAAGATGACACCGAAGCCCTATTATTCCGCGAATCTCCTTGAGCCTTTATCGCCCCTTTGTTGCTCCTCGCCGCCCAGAGTCCGTCCCTGGATCGGACCCGGCAACGCGATGGCTCCAAACGTTCTTTCGCCCCGACCCCACCAAGCAGCCCAGGCGTCCTCCCATCCCCCCGAAGCCCCCCAGCTTCCGGGCTCGGGCCCACCCTCGTTCTTGCAGAAGTTCTGGAGCTGCTCTCCGCCCCAGCCCCGACATAAGCGCCCACCAAAACCACCGAAACCACCCAAGCGCCCCCGGGGGTGAACACCCAAACACCCTGCCTGGGCCCCTCAGTAGCGAGGCACCGCAGGATCCACCTCCACGCTCCAGGCCTCGATGCCGCCGTGCAGGTTCCAGACCCGTTCAAAGCCCTGGGTTTCGATCAGCCAGCAGGCGAACTGCCAGCTGCGGATGCCGGCATGGCAGAGCACCACGACGTCCCGCTCCCGATCCAGCAGGACTCCGATCCGCTCCACCCACTCGGAGGAACGGCTCAGGGGCAGATGCAGCACCGGCACCGCCAGGCGGGCCAGCTCCAGCTCCGCCGCTTCGCGCACATCCACCAGTTGCAACGGTTCTCCCAGGGTGAGGCGCCGGTGCAGATCGGTGGCCCGAAGGGTGCCGGGGGGCTGAGGGGACTGGACGTTCATCGCGGCCGGGATCGTTGAAGCGAGGCGGGATGCATAAAGATGAGGCGATTCCTGGGTTCGACGCATGAAGGTGCGCCCCTTCCTGCTGCTGCTGCTCGCCGTGGCCCTGCTTCTGCTCACCCTGGGCCTGGGGGGCTGGTGGCTGGTCGTGCGGCAGAGCCCTCTCAACCTGCAGCATCGCAGCCTGGTGATGCCCGAGGCGGCCCGGTTCATTCCCCGCAACGCGCCCCTCAGCCTGCACCTGCTCGTCCAACCCGATCGACTGGCGGCCTATGCCCGCGCCGTCTCACCCCCGGGTCAGCGGCGCCAGGCGGCGGCCGCCGCCGAACGCCTGCGCGATGGGGCCTTCGCCGCCGCGGGGCTGGATTACGCCAGTGAACTGGCCGATTGGCTTGGGGAGGAGGCCAGCCTGGCCGTGGTCGCTCCCGAGGGCCCGGCCGGGCCCTCGGGCTGGTTGCTGGCCCTGGGCAGCCGGGATCCCGATGGGGCCCGCCGCTTCCTGCAGCGCTTCTGGCAGACCCGCAGCCTGGCTGGCGCCGACCTGCAGATCAGCAGCTACCGCGGCATGGGGTTGATCAGTGGCCGCAGCGCCCTGGCGGACCAGATCTCCAGGCCCCTGGCCACGGCCTTGATCGAAGATCGGCTGGTGCTGATCGCTTCAGGGCGGGGCGTTCTGGAGCAGGCCCTCGACGTCTCCCAGATAGATGAGCTCAATCAGGCCTCGAACCCCCGTCTGACGGATGATCTGGGGAGGCTCGGCGATGGCGTGGCCTTGCTCACGGCCCGCCCCGAGGCCTTCGTGGAGTGGCTGGGGATCCCCGCCGAGATCGCGGCGGATCCAACCGTTGTCGGTTTGGTGGCTGGCCTCTCCCCCAGCGGGCGGGTCCTCCAACTGGAGGCTGACCTTGACCTCCGGGAGGCCCTGCCGACCCTCCAGCTCGACCCCGAGCCGCCCTTGCTGGCGGAGCTGCGCAGTCCGGCCTCCTCCCTGGTGCTGATCCAGAACCCGGCGGAGCTGCTTGCGGATGCCCAGATCGGGGCTCCAGAGGCCTGGCAGCGCCTGCTGGGTCCGGGGGTGGGTCAGACCCTGGCTGGCCTGGGCGGCCCCCTCCCCAACCTGGTGGCTGCCAACGATGACGGTGCCCTGCTCTGGGTCCAGCAACCTCGAGGCTGGCTGTTGGGAACGGCCAGCCAGGCCCCCAGCGCCAGCCAGCTCCAGCCCTTTCTGGGCAGCGATGGCCTGATCGCCGCTCCCCTCAGCCGCCCCGGCGTGCCGCTCCAGGTCTGGACGAGGCTCGAGGCCCGCGTCACCAAGGGCGACCCTGACCGGCTCACGGCGAGCGTGGCGGGGGCCCGCGCTGAGCAGAACGGCGTGGCCTGGTGGGGCGAGGGTCTGGCCGTTCTCGACGATCAGCTGGCGGGCCATCAGCCCCCGCAGCACCTGCTCAACCAGCTGGCGGGCCTGGGGGCTCCGAGCGCCCCCCTGCAGGCGGCCCTGGCTCCACCCCCGGCTCGGTTGCTGGTGGCCCGCTGGCAGCCCTGGCGGCTGCTCACGGGTCTGGCGGGAAGCCAGCTCCCGTCGAGCGTTCAGGGGCTTTCCCTCAGCCTGGAGCCTGAACCGGGGCAGGGCCATGGGGCCGCCCTGCGGCTCCATGGAAGGCTCGAGCTGGGCTGAGCCGATGGCCACCGTTGAGCTCCTGCTCCTACGCCACGGGATCGCCCAGGACAGGCTCCTGGCAGCAGCCGAAGGTTGGCTGGAGCGGGACCGCACTTTGACCCCACAGGGGCGGGATCGCACGGCCGCCGTGGTCGAGCGGCTCGTCAGCCTGGGCCTCAGCTGCGACTGGATCCTCACCAGCCCCCTGCCGCGGGCTCGCCAGACCGCTGAACTGGCCATCGCTGCCGGTCTGGCGCCGCAGCTGAGCCTGGCCCACGAGCTGGCCCCAGGGGCTGACCCCCTGGACCTGCTGGCGCGCTGGCTGGGGCCCGATCCCCCTGGGCCGCTCTGGCGGCGGCTCTGCCTAGTGGGCCACGAGCCCGACCTCAGCCAGCTGGCCGCCCGCCTCTGCGGTGCCCCAGCCGGGGCCCTGCGGCTCAAGAAGGCTGGAGCGGCGGTCCTGGAGCTGGAGCTGCCCGCGGCTGGCCAGGAGCCAGCCACCGCTTTGGCGGGGGCCTGCCTGACCCACCTGCTCACTCCGAGCTCCCTGTCGGCGCCGCTACGGCGGCCCTAGGGGGCTGGACCTAAATTCCGTTCAAATCTGGGGCGCAGCCCATGGTGGTGGATGCAACGCAGGCAGCGGCCGTGGGGGCAGGCCCTGCGCCTCCCGTCTACCGGCCTGGCCTGGAGGGGGTGCCGGCCACCCAGTCGGCCATCTGTGACATCGATGGCCAAAAGGGACGGCTCACCTACCGCGGCTATGGGGTCGATGAACTGGCGGCGAACAGCAGCTTTCTCGAAACCGCCTACCTGCTGATCTGGGGGGATCTGCCCAGCGCCGAGCAACTGCGGGCGTTCGAGAACGATGTGCAGATGCATCGGCGGGTGAGCTTCCGCATCCGCGACATGATGAAATGCTTCCCGGCCGATGGCCACCCGATGGACGCGCTCCAGTCGAGCGCCGCTTCGCTTGGGTTGTTCTACTCCCGCCGGGCCCTTGATGATCCCGAGTACATCGTTGATGCGGTGATGAGGCTGATCGCCAAGATCCCGACGATGGTGGCGGCGTTCCAGTTGATCCGCAAGGGCCAGGATCCGATCCAGCCCCGCGATGATCTGCCCTACTCGGCCAATTTCCTGTACATGCTCACCGAGCGGGTCCCCGATCCGCTTGCGGCCAGGATCTTCGACGCCTGCCTGATCCTCCACGCTGAGCACAGCCTCAACGCCAGCACCTTCAGCGCCCGCGTCACCGCCAGCACCCTGACCGATCCCTATGCCGTGGTGGCCTCGGCGGTGGGCACCCTGGCGGGGCCCCTCCACGGCGGTGCCAACGAAGACGTGTTGGCCATGCTCGAGCAGATCGGCAGCGAGGACCAGGTGGAGCCCTATTTGGATCGGGCGATCGCTGAAAAGCAGAAGATCATGGGGTTCGGCCACCGGGAGTACCGGGTGAAGGATCCCCGCGCCGTGATTCTCCAGGACCTGGCCGAGCAACTCTTCAATCGCTTCGGCCACGATTCGATGTACGACCTGGCCCGCCGTCTCGAGGAGGCGGCTGCCGTGCGGCTGGGGCCGAAGGGCATCTACCCCAACGTGGATTTCTATTCCGGCCTCGTCTACCGCAAGCTCGGCATCCCCAGGGATCTGTTCACGCCGATCTTCGCGATCGCCCGGGTGGCTGGTTGGCTGGCCCATTGGAAGGAGCAGCTCGGCGCCAACAGGATCTACAGGCCCACCCAGATCTACACCGGCAGCCCCGGCCGGAGCTGGGTGCCGCTGGATGCCCGAAACGTCGCGTCTGGCGGTTAACTTGCTTGCACCGGATCCGATTCGGGAGCTGACACTGTGGTGATGATGACGGCGCCAGAGTCCATGACAGCCCTGAGAGCCCCTTTGGCGGCTGTCACCTCGGGGCTCGACCTCCAGACCAGTTTCACGACGACCTTGCAGGGCATCGGCCTGACCCCGGCCACCGCCCACCTGCTCTGGTTGCCCCTGCCCATGCTGCTGGTGCTGGTCGCCGCCGTGGTCGGGGTCCTGGTCAACGTGTGGCTGGAGCGCAAGATCTCCGCCGCCGTGCAGCAGCGGATCGGCCCGGAGTATGCCGGTGCCCTCGGGGTGCTGCAGCCCCTCGCCGATGGCCTCAAGCTGCTGTTCAAGGAAGACATCATCCCGGCCCGCGCCGATGGCCTGCTGTTCACCCTCGGCCCGGTGCTGGTGCTGATTCCGGTGATCCTCTCCTGGCTGGTGGTTCCCTTCGGCCAACATCTGCTGATCAGCGACGTGGGGATCGGGGTGTTTCTCTGGATCGCCCTGAGCAGCATCCAGCCGATCGGCCTTTTGATGAGCGGCTACGCCAGCAACAACAAGTACTCCCTGCTCGGCGGCCTGCGGGCGGCGGCCCAGTCGATCAGCTACGAAATCCCCCTGGCCCTGGCGGTTCTTGCGGTGGTGATGATGAGCAATTCGCTCAGCACCATCGACATCGTCAACCAGCAGAGCGGCGCCGGCATCCTCAGCTGGAACATCTGGCGCCAGCCGGTGGGCTTCCTGATCTTCTGGATCTGCGCCCTGGCCGAGTGCGAAAGGCTCCCCTTCGACCTCCCGGAGGCGGAGGAAGAGTTGGTGGCCGGCTACCAGACCGAGTACGCCGGCATGAAGTTCGCCCTCTTCTACCTGGGCAGCTACATCAACCTGGTGCTCTCGGCCCTCCTGGTGGCCGTGCTCTACCTGGGAGGTTGGGGCTTCCCGATCCCGGTGGAATGGCTCGCGGGCGCGCTCGGCCAGTCGGTGGATGCCCCCGTGGTGCAGGTGATCACCGGCTCCCTCGGCATCGTCATGACCGTGCTGAAGGCCTACCTGCTCGTCTTCATCGCGATCCTGCTGCGCTGGACCCTGCCCCGGGTCCGCATTGATCAACTCCTGGATCTCGGTTGGAAGTTCCTGCTGCCGATCGCCCTGGTCAATCTGCTGGTCACCGCCGGACTCAAGCTGGCTTTCCCAGCTTTTTTCGGCGGCTGACGCCCAATCCGGCCATGATGGCTCGACGCTGACTCTGTTCTTTCCCCTCCTGTCCCCCACCAAGCACGCTCATGTTCGGGTTTCTCCAGAAGGTCGGTGAGTACACCAAGGATGCGGTCAGCGCCGCCTCCTACATCACCCAAGGCCTCTCGGTCACCTTCGACCACCTGAGTCGCCGGCCGATCACGGTGCAGTACCCCTACGAGAAGCTGATCCCTTCCGAGCGCTATCGGGGCCGGATCCACTTCGAGTTTGACAAGTGCATCGCCTGTGAAGTGTGCGTGCGCGTCTGCCCGATCAATCTGCCGGTGGTGGACTGGGCGATGAACAAGCAGACCAAGAAGAAGGAGTTGCGCAACTACTCGATCGATTTCGGAGTGTGCATTTTCTGCGGCAACTGCGTGGAGTACTGCCCCACCAACTGCCTTTCCATGACCGAGGAATACGAGCTCGCTGCCTTCGATCGGCACAGTCTCAACTTCGACAATGTGGCCCTCGGCCGACTGCCCACCAGCGTGACCAGCGATCCGGCGGTGGTGCCCCTCAGGGAGCTGGCCTATCTGCCCCAGGGCGAACTCGATCCCCACGGCGTTGACCCCTCACGCCCCCGGGCCGGAAAACGTCCCGACCAGGTGCTCGCTGAGCTGAAGGCCGCTTCGAACGGGGAGTCCTCCTCATGACGATCGCCTCCTGGACCCAGTGGATCTGTTTCGTCGCCCTCTCCGCTGGGGTGGTGATTGGCTCACTCGGGGTTGTTTTGCTTCCCAACATCGTCTATTCAGCCTTCCTGCTCGGCGGTGTCTTCCTGTCGGTGGCCGGTCTCTACCTGATGCTGAACGCCAGCTTCGTGGCGGCCGCCCAGGTGCTGGTCTATGTCGGGGCGGTGAATGTGCTGATCCTGTTCGCGATCATGCTGGTCAACAAGAAGGAAACCTTGGCGGAGATCCCCGGCTTGCCGCTGCGCCGGTTGCTCTCCGGTGGCGTCTGTGCCGGACTGTTTCTACTTTTGCTGAGGGTTGATGTCACCACCCCCTGGGCCGTGCCTGGCCCAAGCCCCGTAGGGAATGACGCAACGATCCGGATCGGGATCCACCTTTTCTCCGACTACCTTCTTCCTTTCGAACTCGCCTCCGTGCTGCTGCTGATGGCCATGATCGGGGCGATCGTGTTGGCTCGCCGGGATGTCTTCACCGTGGATGTGATCACCGGAGAGGATGTGGATCAGGCCTTGATCGAGAAGATGAGAACACCGCTGCTGGTCGAAACAACCCCAACCCAGAACCCCGCCCTCGAGGCAACACGCTGATGTCTTCCCTTCCGGTCGATGTTCCCCTGCAGGCCTACCTCGTGCTTGCCGCCATCCTGTTCTGCACAGGGGTCTGGGGACTGATCAACAGCCGCAATGCGGTGCGCGTCCTGATGAGCATCGAGCTGATGCTCAATGCCGTGAACATCAACTTGATGGCCTTCTCCAGCTACATCGATGGCCAATTGATTCGTGGCCAAGTGTTCGCCATCTTTGTGATCACCGTGGCCGCAGCCGAAGCCGCTGTTGGCCTGGCCATCCTGCTGTCCCTCTATCGGAACCGCGAAACCGTGGACATGGAGCGCTTCAACCTTCTGCGTTGGTGAGCTCCTCCAGCCTCGATGCAGCTTGAGCGGGTCTGGCTGATTGTCCGTGCCAACAGCCAGGCCGCCCAGCGCCAGGTTCGCCGCTGCAGGGAAGACCTCGAAGGTCAGGGGGTCCAGGTCACCGTTGCCAGCAGTGGCCTCAGAGTGAACCCCTTTCCGGGCTTGCTGGCCACCGAGCCCAAGCTGCCTGACCTCACTGTGGTGCTGGGTGGAGATGGCACTGTGCTGGGTGCCGCGCGGCACCTGGGCCCCCTGGACGTGCCGATTCTCAGCTTCAACGTCGGCGGCCATCTCGGCTTTCTCACCCAGGAGCGCAAGCTGCTTGTGCTCTCTGATGTGTCTGACGACAACCTCTGGCAGCGCCTGAGGGATGACCGCTTCGCCCTGGAGCGCCGCATGATGCTTGAGGCCGGCATCGACCGTGGCGACGGCATGGCCGAGACGGGCGAAACCGTCCATCGTGCCCTCAATGATTTCTACTTTCGTCCCTGCCTCGAGGAGGTGTCGCCCACCTGCCTGCTGGAGCTGGAGATCGATGCCGAGGTGGTGGATCAGTTCCGCGGCGATGGCCTGATCATCGCCACACCGACCGGCTCCACGGGCTACTCGATGGCGGCGGGAGGACCGATCCTTCATCCCGGCATCGAAGCGATCGTTGTCAATCCGATCTGTCCGATGAGCCTCTCAAGCCGGCCCGTGGTCATTCCACCCCGCTCGGTGCTGGCGGTGTGGCCCCTGGGTGAAACCAGCCGTCGGGTCAAGCTCTGGAAGGACGGAGCCCATGCCACTGTGCTGGAGCCCGGCGACCGCTGCGTGGTGCGTCGCTCCAACCATGGCGCCTTGATGGTGGTGTTGGAGCAGAGCCCCTCCTATTACCGCACCCTCAGCCACAAGCTGCATTGGGCCGGCGACCTCACCGCCGCTGAACCGTCTGACAACTGATCTTGAGGCTGGTTCGATCGCCAAGACTCGTTCGGTCGGCCCGGCGAGGATGGAGGGAGTGGTTTCGGAGTGTTGATGGGCCTGGAGATCGAGCGACGCTTTCTGGTGAACGGAGGGGAGTGGATTGCCCACAGCCGCTGGCAGCGGAGGTTGCGGCAGGGTTATCTGGCCGCTTCGGCGGCGGGATTCACCGTGCGGGTGCGAATCAGCGCAACAAGCCAGGCCTGGATCACCCTCAAAGCCGCCGCCGCTGGGATTGCTCGGCACGAGTTCGAATACCCGATTCCGCTCGGCGATGCCGAAGCGTTGCTCGCCCTGGCTCCCCACCAGCTCAGCAAGGTCCGCCATGGCCTGGATCTTCCTGGCGGTGACTGGGTTGTCGATGTGTTCGAGGCGGGGAACGAACCGCTGGTGCTGGCGGAGGTGGAGCTCGTCCGGGCTGATCAACCCCTGGAGGTGCCCAGTTGGTGCGGAGCCGAGATCACGGGCCGGGGCGAGTTGAGCAACGCGGCGCTGGCGGTTCATCCCTACGGCGCCTGGACGGCGGCGGAGCGGCAGGTGCTGTCTTAATGTTTAGTGCTTGTTTCGCTGTTGTTGGCGGCTCCCGTTCATGATCGGCCTCTATGACCACCAGGGTGTGCTCCGCTTCACCGGCCGGGATACGGCCGATTGTTTGGACTATGCCGAGCTTTTTGAGCTCAGGCCTGATGGCTACAGCCTGGAGCGGCTCAGCGGAGAGGATCTGATGGAGAGTTCAGCCAGCTAAACGTCAAGGACCTGCTGGGTGTCGTGCCGCTTCCTTGAAGATTGGACTTGTTGTAGCTTGCGCATGAATGGCGAGCTCAATCTCAGGCCATCGATGCATGCATCCAATCAGCTGGTTGGCAGATGGCAGCAGTTGAAGCCATCGCGGCAGATCTTGCCGTGATCCATGGCCCAGTTCAGCAGAGCCACCCTGTTCTTGGCGCCTGTCTTGCTGAAGATGTTGCTGACGTGATTATCGACCGTGCGTTTGCTGATCATCAATTGAGTTGCGATGTCCTGGTTGGTCAGTCCGGTGGCGACTAGCTCAATGATCTCCAGCTCGCGCCCGGATAGATTTGAATGTTGCTGGTCAAGACCATCTTGTACAGACATCAAGGAAACCCACCCAACCTCTGACTTTTCACTCTAGGCAGTGGAGGCCCTTTCCCCGTCCATTTTGAGGGGTGCGGCAATCCTTAGCCACTGCCCCATGATGGGGTGCCGCCGATCCACTTCATCTTGCTGCTGCAACAGGCCCTCGCCCATCGACGGTTCGCCCTGACCGCAGAAGTCACACCACCGCGAGGGGGAGATCCGAGCCGCACCCTGGCGGCGGCATCCACCTTGAAGGGACTGGTCCACGCCGTCAACGTCACCGATGGCAGCCGGGCCGTGATGCGGATGAGCAGCCTGGCGCTCTGCCGTCTCCTTCTCGACATCGGCCTGGAGCCCGTGCTGCAACTCTCCTGCCGCGACCGCAACCGGATCGCCCTGCAGGCGGAGCTGCTCGGTGCCCACGCCCTGGGAATCCCCAACCTGCTCTGCCTCACGGGCGACCCCGTGCGGGCCGGTGACCAGCCCGACGCCAGGCCCGTGAACGAACTGGAGTCGGTCCGGCTGCTGCAGATGGTCAGCCACTTCAATGCCGGGAACGACCCGGTTCAAGGGGCCCTCCCCGATGGCCCCACAGCCCTGTTCATCGGAGCGGCCGCCGATCCCCAGTCCCCCAGTTGGAGTGGGCTGCAGGCGCGGGTTCGCCGCAAGCATGCCGCCGGTGCCCGGTTCATCCAGACCCAGATGGTGATGAACACGGCCGCCCTGCGGCGCTTTTGCGAGGAGATCGCCGCACCACTGGATTTGCCGGTTCTGGCCGGTGTGTTTCTGCTCAAGTCGGCGCGTAATGCGGCCTTCGTGAACAAGGTGGTGCCGGGGGCGCTGATTCCCCAGGCCCTGATCGATCGCCTCGCGGCGGCGGCCGACCCGGCGGCGGAAGGGATCAGGATCGCGGCTGAGCAAGTCGAAACCTATGCAGGGATTGCCCAAGGTGTCCACCTGATGGCGGTCAAGGCGGAGGAGCGGATCCCGTTGATTCTTGAGCAGGCGGGGATTCCCCCCGTGCAGCTCGCCTCCTAGGGCTCAGGATCCGCCCTTGCTCAGGCTGAAATCGGAGCCCAGCAGCTGGGCCAGTGCTTTCTGATGGGGTGAGGGCTGGGCCACATCCTGGCGGCGCACATCGGTGATCAACCAGTCGAGGGCGGCTTCCTGTAGATCGAAATGGTCGCCGTTGCGATCCACGCAGTAGCGGCCGAACACCAGCTTCTCGACGAGGCGCACACCGGCGCCGATGCGGGAGTATTCGAAGATGATCGAGTTATCAATCGTTGCCCCCTCGCAGATGTGGCAGCTGGGACCAATCATGGCCGGCCCGATGATCGTGACGCCGGGTTCGATTCGGCTCATGCCTCCCACATAGACCGGACCACGGATGTCGATCTGATCCCAGTCCGCCGCCACATTGAGGCCGACGTAGACGCCGGGGCGGACCTGGCGGCCAGGAATCTGCACCTGGCGGACATCACCCAGAAGCACACTGCGGATCGCCTGCCAGTAATCGGGAACCTTTCCGATGTCCACCCATTCAAAATCCATCGGCAGGGCATAGAAGGGTGCACCAGCTGCAGCCAATCTCGGGAAGAGATCGGCGCCGATGTCGAAGGGAACGCCATCGGGAATGTGATCGAGAACTTCCGGTTCGAAGATGTAGATACCGGTGTTGATCATGTCGCTGGCGGCATCCTCCACAGCGGGTTTCTCCTGGAAGGTCACCACCCTGGAGTCTTCATCGGTGACGACGACGCCATAGCTGCTGACCTGGTCCTTCGGAACCCGTTTGGTGACCAGGCTGGCCACCGCACCTTTCTCCTTGTGGCGCCGGACGGCCTCGGTGAGATCGAGATCGATCAGGGCATCCCCGCAGAGCACCACAAAGGTGTCGTCAAAGAAGCGCTGAAAGGATTGAATTTTCTTGATTCCTCCGGCAGAACCCAGCGCTTCGCCGATCAGTTCACCATCTTCAACCCGTCCTTCGAAGCTGTAGGCAATCTCGACACCAAAGCGTTGCCCATCACGAAAATAGTTCTCGATTTCCTCGGCTAGGTGCGACACATTCACCATCACCTCATTGAAGCCATGCTGCCGAAGCAGCTCGAGCAGAAACTCCATGACCGGTTTCTGCAGGATGGGGATCATCGGCTTGGGGATTGTGTGCGTGATCGGCCGCACACGAGTCCCTTTCCCTGCCGCGAGGATCATCGCCTTCATGGGCGCCAGCCTGCTGTGATTCGGTTCAAGGCACTATCTTAAGAAAGAATGTCAGGCCGCCAGGCGTTGGCGAGCCGGCGAGGAAGCTGGCCCCTGGGCCGGTTGGCTTTTCAGCATCTGTACGGGGTTGGTGTCCCGAAGCACGCCTTCCAGGTGGAGGCCGTGGAGGCGTTTGAGGTGGAGCGGGCCGAACAACCCGCCGTCCTGCCGTAGATCGAGTCGGCCCTGGGAGCAGAGGAACAGCAGGGCCCAGAAGACCCCCACCCGATCGCAATCGAGATCTCCGGGTGCCGATTTTTCCCAGGCTTCCACCAGGTCCTCGAAGTTCGCCCACTCCAGCGCCGGGGGCCACTGCTGCAGAAACAGGCTGAGGGCCGCCGTGGTTTCGGGCAGTTTTTCCCGATGGGCCAGGGCGGCCACCTGCTCGATGGCGGCGCGCTCGCTGTAGGGCCGGTTACGGCGCGATGGGCGGCTGCGGCTTCCATCCTGCTCCAGCCGCTCGGCGATGTCCTCCAACTGGCGGATCAATTCGCCCAGGCTGACCGGCCGTTGCAGGGGCGGTGGAGCCACCGGGCGACGCCAGAGGTGTCGCTCCGGCCTCCTGGGCAGGACGTAGGCCGAGCCGCCCCAGTCGCCTTCGTCGTCGGCATCGCAGCCGAAGGGGTCCTCGATCAAAGGCGGTGGGGGGAAGGTCTGGCGTTCCAGCACCTCCGCTTTCAGCCCGACCAGCACCGAGGCGGCCAGGAAGGCTTCGCTGGAGGCGGCCAGGTCCTGTTCGTAGCTGCCGCCACGGCCGGCCTGCAGCGAAGCGATCAGCCGGGGAACTTCGATGCGTTGGCGGAGTTGGTCAAGGAAGCCGTCGACCACGGCGATCACATCCACGTCCCAGGGATCGAGTTCCCCCCGTTCGGCCGCGTCCTGGAGCAGGCGAATGGCCAGCCTGGCGCCCGCTTCTGCCACTCTCCCCGCCTCACTGGCCGCAACGTACCCGCTTTACGGCTCGCCAGCCAGTTGGGGGCGGCCGCCGTCAGTCGGGAGTGGGCGATGGCGGCGAGGGCGCCGAACTCTCGCCTGCCGCCGGCAGCAGGCCGAGCTGGGCATCCACTGTGGCCCGATAACGCTGGATGTCCGCTTCAAGTTCACTGATCCGCACTTGCTGGGCCTCCCGATCCCCCTGGCTGCGCACGACCTCCACCTTCTTCACCACTCCGGTCCAGACGGCGAAGACCCAGGCCGCCGTGGCGCCGATGCCGCCCACGACCAGCAACATCGCCGCCAGGGGGAGGGTGGTGCTGACACCGGGCAGGAAGTGGACGGTGGTGGCGGCCGTGTTCTCCAGGGTGAACATGACCGTGGCCAGTCCGAAGCTGAAGATCAACAGAAAATTCAGCTGTCGCATGACTCGATTCAGCTGGGTTTGGATCGTGGCAGGGAGCGTAGTCAGGGCGGCCCGGCTTGGGGGACAAGCAAGAGCAACCGCAGGGTTTTGTAACGGGAAGCAGCCAGAAGCAGCAGCCTGATCAGCCGACGGACGGAGCCTGCAGAAGGGCCGACGGCATCCAGCTGACGGGCTGGGTCTGGGAGCCGCGGATCAGGCCGCTGGGCGCCGGTCCGAGCACCCGGGCCATGGCCGCGTCCTCCCGCAGCACCAGGGCCTCGATCGAGGCCCGGTAGCTGTCGGTCACCAGGCGGGGGTAAAGGCCGATGCCGATGATCGGCACCAGCAGGCAGGAGATCACGTAGATCTCGCGGGGTTCGGCATCCACCAGTTCGTTGTGGGAGGCGAGCTCGGGGTTCTCCTTGCCGAAGAAGATCTCCCGCAACATCGAAAGCAGATAGATCGGCGTGAGGATCACCCCCACAGCCGCCAGGGCCGCCATCACAATCCGGAAGCTGAGCGAATAGGCCTCGCTGTTGACGAAGCCCACGAACACCATCAACTCCGAGACGAAGCCGCTCATGCCGGGCAAGGCCAACGAAGCCAGCGAGCAGATCGTCCAGAGGGCGAACATCTTGCGCATTTTCTGGCCCACGCCGCCCATCTCATCGAGCTGCAGGGTGTGGGTGCGGTCGTAGGTGGCGCCCACCAAGAAGAAGAGGCTGGCACCGATCAGACCATGGCTCACCATCTGGAGCATGGCGCCGCTGGTGCCGAGGGCGCTGAAGCTGCCGATGCCAATCAGCACGAAGCCCATGTGGCTGATCGAGCTGTAGGCGATCTTGCGCTTGAGGTTGCGCTGGGCGAACGAGGTGAGCGCGGCGTAGATGATGTTCACCACCCCCAGCACCACCAGCAACGGCGCGAACTGGGCGTGGGCCTCGGGCAGCAGCTGCACGTTGAAGCGCAGCAGGGCGTAGCCACCCATCTTGAGCAAAATGCCGGCCAGCAACATGTGCACCGGCGCCGTGGCCTCCCCGTGGGCGTCCGGCAGCCAGGTGTGCAACGGCACGATCGGCAACTTCACCCCGAAGGCGATCAACAGTCCGGCGTAGGCGATCAGCTGGAAGCGAGCGGGGAACTCCTTGGCCGCCAGGACAGTGAATTCGAAGTTCGGCGTTCCGCCCCCGAAGAAGCCCATGGCCAGGGCGGCCAACAGGATGAACACCGAGCCGCCGGCGGTGTAGAGGATGAACTTGGTGGCGGCGTACTGACGCTTCTTCGCTCCCCAGATGGCCAGCAGCAGGTAAACGGGCAGCAGTTCCAGCTCCCAGGCCAGGAAGAACAGCAACATGTCCTGCACGGCGAACACGGCAATCTGGCCGCCGTCCATGGCCAGGATCAGGAAGAAGAAGAGCCGCGGTTTGAAGGTGACCGGCCAGGCGGCCAGCACCGCCAGGGCCGTGATGAAGCTGGTGAGCAGGATCAGCGGCATCGAGAGGCCATCGGCCCCCACCGACCAGGCCAGGCCCAGGTCCGGCAACCACTCCACCCGCTCGATCAGCTGCAGACCGGCCACGGAAGGGTCGTAACCATTCAGATAGGCCCCCACGGTGACCAGAAAGGTGACCAGGGCCACCCCGA
The DNA here is from genome assembly GCF_024345415.1 of Synechococcus sp. Tobar12-5m-g. GTDB lineage: Bacteria > Cyanobacteriota > Cyanobacteriia > PCC-6307 > Cyanobiaceae > Regnicoccus. Next base: position 73,345 of record NZ_JAGQBB010000010.1, on the reverse strand, counting down.
GGGCGTACCAGCGAATCGTCTTGCCGTTGCCCGGATCAGGGATGAACGGAATCAGCAGCGCTGCAACGATCGGAAAGAGGATCGAGACGCTCAGCCAGGGGAAGGCCCAGGCGTGGTCGGTGCCCAGGACCTCAAGGGGACCCTGAACAACGGCGAAATCGAGCGGCACAGGGCAGGCAAGCAGTTCTGGCCGGAGTGTAGAAATGGCCACCGAGCCAGAGCTCCCCAGATAAGGGATGACACACACAGTGGAGGTTTGGGTGATGGAGGTTTGGGTTCAGAAGCTGCTGAACAGCACCACCAGGGCGATCACGCCACCGAACACGATCAGGGCATAGAACTGGGCCCGGCCCGTCTCGAAGTACTTGAGGCCCTCACCACTGCCGAGGGTGAGCAGGCCGGTGAGGTTGACCACCCCATCGACCACCTTGGCGTCGACCTCGAGCACCTGGCGGGCCAGCTTGCGGCTGCCCTGCACGAAGATCCGCTCGTTGATCGCATCGAGATACCACTTGTTGGCCAGGAAGGCGTTGATGCTGGGGAAGCGGGATGCCACGGCCGTGGCCAGATCGAGCTTGTGGAGCGCGTAGGCCAGCACCGCCACCGTGATGCCGCTGATGGAGATGGCTACCGAAGCGCCGGCCAGGGGCAGGAAGCCCGCCCAGCTGAACTGCTCGGCCATCTCGGCGGCTTCGTGGGGATCGAGCAGGCCGGCGAAACGGCTGTGCCAGGGGGTTCCCAGCAGTCCGATCAGCACCGATGGCACCGCCAGGATCGCCAGGGGGGCTGCCATCTGCCAGCCGGATTCGTGGGGCTGGCTGGCGTGCTCCCCATGGCCCTCAGGCTCGGCAGCTCCTTTGCCGGCGGCGGCAAGCAGGCGGGCCTGCAGGGCAACATCGCTGCCGCGGAAGGGACCTTCGAAGGTGAGGAAGTAGAGCCGGAACATGTAGAAGGCCGTCATGCCGGCGGTGAGGAAGCCGACGGCCCAGAGCAGGGGAAAGGCGTTGAAGGCCTGGCCGAGGATCTCGTCCTTGCTCCAGAAGCCCGCCAGGGGAGGGATGCCGCTGATCGCCACGCAGCCGATCAGAAAGGTGATCGCCGTGACCGGCATGAAGCGTCTGAGTCCCCCCATCAGCCGCATGTCCTGGGCGAGCACGGGCTCGTGGCCCACCACCTCCTCCATGGCGTGGATCACCGAGCCGGAGCAGAGGAACAGCATCGCCTTGAAGAAGGCGTGGGTGACCAGGTGGAACATGCCTGCGACCGGGGCGCCGCAACCCATGGCCAGCACCATGTAACCCAGCTGGGAAACGGTGCTGTAGGCCAGGCCCTTCTTCAGATCCATCTGGGTGAGGGCGATGCTCGCCCCCAGGAAGCAGGTGACCGTACCGATCACCGCAATGAAGGCCTGAACTTCATCGAACTGGATGTAGATCGGCTGGAGGCGGGCCACCAGGAACACCCCTGCAGCCACCATCGTGGCTGCGTGGATGAGGGCGGAGATGGGGGTGGGGCCCTCCATGGCATCGGGAAGCCACACATGCAAAGGGAACTGCGCCGACTTGGCCATCGGTCCCATGAACACGAGCAGGCAGAGGATCACCGCCGCCGGGTGAGACACGCTGCCGTTGTTGAGGGCTTCACCCAGACGGAGGCCGATCTCCTCGAAGCCGAAGCTGCCGGTGGCCCAGAACAGACCCAGGATGCCGAGCAGCAGGCCGAAGTCCCCGACCCGGTTGACCACGAACGCTTTCTGGGCGGCATTGGCGGCACCGTCGCGGTCGTACCAGAAGCCCACCAGCAGGTAGGAGCACATCCCCACCAGCTCCCAGAACACGTAGATCTCGAGCAGGTTGGGGCTGATCACCAGGCCCAGCATGGAACTGCTGAACAGGGCCAGGTAGGTGAAGAAGCGCACGTAGCTCTTGTCGTGCGCCATGTAGCCGTCGGAATAGACCATCACCAGCAGGGCGATGGTGGTGACGAGGGCGAGCATCACGGCGCCCAGAGCATCCACCCGGAAGCCCATCTGCAGGTTGAAGCTGCCGGCGCTGGCCCAGTTGAACAGCACCTCGGTGGGGGGCGGGGCGGCGAGCTGCTCGATCAGCGCGGCGTAGCTGAGCACCGCGGCAGCCCCCACACAGCTGATCAGGAAGATGGCAACAGGCTTTCGCAGCCTGTTCACGGTGCGGTTGAAGCTGATCAGGCCCAGACCGACCAGGGCCGCCCCCAGCATGGGAAGCACCGGAATCAACCAGGCAAGGTCCGAGGCCGAGGTCATCCGGTTTCTGGGAATTCTGAGGGAGTGTAGGCAGCCCTTCTGGCCGGATCGGGCTGTGTGTGGGACTTCGATCAGCCAGCCCCGCCCCTTAACCGAGCAGCCGCCCCAGCGGGCCGTTCAGGAAGGATGCGGTGGCGAGCCCCAGGAAGCGATGGCTCCACCAGAGCGTGCCGATGGCGATGGCGATGCCCAGCTGGGAGGGCCGAAGGAACTCGCCAATCACCAGGGTCTGGCGACCATCGAGCACGGCCTGGAAGGGAATCACCGAGGTGTTGGCCTTCAGCTGCTCGAAGGCGGGGCCGAACCGCCTGGCCAGGCGCCGGTCCCCGTGCCAGATGGCGAACATGTGGTGGGCGATCAGGCCGAAGCAGGTGACCAGCATGAAACTGCTGCCGATCCAGAGCAGATGGGTGGCGCACCAGATCACCTGCCCGACCGCCTGGGGATGGCGGCTGATCCGGATGATTCCAGTCGCGTAGAGCCGCTGCTCGGGCTTGAGCAGGGCAGGAATCTCCAGCAGGTTGTAGGTGGCCGGATAGAGGAAGAAGAAGCTGATCGCCGTGCCCACCCAGATCACCGGGATCAAGCCCGGGAGTCCCTGCAGGTTCCAGAGCCGGACGCCTTCGTAGCGATGGGCGATGAAGTAGCCGACCACCACGACGGCCGATGGAATGCTGAGAGCCGCGAACAGCAGCCGCCAGGCCCGGGCCCCAATCCGTGCCTCCCCCCAGCCACGCAGGGCCGCGCCACCGCTGTGCAGCACGGCGAAACCGAACAGCAGGGCCAGCATCACCAGGCTGGAGTGGTGGGGGGCGAGCGGCAATCAATCCATGCGGGAAGGTCAGATTCTGGCCCTCGGATGGGTGACTCCGGAGGCCCCAGGGGGCCCCGGTGGTTTCCCTTTAGAGTTCGAGTTCCCAGCCGGAGCAAGCCCCACGGGTCATTCCATGGCTGATCTGCCCTTCACCCTCGATCAGCTGCGCATCCTGCGGGCCATCGCCAGCGAGGGCAGCTTCAAGAAGGCTGCCGACAGCCTTTACGTGACCCAGCCGGCGGTGAGCCTGCAGATCCAGAACCTGGAAAAGCAGCTCGATGTCTCCCTGTTCGATCGGGGTGGCCGCAAGGCCCAGCTGACCGAGGCGGGCCACCTGCTGCTCAGCTATTGCGACAGAATTCTCAGCCAGTGCCAGGAGGCCTGCCGCGCCCTCGACGACCTCCACAACCTCAAGGGTGGTTCGCTGATCGTGGGCGCCAGCCAGACCACCGGCACCTATCTGATGCCCCGCATGATCGGCCTGTTCCGCCAGAAGTACCCCGATGTGGCGGTGCAGCTCCAGGTGCACAGCACCCGTCGCACCGGCTGGAGTGTGGCCAATGGTCAGGTCGACCTGGCGATCATCGGCGGCGAGCTCCCCTCGGAGCTCAACGACCTCCTCCAGGTTGTGCCCTACGCCAGTGATGAACTCGCCCTGGTGCTGCCGATCAAGCACCCGCTGGTGCGGCTGCCGGAGCTCCATAAGGATGATCTCTATCGGCTCGGTTTTGTCTGCCTCGACGCCCAGTCCACCACCCGCAAGATGGTGGACCACCTGCTCGCCCGCTCGGGCCTGGAGGTGCAGCGCCTCAAGATCGAAATGGAGCTCAATTCCTTCGAGGCGATCAAGAATGCCGTGCAGTCGGGCCTTGGGGCGGCGTTTCTGCCGGTGGTCTCGATCGAGCGGGAACTGGCCGCCGGCAGCCTGCACCGCGCCACCATCGCAGACCTTCAGGTGCGGCGTCAGTTGAAACTGATCACCCATCCGGCCCGCTATTGCTCCCGCGCCGCCGAGGCCTTCCGCCGGGAGGTGCTGCCGGTCTTCGCGAGCCCGGACAGCCCCCTGCGTCAACCCGCTGCCCTGGCTGCCTGAGCGCCCTTAGAACTGGTCCCCTTCCGGTGTGATCCCCACGGAGTCATCGGCGGCTCCGGCGATGCCTTTGGTCTGGAACCTGTTGCCGCTGATGTCGGTCTGATAAACGCAGCGCACCACCGGTTTGTCGCGGATCGAGCCGACGTAGGCGAAGGTGTTCATCCGTTGTTTGCACTGGCGCATCTGCTCAGCGGTGACCGCCCCCTCCTTCTGGAGCACGCTCCAGTTCTCCCGGCGGATCACGCAGCCGGGCTGCAGCGTGGGCTGGGTTACGAAGCTGCTGCTGGGATTCATCGTGGTGTAAAGCTCCACGTCGTTGACGAAGGCGCTCGCCCCCCATTGCTTGCAGAACTCCGGGTCGGGAACGGCCAGGTCGAGTTGCTGGCTGCTGGCGATGTTTCCCTGGTTGCCGGCGGTGTTGCTGGAGAGGGCGGTGCCGATGCCGATGCCCACCACCAGAACCCCGGCCAGCACCGCCACCGTGGCGACGTTGAACTTGAACGGCGGATCCCCCTGGCCGCCTGCGCCGCCCGGGGCCCCACCCCCGCCGCGGAGCGGGGCAGCTGGCCTGCGGCCCCGGGGCTGGTCGTCATAGGCGGAAGACTCGTAGCGGTAGGCCTCGCGATCCTGGTAGGGCTCGCTGGAGCGACTCCGGCCCCCGAAAGTGCCGCGGTCTGGGCGGGATCGGCTCATCAGGCGTCAGGGCTGCGGGGCAGACCCATCGAATAGTTCAGCACCCGGGCGTCGGGGTTGTAGCGCAGCTCTCCAGCCTGCAGCAGTTGACGGATCGTGCCCTCCAGGTCGGAGCCGATCCTGCGCAGGTTGTACTCGGTGAGCTCCTGGCCGGCAAAGCCTGCAACCAGGTCGCGGAACCGCTGCCGCACCGTCTCCAGCACGGCCGGCTCCCAGAGGAACTCGTTGTCCGGATCGAGGTCGAGGGTCAGCTGGGCTGGATCGGCGACGAGCTGGTCATCTTCCACGCGGGCGGTGAACAACCGCACATGCCTGGTGGTGGACTTGAGCAGGAGGGCGTCGGCCATGGGGTTGGGGAAGGCGGGCGTGGCGGAGCGGAGCGCACTCCCTGACTTTAGGAAGCTGGCGATCAGCGCTGGCTGACCCGAGCCTTTTAAGGTTGTCTCTTGTTTTTGGTTTCCCATGCGCGTCGCCATCGCCGGAGCAGGCCTCGCCGGTCTCTCCTGCGCCAAGTACCTCTGCGACGCAGGCCACACCCCGGTGATCTACGAAGCGAGGGACGTTCTCGGCGGCAAGGTGGCGGCCTGGCAGGACGACGAGGGCGACTGGTACGAGACCGGCCTGCACATCTTCTTCGGGGCTTACCCGAACATGCTGCAGCTCTTCAAGGAGCTTGGCATCGAGGATCGTCTGCAGTGGAAGGACCACGCGATGATCTTCAACCAGAAGGAGGATCCCGGCACCTACAGCCGCTTCGACTTTCCGGATCTGCCCGCGCCCCTCAATGGCGTGGCGGCGATCCTCGGCAACAACGACATGCTCACCTGGCCTGAGAAGATCCAGTTCGGGCTGGGCCTGGTGCCGGCGATGCTCCGCGGCCAGGACTATGTCGAGAACTGTGATCAGTACTCCTGGACGGAATGGCTTCGCCTCCACAACATTCCGGAGCGGGTCAATGACGAGGTGTTCATCGCCATGAGCAAGGCCCTGAATTTCATCAATCCCGATGAGATCTCCAGCACGGTGCTGCTCACCGCCTTGAACCGTTTCCTGCAGGAGAAGAACGGCTCGAAGATGGCCTTCCTCGACGGGAACCCCCCCCAGCGGCTCTGTGAACCGATCGTCGCCTCGATCCGTGAGCGAGGCGGCGAGGTGCACCTCAACAGGCCGTTGCGGCAGATCCGCCTGGCGGAGGATGGTTCCGTCGACGCCTTTCGGATCGGTGGTGTTCGCGGCAACGAGCCCCTGGAGGTGGAGGCCGATGCCTTCGTGAGCGCCCTGCCGGTCGATCCGCTCAAGCTGCTCCTGCCTGAGGCCTGGAAGCAGCTTCCCTATTTCCAGAAGCTGGAGGGGCTCAAGGGGGTGCCGGTCATCAACATTCATCTCTGGTTTGACCGAAAACTCACCGAGATCGACCACCTTTTGTTCAGCCGTTCCGATCTGCTCAGCGTGTATGCCGACATGAGCAACACCTGCCGGGAGTACGCCGATCCCCACCGCTCCATGCTGGAGCTGGTTTTTGCGCCGGCGGACGAGTGGATCGGCCGCAGCGACGGCGACATCGTCGCGGCGACCCTGGCGGAGCTCAAACGCCTTTTCCCCGCCCACTTCACGGGAGACAACCAGGCCCAGCTGCGCAAATCTCGGGTGGTCAAGACCCCCCAGTCGGTCTACAAGTCGGTTCCGGGCTGTCAGAAGCTCCGGCCGTCGCAGGATGCGCCGATCGCCAATTTCTTCCTGGCTGGAGACTTCACCATGCAGCGCTACCTCGCCTCGATGGAGGGTGCCGTGCTGAGCGGCAAGCTCTGTGCTGATGTGGTGAGCCGCCACGCCTCACCGGTGGCCGTGTGACCGTGCTGGTCGCCTCTGAGATGGCTGCTCTCCGCTCACCACTGAGCCTTCCCCAGGCCTACGAGGCCTGTCGGCGGGAAACGGCCCAGTGGGCGAAAACCTTTTATCTCGGCACCCTGCTGATGCCCCGGGCCAAGCGGCGGGCGATCTGGGCCATCTACGTCTGGTGCCGCCGCACCGATGAGTTGATGGACAGTCCCCAGGCCCAGGCGCTGCCGGAGGACCGCCTGGCCGAGCGGCTGGATCTCTGGGAAGACCGCACCCGGGCCCTGTTCAGCGGCCGGGTGGAGGATGGCCTCGACCTGGTGATGGCGGACACGCTGGAACGCTTCCCCCAGCCACTCCAGCCCTACCTCGACATGATCGAGGGCCAGCGCATGGACCTGCGGCGCCAGCGCTATGCCAGTTTCGAGGATCTGGAGCTCTACTGCTATCGCGTCGCCGGAACCGTTGGCCTGATGACCCAGGAAGTGATGGGCCTGGATCCCGCCTACACCTCGGCCCCCTGGAGTGAACGACCCGACACCTCCCATGCGGCAGTAGCGCTTGGAATTGCTAACCAGCTCACCAACATCCTGCGAGATGTCGGGGAGGACCGCAGCCGTGGCCGCATCTATCTTCCCCAGGAGGATCTCCGGAGATTTGGTTATTCGGAGGCTGAGTTGATGGCCGGAACGGTCAACGACAACTGGCGGGCCTTGATGGCCTTCCAACTCCAGCGGGCCCGGCAGTGGTTCGGCCGCTCCGAAGCTGGCGTGCGCTGGCTGGCGGCCGATGCTCGCTGGCCCGTCTGGGCCTCACTGCGCCTGTATCGCGGCATTCTTGATGTGATCGAACGGCACGACTATGATGTATTCAGCCGCCGCGCATTTGTGCCCACTGGATACAAGTTCCTCGACCTGCCCTGCTCCTATCTGATTGCCCAATTGCGCTGATTGCTCTCTGCCTGCTTCAGCCAGGCGAGCAGAATCGGATTGACCTGATCCGGCCCTTCATCCTGGGGGCAATGGCCCAACCCAGGCAGGATCTGCAGCTCCTGAACACAGGGAAAGTTCCGCCGCCAGGTTTCGGCTTCCGCCGGGCTTTCCCAGGGATCCAGCTCCCCCCAGATCATCCGCACCGGCACCGTGAGGTCTTCGAGCAGGTCCGGCGCCAGCACATCCTCGAAGAGATTGATGAAGCCGCGGAAGCTCTCCGCTGCGCCCGGATCGGTGCTGGGGCGGTAGAGCATCTCCACGAGTTCGTCGTCGACATTGGCGCCGCTCGGGTAGGCCTGGCCCAGCACCTGCCGGATGAAGCCGGGACGGGCCAGGGCCCTGAACAGGGGGGCGACGAGGCCGCGCTGCCGCACCAGCCGCTTGACCAGGGGACGGAGAAGCCGCTCGAGGGCAGGCAGCTCAGCCCGACGTTTTTCGTCGAGGGTGCGCTGGGCGCAATCGATCAGAATGATCTGGGACGGGGTGATGCCCCGCTCCAGCAGCAACTGGCTGGCCCTCAGCACGACGAGCCCCCCGATCGAATTCCCGACCAACTGGAGCGGTCCATCGCGATCGGCCGGTGCCAGGCTTTCGACGAAATCCGCCACCTGCCTGGCCCAGAGATCGAAGCAGTAGCGAACCGAATCGGGAGGCCCTGGCTCGCCGATCAACCGGGAGCGGGGTTTGGAGCTGGCCCCGAAGCCGAGCAGGTCGAGGGCATAGACCCTGAAATGCTCCGCCAGGGTGGGCTGGTTGTGGCGCCAATGGCCTGAGCAGGCTCCGAAGCCGTGGATCAGGATCACCGTGGAAATCCCGGCGGGATGGCCCGGGGGGTGGGCCTCCAGAAAGCCGATCGATTGACCCTGCCAAGACCAGTGTCGTGGCAGGGGAGCGAGGGGCAGTGAAGCTGGGATCAACCCACCACCTGTGCCCATTGCCTCTTCAACCCCGGCTGATGCCAATCAGACCGCGGCCGTCTGGTTCGCCAGCAGGGCCTTGAGTTTGGCCAGTTCACCGGCCCAGCGGGGGTCGGGGGCACCTTCGGTGACCGTGTCGCTGTGCACCACCTTGTTGGTGGCCTTGCGCGCCACCGCGGTGGCCCCTGCTGGACGACGATCGCCGCCGACGGGAGCACTGCCGCGCGCATCCTTGCGCTCGGAGCGCTCGATGCGCAGGGTGTTGCCTCCAAACGCGTGGCCGTTGAGCTGCTCGATCACCGTGTCGGCGAGCTTCTCATCGTCGACATTGGCGAAGCCGAAGCCGCGGCAGGCGCCCGTTTCACGGTCTTGCACCGTTTTGAAGCGCACGCCTTCACCGACCGCCGTGAACAGAGCATCAAGCTCCTTGGCATCAAAAGTCTGCGGCAGGTTGCCGACGTAAAGACGAACACTCATGGGGAGGGAGAAGAAATTGGAAAACTGGCTCGAGGGCGCTGATCAATCGATCGACAGGCTCGATCACGAAGCTGGATCACGAAGCCACTGGCCCATGGATCCATGGATGAAAAAGTCTGATGATTAACCGGCACCTGCCGGGCACGGAGCAGGCAGTTGGACATGCCTATGCACCTAAAAGTAAATCACGGCCTGGTGCCATCCAGCCAGATTCTTGCCGCCTTCAACGCATCGTCAGGTTTGTTGATCCGGCCGAAGGCCAGCTCCACCGTCAGGTGGGTGAGCAGGAGTCCCAGACGCCGTGATGGCACCAGCCCGAAGGTCTGCTGCAGCGTCCAGCCATCCACGGGGGCGTGGGGGTGAAAGAGGGGGTCGCTGTCCTCACGCCAGCGCCGCAGCCAATCGATCGCCAGGGGGGCGGGGAAGAACAGCAGCAGGGCGGGCAGGTCGCCGGCCAGTTGCTGGTGCAGGCTCAGCCGTTCCGCTTCCGCCATCGCCGCAAGCCGCTCCTCCACCCCTGCTCCCGCCGCGATCAGTTGCCTCCACCAATGGTGCAGCCGCCCACAGCGCTGTTGGAGATGGCGGCTGCCATGCAGTCGGCGCACCCCTTCGCCATCGAACAGGACCGCCAGGCGGGCCAGCCCGAGGGCACCGGCGGCTTCATCCTGGCCCAGGCCGATGCTCCCGGCCCGCTCCCCGGTGAGCCTCTGCAAGCTCCACAGCGTTGCCGCGTGGATCGCTTCCGCTGTGCCCTCGGCGGCGGCCCTGAGGTCGGGCCGCCAGGGATCCAGCAGTTGTTTCTCCAAGGCAACGGCAAGGCCACGATTGCCCGCGGGGCAGCCGGCCAGTTTCTCCAGTTCCACCAGCACCCGCTCCGAAGCCACGGCGCCGATCAGCCGGTGATGGGCCTGGATCCAGCGGCCGGTTACCTCGCCCAGCTCGAAATCCAGCTCGGCGGCCAGGCGAATCCCTCGCAGCAGCCGCAGCGGATCGTCGCGGAGATTGGCCTCGCGCACCGCCACCACCTGCCCCAGGGCGAGATCCCGCAGCCCGCCTGTGGGGTCCAGCAGGGGCATCTGCGGCGAGAGCGGCAGGGCCAGGGCATTGAGGCGGAAGTCGCGCCGCCAGAGGTCCTCCTCCAGGCTGTCCCCCACCTGGCGGGCCAGATCAAGGCACCAGCCCCTCAGCACCACCCGGGCGATCGAGCGCTGCCCGTCAAGCACCACCGCCGTGCCGCCGTAGCGGCGGCCCAGCTCCTCGCACAGGGCGATCGCATCGCCGGGAACCACCAGATCCAGATCGGGCCGGGCCCCCAGGCGGCCCAGCAGCCCATCCCGCACGGCACCACCGACCAGCGCCGTTCCGGACGGCAGGTCGCTGGTGGGCAGGGGCCAGTGTTCGATCCGCAGGGTGCGGCGCAGAGTGGTGGCCGCCATGGCCAGGCCGCTGGCGCCCTGGTCGCTCCACCCCAGAATGGTGCGGTCCGTGGGCCGCTGGGGGATGTGCATCTGCGTGGACTGCCACTGGGTCGACCGCTGCCAGGCCTATCACGCGGTGGAGCGCCAGCACGGTGTCACCCATCTCACCGCCCACCCCGACTTCCAGCCCCGGGAGCCCCGCATCCACGTGCAGGTGATCGACCTGGCCGAAGCCCAGGTTGGGGTGGAATGGGATGTGCGGGCCTGCAGCAGCTTCAGGGTCGATCGGGGCCGTTGGCTGCGGTTGCGCCCCGGGGAGTCGCCACCCCGATGAGCGACGTGCTTCCGTGGCTTCTGGCCCTGCACAGCAGCAGCGACACCCTCGCCGTGGGCCTCCAGCCCCTCGGCGGTGGCGCGGCGACGCTGGCCACCCACCCCCTGGGCCGAAGCCTGGGCAATGATCTGTTGGCCTGTGTGGAGCAGCTACTTCCGGCCAGCCGCTGGAGGGAGCTGGGTCGCCTGGCGGTGGCCACCGGGCCCGGGGGGTTCACCGGTACCCGGCTCACGGTGGTGCTGGCCCGCACCCTCGCCCAGCAACTCGATCGCCCCCTCGATGGGTTCAGCAGCTTTCTGTTGATCGCCCGACGACTCTGGCTGGCCGGGGAGGCTGGAGCCAGGGGCGAACCGTTCTGGATCACGCAGACGTTGCCGCGCCGTGGCCTCGTGGCGGGCCGCTACCAGGCGGATCCAGTCGCGTTGGGCGGTCTGGCGGAAGACGAGGTGCCACGCCTCTTTTCTGCCCCGGCCACCCTGGCGGGGCAGGCTTGCTTCGAGGCACGGGTGGATGCCTCCGCCGATCTGACCCAGCTGCTGCTTTTGAGCCAGGCGGCGGCGGTGGCAGGCTGGCCTGCCCCCTGGCAGCCTGTCCTGCCGATCTATCCCACCAGCCCGGTGGCGACGGCCTGATGCGGAGGCTTGTGCCATGGGTTCTGCTCGGTCTGGGTCTGGCCGGGTTGATCCGCGCCTCGGCGTTTGGGTCCTTCCCCGCCCCGTTCCTGCCCAGATCGTCAGCCTCGGCCCCCCAACTGATCCTCGTCCTGGGCGGGGATGTGGCCCGGGAACGGCGGGCCGGCCAGCTGGCCCAGCGCTACGGGCTGCCCCTGATGGTCAGTGGTGGCAGCAACCCGGAATACGCCCGGTGGCTGTTTCGCCAGGAGGGCCTGCCCCCCCAGCAGTACCAGCTCGATTACCGCGCCAGCGACACCGTCACCAACTTCACCACGGTGGTGGACGACCTGCAACGCTCCGGTGTCCGCAACGTTCTTCTGGTGACCAGCAGCGACCACATGGACCGGGCCCTGCTGGTGGGCCGGATCATCGCCGGCAGCCGCCATATTCAGCTCACGCCGGTGACGGTGCCCTGTGGGCCGCGTTGTGTTCCTGAGCGGCGAAGCAAGGCCTGGCGCGATGGCTTCAGGGCCGTGATCTGGGTGATCAGCGGTCGTGATCCTGGTCAGTGGGCGGCAGCGCGGACCTGAGCTTGGCGGGAGGCAGCAGACCCTGATCCAGCAGTCCGTTGATCTGCTCCTGGCAGGCGAGGGTGGTGGCTTCCAGATCGGCACGGCGGCGGGAGGCCGGCGGGGGGACAGGCTGGCCAATGCGGATGTGGATCGGCACCAGCCGCGGCCAGAGCCGGCCGGTGCCGAGCGCCCGGTGGCTGTTGACGATGGCGACCGGCAGCAGGGGGATGCCGGCCTTGGCGGCCAGAAAGGCTGCTCCGTGCTGGGGATCGTTCACCCGGCCGTTGCCCTGGCGGGTGCCATCGAGGAACACGCCGGTGGCCCAGCCCTCCGCCAGGCGGGCCATGGCGACCCGAATCGCCTCGCGGTCGCTGGCTCCTCGCGACACGGGGTAGGCCCCACAGGCCCGGATGATCGGCCCCAGCAGGGGCACCCGAAACAGCTCGGCCTTGGCCATGAAGGCCACCGGCCGGCCCAGGGCATGGCCCACCAGGGGCGGATCCAGGTGGGAGCCATGGTTGGCCACCACCACGAGCGCACCCTCCATGGGCACCTGGCCGTTGCTGGCGGTGCGGCCCCGGAACAGCAGCCGGTAGAGCGGAAAGACCAGCAGGTAGCTGACCAGTCGGTAGATGAAGCTGGGCTGCGGCGTCAGCAGGGCCGGTGGGGGGAACCTCGGCTCAGGCCCTGGGGCGAGCGGACTCAAAATCCAAGATCCTTGGCATTGGCGATCCGGGCCGTCACCAGTCCTTCGAGATCCCGTTTGACCAGTCCACTGAGCACATGGCCGGGCCCGATCTCCACCACGGTGTGGATCTGGTGGGTGGCGAATTGGGCCATGGTCTCGCGCCAGCGCACGCCGCTCACCATCTGGCGGGCGAGTAGGTCCTTGAGCACCCGGGCGTCGGTTTGGGGGCTGGGATCGGTGTTGCTGAGCACGGGGATGGTGGCGTCCGCGAAGGGAATCGATTCGAGCAGGGCCTCGAAGGAGGTGGCGGCATCGTGCATCAACGGCGAATGGAAGGGCCCCGAAACGGCAAGCGGGATGGCCCGCTTGCAGGGCAGGGCACCGACCACCTGGGCCACCGCCGCCGGTGTGCCGGAGAGCACCACCTGGGAGCGACTGTTGTCGTTGGCGATCACCACCGCCTCGGTGCTGGCCACCAGCCGCTCCAGCGCGCACCGCTCGAAGCCGATCACGGCGGTCATGGCCCCACCACCCGCTGCCGCCATCAGCTCACTGCGCCGTTGGATCAGCTCCAGCCCGGTGCTGACGTCGAACACATTGGCCGCGTAAAGGGCCACCAGTTCCCCGAGGCTGTGGCCCGCCACCAGCTGGGCAGTGCGCCCCTGGGCCTTGAGGCCATCGACCAGGAGGCTCTCGACGACGAACAGCGCCGGCTGGGTGTTGCGGGTGTCGTTCAGATCACGGGGATCGCCGGCCGTAGCGAGGTTGGATCCGGCGCAGATCGCCAGCAGATCTCGGCCCAGCCTCTCGGAGGCTTCGCCGAACCGCCGCCTGGCATCGGGCAGCTCCAGAAGGCCCTCGGCCATGCCGAGCTTCTGTGACCCCTGGCCGGGGAACACCCAGGCAATCCCCATCGCAACCCTTCGGTGAACCGGCTGGAGATTAGGTGGTGGTGGCCGAGGGCCCCTGCCAGCGGAGCAGGGCGGCCCCCCAGCTCAGGCCGGCCCCGAAGCCACTGGTGGCGATCAGGTGGCCCGAGCGGATGCGCCCATCCCGGACCGCCTCGTCGAGCATCAAAGGAATCGTGGCGGCCGAGGTGTTGCCGTAGCAGGCCAGGTTGCTCAACACCCGTTCGTCAGGAACGGCGAGCCTGGAGGCCACCGCATCGAGGATGCGCTGGTTGGCCTGGTGCAACAACAGCCAGTCGAGCTGGGCCGCGGGCGTGGCCGTGGCCTCCAGCAGCGCCTCGAGCAGGAGCGGCACTTCCCGAGCGGCGAACTTGTAGACCTCCTGGCCATTCATGTGAATCGGCAGAAAGCCGCCCCTTTGGGCGGTGTGGCCCTCCACCAGGGGTTGCCGCTCCAGGCCCTGCTCCAGGGAGAGGCAGGCGGCGCGGCTGCCATCGGAGCGCATCAGGAAGCCCAGCAGGCCGTCGCGTTCGCTGGCGCAGGCTTCGAGCGCCACGGCTGCGGCCCCATCCCCGAACAGCACGCAGGTGCTGCGGTCGTCCCAGTCGACCCAGCGGCTCAGCTGGTCGGCGCCGATCACCAGGGCCCGCCGCATGCTGCCCCCGCGGAGGTACTGGGCGGCGGTGATCAGGGCGAACAGGAAGCCGCTGCAGGCGGCGGTGAGATCGAAGGCCACCGCCTGGCTCGCCCCCAGGGCCCCCTGGATGCGGGGGGCGGTGCCGAACAGATCGTCGGGGCTGGAGGTGGCCAGCAGGATTAGATCGAGGTCGTCCGGCTGCCAGCCGGCGTGGTCCAGGGCCTTGCGGGCGGCGGCGGTCGCCAGGCTGGTCAGGGTCTCGTCGGGGCCGGCAACCCGGCGGGACGCGATGCCGGTGCGGCTGCGGATCCAGGCGTCGCTGGTGTCCACCCGCTGGCTCAGCTGCTCATTGGTGAGGCTGAGGCCGGGCAGTTCGCTGCCGCAGCCCACCAGGGCCATCCCCGCGCCCAACTGACCGAGCGACACCTGCGTGACCACCGTTGGGATCAGTCAACCACAGGCCTGGGCCGCACCCACCTCGGTGCTGAGCTGGTGCAGATCGTCCATCACACCGCGGCTGGCGGCCCGCTGGGCCAGGCGCAGGGCGCTCACGACCGAGAGGGCCTTGCTGCTGCCGTGGCCGATCACGCAGATCCCATCAACGCCCAGCAGCAGCGCTCCGCCGTGCTCGGCATGGTCGAGCCGTTTCTTGATCCGCACCAGATTGCTGCGCAGGAAGGCGGAGCCCACCTTGCCGCGACGACCGCGGGGCAGCTCGGCCCGCAGCACATCGAGCAGCACGCTACCGACCGATTCCAGGAACTTGAGCAGCACGTTGCCGGTGTAGCCGTCGCAGACCACCACATCAAACTGGCCGGAGAGCACATCGCGGCCCTCGCAGTTGCCGGCGAAGCGCAGGCGCGGCTCCGCCTCGAGCAGCGGATAGGCCTTGAGGGTGAGGTCGTTGCCCTTGCAGGCCTCCTCGCCGATGTTCAGCAGGCCGATCCGGGGCCTGGACACCCCCAGCACATCCCTGCTGTAGATACTGCCCAGCAGGGCGAACTGATGCAGGTAGCTGGGTTTGCAGTCCATGTTCGCTCCGACATCCAGCACCAGCACCTGCTCGGCCGGGTCCTTGGTGGGGAACAGGGCGCCGATGGCCGGCCGCTCGATGCCCTTCAACCGGCCCAGCCGGAAGATGGCCGCAGCCATCACGGCACCGGAGTTGCCGGCGGAATACACCGCCACGGCCTGGCCCTCCCTGACCTGGTCCATCGCCAGGTTGATGCTGGCGTCGCGCTTGCGGCGCACCACCGTGGCCTCCTCGTGCATGCCCACCGACGGGCCACTGCTGATCAGCTGCAGCAGGCCGGCGGCGATGGCTTCGTTGAGCTCGTCTTCCAGACTCAGGGCGGCCACGGCCCGCTTCACGGCCTCGGCCTCAGCGACGAAGCGGATCCGCAGGGGCAAGACCCTGACGGCATCCAGACAGCCGGCCAGAATCGGCCCGGGGGCGAAGTCCCCCCCCATGCCATCGACCGCCACCCAGCGACGGTCGGCATCCCGGATCGGCGCCACCACGGGGATTCCCCCCTGCTGCAGGCGCCGCAGGGGCTGGATCATCAGGGGCTGCAGCACCGAACCGGCCGTGGAGGCCATGCTGCCGGCCATAGAACCGGCCGCGGAGGCCGCCGTGCTGGCCGAAGAGGTGGCCGTGCCCACCAGGCTGGTGACGGCAGCGTTGCGGCGATACCAGATCACCAATCGGCGGATCGCCCGGCTCGGTTTTGCCCGCCGTTGGCGGGGATCGAATTCAGAGTCCTTCGCTGCCAACGGCTTCCACGATGCGCTGGAACAGATACCCCGTTCCCCGGGCCGTGAGGATCAGCTCGGGGTTGGCGGGATCATCTTCCAGTTTGGAGCGCAGCCGGGAGATGTGGACATCCACCACCCGGGTGTCCACGTGACGCTCGGGGGTATAGCCCCAGACCTCCTTGAGGATCTCGCCGCGGCTGAACGGCTCCCCGGAGCGGCTGACCAGCAGCTCCAGCAGGCTGAACTCCATGCCGGTGAGGCGGATGCGTTCCTCGCCCCGGTACACCTGGCGTTTGTTGGTGTCGATGCGCAGGTCGCCCACCTGGATCACGCCGGAGTTGGGAATGCCCAGCACCTGTTCCTTGTCGACCCGGCGGAGCACACAGCGGATGCGGGCCTCGAGTTCCTTGGGGCTGAACGGCTTGACGACGTAGTCGTCGGCACCGAGTTCGAGGCCGGTGATGCGGTCGGCCACATCGCCGAGGGCGGTGAGCATCACGATCGGCACATCCGATTCCTTGCGGAGCTCCTGGCAGACGCCGTAGCCGTCGAGCTTCGGCATCATCACGTCGAGCACAACGAGATCCGGACTCGACTGGCGAAAGGCTTCGAGGGCCTCGACGCCGTCGGAGGCGGTGACCACCTGGTAGCCGATCATCGTGAGGCGTGTTTCCAGAATCCGGCGGATGCTGGCCTCGTCATCGACGACCAGGATCGTTTCCTTGGCGGGGGGGGAAGCCGTCATCGCGGCGCGACTGGATTACAACAGATCCGACCACTGAAAAGGCCTGAGTGCCGCAGGGTTCACCGAACGCCACCATTCTTCATACACCGCCTTGGGACGCGCCACCTTTTCCTTCGTCTGTCAGAGCTGCGGTGCCCAGGCGCGACAGTTCTTCGGCCGGTGCCCCGGCTGTGGTGGCTGGAACACCTTGGTCGAGCAGGCCAGCCCTCCCCCCGATGGCCGCCGCCGCCGGGCCCCGGGCGCTGCGGCCATCGGGGAACTGGATGCTCGCCCGCGCCGTTCCCAGCCGATTCAGGCGGTGGGGGAGCGGCCGCTGGCGCGGCTGGCCAGTGGCTTCGACGAACTGGACCGGGTGCTGGGCGGAGGGCTGGTGCCGGGCTCCCTGGTGCTGGTGGGGGGCGATCCGGGGATCGGCAAGTCGACCCTGCTGCTCCAGGCCGCCCAGGTGATGGCCCGCTCCTGCTCGGTGCTCTATGTGAGCGCCGAGGAGTCGGCCCAGCAGGTGAAATTGCGCTGGCGTCGGCTCGGCCCCGACGCCAGTCCCGGCCCAGAGCCCGGCAGCCTGCAGTTGCTGGCCGAAACCGATCTGGAGCTCGTGCTCCAGGAGCTGGAATCCCTCCGCCCCGCCGTCGCGATCATCGACAGCATCCAGGCGCTCCACGACGCCGAACTCACCAGCGCACCCGGGTCGGTGGCCCAGGTGCGGGAATGCGCCGCCGCCCTGCAGCGCCTGGCCAAGCGCCAGGACACGGCCCTGCTGCTGGTGGGCCATGTCACCAAGGAGGGGATGCTGGCGGGTCCGAAGGTGCTCGAACACCTGGTGGATGCGGTGCTCACCTTCGAGGGGGACCGCTTCGCCAGCCACCGGCTGCTGCGGGCGGCGAAAAACCGCTTCGGTGCCACCCACGAACTGGGGGTGTTCGAGATGCGCGACCGGGGCCTGGTCGAGGTCACCAACCCCAGTGAGCTTTTCCTCGGCAGCGAAGGCCCCTGCGCCGGCACGGCCACGATCGTGGCCTGCGAGGGCACCCGCCCCCTGCTGGTGGAGTTGCAGTCCTTGGTGAGTGGCACCAGCTACGCCAGCCCGCGGCGCACGGCGACCGGCATCGGCATCAACCGCCTGCACCAGATCCTGGCGGTGCTGGAGAAGCACCTGGGCCTGCCGCTCTCCCGCTTCGATTGTTATCTCGCCGTGGCCGGTGGCCTCGATGTGGAGGAGCCGGCGGCGGACCTGGGGGTGGCGGCGGCGGTGGTGGCCAGCTACCGCGACCTCACCCTGCCGGCCGGCACGGTGCTGGTGGGGGAACTGGGCCTGGGGGGGCAGCTGCGGCCGGTGGGCCAGTTGGAGCTGCGCCTGCAGGAGGCGGCCAGGCTGGGCTTCCATCGCGCCGTGGTGCCCCGCGCGAGCGGCCTGGGGTCCCTCGCGACGGAGCTCGACCTGCAGGTGCTGGAGGCGGCCACCGTGGCGGATGCCCTGGTGGCGGCCCTGGGGGTCGATCCGGCGGCGGACTGAACCCTCAGAAGTACACGTCGACGGAGCCGCGGCCGCTGGTTTTCAGCCAGTTCTGGGCCTCGATGTAGTTGTTGGGGGCCATCCGGATCGCCCTGCCCCAGAACTCGGCGGCCCGGGAGAAGCAGCGATCCGATTCATCGGTGTCGCCCCGCTCCTCGGCCAGGGAGCCGAGGTGGTGATGGATCACCGCCATGTTGTTGAGGGCCTGGGGCATGTTGCCGTTGAGCTCCAGGACCTGGTCATAGAACTCCAGGGCCTTCTGGTGATCGCCGTTGCTGGTGAAGACCAGGGCCATGTTGTAGAGGATGAAGGCCCGGTCATTGGGGTCGTCCTCCAGTTTCAGGGCCTCCTCGTAGTTCTCAAGGGCCTCGGCGTACTCGCCGTCGCCCTGGGCGCTCATGCCGTCGCGGTAATAGGCGAAGGCCTCCTTGGAGCGCCGGTTGGTGGGCAGCACCTTCAGGATCAGATCGGCCATCACCGTGAAGCTCTTGTCGATGAAGTTGTCGTTGCGTTGGCTGCGGGGCACGGCGGAGGACGGCTCGGTGCTCCCATCCTGACGGTTGCGGACGTCCTGCTTCACGGCTCCCCGGTTTCGAGAGGGCCGTGTCCCTAGCCTGGGGCCCCTCGGCTGTGGCTGTGACCCCTCCCGTCGCCCCATCCCCGCTGGGCCCGTTGCTGCCGGACCCCGTTCCGCTGGAGCCCTTGCTGCTGGATGTGGAGGGAATGAAGTGCGGCGGTTGCGTGCGGGCGGTGGAGCAACGGCTGCTGGAGCAGCCGGGCGTCCGCCAGGCCAGCGTCAACCTGCTGACCCGCACCGCCTGGGTGGCTTTGGAGCCCGATCATCCCCGGGATCCGGAGCGGGCCCTGATCGCCAGCCTCGAATCGCTCGGTTTCAGCGCCCAACCTCGGGAGCCCGGCTCCACCCTGCTCAGCCGGTCGGAGCAGGGGGATCACCGGCGCTGGTGGCAGGACTGGCGCCAGTTGATTGTGGCGCTGGCCCTGTTGCTGCTCTCCGGGCTCGGCCATCTCACCATGGCCGGCACCCTGCCCCGATCTCCCCTGGGAGCCCTGTGGTTCCATGCCCTGCTGGCCAGTGTGGCGCTGCTGGGTCCGGGGCGTTCCATCCTGGTGCGCGGGGCCACCCAGGCCTGGCATGGGGTTCCCGGCATGGACAGCCTGGTGGGGCTGGGCATGGGCAGCGCCTACCTGGCAAGTCTGGTGGCCTTCCTCTGGCCCCGCTCCGGCTGGCCCTGCTTCTTCAACGAGCCGGTGATGCTGCTCGGTTTCGTGCTGCTGGGCCGCTTCCTTGAGGAGCGCGCCCGCCACCGCACCGGCCGCGCCCTCGAGGAGCTGGCGGACCTGCAACCGGATACGGCCCTGCTCCTGCTGGGGGATGACCCGCCCAGGCCGGTGCGGGTGGGTGGCTTACGGCCCGGCGACCGGCTCCGCCTCCTCCCCGGTGACCGGATCCCGGTCGATGGGGTGGTGCTCGACGGCAGCTCCGCCGTGGATGTGTCCAGTTTCAGCGGGGAATCCCTGCCCCTGGAGGCCAAGCCCGGCACCGAGCTGGAGGCCGGCATGCTGAATCTGCAGGCTCCCCTGGTGCTGGAGGTGCGCCGGGCCGGGGCCGAGACCGCCCTGGCGCGGATCATCGCGATGGTGGAGCAGGCCCAGGCCCGCAAGGCGCCGATCCAGGGGCTTGCCGATCGGATCGCGGGCCGCTTCAGCCTGGCTGTGCTGGTGCTGGCCCTCGGCACGTTTCTGTTCTGGTGGCGGTGGGGCACCCAGCTCTGGCCCCAGGTGCTGCTCGCCTCACCCCATGGCGAGGGCGGGATGGCTGCTCACGGCGGCATGCCTGTGGTGCTGGGTGGTGGCGGCGGCACCCCCTTCTCCCTGGCCCTGCAACTGGCGATCGCCGTGCTGGTGGTGGCCTGTCCCTGCGCCCTCGGCCTGGCGACCCCCACGGCGATCACGGTGGGATCGGGATTGGCGGCGCGCTCCGGGCTGCTGTTCCGCGGTGGCGACGCGATCGAGATGGCCTCCCGCCTGCAGACGGTGCTGTTCGACAAGACCGGCACCCTCACCCTGGGCCGCCCCCTGGTGATCGCCCTGGAGCCAGCCGAAGCCGATGGGGCCGAGCGGCTCCTGCAGGTGGCCGCCAGCCTCGAGCAGCAGAGCCGTCATCCGCTTGGCCATGCCTTGCTGCAGGAGGCCCGGTTGCGCCAGTTGCCGTTGCTGGAGGTGGCCCGCAGCACCACCTTCGCCGGAGCCGGTGTGGAAGGGGAGATCACTGGATTGGCAGGGGTCTGCCGGGTGGGCAGGCCCGATTGGCTTGCCCAACTCGACCTCAACGGTGGCGAGGCTCTCGAAACCCAGGTGGCTGCGCTGGAAGCCGATGGGGCCACGGTGATGGGTGTGGCCTCCGGCGCCTCCATCCTTGGCCTGGTGGCCGTGCAGGATCAACCGCGCCCCGATGCCGCCCGCACCCTGGAGACCCTCAACGCGATGGGGTTGCAGCTGGGGGTGCTGAGCGGCGATCGCCGCCAGGCGGTGCAGCGACTTGGCGAGGCCCTGGGCCTGCTGCCGGGAACCTTGGCCTGGGAGCTGCGGCCCGAGCAGAAACTGGAGCACATCCTGGGTTGGCGCGACCAGGGGCCGGTGGCGATGGTCGGGGATGGGATCAACGACGCTCCTGCCCTGGCGGCTGCCGACCTGGGCATCGCCGTGGGCACCGGCACCCAGATCGCCCAGGACACCGCCGATCTGGTGATCCTCGGTGAGCGCCTCGAGGGCGTGGTGGAGGCCCTGCGCCTGGCCCGGCGCACCATGGCCAAGGTGCGCCAGAACCTTGCCTGGGCCTTCGGCTACAACCTGGTGATGCTGCCGATCGCCGCCGGCCTGCTGCTGCCGGGTTTCGGTCTGCTGCTCTCTCCGCCCTTCGCCGCCCTGCTGATGGCCGTCAGTTCGATCACGGTGGTGGTCAATGCGCTTTCGCTGCATGGCCGCCCCTGAAGACCGCCCTGGCCGGGGCAGGTTTCTGGTCCTCGAAGGCATCGATGGCTGCGGCAAGACCACCCAGCTGGAGCTGCTCCGGCGCTGGCTCCCCAGCAGCGGCCTGATGCCCGAGGCGGCCGAGCTGGTGGTCAGCCGGGAGCCGGGCGGCACCCCCCTGGGCCTGGCCCTGCGCCAGCTGCTGCTGCATCCGCCGGAGGCCTCGATTCCCTGCCCCACCGCCGAGCTCCTGCTCTACGCGGCAGATCGGGCCCAGCATGTCCAGGAGCTCATCGCCCCGGCCCTGGAGGCCGGTGATTGGGTGGTGAGTGACCGCTTCACCGGCTCCACCGCCGCCTACCAGGGCCATGGCCGCGGCCTCAGCCTGGAGCTGATCGCCACGCTGGAAACGATTGCCACCGCAGGGCTGAGCGCCGATCTCACCCTCTGGCTCGATCTGCCCCTGGAGCTTTCGCTGCAACGGCGGGGCCACCGCCACCGCCCCGCCGATCGGATCGAAGCTGGCGGCATCGCCCTGCTGGAGCGGGTTCGCCAGGGCTTTGCGGCCCTGGCCCCCGCGCGCGGCTGGCAGCGGATCGATGCCGCCCCGCCCACCGCCGAGGTGGCCGCGGCGATTCGTGCCGCCGTCGCCGGCCGTGTGGGGATCCAGGCCGATGGCTGATGTGTTCGCCGACCTGGTCGGCCAATCCCGGGCCGTAGGCCTGCTCAGGGCCAGCCTCGATCGGCAGCGGCTGGCCCCGGCCTACCTGTTTGCCGGCCCCGACGGCGTCGGCCGGCGCCTGGCCGCCCGGCGCTTTCTCGAGGGCCTGCTGGCCGGCCTGGAGGGTTCTTCCAGCCTGCGGCGGCGCCTGCTGGAGGGAAACCATCCCGACCTGCTCTGGCTGGAGCCCACCTACCAGCACCAGGGCCAGCTGGTGCCGGCCTCCCAGGCGGAGCAGCAGGGCGTCGCCAGTCGGGCCTTGCCCCAGCTGCGCTTGGAGCAGGTGCGCGCTGTCAGCCGCTTTCTGGCCCGCCGCCCCCTTGAGGCCAGCCGCTGCCTGGTGGTGATCGAAGCGGCCGAGGCGATGGCCGAAGCTGCGGCCAACGCCCTGCTCAAGACCCTGGAGGAGCCTGGGGATGGGCTGCTGATCCTGCTGACGGCAGCGCCGGAGCGGTTGCTGAGCACGATCCGCTCCCGCTGCCAGCAGATCCCCTTCGCCCGCCTCGATGCGGTGGCGATGGCCCAGGTGCTGAACCGGCTGGAGCAGGCATCCGCTGCCGGCCCTGCGGCTTCGGTCGACCCAACGGCGCTGCTGGATCTGGCGGCAGGATCCCCTGGCGCCCTGCTGCGGCACCGGCAGCAATGGCAGTCGCTACCCCAGGACCTGGCCCCACGGCTGCTCGCCGATTCCACGGCTCCGATCGAGGCCCTGGCCCTGGCCCGCGACCTCTGCGAAGCCCTGGATCTCGACCAGCAGCTCTGGCTGCTGGATTGGTGGCAATGGCAGCTCTGGCGCCGGGATCACCAACCCCGAGACCAGGGCCGGATCGAGCGGTTGCGCGGCCAGCTGAAGGGGTTTGTCCAACCCCGGCTGGCCTGGGAGGTGGCCTTGCTGGAGCTCAGGGGGACGTGAGCCCGCCCAGCTCCAGGTGGGGATCGGTGGGAAGTTCAAGGCAGTAGCCAGCCCCATAGACCGTCTTGATGAACCGGGGCTTGCGGGGGTCGGGCTCCAGCTTCGTGCGCAGATGGCGAACATGCACCCGGATCGTCTCGATGTCGTCATCGGGTTCGTAGCCCCAGACCTCCTTGAGAATCACCGGCGGTGCCACGGTTTGTCCGTGCCGCTGCAGCAGGCAATGCAACAGCTCGAATTCCAGGTGGGTGAGCCGCACCGCCCGCTCGAACCAGATCGCCTCGAACCGCTCCCGCACCAGGGTCAGGGGGCCGAAGTCGAGAATGTCCCCCGGCTTGGTGGACAGGGGCGCCCGATCGCTGCGGCGGATCAGGGCCTTGACCCTGGCCAGCAGCTCCTCGAGGTCGAAGGGTTTGGTGAGGTAATCGTCGGCGCCGGAGTTGAAGCCGCTCACCTTGTCTTTGGTTCCCCCCAGGGCGGTGATCATCAGGATCGGGATGCCGGCGCTGCGCTCATCCCGCCGCAGCCGCTGGCAGAGGGTGATGCCATCCACATGGGGAAGCATCAGATCGAGCAGGATCACATCCGGATTGGCCTGCAGGGCCAGGGCCTGGCCCTTGATCCCATCGGCGGCGCACTCGACCCGAAAGCCGCTGTGCTCAAGATGGCCCGCCACCAGCTCCCGCATGTCCCGGTCGTCTTCGATCAGCAGGATGCAGGGCTTCATCGTGGATGGCCGGTGCGGTGATGGCGGCAGTGCATCGGCAGCTCAAGGCGCATCGGGGCCGATTCTTTCACTGCCTCACCACGGCTTCAGCTTCAATCTTCCCTTTTGCTTTGGAATCGGCCCCTGTCAAGGCGCTCGATCGGGGTCGTGGGGGCGGCATGCACCGCAGGCGCAGGCAGGCGGCGTTCTTCAAAAAACTCCCCGGGCGGGATTCGAACCTGCGACCAATCGGTTAACAGCCGACCGCTCTACCACTGAGCTACCGAGGATCGTGGCTTCGTGAACCTACCCCTCAGCCTTGCCGCCAGGCAAGGGGGGAAGCCTCCGCTCCAGCCGTTCCCGCAATCGGCGCCCCTCCTGCCAGGGTCCCAGCTGCCCCGCCTCCATCAGGGCGGCTCCATCGCAGCGCTCCAGTTCCTCCAGCCGATGGGTGATCCACAGCGCGGCCAGGGGCGCTGGCAGGCGGCTGCAGAGGTGTTGGATCAGCCCCAGCACCTCCTCCTGGCTGGTTGGATCCAGCAGGGCAGTGGGTTCATCGAGCAGCAGCAGGCTGGCCTCGCTTGCCAGGGCGCCGGCGATTGCCAGCCGTTGTTTCTGGCCGCCGCTGAGGGTGTGGATGGGCCGTTGCTGGAAGCCATCGAGGCCCACCTGGGCGAGGGCCGCTTCAACCCTGGCTTGCCGCTGGCCGCGGTCGAGCCCTTCGGGAAGGGAGAGCTGGAGATCGGTGCCGCAGCTGGGCAGCAGCAGTTGGTGGTCGGGGTTCTGGAACACCAGGGCGGTTTTGAACGGGCACTGGATGCGGCCCCGCTGCGGCTCAAGCAGGCCGGCGATCAAGCGCAGCAAGGTGCTTTTGCCGCTGCCGTTGCCGCCCACCAGCATCCAGAGACCGGCCTCCGGCAGGCTGAAAGTGCAGTGGTTGAGGGCCGGGCTGCCGGAGGGCCAGGTGAAGCCCAGCCGCTCCACCACCAAGGGGCTCGTCAAGGTCAGGTGTCGAAGGAGAAGCCGGGCCGCTTGCTGCCCCCTCCGCCCGCCGCCGACTTCTCGTAGATCTGCAGGGCCACCAGTTCGCTGCTCAGCAGGCTGACCCGCTTTTCTTCCGCCTTCTCGCAGGAGAGCTCGAGCACCCGGGGCTGGCCGGTCTCAAGGGCGGTCTTGATCTCCGCGTAGAGGGCCTGGGCGTCGCTCAGCTCCTTGCGCTGCACCGAAACGGGCATGGGGCTGAGCTTGAGGGAGAGCTCGACGACGTACACGGGTTGTTGGGAAAGGCCAGGGTTCACTCTGGCGAATGGCGGGGCCCCGCGCTGACGGGTGCCGCCCGGATGGCAGGGCACCGGATGACAGGGCACAGGATGAACCAGCTCCGAAAGACCCGGCGAAGCCAGTTAAGAAGGAATGCTCATCTTTGGTGATCCGCGGCATGCTGGCCACGGGCGCCCCCTCGGGCTGCGTATGGTTTGGATGTAACGCTTCATGAAGCACCCATGACGATTGCCCTAGGGCGCGCGCCGGCGACACGGGGATGGTTCGATGTCCTCGACGACTGGCTCAAGCGCGACCGGTTTGTTTTTGTCGGCTGGTCCGGCCTGTTGCTGTTCCCCACCGCTTACCTGGCGTTGGGCGGCTGGCTGACCGGCACCACCTTCGCCACCTCCTGGTACACCCACGGCATCGCCAGCAGCTACCTGGAGGGCTGCAACTTCCTCACCGCCGCCGTCAGCACCCCCGCTGATGCCATGGGCCACAGCCTGCTGCTGCTCTGGGGCCCGGAAGCCCAGGGTGACTTCGTGCGCTGGGTGCAACTGGGCGGTCTCTGGCCGTTCGTCGCCCTGCACGGTGCCTTCTCCCTGATCGGCTTCATGCTGCGCCAGTTCGAGATCGCCCGCCTGGTGGGAATCCGCCCTTACAACGCGATCGCCTTCTCCGGGCCGATCGCGGTCTTCGTGAGCGTGTTCCTGATCTATCCCCTGGGCCAGAGCAGCTGGTTCTTCGCTCCCAGCTTCGGTGTGGCGGCGATTTTCCGCTTCCTGCTGTTCCTGCAGGGCTTCCACAACTGGACCCTGAACCCCTTCCACATGATGGGGGTGGCCGGCATCCTGGGCGGTGCGCTGCTGTGCGCCATCCACGGCGCCACGGTGGAGAACACCCTGTTCGAGGATTCCGAGCAGGCGAACACCTTCAAGGCGTTCGAGCCCACCCAGGAGGAGGAGACCTATTCCATGGTGACGGCCAACCGCTTCTGGAGCCAGATCTTCGGGATCGCCTTCTCGAACAAGCGCTGGCTGCACTTCTTCATGCTGTTCGTGCCGGTGATGGGTCTGTGGACCAGCAGCATCGGCATCATCGGCCTGGCGCTGAACCTACGGGCCTACGACTTCGTGTCCCAGGAGATCCGCGCCGCTGAGGACCCCGAGTTCGAGACCTTCTACACGAAGAACATTCTTCTCAATGAAGGTCTGCGTGCCTGGATGGCACCGGCCGACCAGCCCCATGAAAACTTCGTCTTCCCTGAGGAGGTCCTGCCCCGTGGTAACGCTCTCTAAGGAGTGATCCTACGGAGCTTTGAATCCTCTTTCCATCTTTGAATAGGATCAATCACTGCACCAACCAATCAAAAGGCGCTCAATCGGGCGCCTTTTTTTATGGACAATCAGCCCATGGGATCCCTCCATTTTCAGCTATGATCATTGTGTTCTGTCAGCAGTGACGTGGAACGAGGTTTTGGAGCTTGCTCCATTGCTCGCTCCGAATGCGCCACCGGCTGACGCTGTCCCCCAGGGGAGGAGGTGTTCGTGAGCCACAGTTCCATGTACAAGGGTCTGCTGATCGCGGAGAACGCCGTCTGATGTCAGGCAGCCTGCTCTGAGTTCAAACGGTTCCGCGCCAGAGCGGACCCGGCGAGAGCCCCCGGAGTCACCGAATCTGGTGCCTCCGGGGGCATCGTTCATGAATGGAGATGACGACGAACGATCCCCTTCATCAACCCTGGGCTCACCTTGGAACTGTTCCCTGTCCTCTTGCCTCGAGTTTCGTGACCAGGTTGGCCCGGAGTTCCACGGCATCGGCCCGATCCTTGAGGCCCCTGCCCATCAGCACGATGCCGCCCTGCACATCCACAAGTCCATAGGCGGGGGAGAGCTCGGGCATCAGTTCCATGATGCTGGCCAGTTCCTTGCGATCGCCATCCGAGACATCCAGATGGCGATTCAGCATCTCCAGATCTGCCACAATCCAGTCAACCTCTGGGGCTTGTCCTGCCCTGTCCAGATAGGTCCAGTTGCGGGGAAACCGCACCAGCACCTCCCGTTCAGCAAGCAAAGGAACCAAGGGTGTGGTGGCTGAAACGCTGGCGGTGTGTGGGATCTGGTTCACGATCCTCCTGGCGGCCTGACCATGGTCCCAGAGCTGTTTTGGGTTGGTGTAGATCCAGGGTCGCACGCTGTCAGGAATCACGAAGGAGAGGCTTCGATTGGGATTGCTGGTGATCGTGAGCAGAATGGAGAGACCAATCGCCCCGATCCAGGCCGAGCGAAGCCGCGGCTGATGGAATGCGCTTGAATGCCGCTCCCACCAGAGCACGGCCCCGGCAAACAGGCCTGGCACCACAAGCAATGCATACCGCACATTGATGTCGAGGGGTGGTGGTTTCCCCTGGGCGAGGAGCAACCCCAGGAAGGGCAACCCCATCAGCAGCCAGGCATCGCGGGAGATCAACGGAATGAACAGAAGTGGCAAACTCTGCGCGAAGAGATAGCGAAGGGTGTCGCCTGGCTCGTTGAGAATTTCCCGCAGGATGGCGAGGGGTTGCGAGAGGATCCTGGCGCCCACATCCAGGCTGCTGGCCCGATCACGTTCACCCAGAAACTGGCCGAAGTTCTCCACCATGAAGCGGCGTGAATTGTCTTCGCTGAACAGGGGCATCAGCCCATTGGTGACGATCACCACCCAGCCGATTCCCACCGCTCCAAGCAGAAGCGCCAGGGGCCATGGCTCCTTCCTCCGCCAGAGCATCCAGAGGCTCACCCCCACCAGCAGCACGCCGGTGTCCTCCCGGATCATCGGAATCAGCACGGTGCAGAGGGCCACCAGCCACCAGTGCCGCTGTTTGAGCCCCCAGAGGAGCAGAAAAAAGGCCAGGGGCAACTGGCAAAGATCCGTGAAATTGCCCCAGGTGGGACCGAGCACGGCATTGGCTCCGAAAAAGGAGCAGGCCAGCAGGGCCGCGAGCCGATCCTTGTTGCGTCCAAGCGTTTGGAGGGCAAACCGATGCAGCACCAGACCGGCCCCGCTCATCAGCCCCACCTGAACCAGGGGCAAGGCTCCGGCACCGAGCAAGCCCACAAGCGGAGCCCAGAGCACCAGAGCTGGAGTGAAATGCTGGCCCAACCGCTGGTAGCCCAAGGCCGGTAACTGGTCGTCACGGGTCACGCTCGCCGAGAGCTGGGAGGACAGGGTGCTCTCGAACGGGTGGCCGTGAAGGGTGTTCCACAGCACCTGAAGAAAGATGCCCTGGTCATAGGTGGCGGCAAGAACCTGCAGGCGCCACCACTGCAGGGACAGCCCCACCACGGCAAACAGCAGGGCGGCCACCAGGACCAGGTGGTTCCAGGAACGGCTTTGCTGCGTCAATGCAGGGCTCCGTTCAGGGGTGCGGTGCAGTTCAGTGTCTCGGTGCATCGGATTGATCCGGGAGTGTGCAACGCCAGAGCTGCCAGCCCTGCTCGCCCAGCCCCGTGAGCCGGCAACGGGCACCCGCCTGGAGCAGCAGCGGGGGGGGCGGTTCGATGGCTTTCTCGATCAGCAGGAACTGCTGGGGAGAGCTTGGCTCTGCCCTCTCCGGCAACCGCAGGATCCTTCGCTGGGCATACCAGCTGAGGCTCGGTCGCTGCCCGGAGTCTCCCGTCATGTAGATCGGCAGCGAGCGATCGACCGCCACTGCCGCCGCTTCCCTGGCCAGCCTGGCCACGGGGCGAACGGCGTCGCGTTCGTTCAATTCCCAGTTCCACAGCGGACCCTGGAAGAGCAGCAGGAGGGAAAGGCACCAGCCCGTCAGCAGCAAGACCAGGCCACAGCGGCGCTGCCGCTCAAGCGGGCACTGGAGAAGCAGGCCCCCAGCCAGCAGGCCCACCCCCGCCGGCAAAACAAGCAGGCTGGCGGCGGCGGGCAGTCCGGTTCGGCTGCTCGCGGCGACCAGGGAGAGCAGCAGCAGAACGCCGCCGAGCAGGGCCCAGAGCACCGGCACGACCTGCAGCGCTGGGCGATCCCGCCGGGGTTGCAGCAACAGGGGTAGAAGCGGCCCGCAGAGCAGGGCGAAGGGCAACCAGAGTGGGTGGCTGTACCAGGGCAGCTGGGTGCGCAGCGGCAGGATCGCCGCCGCCAGCACCCCCTGGAGCACCAGGCACCACCGCCCCCAGGGAGTGTGGCGCTGCCGCCAGGCCAGAACCAGCGCCAACGGCCAGAGCGGCAGCCAGGGCCAGCCGCCCTCCAGCAACTTGATCAGGGGAACCCTCCAACCCAGGTCACTGCCTTCGCCGGCATCCAGCAGCACCCGGGTGACCCCGTCTCCGCCCCAGAGCCAGAGGGCGTCGCTTCCACGCTTCAGTCCATGCCAGAGATGCCAGCCGAGCCCAGGGGCCAACCCCAGCCCCAGACCTGTCATCAGAGGTGTCCAGCGGGGCCGGCCACCGCTGGGGTCAAGGGCCAGCCCGATCAGCCCAGCCGCCAGGGCCGGCAGCAGGATCGGCGCCTTCAGCAGCAACAGCCCGCTTCCGGCCAGCCCGGCCAGGCCCCCTTCCCGCAGCGCTGAGCTTCCGGCGGCCCGACTGCGCAGCAGGGCCCACCACAGCAGGGCCATGGCCGAAAGCTGGGTGCCGTCCAGCATCGCCAGGCGGCCGTGGCGTGCCACCGGCAGCAGGCTCACCATCACGGCTGCTGTGGCCAGGGCCGTGGCCCGTTGGCCCGGCCGCAGCTGGAACTGAACCAGCCCCACCAGGGGCACCACCAGGGTCGAGAGCACCGCCGGCACCAGCCGAACCACCCACTCCGGCGGGAGGGCATCGGCGGCGGCGGCGCTGCCAAGGCGCCAGAGCGAGATGGCCCCGGCGATGAGGAGATGGAGCCCGGGGGGCTTGTTCCGATAGGGGTCCCCCCACAGCGTCGGCAGCAGCCCCTGGGGCAAACCCCGATCGGCGATTTCCAGGCTCACCCGGGCCACGATGCCCTCATCCCAGTCGCGCAGCGGCAGGTTGCCCAGGCCCGCGAAGGCCAGGATCAGGGCGACGCCCCAGAGCAGCAGCAGGCCGCGCCAAGGGACGCGCGGATGGCCTGGATCAGGGTTGGCG
Organism: Synechococcus sp. Tobar12-5m-g; assembly: GCF_024345415.1. Classification (GTDB taxonomy): domain Bacteria; phylum Cyanobacteriota; class Cyanobacteriia; order PCC-6307; family Cyanobiaceae; genus Regnicoccus. Next base: position 43,368 of record NZ_JAGQBB010000010.1, on the reverse strand, counting down.
TGATCCATGGCTCTCAGGGGGTTGGTTGGGGCCCAGGCCCAGCCGGGGCGAGCCGGATCAGAAAGCCCGAATCCGCCTCCTCCACCCCCGAATGGCTGCGGACCCATTGCTGCAGCCTGGTCTTGCCGGGACCATCCTCGAAGGGCAGGAAGCTTTCGACCTCCCGATAGCTCCCGGCCAGAGCCTCCGCCCCCTGTTCGCGCCACTCGTTCGGGCTGCGCTTCATCAGGCCCTCCGGCGAGACCAGCCATCCCTTGCGGTGGGCCAGATAGAGAACGGTGGGGTCCGAGCCGCTCACCACCACCACCCGCCCCCCGGCGGGGGTGTCCCGCCGGATCCGCTCGGCCAGCGCCAGGGTCGCCGAACCGGCCGTTCGCTCCCGGCTCCAGTAGTCGATCGTCAGGACCGTCAGGCTGACAACCATCAGCAAGGCCAGCACGATCCAGCCCTTGCCGCTCAGGAAGGGCACGGCTCCCTGCTCCAGCCGCACCCAGCCCAGGCCGATCAGGGGACCGGCGAACAGGGTGAGCGGCAATTGGTAATACTCGTGGACGGCGCTGCTCTCCGGTGCCAAGGCCCCGGCGGCGATCACAGCCCCCAGGCCGATCGGCAGCACCAGGGCCCGGCTTCGCTGCTGCCGGTCCGGGATGCGGCGAAGCGCCACCAGCCCCAGTGCCAGCAGCGGCAGCCCCACCACCGCCAGGTTCCGGACCGTGATCCTCAGGGCCAGACCGGCCCAGTAGCTGGGGCCAAGCAGGTCTAGCCAGGTGTAGCGGTGGGCCTCCCCACCCCAGAATCCGAAACTCAGGCCGCTGCTCTGGCCAAGCCGGTGGGCATGCCAATACCAAAGAGCTGTCACCGCCAGGGCGGTCAGGGGAAACAGCCAGGTCCCGGGATGGCGGAGCACCCGCCAGCGGCGGCGTGACCCCCAGAGCCAGAGCAGGGGCACCCCAAGCCAGACGAAGGGCAGTACCTTGATCAGACAGGCTCCGCAGAAGGCCAGCCAGGCCACCAGGAGCGCCAGGGGTTTGCCGCGCTCCAGCCAGGCCAGGAACCGCTCAAGGCAGAGGGCGGCCAGGAACAGCAGGGCCGCCTCCGGCTGCACGCTGCGGCCATAAAAAACCGGAATCGGCAGCACCGCCACGAACACTCCCCCCCACCAGCCCGCCCTGGCGCCCACCAGCCGCCGTCCGATCCGGATCAGCAGCCAGATCGTCAGCACGCTCAGCGCCACCGAAAGGCCCCGGGCCAGCCACTCATGCACCCCGATCAGGCGATACAGCAGGGCCACGCTGTAGGGATAGAGGGGAAATTCCGCCTCCACCAGGCCGCTTCCTGCCCCCCCCCAGTCGATCTGGGGACGCCAGAACACCAGACCCTGCTCCACGAAGTTGCGGGCCATGGCGGCCGTGTCGGCCTGGCGCCAGCTGTGGACCCCCAGGATCGGCGCCTGGATCTGCACCAGCCGCAGCCCGAGCCCGAGGGCCAGGGGAAACCAGAGGGGAAGGCCGGCGGCGCCGCGCCCGGTCGCGGAGGGTTCTGCGACGGGCATCGTTCACCGGGCTGCTCGGCTGGAGGTTACTGGCGGGGCTTCGCTGCGGCCTCCAGTTCGCTGCGGACCGCCTCGATGGCGCGGGGTATGGACTCCCTGGCCGGCTGGATCCGGCCCAGATCACCCCGCAGGACACCGGCCAGATCCGCGAGGGCCGGCAGCACGGGCTGCTCGAACCTCAGGGAGGCGGCTTTGGCAACGGAGGCGGCCGTGCCGGCCTGCCAGTCGGCCAGCAGCACCACGGCCCGGTAGGCGCTGGGCCAGGGATTGGTTCGCTCGAGTTGCTCGAGCCGGGCGAACCAGCCGTCCGCTTCGGCGGGCCGGTTGCGCAGCACCGCCAGCAGCGCCAGGCTCCAGAGCGCATCGGGATCGGATCGGTTCAGCCGCAGCCGTTGCTGGGCCCAATCGCTGACGCGTTGTTGATAAAGAAAGTGGCCATCGAGCTGGTGCTGGGAGCCGATGGCATCGGACATCGCCGCCAGCCCGGCCGGCCCCCGCTCCAGCCCCCTTGCCAAGGTGATGAACGGTCCGTCAAACCGCTGGGCTGGCGGGGCCTCGGCTCGGCGCCGCCACAGCTCGAGCTGGCGCCCCTTGTCCCAGGGCCAGTTGCCAACCATCCGGAAACGGCCATCCCGCCGCACCTCCCCGCTCAGGCGCCGCGACTCCTCCCGTTTGGTGCCCTGATCGCCACTGGCCAGCAGGACCCAATCGGCCTGGTTGAGCACCAGGGGCTGCTCCTGCTCCCGCTTGCCGATTTCCCGGCCGAGGATCTGCCCCCCGCCGAGGCGCCCGAAGCTGGTGGCGTTGTGTTGGTTGACCGGGCCGGCCGAGGGAATCACCATCAGGGTGGTGGGTTGGTTGCCCACCTGTTGCCGCAGCGCCGCGAGCACGGCGGGAAGGGGCGAGCCTGGCTGGGTCTCGATCTGCCCGGTTCGCTCCACCGCCGTCGTGGTCCCGGCCGCGGCCAGCCCGACCCCGAGCAGCGAGGCCGCCGCCGCCAGCCCCCAGCGCCCCCGGGCGCGCCGCAGCAGGCTCCACCAGCCCCAGCCCAGCAGCAGCACCAGCAGGGGCAGCACCGGGGCGATGTAGCGCGGATCCTTGTTGGGGCTGAGGCTGGTGCAGATCCAGCCGGCCAGGGCGCAGCCGATCACCCAGCCCCAGCCCCGGCCGCTTTCGCCGCCGTTTTCGCTTGCTAGCCTTGCCCCAGGCCCGGTTCGTAGCCGCTCGAACCAGGCCAGCAGTCCCCCCAGCACCCCGAGGCCCAGCAGGGGAATCCCGAGCTGCTCGGGCCAGAGCCTTGGGTACCAGAGCAAGCTGGCGGTGCTGAAGGGCTCCGGATCCCCCTCCCGCGCCCCCGATTCGATCACCGCCCTGTTGGTACCGCCGAGGGTGGTGATCCAGTTGTGATGCAGCCAGGGAAGGCTGACCCCCACCACCAGGGCCAGGGCCGCCAGCACCTGCAGCCGCCGTCCCCGGCTGCCCAGGCCCAGCGCCGCGGCCCAGAGGCAGGGGAGCACCAGCACGAGCAGGGCGCTCTGCTTCACCAGCACGGCCGCCGCGATGGCTCCCGCGGCGGCGAGCCCCTGGCTCCAGCGGCCGCCGGTGGGGGCCGGTGCGACCCAGCGCCCCAGCAACCACAGCGCCAGCAGCGCGGTGGCGGTGAGCGGCAGATCGAGGGTGAAATCCACCCGCAGGGCGGCCAGCGCCGGAGTGAGCCCAACCAGAGCCGCCGCCAGCAGGCCGAACCCCGGGCCCACCAGCTGCCGCCCCCAGCCAGCCACCACGGCCAGCAGCAGCGCCTGCCAGAGGGCAAGGGCCCAGCTGGCCTGGTCGGGGGTGTCGCCGGCGGCGGCCATCACGGTGCCGTTCACCAGGCTGGCCAGGGGCGGGATCTTGGGGGAGAGATCCAGCAGGGCGCTCCAGCCCTGCCAGCCACCGCCCGGGAGCAGGCCCAGGGCGCGGCCATGGTCGACGGCACTGTTGAGGTATTCGGCCTGATCCCAGGCCGGCAGCCGCTGGTCGAGCCGGAGCCAGAGCCGGTCGGCGGCGGTGCAGGCGAGCCAGATCAGGCCGAGCGCCAGCCACCAGCCCGCCGCTCTCCGGGGCACTGGCAAGCGCAGACGATGGGCAACCAGGGGCTTGCCGCGGGGCCCCGACACTTTGAACGCCCGATGGCCGTTCCGCGTTCTGGCACAACCTCCTTGGCCACCCTGTTCCGCCCGGGTGACTGTGGTGTTGTGCGCTTTGCGCCATCTCGTGTGTGAGGATTCCATGAAACTTTTCCAGCAATTGCTGCTGGCGCCTGCAGCCCTCGGTCTGCTGGCTCCGATGGCCGTTTCGGCCTCTGAGCTGAACATCAACGGCGTCAACAAGTACGCCGGCTCCGAGGAGCAGGTCACAAGCATCACCCAATTCTCCGACGTTCAGCCCACCGAGTGGGCCTACCAGGCTCTCTCCAACCTGGTGGAGCGCTACGGCTGCGTCGCTGGCTATCCCGATGGCACCTTCCGCGGCAAGAAGCCGCTGAGCCGCTGGGAAGCCGCCGCCCTGCTCAACGCCTGCCTCGACCGCATCACCGAGGTGACCGACGAGCTCCGTCGCCTGATGAAGGAGTTCGAAGCCGAACTCGCCGTGCTCAAGGGCCGGGTGGATGGCCTCGAGGCCAAGGTGGGTGAGCTGGAGGCCAACCAGTTCTCCACCACCACCAAGCTGAAAGGTCAGGCCACCTTCGTGATCGGTGCCAACGCCTACAGCGGTGACAGTACCCGCACGGATCTGGCCCAGCAGCTTCAAGGTGCCACCGCCTTCAACTACGACCTGCGGATTGACTTCGACACCAGCTTCACCGGCAAAGACCTGCTGCGCACCCGCCTGCGCGCCGGCAACTTCGGTGACGGCCCCTACGGCCAGCCCATCGTTGGCCTGAACGCCCTGGAAGTGGCCTTCGAAGGCCCTCCCGGTCCTGACTCGGTCATGATCAACCGGCTCTTCTACCAGTTCCCGATCGGCAGCAGCTTCACCGCCACCGTCGGTCCCCGGGTCCGTCAGGACGACATGCTGGCTGTCTGGCCCAGCGTGTACCCCGCTGACACCGTTCTCGACATCTTCACCTACGGCGGTGCTCCCGGCGCCTACAGCCTCAACCTCGGCGCAGGTGGTGGTCTGTGGTGGAAGAGCGGGGGCTTCAGTGCGAGTGTCAACTACGTGGCCGCCAATGGCAACGTGGGCAGCCCAAGCCTTGACAGCGCCACCTGCGGCGGCATCGGCAACGATTGCTCCCAGCAGACCGGCACCGCCCAGATCGCCTACACGGGTAGCAACTTCGGCCTTGCCGTTGCTTACACCTACTCCACCCCCAATGGGGTTGCTGGCCTCTACGGAGGCAACGGCACCCCTACGGCTGTCACGGGTTTTCTTTTCGCTAACAGCGTCAACTCCGTTGGCGTCAGTGGCTACTGGCAGCCCTCCAATTCCGGCTGGATTCCTTCAATCAGCACAGGCTGGGGCATCAACCAGTACACGATTGACTCCAGCTGCGTGGGTGTGGATTGCGTAACGTTCGATAACGCCCAATCCCAGTCCTGGTATGTTGGTTTGCAGTGGAACGATGTGTTCATCAAGGGCAATGCTGCCGGCATGGCCGTCGGTCAGCCCACCTTCCTGACCAAAACAGGTGATGACGCCAGCTTTGATGCCAACGACGGGCAATATGCCTGGGAGTGGTGGTACAAGTTCCAGGTCACCGACAACATCAGCGTGACGCCTGCGATCTACTATCTCAGTGCTCCCTTGGGCCAAGATGTAGGCACTGATTTCAGGGCCGATCTGAACAACTTTGGCGGCCTGCTCAAGACCACCTTCAAGTTCTGATCGCTTAGGCCACCTCAAGGTTTTCGGCTGATCCCTCACACACCATCAGCCGAAAATCAATTCATTCGTTTCCTTCCAAGCACCCCTCATCGAGTTCCTTCTTTCTTGGCCACAGCTTAAGGCTGTGGCTTTTTTATGGCACCTTGATGAAGATCAGGCACTCCGATTGACTGTTGCTCCGATGGCCTTGGGGACCCAAAATGGGGTATCCCAGAACACACCACTCCGCCGTTTTGCTGTGGTCAAAGCAAGCTCGATCGGATAGACTTCGCCAAGCTTCCCTATGGAAGCCCCCTCAATTGGTGTGAGGATCCAATGAAACCGTTCCAGCAACTGCTGCTGGCGCCTGTTGCCCTTGGGCTTTTGAGCCCCTTGGCCGCATCCGCCGCAGATCTCAATCTCGATGGCATCAACAAGTATGCCCGGCCTTCCACCGCGAAGAGCCAGAATCAAGTCACCAGCATCAGCCAGTTCTCCGATGTTCAACCCACCGAGTGGGCCTATCAGGCTCTCTCCAACCTGGTTGAGCAATATGGCTGCGTAGCCGGTTATCCCGACGGCACCTTCCGCGGCAAGCAGCCGCTGAGCCGCTGGGAAGCCGCCGCTCTCCTCAACGCCTGCCTCGATCGGATCACCGAGGTGACCGATGAGCTCCGTCGGCTGATGAAGGAGTTCGAAGCCGAGCTCGCCGTGCTCAAGGGTCGGGTGGATGGCCTCGAGGCCAAGGTGGGTGAACTCGAAGCCAGCCAGTTCTCCACCACCACCAAGCTCCAGGGCGAAGCCAACTTCGTGCTGGGTGCCCTCATTGCCGGTGGTGATCGCAATGGCTCGCTGTCTTCTGTGCCTCCGGCAAACACAGGCCGTAAAACGTCTGATATCTACAATCAGGCCAACGGTGCCACCACCTTCAGCTATGACGTTCGCCTGAACTTCCTGACCAGCTTCACCGGCAAGGACCTGCTCTACACCCGTCTTCGCTCCGGGAATTTTGCCAATGCCTTCAACGCAGGCAGTGGTGATCCTGTCAACCTGACCACGCTTGATAAAGCCAGTAATGGCTTCGGTGGTTCCGATGGTGTCGGTATTGATCGTCTCTACTACCGCTTCCCCGTTGGCAAGGAGTTCAGCTTCATCGTTGGCCCCAAAGCTCGGAACACCGAATCGCTGGCAGTGAACCCCTCGGTTTACAACAGCAATATTCTTGATTATTTCTCTGTCCATGGTGCCCCGGGCGTCTATAACAAGGCAACCGGTTCTCTGCTGGCTGGTATCTGGAAACAGAATGTCAAGAAGGGGCAAGGCGCCTTCAGCTTCGGTGCCAGCTATGTGGCCCAGCAAGGTAACGTGGGCACCGTATATGAGAGCAACCCGTTTACTTGCTCTGGTAGCGAAGGTGGCATTGGCACGGATTGCGCCCGCGGCAACTTCCTGGCCCAGCTGAACTACACAGCGCCCCAGTGGAACATCTCCCTGGCTTACCGCTATGGCCAGGCAGCCACCAACTTCCGCCGCAGCACGGGCTTTGCTGCCTCCAACAGCTCCTTCCTGGCCAACGGTGAATCCAACAACTTCGCCGTCAATGCCTACTGGCAACCCAAGAAGGCAGGAGGGTTCATCCCCTCGCTGAGCGTTGGTTGGGGCATTAACACCCTCACCGATAACGACATCAGAAGCAACGGACTGGAGTTCTCTACTCCTTATGTCACCCAGTCCCAGAGCTGGTTTGCGGGTCTCCAGTGGAATAATGTGTTCGCGAAAGGCAATGCCGCCGGCATGGCCGTCGGTCAAGGCACCTTCGCCACTCAGTTGTCTTCCGGCACCAACAAGGATGCCAGCACCACCCCCGACGACGGCAACTACGTCTGGGAGTGGTGGTATCGCTTCCGGGTCTCCGACAACATCTCGGTCACCCCGGCGATCTTCTACCTGAGCCGTCCCCTCGGCCAGAACACCGGCAGCAACGACGACTTCAATGTCTTCGGCGGCCTGGTGCAGACCACCTTCCGGTTCTGATCCTCAGCACCGACCTCCTCACACACCACACCAGCGCCCCCCGGAAACGGGGGGCTTTCTGTTGGGTGATCGCGCAACGATGGACCACCCTGGCGATGATGGATCCGCCCTTCGGTTCCCTGATGGTTTCGCCCGCCACGACAGAGCTTTACGCCGTGTTGGGGGTCGCCCCCGGTGCCAGTGCCGCGGCCATCAAGGCGGCCTACCGCGCCCTGGTGAAGCGGCACCATCCCGATGCCGGGGGCGATGCCACGGTGATCCTGTCCCTCAACGCCGCCTGGGCGGTGCTGGGCGATGTGGAGCAGCGCCGCCGCTATGACCAGGAACGGGCCGGCTTCGTCGGCACTGGTCATGCCGCTCCTTCGCACCGACGCGGGCGCTCACGGGACGGCGAGCTGGTGGCCTGGCTGCAGCAGGTTTACGCCCCGATCGATCGGTTGCTGGCCCAGGTGATCAACCCCTTCCCCGCCCAGCTGCGGGCCCTCTCCGCCGATCCCTACGACGACGCCCTGATGGAGTCGTTCTGCGCCTTTCTCGCCCAGAGCAAGGCCAAGCTCGAGAAGGTGGAGGCGCTGTTTCGTTCGCTGGCTTGCCCAGCCGCCGCCAAGGGGTTCGGCCTCAGCCTCTACCACTGCCTCAGCCAGGTGCAGGACGCCCTGGCCGAACTGGAGCGCTACACCCTGGGCTACGTGGACAGCTACCTGAGCGATGGGCGCGAAATGCTGCGGGAGGCGAAGCACCGCCGCAGCTTGCTTCAACAGGAGCGGCGCCGCCTGGAGCTCTGAAGCACCGGCGCTCAGAAGGCTTCCAGTTGATCCAGCCGCAGCCACACGTCGGGAATCGGCAGGCTCCAGTGCAGCTGGGCGTAGTCGCCCCGGATGGCCAGCACCTCGCCGGGCCCTTCGAACAGGTAGGCGGGCGGGGTGGGATCGCTCGCCGCGGCTTCGAGGCTGCCGGCATAGGCGGCCCCGTTCACCTTGACCAGGCTTCCTTTCTTGATTGCGGTCTTGATCGCGGCTGCGGGAGTTTCGGCCATCACACGGACAATGCGGCAAAGGCAGGCTAGAACCCCCTCGACTGTGGTGGCACCTCCGTGAGTTCGACCCTGGCCATGGCGCTGGCGGTGTTCGGCGCCCTGCTGCTGGCGGCCGTTCTGCTCGATTCGCTCGCCGTCAAGGTGCGGGTGCCCGGCATCCTGCTGGTGCTCGTGCTCGGGTTGCTCACCGATAACAACCTCGATGCGTTGCCCGGGGAACCCCTGCCGCTGCTCAGCCTCGCCAAGGCCGAGGAGGTGGCCCAGGTGGCGTTGGTGCTGGTGCTCTTCTTCGGTGGCCTCACCACGAACTGGCACCGGGTCCGCTCCGTGGTGCGGCCGGCCACCCGCCTGGCCACCGCCGGTTCCCTGATCACCGCCCTGTTGTTGATGGGGGTGGTGCTGGGCTTCCAGCAGCTCCCCGGCGGTGAGATTCCCCCAAGCCTGCCCCTGGCGCTGTTCGTCGGAGCGATGGTCTGCAGCACCGATGCCTCGGCGGTGCTGGCCATGCTGCGTCCCCTCTCCGACCGGCTGCCTCTGCGGCTGCTCGCCCTGATCGAGGTGGAATCGGCGGTGAACGATCCGGTGGCCGTGGTGTTCTCGGGCCTTGCCCTCGCCATGGCGGGGGGGGCTGCCACAGCCCCTTCCGGACTGGTGATCGACGTGGTGCGTCAGTTTCTGTTGGGCGGCTTGCTGGGCTTCATGGGCGGCAGCGTCGCCCAGTTCCTGCTCGCGAAGCACCGCGGCAAGGCCGGCCCTTCGGTGCTGGCGGTGATGAGCCTGGCGGAGCTGCTGCTGCTGGTGGGTGCCACGGAATTGCTGGGTGGAAGTGGCCTGCTGGCGGCCTTCATCGCCGGGCTGGTGCTGGGCAACAGCCCGGACGGGGATCAGCCAGCCATGGAGGAGGCCCATGCCGGCTTCACCAAGATGGCCGAGCTGATGTTGTTCCTCTGCATGGGGCTGGTGGTGGATCCCCAGGAGGTGGTGCAGACCTTCGGCTGGGCGTTGGCGTTGTTCCTGGCGATGCTGCTGGCGCGTTGGCTCATGGTGCAGGGGATGCTGGTGGGCGCGGGCTACAGCCAGGAAGAAAAGCTCTTTGTGGGCATGGCCGGTCTGCGGGGTGCGGTGCCGATCGCCATGGCGATTCAGGCCGCCGCCAGCGGCGTGCCCTGGGGTCACCTGATGCCGCCGTTGGCCCTCGGGGTGGTGCTGCTGGGCCTGCTGGGTCAGGGCTTCGCCCTGGTGCCCCTGGCCCGTCGCCTCGGCCTCACCACGCCCACGCCGGTCCTGGCCAACCCCGGCTCCTAGCCTGGGCTCACCCCGGGGGAACGATCGCCATGCGCCTGCTGCTGCTCGGATGCACGGGTTTCGTCGGGCGGGCCCTGGTTCCCCTTCTGCTGGAGCGGGGCCATGCCTGCAGCGTGGTGAGTCGCCGGCCAGGCAGCCTCGATGGTCTGCAGCATCCCCGCCTGGATCGGCTCGTGGCCGACCCTGCCCAGGCCGACAGCTGGAAGCAGCCCGAGCTGGCCGCTGCCATGGCCGAGGCCGAGGGGGTGGTGAACCTGGCCGGCGAGCCGATCGCCGAGAAGCGATGGACGGCCGATCACGTTCGCCTGCTGGTCAACAGCCGCCTGCAGACCACCCGGCTTCTGGTCGAGGCGATGGCCTCCCAGCCGCGCCCGCCGGCGGTGCTGGTGAGTGGCTCGGCGGTGGGCTACTACGGCACGAGCCTGGAGCAGCGGTTCAGCGAGGCGAGCCCTCCCGCCGATGATGTGCTCGGCCGCCTCTGCAGCCAGTGGGAGGCGGCCGCCGATGGGGCGGCTGCTTTAGCCAGGGTGGTGAAACTGCGGATCGGCATCGTGCTCGCCGCCGATGGCGGAGCCCTCGGCAAGATGCTGCCGGTGTTCCGCGCCGGGCTCGGTGGGCCGATCGGCTCGGGCGGCCAGTGGATGAGCTGGATCCACCGCGACGACCTCTGCGCCTTGATCGCCACGGCGCTGGAGGATCCGGCCTACGGGGGTGCCTACAACGCCGTGGCGCCGAATCCGGTTTCGATGGCAACGTTTGCTAACGCCCTGGGCAAGGTGCTGGGGCGACCCAGCCTGCTGCCGGTGCCGGGCCCGGTGCTGCAGCTCCTGCTCGGTGACGGGGCCCAGGTGGTGCTCCAGGGCCAGGAGGTGGTGCCGGAGCGCCTGCAGGGCCAAGGCTTCAGCTTCCACTACCCGGAGCTTGCCGCGGCCCTCGCCGCTGCCACCAGCCCAGAATCCCGCTGAGCACCGATGCGGCCATCAGCACCCCGATCGCTGGGGTGAACACTGGAGTCCAGAGCTGCTGAAACAGCTCCAGGGGTGCCTCCACCTTCCGGCTGTGCAGCGCAATAGCCACCCCGAACCAGATGGCTCCGGCGATCACCAGGAAGACATCGGCCACCAGCAGGTTGTCAAGCCAACCCTTCAGACGCTCGATCAGGGGCCTCGAAGCCGGTTCAGTCATCCAGCACGGCCAGGATCTGCTCCGCCATTCTCGCTGAGCCCCCCGGGCCGCCGATCCGCTCCAGCCCGTTGGCCCGGCAGCGATCCGCCAGGTCCGTGCCGATCACCAGCGCTTCGAGCTGCTCCGACAGGAGCCGGGCGGTGCCACCCAGGCTTTGTTCGGTTCCCGGTTCCCCGGCGCTGCAGGCCAAGGAGGGACCCAGCAGGCGCCGTTGGGCTTCGGCAAAGGCCGGGGTGAACTGCGGCCCGAACCCGACCAGCTGCATCACCGGTTTGCCTAGCCCAACCGCCTGCTCGGCGGCGGTGCCAGTCATGGAGAGCAGGAGGCTGGCTCGCTGCAGCACGGCGGGAAAGCGCCCCCAGTGCAGCCGAAGCTCCAGGGGTCCGCGGCGCAGGCTCCTGCCCTCCAGCCTCCAGCCCAGCCGGGCCGCCAGGGCGACGATCTGCTCCAGCTGGAATCCCTTCACCAGGGCGGCCTCCAGACCCAGGCGATCCGGCTGCTGCAGAGGGGCTGGAAGCCGCTCCAGAACCAGAAGCATCAACTCCAGATTGCGCTCGGCCTCCGGCAGCCGGCTTCCCGGCAGAAGGGCGAGCGCCTGGGCCGATGGTGCTGCTGGCTGCTCCTCGCTGTCAGGCGGTGGAGCTGCTGCCAGGGCGGGATCGAGAAAGGGGTTGCCGAGAAACCGCACCGGTCGCCCCAGCTGGGCCGTGAGATCGGTGGCGGAGAAGGCATCGCGGCTGAACACCCGCCGGAACCGCTGGCTGCGCAGGCAGCCGCCGCATGGCCAAGGCAGCCGCAGCCGGCCCTCGTAGTGGCTGGAGTAGGCCACGAGGTAGGTCACCACCGGCCGCCGGCACAACCAGGCGGCCAGCACCGGGATCACATCACCGACCACCACCACAAGATCGGCCTGTCGGCTCTGACGCAGGAACAGGCCCAGCCGGCCGAGCAGGTAGCTCACCTGGCCCTGGAACAGCTCGGTCAGCCGCCCGCCCAGGCTGGTGTAGCCCAGGCCGCCGGTGCTGAATTCGCGGGTGCGGCCCAGCACCGCGATGCCCGCTTGCCTGTAGGCGGCCCCATGGCCCACCAGGGGCAGGGCCTGCACGGCCACACCGCTCGCCTGGAGCCGATCGCCGATCAGGCTGGCGCTCAGATCCTCACCATGGCCATTGCTGAGCAACAGAACGCGCTTCATGCCGCTGGGGCTCCCGAGGGCCTCCCGTTCACCCCTGCAGCCAGTTCTTCACCTTCTCCAGCGCCTTCCAGCCGGGCTTGCGCCGCAGGCCATCGGCGATCGAACCCTGCAGTTCGGTGGCCAGCTCGGGCGCCACCGCTGTCACCCGAAGGACCAGATCAATGTGTTCGCGCACCCCCTTGGCGCCGGTGTCCAGCATCGCCAGACAGAGATTGATGCGCGACTGCGGATCCTGAGGATTGAGCTTCACGGCCGTGCGCGCCGAGCGCAAGGCCTGCTCCGGCTGGTCCTCCAGCAGCTGCAGCCAGGCCAGGCAGGTCCAGGCGGCGGAGAGGCGTGGGGCCTGGGCTGTGATCGCCACAAAATCGTCGATCAGCTCGGCGGCCGGGGCGCCCTCCTGGTACCGGTGGATCGCCTGATCGAACTGGGATTCGGCGGAAGGGCTGGAGGCCGTCATCGGCAGCGGCGGTGATCGAGGGAATCCCTTCAGGTTCCCATGTTCGATGCTGCCGCCAGTTCAGACGGCGAAGGAACTGCCGCAGCCACAGGTCTGGCTGGCGTTCGGGTTCGTGAAATTGAAACCACCGCCAATCAGGGCGGAGCTGAAATCGAGCTGCATGCCGTAGATGTACAGCAGGCTCTTCGGGTCGCACACCACCCGGAAGCTCGCGGCCCCGGCAGGTTGGTACACATACACCGCGTCGTCGTCGGCGATGGCGTCGGCGGCCACGAAATCCATGGTGTAGCTCATGCCGCTGCAGCCGCCGGAGCGGACACCCACCCGCAGCAGTTTTTCTTCGCCCTGCTGCTGGGTCAGGCTGGCCAGCTGCTTCATGGCCGGATCGGTGATCAGGATCCCCTTGCCGTCCTTGCCGGTGTGGGTGGCCGGGACCATCTCCACTGACACCGTTGCGATCGTGCTGCTCATGGGGGGCGCCTTGCGGGATCGGATGGACACATTGCCTCCACTCTATGGAGGCTGCCTGGTTTTTGGACAACCGCTTCTCGGCAACCGCTTCAGAACGACCGCCGCCGCAGCGGGTGGCTCCATAGAGTCAGGGAAAGTCGGAGAGACGGGGTGCGGGTCGCCATCGTGGGTGCGGGTCTGGCCGGCTTGTCGGCGGCCGTCGACCTCTGTGATGCCGGCCACCAGGTGGACCTCTATGAGGTCCGGCCATTCGTGGGCGGCAAGGTGGGCAGCTGGGTGGATTCAGGCGGCAACCACATTGAGATGGGGCTGCATGTGTTCTTCTTCAACTACGCCAACCTCTTTGCCCTGATGCGCAAGGTGGGGGCCTTCGAGAACCTGCTCCCGAAGGACCACACCCACCTGTTCGTCAACAAGGGCGGCGACCTGCGGGAGCTGGATTTTCGCTTTCCGATCGGCGCCCCCTTCAACGGCCTCAAGGCCTTCTTCACCACGCCCCAGCTCGACTGGATCGACAAGCTGCGCAATGCCCTGGCCCTTGGCACCAGCCCGATCGTGCGGGGCCTGGTCGACTACGACGGCGCCATGGCGGTGATCCGTGACCTGGATCGGATCAGCTTCAAAACCTGGTTCGTGGGCCACGGCGGCAGCGAGCGCAGCATCGAGCGGATGTGGGATCCGATTGCCTATGCCCTCGGCTTCATTGATTGCGCCGCGATTTCCGCCCGCTGCATGCTGACGATCTTCCTGATGTTCGCCACCCGCACCGAGGCCTCCCAGCTCAACCTGCTCAGGGGCTCGCCCCATCGCTGGCTGCACCGGCCGATCCTCGACTACATCGAAGCCCGGGGCGCCCGTCTGCACCTGCGCCATCGCGTCAGCGAGGTGCGTTACGAGGAGATCGGCAGCGAAGCCCCTCGGATCACCAGCCTGCGCCTGGGCACACCCGAGGGCGAGGTCACCGTGGAGGCAGACGCCTATCTGGCGGCCTGTGACGTGCCGGGCATCCAGCGGCTGCTGCCGCTGGCCTGGCGGCGCTTCCCTCAGTTCGATGCCATCTACAAGCTTGATGCCGTGCCGGTGGCCACCGTGCAGCTCCGCTACGACGGCTGGGTGACCGAACTGGGCGATTCGGAGGCCAACCGCGCCGCCCGCAGCGATCTGGGCCGCCCCACGGGGCTCAACAACTTGCTGTACACCGCCGACGCCGATTTCAGCTGCTTCGCTGATCTGGCCCTGGCCAGCCCCGACGACTACCGCCGCGAGGGCCAGGGCTCCCTGCTGCAGTGCGTGCTCACCCCCGGCGATCCCTGGATCGCCAAGGGCAACGAGGCGATCGCTGCTGCGGTGGATGCCCAGGTGCGGGACCTGTTCCCTTCCGCCCGGGACCTCACCTTGATCTGGAGCAATGTGGTGAAATTGGCCCAGTCGCTCTATCGGGAGGCCCCGGGCATGGAGCCATTCCGTCCACAGCAGCGCACCCCGGTGGCCAACTTCTTCCTGGCCGGCAGCTACACCCGCCAGGACTACATCGATTCGATGGAGGGCGCCACCATGAGTGGCCGGCTGGCGGCGGCGGCCATCCTCGATCTGCCGGTCCGGCTGGCTCCTTGCGCCGCGGTGGCCTGATCACCATGGGCCGTTGGCTGGAGCACAGCGTCACCACTGAAATCAATGCCCCGGCCAATCGGGTCTGGGAGGTGTGGAGCGACCTGGAGGCGATGCCGCGCTGGATGCGTTGGATCGAATCGGTGAAAACCCTCGACGATCCAAATCTCACCGACTGGACTCTCTCCGCCCAGGGTTTCCGCTTTCATTGGAAGGCCAGGATCTCCCAGCGGGTCGAAGCGCAGCAGCTCCATTGGGAATCGGTGGGAGGGCTGCCCACCAAGGGCGCCGTGCGTTTCTATCCCCAGAGCGAGTCGCTCACGGCCGTTCGCCTCACGGTGAGCTACGAGTTGCCCGGGGTGCTTGCGCCGCTGATGGAACCCGCCATCCTGGGGGGCATCGTCACCCGGGAGCTCCAGGCCAATCTTGATCGCTTCAAGGATCTCGTGGAACGGGGCCAGGCAATCGTCTGAATTGCGGTGCTTCCTGGCCACCCTGGCGCTCCCTGCCCTGGCCAGTTGCGCCAGTGCCCCGCCGCCAGGTCCTGAAGCCCAGGTGTTGGCGCTGACCCCCCAAGTCTCCCCCGCTGGGGATTCCGCCAAGCCCCCGGCCGTTGCGGCTGCGGCAGGCACACCGGCTTCAAACGGTTTCACGCCTCTGCCAACTCCCCAGCAGGTGCTGGCCACCACTCCGGAGCGGCGCCTCGACCCCTTTGCCCCCCTGCCCCGCCCGCCCCAGGCCCCGCCAGCGGGTCCGCCCGGCAGCCGGCCCGGCCTCCAGACTCCGATCACTCTGCCGAAGGGGTTTCAGTTCAACGGGGTTGTCAGCGTCGGGGGCGTGCCCCAGGCCCTGGTGACCTACGGCAACGAGAGCGGCAGCCTCTCGCCCGGCGACCACGGCGGCCGCACCACCCCCCTGCTTCCCGCCGGTTGGAGCGTGGCTTCGATCGATGCCAGGGCGGGCCGCCTGTGGCTCCGCCAGGGCCAGCGGACGATCAGCGCCCGGATCAACCCCGCGCTGCTCTGAGGTCGGGGCGGCTCGCCAGGGTGGCGATGCAGCTTCCCACCAGGCCTTCAAGATCGTGGGGATCAGCTTCCCCATCCACCCTCCCGAGCAACTCCCGGCAGGCGCGGCTGGTCTGGGGCCCGATCGAAATCAGCGCCACCCGCTCCAGGAGATCGCGCCAACCAGCACCCAAGCTCTGCTCCAGCAGTTGGCGGCTGTGCAGCACGGTCTTGCCGCTGCTGAAGGTGATCGCATCGATCCCCTTCTGCCCCAGGGCAGCGGCGGTGGCCGGTGGCATGTGCTGCGGGCAACGTGATTCATAGGCGGCCACCTCCACAACCCGGGCGCCGGCTTCGCCGAAGGCTTCGCCCAGCAGCGAGCGGCCGCCGCTCTGCACCCGGGGCAACAGCAAGCGCAGCCCCCAACCCGACACGGGAAAGTGTTCGATCAGGCTCTCAGCCACGAAGGTGGGCGGCACGAAGTCGGCCGGGGCCCGGAGGGCTTCGAGGTGTGCGGCGGTTTTGACTCCCACCGCCGCGATCTTCAGGGGGCGGGGTCGGCTGGCAAGGTTGCGGCCGATCCGCTCCAGGCGCTGCTCCACGGCGTCCACGCCGTTGCTGCTGGAGAAGACCAGCCAATGGAAGTCATCGAGCTCGGCGAGGGCGTCGTCGAGGGGGCCCCATTCATCGGGAGGGCCAATCACCAGGGCGGGCAGGTCGAGCACCCGGGCACCAGCCCGCTCGAACCGTTGCCGCGCCTCCCCCAACTGCCGCTCGGCCCGGGTCACCACCACGGTGCGGCCTTCGAGCGGTGGCCGGGGTGAACCGCTGGCGCTGGGCTCTGGGTTGGCTTCGCGCATCGGCTCAGACCTGGAGCTTCACCATCGCACCGGCCTGGCGGAGCAACTGGTCGGCATCCCCAGCCCTTCCCTGGCGTCGCAGCAGGCGGATCGCCTCGCCGAAGCTCTGGCGGGCCGCGTCGATGTTCCCCCCCAGCAGCTGGGCCACCGCCAGATTCTGGTGGGCTTCGGCATGGTCGGGGCTGAGCTGCAGAGCGGTGCCGTAGGCCTCGATCGCCCCGGCGATGTCACCGAGGCGGCGGCGGATCAGGCCGAGATTGAACCAGCCGAGCGCCACCTCCGGTGCCCGCCGTGTGGCTGTCTCGCAGAGCGGCAGGGCGGCCTCGGCCTCGCCCTGGTTCAGCAGCAGCGCCGCCAGGTTCAGCTGGGCCCCCAGGCAGAGGCGGGGATTGAGGGGCAGGGCCAGGGCCTGGTGGTACAGGTCGATCGCCCGGCCGGGATGCCCGGCGGCTTCCGCCATCGCCAGGTGCAGCAGGAGTTCGTAGCGCTCCGGGTGGGCCTCGGCAGGGCAACGGGCCAGACCTTCCTCCAACAGCGCCAGCCCCCGCTCCCGCTGCCCTTCGCTGATCTCCAGCCCTCCCAGCTTGGCGCTGGCATAGGGATCCCCCGGGTTATCGCGCAGTTCCCGCTCCATGGCCTGGCGCAGGCGGGCGGCCTTGCCGCCGTCCGCCAGCAGCTCCGGCCGGTAGCCGTCATGGCTCAGGGCGGGCTGGGGGCAGGCGGCGATGCGCCAGTGGGGCTCATGCTCGATCAGGGCCGCCACGCTGTCATCCACCATCGCGTGATAGGCGCGGCTCCAGCGGATGGCCGGATGGCGCCGAAACAGCCGACTCACACTGGAGTAGGGAGACTGCCGGGCGCCGCGCTCCAGCCGCAGCAGGTTGACCACCAGCACATCCGGGAGCGCCATCAGGGCCCGCAGGGGGCCTCGGGCCTCGGGTAGAAGCTGTTCGTCGGCATCCAGCACCAGCACCCAATCGCAGCTCGCCCATGCCAGGGCCTGGTTGCGGGCCTCGGCGAAATCCCCCGGCCAGGGGACCTGGTGCACCGTGGCGCCGTGGCTTCGGGCAATCTCCACGGTGGCATCACCCGAGCCGGTGTCCACCACCACAAGCTCATCAACGAAGCCCGCCACCGAAGCCAGGCAGGCGTCCAGGCGCTCGGCCTCATCCCGCACGATCATCGAGAGGCTGAGCATCGGTGTATGGGGCGCCTGGGCGGAGCCTAAAGGGGGTGACCACCGGGCTCCCCTTCAGCTGGATTGGGCCCGGGGGCGAAAAAAGCGCTGGGTGATCCCCGCCATGATCAGGCCCAGGCTCAAGGCGGTGATGGCGTTGAACGGCTCGCCAAGAAAGGCCGCCGCACTCACCACGCTCACGATGATGCTGGCGCTGCCACCCAGGGCAAGGGGCGTGACGGCGAACAACCGCCCACAGATCTGCCGCAGAACTTCGGTGCCCAGGGACAGGGTGATTCCATAGACCACGATCACCCAGAACACCCACCAGGCTTCCAGAAACATGAAGTGCTGCGGTCCGTAGAGACGCAGGGCGATGAACAGGAAAACAATCGCTCCAGCCAGGTTGGTGACCCCCACGGTCAGTCCCCGCGAAAGCCCGTAGCTCGCGGTCTTGCGCCGGATGCAGTTGCGCAGGGCCGTGGCCAGGACCGACACCAGGGCCCAGGACACCCCCTTCCAATCACTCATTTCCATCCCGCCACCCGGCGCTCCCAGGATCTTGCCGACCAGCAATCCGCCCAGGATCAAGGTGAGGCTGAGCCAGAAGCGTTGCGGTAGTTTCTCCTTCAGCCAGACCAGCGCCAGCAAAGCGGAAGCGGGCAAGGTCAGCGAGAACAGCAGGGTCTGGGTGATGACGGACAGGCGATCGAGGGAGAGATAGAACGCGACTGGGGCCAGGAAGCAACCCAGGAAGGAATCGGCGGCGATGGCTCGGGCTGCGGCAGGAGGAAGGGTGCGAATCTCATCCCAGACCACCCGAGGTTCGGCGCGCACCAGGGCGATTCCCACCAGGGATTGGGAGAGAAAAAAGACATTGCAGAAGCTGATCGGATTCTCGCCACCGATGGAATTGGCGGCGCCGAAGAGCTGCAATCCCTTCAGCACCGTGCTGCGAAGTCCTGAAACAAGCACATAGCCGGCCAGCAGGATCGGGCCTGCAGACCTCATCTTGGAAACCTGGTGGGCGGGCTCGGAAAGCTTCTGCTGAGGCATTCGATGCACGGCTGATGGGTTCAGATTTGATCTACCCGTGGCGCGTTTGATCGGTTTGGATCGTTACGACTTGTTGGGCGCCGCCCCGGGCGAAGGTTGCATCCTTGGGAGGGGATCTCCCTGGCTTCTCAGGATTCTGCCGGTGATTCCATCCACCTGGATCGAGCCGTTCGCCGATGGTGCCAACTGCCGGAAGACCATTGCTCCCTGGCCATAGAAGGCCTTCACGATCGAGCGCGGTACAAAGCGCCCTGTGGCCTGGTAGCGATCCAGAACCCTCCGTTGGCTGATCGCCTCGGGAATCACCACCTGGACAAGGAAAACCCTGTAGCCCATGCGCTTCAGCGCTGGAATCAGCGTCAGGTAGCGATCAGCCCGGGCCATGGTTCCGTCGTAGATCACATGGAGTGGGCATGGTTTTGAGATGGCCTGAAGCTGCTGGTCGACGATGTCGCGAACCTCTTCCTGGGTGGCACTGGCATTCCAGCCCTGGTATTCCGGCAAGGCTTCGCGTACCTCATCGGCATCGATCCTGTAGGTGTTCTGGAGCACCGAGCTGGGGATGTGTCGCTTCAGCCAGGTGGTTTTTCCGGCACCCGGTGGGCCTCCGGTGAGGATGGCGAAGGGCCGTCCGGTGGTGATGCAGGGCTTCCCTGACCTTGCTTTTTCGATGATGTCGTCGTGGAGTTTCTGGCGGTCTTTTGTATAGCCCTGATCCGTTGAATTGGCACTCTTGGTGGAGGGGAGGCCGACCAGGCAGCGCTCCAACCAGTCAATCGCCGCCGGTGTGATGTCAGGCCGGCCAAAACGGTTGAGCCATTGGCAGCCCTGCCCAACGGCAGGGCCTTCCCCGGCAACCGGACTGGCCCGGATCTGCGGGGCCGCCAGGCCGAAGGCAATCAGGGCGGAGAGGGCGGCGATCCGCCAGGCCGGCAGGGCTGTCATGGCTCAGTCGGTGAATCCGCCTTCGAGGCCGCCGCCCGTGAGGTCGAGGGCATCCAGGAGTATGGCCTGGGCCAGGGGCATCTGGCCGGGGGAGTAGGCCGCCGGGAGGCCTGCTGGCAGCAAGGGTTGCAACGCCTGCCACAGGTAGGGGCTGCCGTAGATGGCCAGCCCCGCCAGCCGGCCGGCCGCCAGGAGCTGGCTGATCACCGCAGGCCAAGGTTCTTCGCCGCCGGCGCTGCCGCGGAAGGGGTTGCCCCGCACGAACAGCTGCAGCAGCACCGGCCCCGGCGGCAGCCGCTCCAGGGCCAGGGGCGCGGCGGAGTTGCTGTTCCAGGGGCTGGGGCTGCGCCCATCGATCAGGCAGGCGGCGTAGCCGCTTTGGGCCGGTCGCTGCAGGGCGGGGGCCATCAGCGGCAGGCAGGGGTTGGCCAGGGTGCTGTCGAGCCGGATCAGATTCAGGCCCGGCCCCGGTGGAAGGCCGGGGTTGCCCTGGGCCTGAAGGCTCACCTCCCCCAGCTCCCGGGCCAGGGCCCTCTCGCTGCTGGATTCGAGCCCCTCCACAGCCTCTGATCCAGACCCTGCTCCTGCCAACGCCGGCGCCACCGCTTCCAGGGCCCGTTCGCGCCTTTGCAGGCTGAGCTCCAGCCTCTCCCGGCTGATCCGCCCGCTCCCCAGGGCCGCCAGCAGGGCCGCCATCGCGACGTTGGCATCGGCGGGCATCAGCAGCAGATCCGCCCCGGCTTCGAAGGCCAGCACCGCCGCTTCACCGGCGCCCCACCGTCCGGCAATCGCCTCCATCACCAGGGCATCGGTCACCACCAGCCCGCCGAAGCCCAGTTCCCGGCGCAGCAGTTGGTCGAGCACCACGGGCGAGAGGGTGGCGGGGCGGCCTGGATCCAGCTCCGGCAGCTGGAGGTGGGCGGTCATCACCGTGGCCACGCCCGCTGCGATCGCGGCGCGAAAGGGGGGCAGCTCCACCGCCTCCAGCCGGCCGCGGCCGTGGGGCAGGACGGGCAGCTCCAGGTGGGAGTCGCTGGCGGTGTCGCCGTGGCCGGGGAAGTGCTTGGCGCAGCAGAGCACCCCCTCGGCCTGGGCGGCGGTGATGAAGGCGGCCGCCAGGCGCCCCGCCGTGGCGGGATCCTCCCCCCAGGCCCGCACGTTGATCACCGGATTGGCCGGATTGTTGTTCACATCGCAGACCGGCGCCAGAACCCAGTTCAGGCCCAGCAGGCGGGCCTGGCGGCCGGTGCAGCGCCCGTAGGCGGCGGCCAGGGCGAGCGCCCTGGCCTGATCGCTGCCGTGGAGCCGGCCGATGGCCAGGGGGGGCACCAGCCAGCTGGCCCCCTCGAAGCGTTGGCCGACCCCTTCCTCCACATCGGCGCAGAGCAGCAGGTCGTGGCCCGCCCAGCGCCGCAGCTGGTCGGTGCGCCAGCGCAGTTCGGCGGCACTGCCGCCCAGCAGGATCACCCCTCCCACCCCTTCGCCCAGGAGGCGCTTCAGCTCAGCGTTGGGCAGCTCCCAGCGGGGATAACGGCGCTGGCCATCGCCCAGGTGGCCGCTGCCCCGCACCACCAACAGGCGGGCCACCTGCTGCGGCAGGCTCAGCTGGCGCCAGTCAGGCGCAGGGCGCATCACTGCCCGTTGGCACCTCACCCTTCTCGTCCCGCTGGCGTCCGAGTTGGTTGAGAAGCCCCAGCACTGAGGTGCCTTTCTCGATGCCGCGATCGAGCTGGAAGATCACCTCGGGGGTGCGCCGCAGTTTCAGCCGCCGGCCCAGTTCCCCCTTCACGAACGGCGTGGCGGAGGTCAGGCCGGCCAGGGCCTTCTGGCGGTCGTCCTCGCTGCCATAGATGCTCACAAAGATCTTGCAGTGCTGCAGGTCGCCGGCCACCTCCACCTCGGTGACGCTCACCATGCCGAGCCCCACCCGCTCGTCCTTGATGCCCTGGACGAGCAGTTCGCTGACTTCGCGCCGGATCAGCGCCGCGACCCGCTCCACCCGTCGGCCCTGTGCCATGCCTATGCCAGCGGTGCGGGATTCACCATCGCACGCAGCACCAGGGCCAGGCTGAGCAAGCCACTCAGCAGGGCCCCGATCAGCGCCACGGCCGTGACGGGATTGCTGCCCCGGCGGGCCAGCGGTTCGAGCACCGAGTTGAACACCCCCAGGCTGAAGGCCACCAGATAGCGCGGGTAGCGCGTCACGTTGAGAAAGAAATCCTTCATGGCTTGGGGTGCGCTGCGGTGCCCCTGCGCGAGGGTTCACGGAATGAGAGCTACTCTGCCGCCAAGGGGTTCGAGGCGACGCTGTTCGCGACGACGATGTTGGAGCTTTACCAGTTCAGGCATTCCGCCTTCTGCGAGAAGGTTCGGCTGAACCTCGCCGCCCGTGGCCTGGACTACACGGTGGTGGAGGTCACCCCTGGCCTCGGCCAGCTGGAGCTGTTCCGGCTCTCTGGGCAGCGGCAGGTGCCGGTGCTCCGCGATGGGGCGGAGGTGATCGCCGATTCCTCGGCCATCGCCGTCTATCTCGATGGCCAGGGGAAGGCTCCGCCGCTGATCCCCGCCGATCCGCTCGAGCGGGCCCGGGTGCTGCTGCTGGAGGACTGGGCCGACACCACCCTGGCCGCCGGGGTGCGCCTTGCCCTTTGGCAAGCCGCCAGCCAGGACGGCGTCCTGCGGGGTGCCCTGCTGCCGGAGGCGACTCCAGGCCCCCTCCGCTCCCTGCTGGGGGCGTTTCCGGGTGAGTTGCTCAGCAGCCTCGGCGAGGTGATCTCCCGCGATGGCCGCCAGCAGTTGCAGACCAGCCTCGAGCAACTGGCGATGCTGGTCGACAGCCAGCCGTTTCTGGTGGGTGATCAGCTCTCGTTGGCGGATCTGGCCGTGGCCGCCCAGCTCTACCTGCTCCGGTTCCCCGCCAGTGCCGGAGCGCCCCTGGCGGGCCTGGGTGTTCCCGGAGTGGCCGATCATCCCCTGCTCCTGCCCCTTTTCGCTTGGAGGGACCGGCTCTACGTCAGCCTCGGCCGGGTGACTGAAGCCGCCGGTGCTCCCCCGGTCGCCGAGGGGACGGGTCCAGGCGATCCGCCCGATTGAACTCTGCCCATGTCGGATCCGCTGCTGCGCCAACGCGATCATTACGTCGTCCTCGAACCCCAGGCTGGCGAACGAACCCTGACGGCGGAAGAAACCGTGGGCTGGCTGGCCGAGCTGTTGGCTGGTCTGCCGGAGCCGCCGGCCGATCTGGCCGACTTTCCCCATGATCGGGCCCGGGCCGAGCGGTTGCTTGATACGGCCTGCGAACTGGAGCTGGAGCCAGGACGAACGGCGCAGTGGTTCGCCGTGCGGTTGGAGCCGCCCCGCCGCTAGGACCGCTTCAGCACCCCAGGCAGCGCCGCGAGCACCTGGCCCGCCACCGCCGCTGGCGGGCTTCCGTCCTGCTGGATGTGCACATCCGCCTGGCCGTACAGCGTCCGCCGCTGGTTGAGCAAGGTCCGCAGCTTAGCGGCCGGGTCGGGGCCGCCCATCAACGGCCGTGGGGTGGGATCGGCCGCCAGTCGCTCCAGCAGCAGGGCCTCTGGAGCATCGAGCCAGACCACGATGCCTTGCCGCAGCTGGCCCCAGTTGTCGGGGCGCAGCACCACCCCCCCCCCGGTGGCCACCACAAGCGAATGCCAGCTGGCGATGCGCGCCAGCACGGAGGACTCCAGATCCCGGAAGCCCTGCTCGCCTGCCGCCGCGAACAGCTCCGGGATGGTCTGTCCCGCCGCTTGCTCGAGCACCAGATCGGCGTCGATGAAGCGATAGCCCAGGCCCTCAGCCAGGGGGCGACCCACGGCACTCTTGCCTGCCCCCATCATTCCCACCAGGTAAAGGTTGATGCCGCCCAGACGATCCAACAGCGGTCGATCGGATGGGCCGGGGTCAGGCAGACCGGAACCGGACGGGGACGACATCGAGGCGAAAAGGCTTTGGATCAGGGGATCGCCCTTCTTAGGATGCTGCAACACGATGGGAAACCCGATGCAGGCCCCCGGGGTGATGATCAACGGCCCAGTGGCCCATGGACAGGGCCGACCCTGCGTGATCACCCGCCGCGCCACCTTCAGCTCCAGCCACCTCTACCGCTTGCCCGAGCTCAGCGAAGCCCAGAACCAGGTGCACTTCGGCCGTTGCAGTCTCGCCCCCGGCCATGGCCACAACTACGAACTGATCGTGGCGATGGGTGGCGGTCTTGATGAGGACGGCATGGTGCTGAACCTCTCGGAGGTCAAGCACGCCATCCGCCGCGAGGTGACCGACCAGCTGGATTTCCGTTTCCTCAACGACTGCTGGCCCGAATTCGATCTCAGCGCACCCGACGGCCGGCTGCCCACCACCGAGGCCCTCTGCCAGGCGATCTGGCAGCGGCTGGCGCCCCATCTCCCCCTGATCGGCCTGCGCCTCTACGAACAACCCACCCTCTGGGCCGACGTGCTCGACAACTCCATGGAAGCCTTCCTCTCGATTCGCACCCATTTCGCCGCCGCCCACCGCCTGGCCCGCCCCGAGCTCTCCCAGGCCGAGAACGAACGGATTTACGGCAAGTGCGCCCGCCCCCATGGCCACGGCCACAACTACCTGCTCGATGTCACGGTCCGGGGCAGGATCGATCCCCGCACCGGCATGGTCTGCGATCTTGCTGAGCTGCAGCAACTCGTCCAAAACCTTGTGGTGGAGCCCTTCGACCACACCTTCCTCAACAAGGATGTGGAGCACTTCGCCCGCTGTGTCCCCACCGCCGAGAACATCGCCCTGCACATCGTTGACCTGCTCAGCGCGCCAATCGCCGCCATCGGGGCCAGCCTCCACAAGGTGCGGCTGCAGGAAAGCCCCAACAATGCGGCCGAAGTCTTCGCGGAAACGCCCCTGCTCGACATGCGCCCGGCCGCCCTGGAGGTCCTCGCCGCCGTTTGAGCCTCCTGCCCGAGCTGCGTCTGGTGCTGGCGATCAGCCTCGACGGAAAGTTGGCCCCCCCAGCCGGTGGGGCCGCCCAGCTGGGGGGCCGTGGTGACCGCCGGGTTCTGGAGGAAGCCCTGGCCTGGGCGGATGGTTGCCTGATCGGCGCCCGCACCCTGCGGCTGCACCGCTCCACCTGCCTGATCCACCGCCCTGAGTTGCTCCAGGCGCGGCAGCAGGCTCAGCGTTCTCCCCAGCCGATTGCCCTGGTGGCCAGCCGCAGCGGGGCCTTTGAGGCTGCCCTGCCCTTTTTCGAGCAGCCGCTGCAGCGCTGGTTGCTCCTGGGGGCTGAGGCGGACCCGGCCAGGCCGTCTGACCCTGGCCCGCTCACACCCGGGTTCGATCGCCGGTTCATGGTCCGGACCTGGGCGAGCAGCTTGCCCGAGCTCCGGCGCCTGGGGCTGGAGCGGCTGGTGTTGCTGGGCGGAGCCGAGCTGGCGGCATCGCTGTTGGCCGGTGCCTGGGTGGATGAACTCCAGCTCACCCTCTGCCCCGTGCTGTTGGGGGGAGGGCATGGCTGGTGCCCTGCACCGGCGCTGCCGCCCGGCACGGGCTGGGACCTGGAGGAGCACCGCGCTCTCGGCGGTGGGGAGCTGCTGCTTCGCTACCGCAGGCGACCGGGGGAGCATCAAGCGAACGGGGGCTAACCGGCCGGGAGTCCGAAGCGTTGCTTCAGCTCCCGTATCGGCACCTCCTTGAGCGTCTCGGGGGGGAGCCCCAGCAGCCTGGCAGCGCAGCGTTTCACCACCACCTCGCTGTCATCGCCGAAGCGGCCCGCCACCAGCTCGGTGATCACCCCGAAGCTGCGGCCGCTGGTTTCGGCCTCCTGGATCAGGCACCGGCTGGCCGGACCCGCCAGCTGGCGGCAGGGCTCCTGCAGGCTCCGCTCCAGGGCGCCCTGGCCCCCGGCCGCCACAGTGAGGCAGAGGCGGGTGAGGCGCTGCTCCAACTGGGGCCGCAACAATTGGAGCACCGGCCCCAGCAGGCTGGCCTGAGCTGGCGTGGCGAGCATCGCGGTGCCGAGGGCTCCCAGGAGCCAGGCTGTCGGGCTGGGTGCGCGGCGCACCGCTGTTCGGGTCATCCCGTTAGTTTTGCGCAGCCGCCACTCGGTCGGATCGGATTTGCCCCCCATGGCTGAGCTGCAGGCCCGCTGGCACCGGGCGATCGGCGAGATCCCGGAGGCCCAGTGGCAGGCGCTTACGGCGGCTGCCGGTCTGCCCTTCTACGACTGGCGCTGGCTGCACGGGCTGGAGACATCCGGCAGCGTCGTCCCCCGGCAGGGTTGGCAGCCTTGCCACCTCGGCCTGTGGCGGGACCAGACCCTGGTGGCCGTTGCGCCGCTCTACCTCAAGGGACACAGCTACGGCGAGTTCGTCTTCGACCAGTCCTTCGCCCAGCTGGCTGGTCAGCTGGGCCTGCGCTATTACCCGAAGCTGCTGGGCATGAGTCCGCTCAGCCCGGTGGAGGGCTACCGCTTCCATGTCGCCCCCGGCGAAGACGCCGCCGCCCTCACCGCGGTGATGCTGGAGCTGATCGACGCGTTCTGCCGCGAGCAACGCATCCTGAGCTGCAACTTTCTCTACGTCGATCCCAGCTGGCAGCTGCTGGCGGAGCAGGCCGGCTGTGCCACCTGGCTGAACCAGCAGAGCCTCTGGAGCAACGATGGCTTCACCTGTTTCGACGATTACCTGGCCAGCTTCAATGCCAACCAGCGCCGCAACATCCGCCGTGAGCGGCGCTCGATCGCCGCGGCGGGACTCACGGTGACGGCATTGGCGGGGGAGGACCTCTCCGAGGGGATGGTGCACCGCATGCACGGGTTCTATGCCCGGCACTGTGACCGCTGGGGGGCCTGGGGCAGCAAGTACCTCACCGAAGAGTTCTTCCGTTTCGCCGCCGCCGAGCTGCGCCCCAACATCGTCTTGTTCAGTGCCCATCGCGGTGATCCGCGTGATCCGGTCGCTCTGTCGCTCTGCGTCTACACGGCAGCGTCGCTCTGGGGGCGCTACTGGGGCAGCAGCGAGGAGATTGAAAACCTGCACTTCGAGGTGTGCTACTACGCGCCGATCGCCTGGGCGATCGAGCAGGGCATCCGCAGCTTCGATCCCGGTGCCGGCGGCAGCCACAAGCGTCGCCGCGGCTTCATCGCCCAGCCTCGGGCCAGCCTGCATCGCTGGCAAGACCGTGGCTTCGATCGGATTCTGCGCAACTGGTTGCCGCTTGCCAACGCCCAGTTGCTGGAGGAGCTGGAGGCGGTGAACGCCGAGCTTCCCTTCAGTCGCCGGGAGCTGCCCCTGGAGGCGGACTAGGGTTCATGGCCTGATCAGTATCGGATCAAGCACGCTCGACCCATGGAGCAGAACAAAGCCGAGCCATTGGCTACGCCATTGATCGAGAGCGCTGCGTTGTTCTCGGAGCAGGCAGGGGACATCCTCGATGCACGCCTCTCCGACCGTTTCATTGCTCTCGATCCCGCCGGTTATCTGCTGATCAAGGTGGATACAGCCGCTGGCCTGCTGATTGCCGAGCATTACCCCAATGCGATCAATGACCGGGGCCTGGCCACCGATCCCGACACCGGCGCCGTGCTCAGTTGCCGTGGCGGCGATCCAAGGTTGCCCGCGAAGGTGTATGAAGGCCGTACGGCCAAGGAGCTGGGAATTCGCTTGACCGAGGAGGGGGATCCCCTACCGGTCAGTCGCCTGGACCATGCCCTCTATCTCGGCAGGGAACTGCAGAAAGCCGAGGCCTGCCTGAGGGAAGGCAGGCCCTACATCCAGGATTAGGGGCCCGCTCAGGCTCGGTCAGGCCGGTTGCAACTCTTTGACCACCGCCGATGGAGGCGGAAGTTCCGGTGGCAGGGTCTTGAGCTGGCTTTCGATTTCGAGGGTCACCACGCTGCGGTATTCCATGAAGTGTTCGTTGTGGGCCAGCACAACGAGGAATTGCTCCAGCTGGGCGGGATTCTGCCGGGCAATCCCCAGCATGTAGCGCCAGAAGCGGCCGCGGGTGTCCCGCCGGATTCCCTGACGCCAGACCACGATCGCAAGAGCCCGGACATCGGTCCAGCTGGGCAGCTTGGCGGCGGCATCGGCCGGCTTGAGGAACTTCTGCCAGCGCGGAGTTCCCACCTTGAGGTAATAGTGATAAACCCTGTCCATGTAGGCATTGGGTTCATAGAGGGCACAGAAGGCATCCACGTATTCGTTGGCAATCTCGCGGATGGGCCTCGTCGGAACGAAGTTCAGCAGATTGGTCTGGTTGACCCCCTTGGCGGCCGCCTTGTCCTGCACCAGCCGCCCCTCCTTCTCCAGGCGATACCAGAGCCCCGTGTTGGGAAGGGCCTGGAGCATGCCCATCATGGCGGCGGGGATGCCGGTGCGGGTCACGAATTCAACAATGCGCTGGCCGGCGCCGGTTTTTTCCCCATCGAAGCCGATGATGAACCCGGCCATCACACGGATGCCATAGGAGGTGATCCGATCCACGGATTCCTCCAGGGAACTGCGCATGTTCTGGAGTTTCTTGGCTGTCTCCAGGCTGGCTTCGTCGGGGGTTTCGATGCCGAGAAACACACTGTCGAAACGGCTCTCGGCCATCATCTGCATCATCTCCTCATCGGAGGCCAGATCCACGGAGGCTTCGGTGGCGAAGCTGAAGGGATAGCCATGCTCGATCTGCCATTCCTTGATGGCAGGCAGCAACAACTTGGCGTTGCGCTTGTTGCCGATGAAGTTATCGTCAACCAAAAAGATCGAACGCCGCCAGCCGAGATCGTAGAGGGATTGCAACTCGGCAATCAGTTGGTCTGGTGATTTCGTGCGGGGCTTGCGCCCATACAGCACGATGATGTCGCAGAATTCGCACTGAAACGGACAGCCCCTGGAGAATTGCACCGACATCGAGTCGTAGGCATCGAGCTCGAGCAGGTCGAAGCGGGGGATTGGGGTGCCGGTGACATCCGGCTTCTCGCCATTGGAGGAGAAACGGCCCTGGCTGTCTCCCCGCTCGATCGCCTCAACGAACATGGGGAGTGTGATTTCCCCTTCATCGAGAATCTTGAAGTCGGCGAGATCCAGCTCGGGCGCATCCGGCGTTGAACTGGCGAACGGACCGCCCACGGCCACGGGCAGCCCCCGCTGCTTGGCCTTGGCCATCTGGGCGGCCATGTCGGCCTTCTGCACGATCATCCCCGAAATGATCACCAGTTCAGCCCAGTTCCATTCCTCTTCAGTGACCTCCCGCACGTTGCGGTCGGCCAGCTTGAACTCCCAGTGCTGGGGAAGCAGGGCGGCCACGGTGACCATGCCCAGTGGGGGCAGCAGCACCTTGCGATTGACCAGCTCGAGAATCTTCTCGTAGCTCCAGAAGGTCTTGGGGAATTCCGGGTAGATGAGCAGGGCGCGCATGCCGTTCCGGGGTGTCGATGGATTCCACGCAGACCTTTTGTTCCGCAGTGCAGACCTTTCGTTCCGCAAAGCCGCTCTGGTCCCGTGTTGATTGGTGGCCACCCTAGGCGCTGCTCCAACGATCGGGCCTTGTTCTGCTCTAATGGCAGCGCTGTGTGCCTTCGGCAACCATGGGCGTGGTGCTTTATCTGGGACTGGTCGGGGCAGGGCTTGCCACCGCCTTCCTGCTCTCCACCGTGCTCCGGGGGATCAAGCTGATCTGACTCCGGGGGCTCGCAGCAAGGTGCGGGGACGGTGAATCAGTTCCCAGACGGCAAGGGCCATCCCGACACCGCCCATCACGGCAAAGGTGGCCTGCAATCCGAGCCGAAGGCTGAGGCCCGCCGCCAGCAATCCGCTCAGGCCGCCGCCGCCCAGGAAGGCGATCTGTCCCAACCCGGCCATGCGGCCCCGTAGCACAGGCGCGGAGGCCACCTGGGTGATCACGTTGCTGCCGGCCAGCAGACCGGCGGTGCCGGCGCCGATGCAGAAGGTCATCGCCAGTTTGAAGTTCCCACCAGCCGGCAGGGCCATGCCGAGTTGGGCCAGGCTGGTCAGCAGCGTGCAGCCCCCCAGCAGCAGGGAGGGTCTCTGGCTGAGCCAGAGACTGTGGCGTTGCAGCAGCAGGCCACCGCTGATGCTCCCGGCGGCCAGCACGCTGGTGAACAGGCCCAGGGCCTGGGGGCTGGGCCCGAGTACCTGCCTGGCGATCAGGGGAGCAAGCCCCGGGTGGAAGAACACGGCCAGGCAGGCCAGGGCCGTGAACACCAGCACATGGCGCAGGGGGGCGCCGCATTCCCGCCAGGCCGTGGCCAGGGAAGCGGCCTGGCCCCGCTGGCTTCGCTGCTCGGTTTCCCTGTGGGGATTGAGCAGCCAGAGCACGGTGGCGATCGGCAGCAGGTAGCTGGCCGCGTCGATGGTGAGGGCCGCCGTGGGGCCGCTCAGGGCGAGCAGCAGGCCTCCGATCGGTGGCCCCACCAGCTTCCCCACGTTGAACACCACCGAAAAGCTGGTGAGGTAAGGGGCCAGCTGCTGGGGTTCATCCACCAGCAGGGCGCAGTATTTGTTGCGGGCGGTGAGTTCGAAGGCGCTGGAGATCCCCACGACGAGGGTGCTCAGCAACAGCAACACCACCTGGGCGGAGCCGGCCAGCAGTGGGATGGCAATTGCCCCGAGCGAGGCCCCCGCCAACAGCCCCCACTGGGAGCGGATCAGCACCCGCTCGCAGCCGATCCGGTCGGTGAGCACGCCGGCAGAGCCACTCACCAGCAGGCTGGGCATCGCCAGGGCGCCGAAGTGCAGGGCCAGCAGCAAGGGGTTGGCGGTGTCGTGCATCAGGATCCAGCCCTTGGCCGTGATCCCCGCGAACGAACCGGCGGTGCTGAGCCCGGAGGCGATCAGAAAGGTGGTGCGCTGGTTCCGTTGGATCCAGCCCCTCAAGCACCAACCCTCACCACAGAACCTTCCAGGTCGTAGGTGTCGGCTGCGGTGATCCGCACCGGCACCATGGTGCCCGGGGCGGCACAGAGGCCCCCTTCCCCCGGGCTGACGCGCACCTCACCATCCACATCGGGGGCGAAGCGGGCGCAGCGGCCCAGCATGGCGCCCGTGGAGGGGTTCTCCTGCTCAATCAGCACCTCGACGGTGCGGCCCAGCCAGGCGGCGTTGCGATCGGTGGCGATCGGTTGCTGCAGGGCCATCAGCCGGTCCCGGCGTTCTGCGGCGATCTCGGGCGCCACCGGATCCGGCAGATCGGCCGCCGCGGTTCCCTCCTCCGAGGAAAACGTGAACACGCCGACATGGTCGAAGAGCTGCCCCTCGACGAAGTTCAGCAGGTGTTGGAAATGCTCCTCGGTTTCACCCGGGAAGCCGACGATGAAGGTGGTGCGCAGCACCGCATCGGGCAGCTGGGAGCGGATGCGCTCGAGCAGGGCACTGTTCACGTTGGTTTGCCAGGGGCGGTTCATGGCCCGCAGCACCTCGGGGTGGCTGTGCTGCAGCGGCAGATCCAGGTAGGGCAGCACGTTGGGCACCTCCCGGTAGGCGGCGAGCACCTCGGGGGTGAGGCCGGTGGGGTAGGCGTAGTGCACCCGGATCCAGGGAATCTCCACCTCACCGAGGGCCCTCAGCAGCTCGGCCAGGCGGGGTTTTCCGTAGAGGTCGAGGCCGTAGTTGGTGGTGATCTGACTGATCAGGATCAGCTCCTTGACCCCCTGGGCCGCCAGTTGCTGGGCCTCGGCCACGATCGATTCGATCGGCCGCGAACGCTGGTCGCCCCGCAGCTTCGGAATGATGCAGAAGGCGCAGCGGTAGTCGCAGCCTTCGGCCACCTTCAGGTAGGCCACCGCTTCGGAGGTGGTGCGGTAGCGGGGCAGGTGCTCGTCGGCCACGAAGGTGGGAACGGCGCTCACCCGGTTCACCCGCTCGCCCGCCTCCACCCGCCTGAGCACCTCCACGATGTGCTGGTAATCGCCGGTGCCCACGATCGCCCGGGCTTCCGGCAGCGATTCGAGCAGCTCCTCCTGGAAGTGCTGGGCCAGGCAGCCGGCGATGATGATCTCCTTGCCCTGCTCGGCCAGTTCGACCAGGGTGCGCACCGATTCGGTGCGAGCCTCCTCGATGAAGCTGCAGGTGTTCACCACCACCACGGCCGCGTCGCTCTCGTCAGCGCTGATGCCGTAGCCCGCCTCGGCCAGCAGGCCCAGCATGTGCTCGGTGTCCACCCGGTTCTTCTCACAGCCCAGGTGGGCGAAGGCCACAGTGGGCCGGCTGACGGTTTGGCTCATCGGATGGTCAGGCCAAAGCCACGATACGAACACCCTATGAGATGCGGCATCCCGATCCCCCCGCTTCTGGTTTCTCGCCCCAGGAGCGCCTGGCGCCCGGCCGCTGGCAGGGTCTGTTCCCGCAACCCTGCCCCCTGATCGGCGTGGTGCACCTCCATCCGCTGCCGGGCTCGCCTGGTTGGCAGGGCGATTTCGAGGCGGTGCTGGCCGCCGCCTGCGCCGATGCCCGCGCCTATCGCGATGGCGGAGCCGATGGCCTGATCGTGGAGAATTTCGGTGATGTGCCCTTCTGGCGCGGAGCCGTGCCGCCGGAGACCGTGGCGGCCATGACCCGACTGGCGACATGCGTGGCGGCTGAAACCGCCTTGCCGCTGGGGATCAATGTGCTCCGCAATGACGCCCTGGCGGCCCTGGCGATTGCCCAGGTCAGCGGGGCTCGCTTTCTGAGGGTCAACGTGCTCAGCGGTGCCACCGTGACCGATCAGGGGGTGATCGAGGGTCAGGCGGCCGAGTTGTTGCGACGCCGTCGACTGCTAGGGGCCGAGGCAATTCTGATCCTGGCCGATGTGCTGGTCAAGCACGGTGCGCCGTTGGCCCCGCTCGGCATGGCCGAGGCCGTGGCCGATACCCTGCAGCGCGGCGGGGCCGACGGGGTGATCGTCTCGGGTGCGGGCACCGGCCAGCCCACCGCCCGGCCCAACCTGGAGACGGCGATGGCGGCCTCGCTGGGCGCGCCGGTGCTGATCGGCAGCGGGGCCACCCTGGCGCTGATGCGCCAGCTGGCCCCCTTCTGCAACGGTGTGATCGCCGGCACCGCCCTCAAGCAGGACGGGTTGATCAGCCGCCCGGTGGATCCGGGGCGGGTGGCGGCCCTCAAGCAGCTGCTGCCACAATCGCCCCACTGGCACCCGTCGCCGTGACCACCACCCGCCTGACCAGCCGCCTGAGCAGTCGTCGCCGCGGCGAACCCAACCATCGCTGGATCCGGGTGGTGATGGCGGTGCTGGCCACCATCGGCGTGATCGACACCGGAACCATCACCCTGAAGCGCTGGGGGGTGATCGGGCAGCTCAGCTGTCCGGGGGGAGCCGATGGTTGCGACAAGGTGCTCAACAGCGTCTGGGGAAGCCTGTTCGGCCAGCCCCTCTCCCTGTTCGGCTTCCTTGCCTACGCCACGGTTCTGGTGCTGGCTGTGTTGCCGCTGGTGTTGAAGGGCGAGCTCCGCTCCAGCCTCTCGGAGCGGAGCTGGTGGGGGCTGTTCCTGGTAACCGGTGGCATGGTCGTGTTCAGCCTGCTGCTGATGGGTCTGCTGATCGTCAAGATCAAGGCGTTCTGTTTCTTCTGTGTGCTCTCGGCCGTGTTGAGCCTGTCGCTCTTCGCCTTGAGCCTGGCGGGCGGCGATTGGGAAGACCGAGGCCAGCTCGTGTTTCGCGGGGTGATCGTGGCGCTGGTGGTGGGGCTGGTCGGGCTGGGCTGGGCGGCCTCCGTCGATCGCCCGGCTGCACTCACCACCAAGGGAACGCCTCCGGCCGTCGTCAGCGCCAGCACACCGGCCACCCTCGCCCTGGCCGAGCATCTCAAGGCACGGGGGGCGGTCATGTACTCCGCCTACTGGTGTCCCCATTGCCATGAACAGAAGGAACTGTTTGGCAAGGAGGCGACCGCGAAGCTCACCGTCATCGAATGCGCTCCCGATGGGGTGAACAGCCAGAGGGCGCTCTGCGAACAGAAGAAGATCGAAGGCTTTCCCACCTGGGAGATCAACGGGCGTCTCGATTCCGGCGTCAAGCCGCTGGCAAAACTGGCCGAATGGAGTGGGTTCAAGGGTCCTGCCCTCCCCTGAGTCAGCCCCCCAGGGCTGTCGTGCTGATCGCCTTGCCCCTTGTCTGAACGGTGTGGCGCCGCCAGAAGGGTTGAGGGGAGGGGGCATCGGTGCGGAAATGGCCGCCGCGGCTTTCCTCCCGGAACAGGGCTGCTTCGATCAACAGCTCGGCCAGGGTGAGCATCTGGCGCAGATCCTGGAGGGGCCGCAGGCGGCTCTGTTGCTGGGCCGTGAGCTGCAGTTGGTGTCCAGGCTGGAGCCTCTCGAGCTGCTGAAGCAACGGCTGCTGATCCAGCTCGCGGCGTTCGGCCCGGGTGGCGACCAGGGCGCGCCACAACGGGCTCCCACTCCGCTCCACGCCGGCGACACGCCAGCAGCGCCTACGCAGGGCTTCGATCCTGGCCGCGAGGGTGGGCCCATCGAGATCGGCGCCGGACTCGCGATCCGCCTGGATCCAGGGTTCAACCCCGGCTCCTGACAGGGGTTGCCGCTCGGTGATCTCCAGGCGCAGGCTGCCCAGCTGGCGGGCGAACACCAGGCATTCCATCAGCGAATTGCTGGCCAGGCGGTTGGCGCCGTGCACCCCCGTGCAGGCCACTTCACCGACGGCGTAGAGGCCCGGCAGGCTGGTGGCCGCCGTGAGGTTGGTGCTGACCCCTCCCATCCAGTAGTGGGCGGCTGGGGCGATCGGGATCGGAGCGGTGGTGGGTTCCAGGCCCAGCTCGCGGCAGCGCCCGAGGATGGTGGGGAACTGCTTCTCCAGCAGCGCGCTGCCAACGGGCCGCAGGTCGAGCCAGAGCCGATCCACCCCCTGCTCCTGCATGGTCCGCACCAGGGCGCGGCTCACCTGATCCCGGGGGGCCAGGTCCCGACCGGGCAGTTGGGCCACCGGGCTGCGGCCCGCCTCGTCGATCAGGCGGGCCCCTTCCCCCCGCACCGCCTCGGAGATCAGGAAATGGGGAGCCCCCGGCAGCATCAGCGCCGTGGGATGGAATTGAACGAATTCGAGATCGCGCACCTGGGCGCCGGCCTCCCAGGCCATCGCCACCCCGTCGCCGGTGGCCTGGGAGGGGTTGGTGGTTTTCTCGAACAGATGACCCCCGCCGCCACTGGCCAGCACCACCGCCCTGGCCTGGATCCAGCGCACCCGATCCCCCTCCAGCACCTGAACGCCACAGCAGCGACCCTGCTCGACCCAGAGCTTCAGGGCAACCAATCCCTTGCGCTGCGTCAGCTGGGGTCTCCGGCTCGCCTCCCGCTCCAGGGCCTCCACCAGGGCCCCGCCGGTTCGGTCCTGGGCATGGAGAACCCGGCGATGGCTGTGGGCCGCTTCCAGGGTGGCGCTCAGTCCCCCGTCCACCCGATCGAAGGCCATGCCGAGCTCGAGCAAACGCTTGACGCAGCCAGGAGCCTGGTGCACCAGCAACTCCACGGCGTCGGCGTCGCAGAGGCCGACGCCGGCTTTGAGGGTGTCGTCCCGATGGCTCTCGAAACTGTCCTCGGGCCCGGTCACCGAGGCAATGCCCCCCTGGGCCCAGCGGCTGGCTGAGCGGGGTGCCTTCTCCTTGCTGATCAGCAGGACCCGAAAGGCCCCGGGGAGCTCCAGGCAGGCCATCAATCCGGCGGCACCACCGCCGATCACCACCACATCCCAGCGCGCCCTGAGCGGCGGTTGTGCTGGCCCATCCGCAGCCTTGGAGTCAGTCAAGGAGCCAACAAAAAAGCCGCCGGAAGGGAGCCGACGGCTTCAGAGATGAACGGGAGCTGGGATCTCAGCGGTAGACCCCGTTGTTGATGCGATCAAACCCTTCGTTGAGAGCAATGGAGGAGGGGGTGATGGTGAAGTTGTCCCGATACTTCGCGAAGAGTTCCTTCTGCCGCTCGGTGAGA
Source organism: Synechococcus sp. Tobar12-5m-g (assembly GCF_024345415.1). Lineage (GTDB taxonomy): Bacteria > Cyanobacteriota > Cyanobacteriia > PCC-6307 > Cyanobiaceae > Regnicoccus. Next base: position 7,693 of record NZ_JAGQBB010000010.1, on the reverse strand, counting down.
TCAAGACTCAACACATCATCGATGGTTTCATAGGGCCCGCCCAAAACGATCTTGCCGGCAAGGGTGGGGTACATCCCGGGAAACTGCTGGAAGCTTCTGACCGGGGAGTTGTTCAGGTCCACCTTGCCCTCGGACGCGGCGATCTTGTCGTCGGCCACGTTCCGGCGCTCCTCCGCCTGGGCGGCCGCGGGAAGCAACAGGGACAGAAGCAGGCCGGCAACAAGAACACCGCTCATCAGCCAGGCAACCAGCCGTTTCATCGCAAAATCTCCTCGTTTGGATCGCCAGTCGTGGCCTCGCCAAGGCTACAGGCGCACTCCAGGCAATCCCAGCTCACCTGCTTGAGCATTCGCAGTTCTTCAATTCTCCCGAAGGGTCCTCAGATCAAGCCACTCAGCCGGGGGCTGAGCAGGGCTGCGGCCAGAAACAGCCCATCCACCACCAGGGTGGTGAGCAGAACGGCTGCGGCGATCCGTGAAGCGCTCCCGCCTGGCCACAGCCGGCGTGCCACCAGGATCAAGCCGCTGCCGGCGGCGGCGACCGTCAGCAAGGCGGAGGGATGGAGCAGCTGGCGGCCGGCCAGGGTCAGCAGCCCGGGGGCTTCGGCGAGTGGGGCTTGCAGAACCAGGGGCCAGTAGGCGATGACCCCGGTCAGGGCCATCGCCGTGTCGGTGCAGGCCGTACCGGCCAGGGAGGCCAGGTAGAAGCTGCAGGCGATCCGCCAGCGTCCGTTGATGCCGGCCAGCGCCAGGGGGAGGGCAAAGGCTTCGATCGGCAGGTGCAGGACGGGATGGAGACGGAACCATCCCCAGAACAGGCATCCCCCAAGCCAGCTGCCGGTGAAGCCGAGCAGCAGCTGGCCAACCTCCCGCCAGCGACCGTGGCCGAGCCGATCGAGCAGAAGCGCTGCCGTCAGCAGCCCAGCGGAGAAGACAGCCGCACTGAAGGGCTGGAGCCGCACCCAGGGGGCTTGCAGGAACACGGGCAGGACCACCAGCATGGCCGCCACGGCCGCTCGATTCCAGGCCCCCGCCAAGGGTTGGGCCGGAGCGACGGGAATCCTCAGCAACAGGCTGAATGGGGCGGCAGGCAGGAGAGTGGCTGGAGCCCCGAACACCGGCATGTGTGAAGAAAGGTAATCAACCTTAAGGGAAGGCTGTCGTGGTCTGGATGGGCGTCCGGCCATAGGGTCGGTCTCTCAACCGTTTGTCCTGGTGCCGATGTCCACCGCCGTATCGGCCCCTGGCATTGGCCTCTTCGAGGCCTGCTGGCATGCCCTTGTGCTGGGGGTCGTGCAGGGGCTGACCGAGTTTCTGCCGATCAGCAGCACGGCCCATCTCAAGGTCGTGCCCGTGCTGCTGGGTTGGGGGGATCCGGGGGTCGCCGTGACCGCGGTGATCCAGCTGGGCAGCATCGCGGCCGTGATTCTCTATTTCCGCCAGGACCTGGCCGCTGTGCTGCGTGGCATCAGCCGCGCTTTTCGTCTCGGCCAGTGGAAGGATCCCTCGGCGCGGCTCGGCCTGGCGATGGCGATCGGCACGGTGCCGATCGTGCTGGCTGGGCTGGCGATCAAGCTGTTCTGGCCGGGCTACGAAACCTCTCCCCTGCGTGGGATCGCTTCGATCGGCATCGTTTCGATCGTGATGGCGTTGCTCCTGGCCCTGGCCGAAACGCTGGGCCAGCGGAGCCGCGACCTGGCCCGGGTTCGCCCCATCGACGGAGTCTGGGTCGGGTTGGCCCAGACCCTGGCGCTGATCCCCGGAGTGTCGCGCTCCGGCAGCACCCTGACGGCCTCGCTGTTGGATGGCTGGGAGCGATCGGCGGCGGCCCGGTTCTCGTTCCTGCTGGGCATCCCCGCGATCACGCTGGCCGGCCTGGTGGAGCTCAAATCGGCCTTCGCGACCGATGCGGCGCTCGGCCCGGTTCCCATGCTGGTGGGGATCATTTCGGCGGCGGTGGTGTCCTGGCTGGCGATCGCCTGGTTGCTGCGTTTCCTGCAGAACCACAGCACCTGGCTGTTCGTCGCCTACCGGCTTGGCTTCGGGGCGTTTCTGCTGGCCTGGGCGGCCAGGTCGGGCAGCCCAGCCGGCTGATCGGGTCCCCGTCGTCCACACTGGAGGGCCCTGCAGCGCAGATTCCGTGTGGAATGAGCCTTCCGCCGGAGTTGCGCTGCAAGCCGGTCCCGCTGATCGCCCGCCGCAGCCGGCGGTGGTGGCCACCGTGGCGCCCGGATCGATCGGCGAGGAGCTCGGCTTTCAACCCGGCGACCGGTTGTTCAGCGTCAATGGGGTGAGGCCCAGGGACCTGATCGATCTGCAGGTCCTGGTCGCGGAGGAAGACCTCCTGCTTGAGGTGGAGGATCCCGAGGGTTCGCTTCACCGTCTGCAGATCGAGAAGGACGCCGATGAGGGCCTGGGACTGGGATTCACCGAGGCGCTGTTCGATGGCCTGCGGCAATGCAACAACCATTGCGCCTTCTGCTTCATCGACCAGCAACCCCCCGGCAGGCGTCGCAGCCTGTATGTCAAGGATGACGATTACCGGCTCAGCTTTCTTTACGGCTCCTATCTCACCCTCACCAACCTCACCCCGGCCGACTGGGAGCGGATCGAGGCCCAGCGCCTCTCCCCCCTGTTTGTCTCGGTCCATGCCACCGATCCTGACCTGCGGCGGCGCCTGCTGGTCAATCCCCGGGCGGGGTTGCTCCTGGACCAGCTGGCCTGGTTTGCCCAGCGTCGGCTGCAGATCCATGCCCAGGTGGTGGTTTGTCCCGGCCTGAACGATGGTGCGGCCCTGGAGCGCAGCCTGAACGACCTGGCCAGCTTTGCCGCCGAACCCTGGCCGGCGGTGCTCTCCGTGGCGGTGGTGCCGGTGGGGCTGACCCGTTTCCGGCCAAGCCAGGACGGCTTGGTGCCTGTCGATCGTGCCTGCGCCCGGGCCGTCATCGCCCAGGTGGAGTCGATGCAGGCCAGCTTCCTGGCCAGCCTGGGCAGCCGCTTCGCCTGGCTCTCCGATGAGTGGTACCTGATGGCGGGCCTCCCTTTGCCCACCCGCGCCGCCTACGAGGATCTTCCCCAGCAGGAGAATGGCGTCGGCAGCATCCGGGCCTTCCTCGAATCCCTGGCGCGGGCCACCGAGACCTTGCCGGAGCGGCTGGCGGCTCCCCGCCGGATCAGCTGGGTGGTGGGGCGGCTGGTGGCCGAGGCCCTCTGCCCCGTGGTGGAGAGGCTCAACCGCGTCGGTGGCCTGGAGCTGATCCTCCATGGCCTGCCCAGTCCCTATTGGGGCCAGGACCAGGTGGTCACGGGGCTGCTGACCGGCTCGGACCTCTTGACGGGGTTGGCCGGGATGGATCTGGGTGATCAGCTTCTCCTCCCTTCGGTGGTGTTGCGCCAGGGGGCGCCGGTCTTCCTCGACGATCTGAGCCTCGACCAGTTCCGTGGCCAGTGCCCGGTGCCGGTTCGGCTGGTGGATGGAGCGGATGATTTCGTGGCCGCCTGCATCGGCGCAACAGCCTCGTTTCCTTAAGCTCTGGCTGAACCACGATCTGATTGGCGTGCGGCCTTCGATCCTTGCAATCACGGCACTCGCAGGGATGGCCTTGGCCCCCGTCTCGGCGCTGCCGGGTTGGGGACAGCCGGCGGCCTCGCCAGCGCAACCCCCGGTGGCCTCGGACGAGCTGCCCCTGGCCCCGGCGGTGATCGGCAACCGCCCCAAGTCGGATCCCACCGTGCTGGCCCCGGCGGCGACCCAGCTCGACCCCAGCCTCCAGCGCCTGGGAGCTCCGCCATCGCTGGCTTTGCCCACCAAGCCCAACCAGGTGCGGATTCAGGAACTCAGGCCCCTGGGGCTGCGGGATGTGGAAACCATCGCGGAGGTGAACAACCCCAATCTCAAGGCGGTGGCTTCCCAGGTGGATCAGGCCAAATCCAACCTGCGGGCGCAGATCTCGGCCTGGTATCCCACCATCAACCTCAACACGTCGACCGACAGCTTTCCAGGCCTGACCAATAGTTTCAGCAGTGACACAAACTTTCCTGCCTGCCCTAGGAACGGTCCCTGCACCACCCCCAACAAAACCACCACAAAAAATTCCGTGAGCTATGGCGCCCGGATGAGCATCGGCATCAACTGGGATCTGATCAACCCCCAGCGGGTGCCCCAGATCGCCGCGGCCCGGGATCAATACGAACAGGCCCAGAACCAGTACCTGATCGCCCTGAGGGATCTGCGGCTCCAGGTCGCCCAGGCCTACTTCGATCTGCAGCTCGCCGATGAGAACGTGCGGATCGGCCAGGAATCGGTGCGCGCCTCCCTGGTGAGCCTCCGGGATGCCAGGGCCCGCTTCCAGGCGGGCGTGTCCACCAAGCTGGAGGTGCTGCAGGCCGAAACCCAGCTGGCCCGCGACCAGCAACTGCTGACGACGGCGCTGTCGGATCAGTCCGTGGCCCGCCGCACCCTGGCCGCCTTTCTCGATCTGCCCCAGAACGTGACGCCCACGGCCAAGGAGCCGGCCCGGGTGCTGGCGTCCTGGTTGCCTTCTCTGCAGGAGAGCATCGTGGCGGCCTATGCCTTCCGCGAAGAACTCGATCAGATCATTCTCGACATCTCGATCGCCAACAGCAACGCCAATGCCTCGCTCGGTGCGGTGCAGCCCTTCCTCAGCATCGTCAACAACTTCAGTTGGAACCGTTTCAACGGTCAGAACACGGTCAGTTCTGCGAATACAAACACGACCGACACCCTGACCTACGGCGTCGACAATGCGATCGGTCTCAACCTGAGCTGGTCGCTGTTTGACGGCGGCCGCGCTGCCGCCCAGTACCGCCAGCAGAAGCAGGTCGCCGAGCAAAACCGCTTTCTGTTCGCCAGCCGCCGCGATGGGATCCGCCAGGAGGTGGAAACCAGCTTCTACGAATTGCTCAAGAACAACCGCGATATCGCCACCACCACCCGGGAGGTGACGTCTGCGCGGGAGTCGCTCCGGTTGGCGCGCCTTCGCTTCCAGGCCGGTGTCACCACCCAGCGGGAAGTTGTCGACACGCAGCGGGATCTCACCCAGGCCGAAGTCCGCTACGCAAGCGCCGTGACCGGGTATAACAAGCGCCTGGCGGAGCTGCGCCGTCGCACGGGCCTCGATCAGGTGGCCCTCTGCAAACCCCCGGTTCTGCCGGCAACCAAGCCGGCCGCGGATCCAGCCACCCAGATTCCGATCGAACCCCTGCCTCTGCAGCCGGCCTGTCAGCTGGATTCCAGCCTTTGAGCTTCGACGCGGTGGCGATCATCGCTTCATTCACGTCCTTGATAAGGTCACAGCGGTTTTTTCTTCCGCCCGGATGAACCCGGTTGCTTCACCAAGCCCCCGGCTCTCCATACCAGGCACCTTGCGGCTCGGTCTCTTTCAGGCCTGCCTGGGGTTTCTGGCGGTGGTGTTTGCCGGGCTGCTGAACCGGGTCATGGTGAGTGAGCTGGGCTTCCCCGCGCTTCTGGTCGGGGGCGCCCTGGCGTTTGAGCAGTTCGTTGCTCCCTCCCGGGTGCTGTTTGGGCAGATTTCCGACCGTTATGCCTGGGCTGGACGACACCGCACGCCCTACATCCTGTTGGGCGCCGCCTGCTTCTGTGGCCTGGCGGTGCTCGTTGTTCCGGTGATTTTCAGCCTCGCCAGGGCGTTCCAGCAGCAGGATTCGCAGGCCACCGTGCTGGGGGCGGCCCTGCTCTGTGGGTTGTTTGCTTGCTACGGGCTGGCCGTTTCGATGGCCAGCACGCCCTATCTGGCCCTGGTCATCGACCGCACCGAAGAGAAGGACCGCTCCAGAGCGGTCGGGATCATCTGGTGCATGCTCACCGTCGGCATCGTCGCCGGGGCTGTGGCGATCTCCCTCAGTCTTAGGAATCTGGATGGGGTCAAGGATCCAGCCGTGCTTGAGGCAGCCCTGGTGCCGTTCATGCTGCGCTCGGCCGCCGTGGTGTTCGCTCTCACGTTGCTGGCCACCTGGGGAATGGAACCAGCCAGGGCCCAGGCGGACCTGAGCCGCAGCGCCGAGAGGGACGACGCGATCACCTTGAAACGGGCCTGGCAGCTTGTCACCTCCAGCCGTCAGGTGGCGATCTTCTTCCTCTTCCTGATCCTGTTCACCCTGGCGCTGTTCCTTCAGGATCCCGTGCTGGAGAGTTACGGCGCCGAAGTCTTTGGCATGCCGATCGCCGCGACCGCCGGACTCAATGCCCTCTGGGGATCCGGAACCCTGGTCGGCCTGGTGCTGGCCGGCTGGTGGATCGTTCCCCGTCTCGGCCCTCTGGCCACGGCGAGGCTTGGCTGTCAGCTGATCGCCGGCTCGATGCTGCTGCTGCTCCTGGCAGGACTCACCGCTCAGGTGGCTGCACTCAAGACGGTGATGCTGGTGTTCGGCCTGGCTTCGGGGATCGGCACCAACAGCACCCTTTGCTTGATGCTCGATCTCACCCTGCCCGCGGCGGCGGGCACCTTCGTTGGGGTGTGGGGCCTGGCCCAGGCTTTGTCCCGCGCCCTGGGCAAGCTGCTGGGCGGAGGCCTGCTCGACCTGGGGCGCGCCATCAGTGCGGAATCGTCGCGATTTCTACCCTTTGCTTTGGTGCTCTCGATCGAAACCCTGATGGCGTTTGCGGCGCTGTTGCTGCTTTCCCGGCTGAATCTGCGTCAGTTCCGCGATGACACCAGCCGCAGCCTCGGACAGGTTCTGGCGATCGAGCTCGGATGAACCCTCCCCACCCATCCACTCCCCCTCTGGAAGCCTGGCCCATCCAGGCCCTTCTTGATGACGTCGCCAGCCGCCAGCGTCTCGATTTCGGCCACATGGCCGCGGAGGCCAAGGCCGATGGCAGCTTGATCACGGCCTGTGATCGCTGGAGCGATCACACACTGGTGCACGGGCTGGATCAGCTCTATCCAGGGGAGGGGGTTCTCAGTGAGGAGGGCGACAAGATCATCCCCGGCTCCCCGGCCTTCTGGGTGGTGGATCCCCTCGATGGGACCACCAATTTCGCGGCGGGAATTCCCTACTGGGCGATATCCCTGGCCCGCTTCGAAGCGGGAGTCCCCGTTCTGGCGATTCTGGATGTGCCCCCCCTGCGGCAGCGCATCGTGGCTGTGCGCGGCCAGGGGGCCTGGAGGAACGGCAAGCGTCTGGAGCCGCCGTCCTCCCATGGGCAGCTCATCGGTTGCGCCTCGCTCTGCAGCCGCTCGATCGGGGTGCTGCAGAAGCTGCCCGATCGCCGGTTCCCCGGCAAGATCCGCTTGCTCGGGGTCGCCAGCCTCAATCTGGTCAGCGTGGCGATGGGACAGACCGTGGCTGCCCTGGAGGCCACACCGAAGATCTGGGATCTGGCTGCGGCCTGGCTGGTGCTCACGGAGCTGGGCTGTCCGCTCCGATGGCTGGTGAACAGCCCGGAGCATCTGGAGGCGGGTGAGAACCATGCCGACACAGATTTCCCGGTTTTGGCGGCCCGAGATCGAGCCACCCTGGAGATTTTCCTGCCCTGGGCGGAGGCGTTGGTAGGAGAGGGAGGAGATGTGTGATAGGTTGATGAACTGCGCGGGAGCCGAGAGGCGAGCGTTGCAGGGGGCTTGGAGCAGAGGGGGCGGAAGCCGTTGATGCTGTAAGTTTCAGAAGCGGTTGAGAGACCGCGGAGCCGAGGAAGCCCGAGAGGGCGGGTA
>NZ_JAGQBB010000001.1 GCF_024345415.1 Synechococcus sp. Tobar12-5m-g | reverse complement strand
CCGGAGATGGGCAAGATTTCGTGTCGCCGGAAAGAGGTTGTCGTCAAAGGCAACCGCAGAGCAGCTCAGGGGGCCTCACCGGCCAACTTGATTGACGCCAAACGGCCAAGGGGCTTGACGCGAGACACACGGATCCCTCTGCTGGCAAGACAGATCACAAAGTCATGATCCTCAATGCCAAGCTCTTGGCGTTTTTCTGGACAGATAGAAACATCATCAACAGAGTTGGAAATCTTGGTGAGCTGGTCTGCGCTTAGACCCATGGACAAGAGAGGCTGTCGATTCTTTTCCGCTACATAGGTACAGTGCCTGATCCAAGGAGTAAGCAGCCTACCGGCACGGGCAAGCTCCATTGTGTCAAGTTCATCATACATTCCGTGGGAAGTGACGACATGACTGACGCTGGAGCGGCCAGAGAAAAGCTCTGCAATCGTTGTATCTACCCAAGGGTGATGGGAATGAATGACATCAATTCCCAAATCACTGACCAGTCTTGGCAAAGCTTCCAGGGAAGACAGCTCAAACAAAGGAATATTAGAGTTGAGCATTGACCGCACCCCAGGTTGACTGGGTTGTTGGTGACAGTTCAGAACACTGATGGGGAAACCCCTGGTTCTTAGGGTGTTAGCCAGCCTAAGCGGCATAATCTCGCCGCCTCCGGGGATGAGGGCATAGGTCACGATCAGCAGAGCGGGAGTCTTCCCACCCTCAAGGGCAGACAGGGGTCGTAACGCCTTGATCCTTTGCTTCAACTCATCTGGCAACATTTCATTGCGACGATCCATCCATCTCTGCTCAAGCTCCGACTGCATAGCCAGGCAGTCTGGTCGCCTGAGCGACATCAGACGCAGAAGGCGCTCTGCAAGAAAGAGATGTTCAGTCAGATAGGACTGATTCCGATGGAGAGCGACTGAACTGTTGGTTGGATGCTGCCGATAAAAGTTGGTTGTCCTTGGGCTGTACGCTACAAGGCCCCCACATGCCAGGTGAAGATAGAAGAACCAGTCTCCACATACTCGCATTTGTACCCACTCAGGATCCTCCAGGAATGGTAACTGTGCAGGAGAACGAAACAAGGCTGCGCTGACATTAGGGATGAGATTACGCCGGCTCCAGATCCTCTCTGCCAACTTGTGTGTACTGACCAGGAACGGTTTACCCCAAGTTTTTGCGCTAAGCTCTGGTATGTAATCGTGCATTGACCAGACCTCGCGATCACCGGATGCATCAACGAAGACAGTCCGGCAAAATGCAAGCATGACAGCTTGATTGCTAAACAGAGGAACAAGCTCTGCAAGGAAACTAGGATCACAGAAGTCGTCGCTTTCAGCAATCCAGATCAAGTCTCCCTTGGCTGCAGCCAGCCCTCGTTTCCACTGAGAAAAGGGTGATCCAGAGTTAACAGAGTTAACAACAAGACTTGTGGTTTCCGGATTTTGACTGACAAACTGCTGCAGTATATCAGCACTCCCATCTTCAGAGGCATCGTCCAACAGGATGAGTTCAACGTTCGAGTAAGTTTGTTGGTTAATGCTGGACAGCCTCTGCTCAAGGTACCTCGCGTGATTAAAACACGGGACGATGATGCTGACGAGTGGGTTTGCATTAATCTGGGAGGGGGCATAAGGGTCTGAAAAAAAGATCTGTTGCAGCGATAGGAGGCCTCCCGGAGATCCTTTACCAAAAAATGCGGTTAGTGTTCGGCGCAACTTAAAGAAGACAAGACTATGCAATCCTGGGGCGGCTGGATAGACATAGCGTACCGAAAGGCTTCGCACCTTACGAACAAGGCGCCGACATCCATTCAGAATTAGGGGGTTGGAGAAAAAACTGCGACGGTGACAGTTCGGAACCTGAGAAATGGTTGAAACAGCGCTATCCTGTTGATGCCCAGTCGGTAAGAAAGAAATCAAATGCTTGAGACGATCAATGAACCCACGCAAGAATGCCGTGGATCGCCACAGTTTTGATTGGAGAACCTCATTGAGCATTTTCTCATAATGGATCGCTTCTTGCCTGAACAGCTCTGACCGCGCACGGTTGTGATCGGCTTCTGCCCTGTGTTTCTCTACTGCAACAGTGGCCTCCATTAGCTCCTGCCTGTGTTTCTCTGTGGCCTTCATTAGCTCCTGCCTGTGTTTCTCTACCGCAACAGTGGCCTCCATTAGCTCCTGCCTAAACCTATCCGCTTCAGCTTTGATGGATTCTAATGCAGAGTATGCCTCATCAAGAACGATAACATTGTAAGAGTCATTAGCGAGTTCTAAATTGTGGAGACAGAGCACAATCTCAGGGCAGCCCGTAACCTGTGCGAGGGAACGAATGAAGTTAATGGCAGACACTCTTGCGGCCGGCTGCGTATGGTGCCGAGCGGTAAGCATTGCCAGCTGCAATCCAATCGGAAGATCTGCTCTGATGTCAACTTCATTCGGTGCCGCCAGTTCAGTCAAGCGCTCAAGCAACGGCTGGATGTAGTTTGAATCACTGATTCCAAAGAGCTGAGTATAGACAAACACGGTCTCTGAGTAAATCCTGGATTTCTTTCTACCCAGTCCCGATGCATTCTTATTCTCCGGCAACACACGAAAGCGTACAAGTGGCTCGGTGGCCACATGAATCTCACCATGCTGCACCAGTCGGATCCACAAATCAAAATCAGGGAGTTGGCACAGGGTAGGATTGAAGGCTCCATAATCAATCAGAAAGCGATGACGAATCAAAACTGAGGAATGGCAAAGGCAATTGCCATCAAAGAAGAACTTCTCAAGCCATTCAATCTTCGATCGGTTGTCAACATTGAACACTGTTAAATATAACTTAGCAACTCTGTCTAGAGAGGCATCAGTGGCATCGACTTCAGCGGAATGCTCATTGATAATTGTGGCTCGCGAAAAGGTGGCAACAACATCGGGGTGTGCCTCAAGGAACCCCACCTGGCGCTCTAGCTTGAAAGGTTCCCAGATGTCATCAGAGCTGATGGCTGAAACATAAAATCCCCGTGCCATTTTGATGGCATGATTCGCGGCAATGCAGGCTGAGCGATTCGTAGTAAAGGCTTCGAGTCGGATCCTATGATCGTCAAACGTCTTCAGGATTTTCAGCGTGTCATCAGAAGATCCATCGTCGACAACAATCAGCTCAAAGTCAGAAAACGTCTGATCGAGAACAGATTGGACCGCTGCAGCAACATAGGGAGCATGATTAAAGCTGGCCATGCAGACAGAGACGATCGGGCTATGCGTTTGCGGCACAGACATAACCAAACGCCTTCAGAAACTAATGAAACTAATTTTAGCAGGTCATCTGATTCAGGCAACCCCATTGACAATGGAATTAGAACGATAGTACGTGCAGGAGTAAGGGGATAACTTCGGCACCCTTCCAGAATGTCGACGCTTAACACAAAGATAAGTGAACTTGATAGGCAAAAACGCTTTTCGAATTGGAACAATAGCCAGCGATGGAAAACGGGTCGACTCATTCAGTCGTGCGGAGTTGGGCCTCCTTGCCTGTCGTTGAACGAATAGAATGACGGTTTGGATGCAGGTTCAGTTCTTGCCATTCCATTGACTTATTTGCTGGGGCTCTTCGCAGGTGAGAAGAGAAGCACCTCATCAAACTTGTGTTTAGCGCAGAAGATGGTAAGCATGTGCAAAAAGTGTCGAGGAGCAAGCTCCTGAGTGATCAGTGACAAGCCTGGGATGACATCCCCATCCATTAAGCGTGATGCCACATTGAGGAATTCAGCCCTTTTGCCGAACGTCATTCTTACCCTCAGATGAGATAGCCTGCCGCACAGCAGAGTTTGATAACGCCTCCTTCACCTTCAATCAATGAGTTGACCAGGCGTCGAACCCATAGTCCAGATTTAAAGACTCCTTAGGCCATGGAAGCCATTATCTGCAGCAAGACCCTCCAAGGGTTTCTGCTTGTGGATGTGACCGGCCGAACAGCTGGGTCAACCATGTAAGTTGAGCAGAAGGACTACGCCATAGAAATGAATTCGAAAGCCTACCATGTTACCCAAAACTCCAGGCTATGAGCTAGAGTTTACCTGTGCCTACTTTCTTTGGCGATAGCCTCGAACGCCAGGAATCAATCAATGCCCGCGTAGCATGATCTTCAGCTTTAGCTTGGCCTGGCAAGACGGTACTCGGCATGAACTAATAACTCGAAGCGGCACCAACTCCCTTGATCGAGGGGGAATCTGCTCGGTAAGCGTCAACGGGTTGGAGGGAGCATGCATGGCAATAGGACCAATGCCGACTCCTGCTCCCAGCAGGTTCCTGCCGAAGTGGCATTGGCCACGCAACTCCCATGATGGTGATCGGTCCGACTGCCTTGGAGCACAAAGCGAGACGCAGAAGTCCCTGCCTCCGCTGATGCAGAGGAACGATCTCTGTGTAGACTGAGAAGTGACGGAAAGATCCTGGCTTGAAGTTACTCATCTTCGGGACAGGCACCTTTGTCAATTATGTTGCTTACGTCTTTTCAGCATGAGGAGTCCCTAATCCAGGCCTTCTGCATCGAATGAAGCTTCAACCAGGATCCCCGCCAGCGCCTGTATGGGATTCCAATTGTTGATTCTGAGAGTTTGGAGGAGGCCTTTCCGCCAGATGACCATCAGCTCTTCATCGCTATCGGCAATAACTGGGTGAGGGAGCAGATCTTCAGAAATTCGAAGTTTAAAGGATACTCCCTATTTAGTTAAATATCACCCAGGGCAATGGTCTGCCCAGATCTAACTTACGATGAAAATATCTTTATCGATGACGGAACAGGTGTTCATCTATTCTCCGCCATCGCTGACAACACGCTGCTGCTGTCCGCACAAATTGGTCATCACTGCCGAGTCGGCAGTCAGGTATTGTTGACTGCTTGTTCTTTGGCGGGCAACCTCCAGGGGGGAGACAACAGCTTCATTGCGATCAGCGCTGCCGTTCAGCAGAATACAGCCATCGGGAAGGGCAGCATCCTCGGCATGGGCAGCATCATCGTCTCTTCCACGGCCGATGGATCCGTTTACACTGAACCTCCCGCGACCAAACCACGGGTCTCATCCGCCGACGTCAAACAAATGGATCTCTGAAGCCACCAGCCCACAACGAGCTTACTGTTCCTAGCAGTCTCGGGCTGAGCGACACACAAGTCGAGAAAAATGAACGATGGGAAGAATGGCAGTATATAACGCTTGCTTGAGTGCCAATGAGGATCGCAGTCCTGCGGATGTGTTCGAGCACCGGTTGGCCATCCATAGATGAGCGGCCGGCTGCAGCGCCTAGGGAATCAACTGTTGGAGGGCCTTGAGCCTTGCCCCTGCAGGCATGATTCAGGGGGCGTCTATCGATAGCTCCGGCCCCCAAGCAGGATGGACAAAAGACCCTTCGAAAGCACGCCTTACTGGCAGCGGCTTTTCTGTACCGTTCCGTGAAATCCCAATCCATCTCTCCAAAGCAACCAAAAGTGATGGTGTACGAGGTGGTGTATTCGCCCCCCACCATCCTCTCTAAACGACTGCGCAGGAAAGGCTCTGCATGCCGTTTCAGAGGCCACCCTCTCCGTTCACCAACTCCCCATTCACCTTCCGCTCACACCGCAATTGAGAGGGTGGCGGCATTGTTGGCCTGGCTGGCCCGGGGCTCCAGCACATCCCGCTCAGGATCCACTACCACCAGCAGCTGATGGCGGCCAGTCGGCACGGCCAGCGGCAGGGCGAACGGCAGGGTTTCCCCGGCGGCGAGCCAGGGCAGCCGCAGGTACTGGTGGCTGGAGTAGATGTCGTCGATCACCACGGCCACCCCCAGATCGCTCACATCGAGCCCGCCGCGATTGGTGACTTGGAAGTGCACCACCCCATCGGCGAAGCGGAGCCGCTCGATCGCCAGGTCGGCGCCCAGCATCCGGATCTCCTGCAGCGGATAGATCGCCAGTGATTCCAGCCGCCGTAGCCGGCTGCCGGGATGCTCATGGTGCAGGTGGCCGCCGTGGCGCAGATCACGGCTGCAGCCATGCAGGTGGAGCGGTGCATCAGCCACGGGCACGGTGACCCGCCCCGTTTCGGCCTGGGTGTCCCAGAACCCGCAGCAGTCCCAGTGGAGGCTGTTGCCGAGGAAGCGGACTGGATCCTCGGCGTCCCCAGGGTCCACCGCGGCCAGCCGGTAGTGCTGGAGGCTGCCGTAGAGCCCCTGGGCGGCGGTGGCGGGATCCTGCGGAGCGGCGTTGCGGCGCCGTTGCCCCATGCAGAGCTTGGAGGCCACGGTGATCACCAGGCTGTGCCACTCCACCGCCAGGCGCAGGCCGTAGATGGGAGCCTCCGCCAGGTGCCCCGCCCTGGTCAGGGCGGCGATCGCCGCGCCGATCCGCTGCTGCAGCGGCAGCCCCTCGACGGCCTCCAGGGTGGCTGCGTCCACCGGATGGCGCAGGGCGGTGGCATCGCCGCTGAAGCAGACGTAGGGAAAATGGGCGCTGCCATCGCCGCTCTGCAACGGCCGGATGCTGCCGTCGCCGGCGGAGCACTTGTACAGGCGGGTCCGCGGCTCCATCCCGTTATGGAGGAATGTCAGTTCGCCGTTGTCGAGGCTGCTCGTCGTGCCGAGCCCGATCACATCGCCCTGCAGGGGGATGCGCTCCAGGGGGAGATGTTCCTTCACATCGCCCTGGATCAGATCCGTGATGGTGTTGGCGATCGAGAGGGTCACCATCAAGCGGCGGCGTGGTTACGGTTCAAGATGGGATCCGGGCGGGATTGGGTGCCATGCCGTGGTTCGTGAAGCTGGAGGAGGGGGTGGTGGACCGCAGCCGCTTCGATACCCATCTTCACGCCCATCTGGCCTGGATCCAGCGGTTGGAGCAGTTGGGACACCGCCCCAGCACGGGCTACTGGGGAGAACGCAAGGGGATGAACCGGGCAGGAGCCGGCGGCATGCTGCTCTTTGTGGCCCGGGACCGCGCCGAAGCCGAGGCGATCGTGCTCGGCGACCCGCTGATCCAGACGGGCTGCGTCCGCTGGGTGCTGCACGAGTGGCGCATCGTGGCCGGCGAACTGCGTGGTGATGGGCCGCCGACAGGGCCGGGGGCGGAGTCCACGACAGGCGGGGCTACATGCGGGCCAGAGCCGTGATCTTGACCACTTTCTCACGGTCGAGCCCATCGAGCTCCCCCACCGAGAGCAAGCCATCCTTCACGAGTGTGGCGAAGACGAAGAGGAGGGAAGAATCGCGGAGGTCGAACTTTCCATCCATCTCATGGCGCTTGGCGCTCAGGTAATCGTGCAGGTTCCAGACATCACCAGGGCAACTGACTTCGCTGATTTTGTGGTGGAGAGCCGTGATCAGTGAGGAGACCTCACGCTCATAAGCAAGATCGACAGCTTGTTTGGCAAGGTGCCGTTCTTCTGGGCTCCAGCCGGTGTGGCCTGTTTCCACGCGCGTTAAATCAACAGTTCAGTGTCTTTCGACCCTAACACCCGCCACAGGGGCACCGCGAATCACTGGGCGGGTGCCGTGGCTCCCCGTTCTGCCTGGCCTGGCCTGCGCAGGGAAGGCAGCGAATACCAAGGCGAATTGGGGTAGTGGTGGTGTTCCCAGTGGTAGCCGAAGTGATAGCAGGTCAACAAGGACAGTGCTGGCGGCAGAGAGCTGCTGCCCACCTGATGGGAGCTGCCCGGCGGCGCGGATTGACCCCTGTGGGGAAGATAGGTGCCGAACAGAAAGAGCTGAACCGAGCTCAACACCAACGGCAGAATCCAGAACAGCCCCAGCACCAGGAGCGGGTGGCTGGTGTTGGGGTGCAGGGCCGCCAGGCCGATCCCCCAGATCGCTAGCAGCGAGAGGATCTGGCCGGCGGAAAGATAGCCACGCATGAAGCTGAAAAACCAGAACAGCGGGTGGGTGTGCAGCCCATCGTGGAAATCAGGATCATTCCGATCACCGGGTGAGCGGTGGTGTCGGATGTGGTTGGAGCGGCAGTGGCGGTAGGGAATGCAGGCATACAGCCCGAGCGCAATCCTGCCCAGAAGGGTGTTGCAGCGAAGATTCCCAGGCAGCAGGCAGCCGTGCATGGCGTCATGGGCGACGATGAACAATCCGGTCTGCAGAAAGGTGCGGATCAGGATGACCAGAATCATTCCGATAACGCCCGGAGGGCCTCCCCCCCACCGGCTGCCGAACGGATCAAGCCAGCCGATCAGCAGAAGACTGGAGAGCCACAGGGCCATGATGGCCAGGGCCAGCCATGGCCCTGGCGCCAGAACTTCAACTGTTCTCCGTTTGCTCATCAGGGCTGCCGCCGTCTGCCGTCAGCACGAAGCCGTCGATGGACAGACGTGCTCAGCGAATGAAGTTAAGAAGTTCCTTGGGGGAGGCCAGCAGGTCGATGGCCACGAAGAAGATCTTGTTTTCGGGGTTGAGTAGAAACCGCCAGGCCACATTCATGCCCACGCCGGCACCGAACCAGGGGGTCTGAACCTTTCCGGTCACCTTGATCTGGGTGAAGCCGTCGTCGGCAGGCTCGGTGACTCCCTGTTCGGGAATCAGCTTGAGATTCTGGCAATCCTCCCGGAAAAAGCGCAGAACGGCCTCCTTGCCGATGATCGGCCGCTGGAAGGGAGGCTGAAGGGCAGCGTCCGGCAGGAACAGCTCGATCAGGGCATCGAAATCGTTGGCATTGAGCAGGTTCATATACGAGAGCACCGTGGTGTTGCTCACATTCCCGATCGTCACTGCGCTGCGCTGGGAAGCTTCCGTGGGTGGCACTACCGGCTCGGCAATGCGTTCGGCGGCTTCGAGTTTCTTGGGATCGAAGCCCATGTTGACGACGGCGTTGCGCAGAACGGTGATCTGCTGGCCGCCCTCCAAGCGCTTGATCGCATCGAGAATTGCGGCCGCGTTGGCGGAGAGCTGATAACCCTCGGGAATCGGAGCGACGATCCCCTCCTCCATCCATTCGCCCAGCTTGTACCAGAAGCCCAGCTTGATATTGGGAGACCAGACCGAGTAAATGCGCGACACGGCGGTGTCCACCCGGTTGGCCAGATCGCACATCACCTGGGACTGATCCGCGAAGCTCATCTGGCGGATCTGATTCAGCGTGGGTTCGGCGAACTGCATGCGGGCGGCCCCTGGAGCCGCGATGGTGATCGTTTTTCCCATCTCCAGGTAGGCGTACCAGATCAGGGCCAGCTGATCCTCCGCGCTGAGCTGCTCGAACCGGGCGATCGTGGCTGGCACGACATCCGCAGCCAGGGTGGAAGGAAAAATGCCGCGGGCTTCTTCGATCGTGATCGGCATGGCAGGGTCCCCGTGGAGCGCGATGGGCTTGTGTCGATCGTAACGGAGTCGTCCCCGAAAAGTCGTGGCGCCCAGCCCGCCCGGGGCCGCTGCTTAGGATCGATCCGGTTGTCCTCCTGAGCCAGTCGGATGATCACCGCTTGCAACGCTTTCAGCCTGGCTGTCAGGCCCTTTGTCAGGCCCACTGCCCTCCCCCAGCGGCCGTGGCGGCGCTGATGCCATGACCCAGGCAGACCCGGCCCAGATCGTCGAGTCGGTGAAGTTCCTGCTCAAGAGCGTGCGCCAACTCAGTGACCGCTTCCGAGAAACGAACACCAGGCTGGAGCGAAGCTTCGAGGCGGTGGAAGCGGACATCGCCGATCTGGCCGGCCGGCTCGAGAGGGTCGAAGCCGATCGGGGCGGCGGTGGCGCCAACGACGGCCCCGCCGGCACCACCCCGGCCGCTCCGCCCCCGCCGAGCGGCCGGGGCCTCGAGCCGGCCCCGGTACCGGCGCTGAACCTCCCCATCTCCCAGCTGATCGACACCTACCTCAGCACGCCAATCCTGCTGGAGCCGTTCTGCCGCCCCTGTTCCTTGAGCGGTCGCACCCTGAGCGGGGAGACCGATCAGGTGGAGCTGGAGGTGTTCCCCCAGGGCACCACCTGGGCCGTGGAGATGGTGGTCGGACCCTGGCTGCTGCTGCCCCGCCCCGGCAGCCTGGAGCGGCGCGCCCAGGTGCAGTCACTGGAGCGGCTGTTTGAGATCGAGGGGGCCGCGGCCCTTCCGGCCACCCTGCACCTGCACCAGCCCGCCACCGCCCTGGCGGTGCAGCATGGCCGGCGCTGGACCCTGCAGGACCGGGGCAAGCTGAGCGTGATCCCGGATCCCCTGCGGCAAAACACGGCCCAGCTCCTCGCTGACCTCGAAGCGCGCCTGGCCCGGTTGGAGGAGGGGGGAGGTCAGCCGGGGTAGTGGATCTCGCCGAGCTCGCTGACCCGCCACTGATCGCCTTCGGTTTCCAGTCGGGCCGCCTGGACGACCTGGGCCGAGGCCGCCGCATGGGGCCGGAACAGGAAGATTCCCTTCGCTGGTTGATGGGTGCGGAATCCCTCCAGGGTGCGCTCCGTGGGCAGCAGCCAGTCTTCTCCACCCAGCTGGACATGGAGGTAGCTGCCGCCGCCGCTGACCACCTCCAGGCCGGTGGGCAGGGAGCGCCCCATCTGGATCGCATCTTCCGATGCCCGGGTGATGTTGAGCTCGGCGGGGCTGGCCTCCCGGATGGCGACCTTGTCGCCCCGGTTGATCGCCGCGATCAGGCTGTCGATCCCAGGCTCGGCAGCGGCCGGGGCGGGGATGGGCGGCTCAGGCCGGGGCACTGCCTGCAACGGTGCAGGAAAGGTGTTTGGCGGAACGGTGGGAGAAACCGCAGGCAAGACCGCCGCGCTCTGGCTGCCCTGGCTGAAGCGGAGCTGGGCCAGCTCGGCCTTCAGTTGGCTCAACTCCTGGGTCAGGCCGAGCCCCTCCTGGCCCCTGGCGGAGGCCTGGCGCTCCAGGTTCGCGAGGCGGTAGCGCAGTTTGCCGATCCGCTTGGCCAGGACATAGGCCCAAGCCAGGGCCGCGAGGCCGAAGAGCAGGCCCAGTCCTCCGATGAACAGTGGCTGCAGGACGGGGGCCATTGGAGTGCTCAGAACCGCTCGGCCCACTGGCGGCCGAGGGTGTTGGTGAGGGCACGCAAGCCGAGGATGAAGCCGGGTTCCGGCTCCAGCTCGGCCAGTTCGCAGCCCTGGCGTTCGAGGCAAAGGGAGCGCACCTCCGTGTCCACATCGCTCCAGAGGGTGTCGAGCTGGCAGAGCCGGCGCACCGGTTGCAGCCCCGTGATCCGGCAGCTCTGGATGGCCGCGTCGTAGTTGGTGAGGAACCGCTTCAGCTCCTCCAGGCTGCCAAGCCTGTAGCTGCTCACCAGGGTGTCACCGGGGGCCTGGGCGGCCAGGTCCACCCGGTCGGTGGGGCCGAAGGTCTGCCCGTTGACCTCCAGTTGCTCGCCGGAGAACATCAGCTCGTCGCGGGGATCGAAATCGCCCTTGAGATTCACCCCCGTGCTGATCAGGCCGCAGGCCGTTTCGTTCTTGTAAGCGTCCGAGAGGGTGGTGGCGGCCGGGCCTGGCGCGAAGCCGGCGCTCAGCTGCTGCAGCCGTTCCATCAGTTGATCGGCCTCGCAGCCGGGGCTGAAGCGGCAACTCTGGTCGAGCCAGTTGATCAGCCTGCCGCCATTGCCGCCCAGGTAGACGGGCATCGGCGTGGAGCGCAACAGGCGGGATTCGCCATCGAGGCCCCGCAGGATGGTTCCCAGGTAGTGATAGAGGCCGCCGAAACTGAGCGCCAGCAGGCTGATGAACTGCTCAAGTTGGGCTGAGTTTTCGCCGCGCAGCACCGGCAGGCGCTCCGAGAGCAGGTCCTCGGAGCCGTAGCGCATGATGTTGTCGAGGCGGCTGGTGAAGTTGCGGTCCTGCCGGGCGCGGGCCTCGTCGTTGCTGATGTCGGCCGTGAGGCTGGGCGGAAACAGCCACTTCAGGAACGAGGGCTTGCGCTGCAGCAACTGGCTGCAGATCTGGCGCCCCGCGTAGGGCACCGACACCTGGTGGGTGAGGGTGTTCTCCTGCCAGATGCTGAGATCGGTGGTGCCGCCGCCCACATCCAGGCAGGCGGTGTGAACCATCTGGCGGCCCAGGTAGTTGCCGAAATAGCTGGCGAAGGCCACCGCCTCGGTCTGCAGGCCCCCCTCGCCCCCTCCCACCGCCAGGCTGTGGGGCATGCCGGTGCTGCTGCCGAGCTCCTGGCAGAGATCGCTCCAGAGGCGCCGGTAGTTCTGCACCTCGTTGGGGGAGAAGGCGCTGGGATACGACACCGACCAGGCCATGGCGCTGGCACCGGCGGCGGCGGCGTTGGCGCTGATCAGCAGGGCCAGCTCCTTGAGGTAGGGCTTCTGGTACTGAAGCTGGCGCCACTTGAAGCCGGTGCGCAGCTCGGCGCCACCGAACTCGCCGGGGGTGGGCACCTTGAGGCGGGCCTCATGGAACAGCTCCGGCACGGCTCCCGGCGCCTCCTGCCAGCCCCGCAGGCTCAGGGCCGTGGCGGTGGGCGGGTTCTGGCCCCGGGGCAGCATGTCCTCGGGGATGAAGTATTGGCTGAGCAGGGTCTGGCGGGTTTCCTTCTGGGCCAGGGTGAGCGGAATCACCCGGGTGTCGAGCGGTTTGAGCACCGGAGTGCCGCCGCCCTCGTCCATGAAGAAATTGGTGAAGGAAGTGCCGAAGTCGATTCCGACCTTCCATTCACCGGCCTGGCCGCTCGGCGGTGGTGGCGGCTCCACCGGGATCAACCCCCGCTCCTGGCCCCGCTCGATCATCTTGATCAGGTCGGGGAACCGGTTGGTGCTGAAGTACTTCACCGCCTGGCCGGCATCGCGGCCGAACTGCCGCTGGTAATCGGCAAAGCCATCCACCGTGAGGCCGGTGCTGCTGTCCTCGCAGAACACCACGAACTGGCTCCAGCGGCTGTCGTCGATGTTGGGCCAGAGGCTCACCACCGGCAGGTCTTCGGCGATCAGGTTCTGCTCCTGCAGGGCAAAGGAGCGGCTGATCGGGTAGGGCTCCACCTGGCCGACCAAAGGCAGTTGCAGCGTGACCTCGATGGCGCTGCCCCCAGTCGAGAGCCGCAGGCTGCAGGCCCGTCGCAGTTCCGCGCTGCTGAACAGATCCCGCACCCGCTCGCGCAGGGGCAGCAGCGGCGTGACGGCGGTGCCGTTGATGCGCGGCTGGCCTTCCAGCTTGCGCGGCAGCCAGGAGTGGAGCAGCGCCCCCTCGCCGGCCAGCAGGTGGATCGCCTCGAGGAAAAGGTCGTCCGGGGTGATCACCTCGATCTCCTGGCCGTACTTCATCTCCAGCTGCGCCTTGCTCTGGCCCACCGACTCCAGCGTCGCCGCCTTGTAGAGGCTGATCTCGGAGGCGGGCAGCCCAAGCCGGTTCGGCATCTGGGGGTCGAGCAGCACCACCGGCCTGGTCGGGGTGTTGGGCAGTGGCCGCTGGCGGCGATCGCCCAGGGCGAGGGTGGCCTGGCTGGGGCTGCTTCCCCCCTGGGCTGGCCTGGCCAGCAGGGCCAGGGCCGTGGGCTTGGGCGGCAGGTTCGGCACCCGCGCCTCTGAGAACACGGCGGGGCCACTCCGTCCGCCGCTGAGCTCGGTGGCGAAGCCCTGGAGCACTGCGGCCAGCTGGTTGACCATCGCCGGGTTCGGTCGCTCGGGGGAGCTGAGCAGGCCGTCGCCCAGGTGGGTGATCCAATCGGCAAGGGCCTGCTTCTGCTGGCCTCCCAGGAATGGAACGGGGGAGGAAAACCGTCCGTTCGCGGCCCAGTTCATGCCGGGGATCGGGCCAGCCAGGTGCACCGCCGGGCAGAGCAGGGTGGCCGGAGAGGTGAAGCCGATCAGCTGGCCATTCAGCCGCAGCACGTAGAGCTGGTGCCAGGGGTGGCTGCCATCGGCCAGCTGGTAGAGGGCCTGGGAGGGATTCGGGGCGGCGCTTTGCAGGCTGCGGGCGAACGGCCCGACGGCCCCATCCTCGATGGCGGCCAGATCGGGCAGAAAGACCCGCTCGGCCTCCAGCTTCAAGCCGACCATGTCCCACAGGCCCACGCTGGCCAGGCAGCCGAACAGTTCCGCCAGCAGGGCGGCGCGGGTGGGATAGCGGCTGTTGAGCACCGCCTGCTCGAACTGAAGGGCGCGGGACCAGGGAGAGGGCAGCGCATTGACCTGGCTGTTGGCCACCTCGTAGACGAGCCGTTTGGCCAGCTCGCCGAGGCTGTGTTGCTCTCTCCCCTGCCACACCCCCGCGGCAGCGCCACCGCCCAGGGGGGGGTCGGTCTTGGGGAACCAGGGGTGCTGAACGATGTCGGACGTGGCCATGGTGGGGGATTCAGGCGCAGAGCGTCCAGAGGGCGTCGGCCAGGCCTGCCATGCCGACGCGGCTGATCGCGGCGGCGGGCAAGCCATCCATGGCGATCTTGATCGTCTCCACGGTGTCGGAGGCTTCGGGGCGATCGGGGCGCGCCTTGCCCCGCACCACCTTGTGCAAGGCGTTGTCGGGGCTGGAGGTGCGCTTCAATGTTTCGGGGCTGAACAGCTCCTGCTCGAAGCCGCTGCCGACGTTGCTGCTGATCTGCTGCAGCCACTGCAGCAGGGTTTCGGCGTAGCGGTCGATGCAGGTCTTCAGCGACAGCTCGGTGGCGTCGCGGATTGGCGGGCGCCCACCGGAGGTTGCGGTGGGAGCCCCGGAGGGGGAGAAGAACCGCCGGGCCCAGGGGGCACCGCTGAGGAACGTGCCCATCGGCACCTGCTGGGCCGCATCGATCTCCAGACTCAGGTTGTTGAGCCAGGCCACCGCGAAGCGAGCCCCTTGGGCCAGAGCCGCTCCCACCGCTTCATCGTCAGGGATGTCCTCCCAGCCGATCTGGCCCTGGCGGGCGCGGCTGAGCACGAAGGCATAGCCGCTGGCGTTGGCCGGGGCCTGCTCCCGGGCCCCCAGCGCCGCCAGCAGCTCGACCAGGTGGGCGGCGTTGCTCTGGGAGGTGCCGCCGATGCTGAAGCCGAAGCGGGCCTTGAGATCGCTGCCCACCAGGAACACCCGATCGAAGCAGCTCGGCCCGCTGGCTCGCAGGTACTGCAGGGCGGCATCGGTGTTGAGCTGGAAGTTGCGGGCTTCGGCGTGGACGCCGGTGTCGCCATCCCCCTGGCCGTCGAAATCGAAGTACGGCAGCAGCAGCGAGGCCTGCACCGTCACGCTGCCGAGGTTCTGCTCCCGCAGCCAGTTCTTCAGCAGCAATCCCAGGCTCGGCACCCCGGAGGCTCCCGTGCCGCCGAACACACTGCCGAACAGATGGATCACCGGCGCCTCACCGTTGCCGGCGGCGGCCTGGATGTCGGAGAGCATCCGCTGCCACTGACCGGTCTGGGCTTCCTGCTCCAGGTTGATCCGGTTCATCACCGCCGCGCCGATCGGCGGCCGGCCGCGGAACCCCACCTCCAGGTCGGCCTGCTGCTCCTCCGGCGGGAAGAGGCAATCGAACAGGCCCGCCAGGCCGCTGGCCTGGTTGGTGAGAATCGCCTTGGGGAACACCTGATCAAGGCTCACCGCCCCGCTGCTGTTGCTCAGGGGGCTCCAGTGGCCGTAGTCGTGGAGGTCGCCGCGGGCGAAACGGTCGCTGCGGTCGGCGATGGCGCCCCGCAGGGCGCCGTAGCGGCTGATCGCCGTCTGGGCGCGCAGCAGCAGGGCGCTCTGCTGGTCGGGATCGACCAGGAAGGTGCCGAGGCTGCGGCGGCCCGCACCGCCGTCGCCGCGATCGATCAGGCCGCAGGCGTGCAGGTGGGTGAGGGCTTCGAGGCATTTGGCACCCGTGCCCCCGACGCCGATCGCGAACAGGGTCATCTCAGCGGCCCCCGCGCAGGGTCACGGCGCCGGGCACCACGAAGCGGTGGCTGCGGGGGGAGGCCAGCACGGTGGGAAGCCAGAACAGCAGGATCACATCGAGCACCACGACCACAAGCAGCAGAATCCAGCCCATTGGCGGCACCGGGTAATAGTTCACCCCACCGCCCTCCAGGGGGCTGGTGCCGGTGACCTGCCAGCGGAACACGGTGAAGGTGAGCTGGGAGAACCAGCCGAACAGCACCAGCAGCAGGGCCGCCAGCCACCAGCGGCCCCGCATCCGGCGCACCTCGGCGGAGCTGCGGGTGCTGCGGCTGAAGGTGTGCCAGTACCAGATCAGCAGCGCCGTGAGGCAGCCGATCCACAACACGGTGAAGGAGGGGCTGCTGCCGGTCTGCAGAAAGTCCTGGAGGTTGAGCCCCGGGCCCACCAGCCAGCCGGCGAACACATTGAGGAAGAGAGCGTTCTGGCCCAGGAACACCCACAGCGTGCCGACGATCACACAGGCCAGGAGGCTGATCCATTCACTCGGACGCATGAAGGCTCGCTGCTCAGGTGGTGAAGGCGACGCAGAAGGCGACGGCGGGCGGGCTGCCGGCCGGAACGGCCGCCTGGCTGAGACTGCTGAGGGTGAGCAGCAGATTATCGGTCTGATCCTTGGCCTGGGCGCTGGCGGGATCGCTGCGGCTCCAGCTCAGCCACCAGGGCTCCGGCAGGCCGCCGGCCTCCACCGTGGCCCGGAACGCGCCGGCTGGCGTGCCCGGCGGGACCCTGAAGCGGGCCACCAGCTGTCGCCCGCTCACCGCCAGGCCGCTCACCGCCACACCCTGCAGGGACCCATCGGCACCGGTGCCGGCCAAGGGCAGGGGGGTGAGGGTCATCAGGCCGGCCGGGGCGGGGCTGGCGGCCGTGCCGGTGGCGCCCAGCCCCTTCGAGGAGCTCACGGCCAGCCCGGTGGCGCCGGGAAGCAGCTTGACCAGTTGATAGTCGCCATTGTCGCTGGGGCCGTAGGTGGTTCCGCCGATGCGAATCGGCAGACCCGTGCTGGCGGCCCCCCGGGGCTCACCCCAGGCCGTGGCGGCCTTCAGGGTGGGGGGAGCGGCCCCAAGCAGGGAGATCTCGATCGGCCCGTTGAAGCCCGAGAGGGCCAGGGTCTGGCGCACGCCCTCAAGGAACGACTCCACCGCCCCTTTTGACCCCGTGGCCACCAGGTACGCCGGCCGGTTGGCTTTGCCCACATGTAGGCGCCGGGCATTGCTGTCGAAGACGGTGCCCTCGAAGGGCAGGCGCACCCCGAGCACGCCGATGCTGGCCCCTCTGGCCAGGTCGTCCTGAATCGCCTGGCGCAGGGCCGAGATGTCGCCCTGGTTCACCTCCAGATCCGACAGGATCACCCGCAGCGGCGGCACCGCCCCGGCCCGGGGAATCGTCCAGAGGGTGTGGAGGCTGGAGGCCAGGTTGGGGCGGCCGGGGCAGCCGCCGAAGAAGCAGGGATCGGCCGCCTCGGTGATCGCTCCCACCGCCGTACCCGAGCTGCCGCCGATCCGGTACACCGCCGTGGGGCCGTAGCCGGTGGCGGTGAGCTTGATCGCCTTGAGCAGCTGCTTCCAGGCTTCGCCGCCGCCCGAGCCGTTCAGGAAGCCTGCCATCGAGGCGCTGCCGTCGATGCCGATCAAGGCCTGCCGGGACGGGGGAATTCCCTTGGCGACGGGCGCCTTGGCGCTGGGTTCCAGGCAATCGGGCAGCTTGACCACCGTGCAGCCACCGGCGCCGAAGGCCAACACTGCGGCCAGCCAGAGGGCCGCAGCGCGGTGCTGGTCTGCCGAACGGTGCGGGGAAAAAGCAGGCCTGGCTGAAATGGGGCTCTCAGCCACGGGGCTGCCGGGGTGGAGTGCTGAGGCTAGGGCGGAATCCACAGCCCTTCCCTCCCGGGGGCTCTCCATAGGATGGACTCCACAGTGGAGCGGGCGTCCATTCGTGCGTGGCTTGCCCTCCGATGGCTGTGCCTCCGGCTGTGGCGGCTGCCTTGTTCTGATCGTCGCGGCGGCCCTGCTGGTGGCAGGCCCCGCCGGTTGGACCCTCGCCCTGGTGATCGTCGCGGTGTTGCTGGCACTCGGCGCGGACCGGACCAAGCGCCGGACATCGCTGCTGCGTCACCAGAGCCGCCCTTCGCTTGCCTCGGGGGCCCATGCATCGAAAGCGGAGGAGGCTGCTGCTGTGACCCTCCGGCCTGACCCCGATCAGGAGCTGGATCAGTTGCTTGAAGAGGCTCGTCGCGCCATTGAAGGAGCGGAATAGGAGGTCGATGCGAACTGGATTCCTGCCGATAAGATCCTCGCTGAAGGTTCCGCTGGTGGGATTGGCTCCAACACACACGGCGGCAACCTTCGCTCCCCTGGCCAGCCTGCTGGTCCTGGCACCCGCGCTGCTGGCCGCTGATGTGGCTGCCCAACCCCTCGACTGGCGGTTGCCTCAACCGGATCCAGCCACGGCAGCTGCCTTGCCCTGGCGCCTCGAATCCGCTGATCCTGGGCCTGGATCCTGGAATGTGGTGCCGGCGAATCAACCGGTCGGCCCGGGGTTTCCCGAGGTTGTGCCCGCACCGCAACCTTTGGTTGCCGCAGCCACGCCGCCAATCACCCGGGTTCGGGGCCTCAGCCGGGGCATGACGGTCAATGGCACGCTGTACACCGACACAGCCCTCCAGGTGCCGAACGGCTTCGCCGCCGACAAGCGCTACACCGTTTCGGCCACCCTGACCGGCGTGAACCGCACCCGCTCCTGCGGGGCTGGCTCGGGAAACACGGCTGGCTGTGAGGACTCCGAGCTGAACTTTGAGGTCACACCGATCAAGGGTGAGGACGCCAGCCTGGGCCTGAGCTGGAACATTCAGAGCCTGAGTTCCCGCAGCGGAGGAACCGGTGCGTTTTCGGGCCAGAGCCTCGGGTTCCGCGCCGCCGTCAACCTCACCCCCACCCTGGGGCTCTCCTTCGGTGGTGAGCAGATCATCCAGTTCGACAGCAGCATCGATCTGGGCCGAAACTTCTACCTGGTGCTCTCCCAGGCGGTTCCGCTCAGCGCCGGTCCTGAGCCCGTGGTGGCTGTGGCCACCGTGGGCATCGGCTCCGATTTCTTCGGCTATGGCGGCAACGGCATTCTTGGCTCCACGAACTGCCTGTCCGGGAACAACATCAGCAGCAAAAACTACCCAAGTGGCACCGATTGCTTCTGGGGGCCGATCGGTTCGATCAGTCTCCACCTGGGCAGCCGTGTTTCCTTGGGGGCGGAATGGTTCGGCTATGGCGTCGGCGCGGGGATTTCAGCACGTCCTTTCAGCGACATTCCGCTCACCGTTTCGGCTTATGCCACTGATTTTCTTGGCAATACACCCAGCTACATCGAAGGGCTCTGCACCACCAATCCCTGCGGCGCCCGTTACTACGGACGCATGACGTTCTCCTTCTGACTGCCCGGGGGACATGGCCAAGGTCACGATCGATCGATTCTGGACGGCAGCCATGGTCAGACCACCAGACAGACTCCCTTCCAAGGGATGAGCTTTAAATATTAGGGAAGGCATCCTATGATGTGACAAAAATGCGCACAATGATTGATCCCTCCAGGCGGGTGAGGTCACGCCACCTTCCTGTTGCTCTGTTCACCGCTTCGGCGGTGCTTTGGGCGGGCTTGCCCGCTCGGGCATTCCCAAGCGCCCGCGTCAATCTGATCAGGATCACCGGCGAGGGAGTCACCGCGATGCCCGGTCTGAATCAGGCCAGGCTTCCGGCGTCTTCTATCCCTGCTTCCTCATCCGGCCCATTCCTCAGCCAAGCCGCACCTCCGTCAGGGAATGGGCCGACTCTCCTGACCAAGGCCAGCGATCCGCTCGTGCTGAGCTTTGCCACCCCGCTGCCGAAATTTGGTCTAGACGACTACATCTCCATCCGCGACAGCAATAACACAGAAGTCGAGCAGATTCGATTTGATTCCTCTGCGGTGGTGATCTCCACCGATCGCCGCACGATCACAATCACCCCGACCCAGCCGGTTCAGGAGGGTCAAACCCTGGCGGCCCTGCTCCCCACGGGCAATTACGTTCTCCCCCTGGCCACCAGTTCCTGTTTCTTCCAGCTCGCCCCCCCAGTTGCGGTCATTCCTCCTGTCGTCCCTCCGGCTCCGCCACCGCCACCGCTGTTCCCAGTCATTCCCGTCCTGCTCGGCATAGGCGCGGCAGCTTTGATCGGTTGCGCGATTGGTGGTTGTTTCAGTGGAAGCGGCGGCAGCAACCCATCGTCCAACTGAAACGTCCGAAGCACTCCGGCTCTCTGAATCCTTTCTCAATTTGTGTGACCGCCATGTTCAAGCCTCTCGTTCTTTGTATTGCTTCCTCCTTTGCGCTCTCTCTTCCTGCTTTCTCCGCCGAACCCAGCGACGTGCCGCCCTGCCTGAAGGGAGCCAAGACGCTTGCTTCCGTTCCGGTCAAAACGGTTGAAACCACCCTGATGGCCCAGGCGGCGCCCAATCCCGCTTGCACGTTCACACCGGTCCGAAAGCCCGCTCCCGTGATCCGGGGCCTCTGGTGAGCCGTGCCTCTGGGCTCTGAGCCAGGAGGCATCGTCGTCAGATCCCCAGCCGTTCCCAGATCACTCCCAGCTGGGCCTGATGCAGGTCGGCCGAGAAGCACTCCGCGAGCTGATCGGTGTTCAGGAGGCTGATGACCTCGGGATCGGCCTCCAGATTGGCTCGGAAATCTCCCCCCTCGCTGTTCCAGGCGCTGTGGGCATGGCGCTGCACGATGGCGTAGGCCTGCTCCCGGGTCATGCCGGCCTCCACCAGGGCGAGCAGCACCCGCTGGCTGAACACCACGCCGCCATACACATTCAGGTTGCGCTGCATGTTGGCGGGATAGACCCCAAGGCCCTTCACCACCTCAGTCATCTCCCGGAGCATGAAGTGGAGGGTGGCGGAGCAATCCGGCAGCATCATGCGCTCCACGGAGCTGTGGCTGATGTCCCGTTCATGCCAGAGCGCCACGTTTTCGAGGGCTGCCACGGTGTAGCCCCGCAGCACCCGCGCCAGTCCGCTGATGCGCTCACTGCGGATCGGGTTGCGTTTGTGGGGCATGGCCGAGCTGCCCTTCTGCCCCTTGGCGAAGTTCTCCTCCACCTCGAGCACGTCGGTGCGCTGCAGGTTGCGGATCTCGGTGGAGAAACGCTCCAGGGAGGTACCCACCAGGGCCAGGGTCTGCACGTAATCGGCGTGCCGGTCGCGGCCGATCACCTGGGTGCTGGCGGTGTCAGGCACCAGGCCCAGCCGCGCGCAGGTGAGGGCTTCAACCCGGGGATCGGTGTTGGCGTAGGTGCCCATGGCGCCGCTGATCTGGCCCACGGCCACCACCGTTTCCAGCCGCGCCAACCGCTCTTGATTGCGCAGGGTTTCGGCCAGCCAGCCGGCCACCTTGAAGCCGAAGGTGATCGGCTCGCCATGGATGGCGTGGGAGCGGCCAATCATCACCGTGCCCTTGTGGGCCCGGGCCAGCTCCCGCAGGGCCTCCACCAGGGCGATGAGCTCTCGTCCCAGGGCCTGCACCGACCCCTTCAACTGCAGGGCGAGCCCCGTATCGAGCACATCCGAGCTGGTCATGCCGACGTGGATGTGGCGGCCCGCATCGCCGACGTGCTCGTTGACGTTGGTGAGAAAGGCGATCACGTCATGGCGCACTTCCGCCTCGATCACCGCGATCCGCTCCGGCTCGAAACAGGCCCGGGCGCGGATCTCGGCCATCGCCTCCACCGGCACCAGGCCCAGGGCGCAGCGGGCTTCGCAGGCCGCCAATTCCACCTCCAGCCAGGACTGGAACTTGGCCTGCTCGCTCCAGATCTCGCCCATCTCGGGGAGGGTGTAACGCTCGATCAAGGGCCAGAGGAGCTCGAATGTTCGCCCAATCTATGGGTCGACTTTTCAGACACGATCAGGGGGTGCCCCGGCCGTGGTTCGATGGCCCCAGGAGCACAGGCGGTGCTTCGACCCAGCCTCGCCATGGCCCGCAAGCAGCGCCTCGACCTTCACCTGGTGGCCCTGGGCCTGGCGGCCAGTCGTGGCCAGGCCCAGCAGCTGATCCGGGCAGGCCGGGTGCGCTCCCAGGGGCAGATCCTCGACAAACCCGGCCTGGAGGTGCGCCTCGAGCTGATTCCTGAGGTGGAGCAGGGGCCGCGCTTCGTCTCCCGGGGTGGTGAGAAGTTGCTGGCGGCCCTGGCCGCCTTCCCGATCAACCCGGCTGGGCGGGTTTGCCTCGATGGCGGGATCTCCACCGGGGGTTTCACCGACTGCCTTCTTCAGCACGGGGCCCGCCGGGTGTACGGCGTTGATGTGGGCTATGGCCAGACGGCCTGGAGCCTGCGCACCGATGGGCGGGTGATCCTCAAGGAGCGCACCAACCTGCGCCACCTCAACCCTGAGCAGCTCTATGGGCCCGAAGAACCCTGGCCCGACCTGGCCGTGGCTGATCTTTCCTTCATCGGCCTTGCTCTGGTGCTGCCGGCCCTGCGGCGGTTGCTCCAGCCTTCTGTGGCTGAGGCCGTGGTGCTGATCAAGCCCCAGTTCGAGGTGGGGCGGGAGCGGGTGGGCAAGGGGGGGGTGGTGCGGGACCCGCGTGCCCACACCGACGCCATTGAGGCGGTGATTGCCGCCGCCGCCGCTCTGGCCTGGCCGGCGGCGGGCCTGGTGGCTTCTCCGATCACCGGCCCGGCCGGCAACCACGAGTACCTGCTCTGGCTTAGGGCTGGCTCGCCCAACCAGGGTGAGCCTTTCGACCGCGGGGTGATCGAGGAGCTGGTGGGCCTCACCCTGGCCGGAGCCTGAGAACCACCAGGACGCTTCGGCCTAGATCGCCGTGCTGTCGCGGTCGCCCGTGCGGATTCGGATCACGGTTTCGATCGGGCTGATGAAGATTTTGCCATCACCGATTTCACCGGTGCGGGCGGCATCCTGGATCGCGTTGACGACGGTTTCGACGCGGTCATCGTCGACGACGACATCGAGCTTGAGTTTCTGCAGAAACTCAACAGTGAACTCGGATCCCCTGTAGCGCTCAACCTGACCCTTCTGCCTGCCGAATCCACGCACTTCACTCACCGTCATGCCGATGATGCCGGCATTCACCAAGGCCACCTTGACATCTTCAAGCTTGAAGGGACGAATGATGGCTTCGACTTTTTTCATGGAGTCTCAAAGAGGGGCGGGTGGGCGGAGTTCAGGGGGGTTTGCCGGATGGGCAGCTTCAGCGTCTCCGTGAGGCTGTCCTGGTAGGTGGCTGACGGCCAGGCCTGCCTCCCGGGCGTCCGTGTCGATCAGGCGAGCTGAAGACGCTTCCACGCTGACATGGCCGGCGGCCAGCAGGTGCCAGTGTTCAGCCTCGAAGTGAGTTTGTAGCCACAGCATCCCTGTCGCCGACTGGGCCAGCAGGCGGTAGCCCCCTGGAATGGCGACGAGAACGAGATCCAAGACAGAACCCTGCGACGCAGCCATTAGGCCTGAGTCCGCAGGGTCCCGATGTCGTTGTTGCTACAGCTGATTCGGCTTGTCGGCGATCAGCGATCCCGAAGCTGGCGGGCCGCCTCCTGCTGCCGATGCTGGTAAACGTTGCCCCGATAGTGGAGCAGAACGGTTTCGTTCGCCTTGGCAGGCTCATGGCGCAGGGGTTCCTGGAACTGGATGCCCCGGTAGATGTGCCGCACCGGAGCGGTGCCGGGGGATTGGCCCGGCTGATCGGCGTCGTAGCGAACACCGCGATACACAAGGGAGGTGGGGGTCATGGCTGAACGGCTTCGAAGGGAAGGGATCACAGGGCTTGGAGCTGGTACCGCTTCATCCAAAGGAGCGTTGCTTCGCCTCGCGGTGGGGCTACTTCCAACAGGGGCTCCGGGACTGGCCCAGGGCATGCCCAACGTTTTGTCCTTCAATCCAGATTTAGCGCGTTCATGATGTTCATCGGGAGCAAAAGCGAGCTTTCCAAGGGAGCTGTCACAATCCGTTGAGTTCCTGGCCTCGGAACGCCCGGCCGCCGCCGCTGCTTCGATGGCCATTGCGATGACCACTTCGATGACCGCCACCCAGACCCCCCCCTACGGCGAGAGGTTGATTGCCGACGCCCAGTTGATCTGCTTCGACAATCCCCGGCCCGGACGCCCCTATGAGGTGGCAATCGAGCTGCCCGAGTTCACCTGCAAATGTCCCTTTTCGGGCTATCCGGATTTCGCGGTGCTGCGGTTGATCTACCAGCCGGGCCTGCGGGTGCTGGAGCTCAAGGCGCTCAAGCTCTATGTGAACAGTTGGCGCGATCGGAGCGTTTCCCACGAAGAGGTCACCAACCGAATCCTCGACGACCTCGCCGCAGCCTGCCAACCCGTCTGGATGCAGCTGGAGGCTGACTTCAATCCGCGTGGCAATGTCCACACCGTGATCCGGGTTGCTCAGGGCAGCCGTCAGGCCTGCTGAGCGAGAGCGGACGTTTCACTGCGGCCGCGCTCCACCGCCGCCAGGAGTTCCGGCAACTCCTGGGCCAGGGCCGTGAGGTTGCGGTTGCAGAGGCCCGCCAGGTGGAGCTGGCCTCGCTCAGGCTCGGCAATCGCCCAGAGCTGGCGGGTGGCGATCAGGCTGAGGCCGCCGCCGAGCAGGGCGATCGCAAAGCCGGTGTAGACCAGCGGCACCCCCGGATCCCGCTTCAGCAGCAGGCCACTGGCTGGCAGAACGCTGACCACCCGCAGCGGCAGGCCGCCGACCTCGATCGGCTCTCCCCCTGGCACGATCTGGCCGATCCGGTGGGCATCGGCGGCGAACAGCTCGATCGGTCCCCGCTCATTGCCCAGGGTGAGCAGGACGGGCTCGCTGCCATCCGGCCGGGTCGGCAGGGCCAGCCCCCAGATCTGTTCCCCCAGTTCCGGCAGGCTTCGCAGCGGCAGCTCCAGCAGGGGGCTGCGGCCGATCTGGACGGTGATCGCCGCCAGGGCCCAGTCCGCCTGATAGACCGTGACACCCCGGTAGCGCAGGGGGTGGTTCACGCTCACTTCCGCCGTTTCCAGGGTCTCTCCGTCGCCGTTTTTGAGCAATAGAGCGGAGCGAAACTGTTCTGGACGGCCGGCAGGATCCCGCTCGATCCGGAAGTTGTCCACCGCGAGGGTGAGCTGGCTGACGCCCCTGGAATCGAGCAGGGCCAGCTCCCGGCCAGGGGCAAGAAAACGCTCCAGCCGCTGGCCACCCAGCGACCCCCAGGCCGAACCCACCATCAGCACCACCAGGCCGGCATGGACCAGCAACGGCCCCACCCGACCTGCCAGTCCCCGCCGCGCCGCCAGGCGATCCGGGGCGAGCTGCAGCCGCCAGCCCCGCGCCTCGAGCAGGTGCTGCAAATGGCCCAGGTCTGAGCTGGGATCCGGGCTGGCGATGGTTTCCGCCAGGCTCAATTTGCTGAGCTGGCGCGGCGAGCGGTAGTCGATCCAGCGCAGCGCCGCCCGCAGCGCCGGCCACTGGCGGCGCCAGCTGCAGAGCACCAGGGCCAGACCCAGCCAGGCCAGCAGGCCCAGGAACCAGCGGCTGGAATAAACGTGATCCAGCTCCAGTCGGAGGATCCAGTCGCCGTTGAACAGCCCCAGCCAGGGTTGGCTGTCGTAGAGCTGGTGGTAGCGGCCGGCGGCTTCCCGCTGCGGAATCAGGGTGCCGACACCGCTGGCGATGGCGATCACCAGCAACAGGCCGATCGCCAGGCGCAGGTCGGAGATCCAGGCCAGCAGGCGCAGCAGAGCCGCCGCGCCTGCTGGCCTGGGGGCAGGGCTCAGGGCCATCGCGCCAACAGTGTCAGGGCTCCACTGGCCAGCAGCACGCCGCCGCTGAGGGGGGGGATCCAGCGGCTAAGGGCCCTCAGGGCCAGCAGCCGCTGCATCGAGGCGGCCGCCGTGCCGGCGAGGAGGAGAGGCACCACCTGGCCGGCGCCGAAGCAGGTGAGCAGCACCATGGCGACCAGGGGTTGGCCATGCTGGGCAATCCAGCCGAGCAGCACCGCCAGCACAGGAGTGGTGCAGGGACTGGCGGCCAGGCCGAAGGCAGCGCCGGCCGCCAGCGGCGCCAGGGGCGCCGGCATGCGGCGGCGCCATTGCTCCGGATCCGGTCCGCTCGGCAGGGGCAACCGCAGCAGCCCGAGCAGGTTGAGGCCCATCACCACCGACAGAATGGCCACCAGGGTGGGGATGACACCGGGAATCTGCCCATAGAGCCTGCCCAGCAGGGCACTGGCCCCGCCGAGCAGCACGAGGGACAGCACGATGCCGCCGGCGAAACTGAGGCTGCGCTGCCAGGGTCGACCCGTCTGTCCGGGAAAGCCCGCCATGTAGGCCACCGTGATCGGCAGCAGCGACAGGGAGCAGGGCCCCAGGCTTGTGAGCAGGCCGGCGCCAAAGACGATGGCAAGGGTCAGGGGGCCCGGTGCGTTCAGGGAGCTGGCGGTGAGATCCTCACCCCAGCGAGCCAGGTCGGAAATGAACAGCCCCGGGCTCGTCATCCGCGCGTTGGGAAAGGCGGGGAAGCCTTGCAACCACCCCAGGCAGAGCAATCACCCTATCGGGACGGGGCTCCCCTCCGTATCGCTACCAGCCTCCCGCCTCCGGCGCCGCTTGTGGGGGGGGCGGCCCTCCCAATCCGCTGATTCCAGCGAACAGCGGATCAGCAGTCCAGCCGTGATCAGGCTGGCCAGCAGGGAGTTGCCGCCGTAGCTGACCAGCGGCAGGGGCAGGCCGGTGGTGGGCATGGCACCACTGGCCACGGCGATGTTGAGAATCGACTGCCCCACCAGCAAGGTGACGCAACCGATCGCCACCAGGCGCTGCTGGTTGCCGCGGGATCCCAGGGCCACCCGCAGGCCCACGAAGCCGAACAGCAGGAGAAACACCAGGACCACGAGGGAGCCCATGTAGCCGAACTCCTCGGCAAACACCGCGAAGATGAAATCGGTCGACTGGATCGGCAGATACTGCAACTTCTGGGTGGAGAGGCCATACCCCTCGCCCAGCAGTCCCCCGGAGCCGATCGCCAGCAGGCTCTGCACCAGTTGGTAGCCGTCCCCCTGGGCGTCCTGCCAGGGGTTGAGAAACGACACGACCCGCACGCGCTGGTAGTCGTTGATCAGGATGCTGGCCGTGCCGATCAGGCCACCGGCGACCGCCGTGCCAAGCATCAGCAGCAGGGACAGACCGGCCGCCAGGGCCATGGACCAGAGCAGAAGCCCGGTCAGGGCGGCGGTGCTGAGGTTGGGTTGCTTGAGAATCAGCAGCAGCAGCACCGAAAACGTAACCAGCCACAGCACCTTCTGATCCATGCCGATCCGTTTCCAGTGGGCGAACAGGGAGGCTCCCTGCAACACGACGAAGGGCTTGACGAGCTCAGAGGGCTGGATCTGGATCGGCCCGATCACCAGCCAGCGGCTTGCCCCATTCACGGTGGTGCCCGCCACCAGGGTGGCGGCGATCAGCAGGCACCCCACCAGCACGGCCGGTCCAGCCAGGCGCAACCAGCGCCGCAGCGGTGTGCTGATCGCCAACCAGAGCAGGCCCCAGCTGGCGATCAGCCAGATCACCTGACGCTTCAGGTAATAGGCCGGATCCCCCATTTCCCGGGCTGCCACCCACCAACTGGCTGAGGCCAGGATCAACAGGCCCGCCAGGCTCCAGATCGCCACTAGGCCAAGCAGCAGGCGGGCCTCGGCGGGCCACTGGGCCCAGGGCAGGCTGGATCCATCCGTTGGGCCAGGGCTACCAGAGAGAACGCCCCGGGCTGGCCGTGTCCTGTTGCTGGAGTTCGCGGAACCGGCCAAGGCGAAGCGGTCGAGAGGTGCCCCCATTCAGCCGTGTTCCAGTGGTCAATGACAGGGTGCCAGGGACGAAAAAAAGCCCGGCTTCAGCCGGGCATGAGCAATCCAGGGAAGGGACAGGTCAGTTGCCGACGTTGACCTGCCGCCGACCACTGACGAGCTCAACCTTGAGGATCTTCCCCCCCTGTTTCATGATGCGCTGTTGCTCAGCGAACCAGCTCTCGTAGGGCACCCACTTGGTGAAGAAGGTGTTCTGCAGCTCCCTCTGGCTGCGCACCTTTTCGGGGCAAGGGATGCAAGCCGTGATCTTGAACAGGCGCATGAAGGAATCCTCGCTGGGTGGGGCGTCGCGCTGGGATCAGTTGCCGAGGCCTGAGCTGATGTAGTCGAGGTAAACACCCAACTCTCGGCCGGCATCCGGGCCGACCAAGGACGCCGCTGTTTCCTTCATCGCCTGAATCGACTGAACCGTGGCACCGATCGGCACACCCAGGGAGTTGTAGGTCTCCTTGAGACCGTTCAGCACCCGCTCATCCAGGATCGAGGTGTCACCCGCGAGCATGGCGTAGGTGGCGTAACGGAGGTAATAGTCGAGGTCGCGGATGCACGCGGCGTAGCGACGGGTGGTGTACATGTTCCCGCCCGGACGGGTGATGTCCGAGTAGAGAAGAGTCTTGGCGACGGCTTCCTTGATGATCGCCGAAGCGTTGGAACCAATCGTCGCCGCAGCCCTGACCCGCAGTTCTCCGCTGGTGAAATACTGCTCAAGGCGTCCGATCGATGAATCGTCCAGGTAAAGGCCCTGGACGTCGGACTGGTTGATGACGTTGGTGATCGCGTCTTGCATGGGTCCTGGGAAGAGGCGGGGGGCAGGGAAGGGCGAGCCTCAGGAGAGGGCGCCGATGACGTAGTCGAAGTAGAAACCAGCCTCTTCGGAGTCAGCTCCAGTGAGCAGGCCCATGGAGGCGTTCTTGAGCTCGCGGACGGATTCGGCCATGGCCTCAAGGGGAGTGCCGAGGGCCCGGTACATCTCGCGGGCACCGATGATGCCGATCTCTTCGATGGGAGTCACATCTCCAGCCACCATGCCGTAGGTCACAAGGCGCAGGTAGTAGTCGATGTCGCGAAGACAGGTGGCCGTCATTTCTTCGCCGTAGGCATTGCCACCGGGAGAGATCACGTCCGGACGCTTCTGAAAGAGGGCGCCGCCGGCCTGCTTCACAATCCTTTCACGGTTCTCGCTCAGGACCTGAGCCACTCGCAGCCGGCGTTGACCGCCGCCCACGAAAGACTTGATCTGGTCGAGTTCGCCAGGACTGAGATAGCGGGCTTCTGCGTCCGCGTTGATGATCGAGTTGGAGACGATGCTCATGCAGTTCTGCCTCGAAACAAGCGGCCGCCGATAAGGAGACCGATATCCGGTGGGTAAGGGGAATGCCCTGACTCGCTGCCCGCCGGCAACCTTGGAGGGCTGCACGGTTAAAGCTTGAAGCCATGGCGGACGATCGAACGGGCCGATCGCTCAATGATTCTGCGGCCAAGGGGCCACTGGAGCGTGACGGTGGTAACAGTTCTTCACGCCGGCCAAATCCCGAAAACCCCTTTGCTGCCAAGGATTTCAGCGGGGTCCGTCCACCATCGCCAGCGCACCACGAAACAACAATTACACCACGACGAATGAGATCCGACATTCATCGATTCCGGCAGGAATGCAGCCCAATTGAGCATTCCGGCGAAGGGATTGATCGGCCGCAACAAATCCCTGCTGGCGGGGCGGTCTGGATCAGCTTGATCTAACGATGTTGATCCAATGCTGCGGACTAGATTGCCCCCTTGGTGGGAGGGGTGAGGCCTGCATTGCCTGCATAGAGCGCTGCGGTGCGGTTCACAGTGGTGATTGGGATCCCGTTCTCGGTGTCGAGGCCGCGGAGATAGGGAACCGTGTCCCGCCCGAAACGTTCCGAGTATTCCTGGCTGTCGAGGATGCCATCAAGGGCCGTCATCTGGCCTTGCTTGGCTCTTGTGGCCAGGAAATGGCTCACCTCCTTGGGCTGACCGGCCCGGCCCAGCAGGGCCAGGAAAGCCGCCGAGGCGGCCCGCAGCGGCGCCATCCGGATCAGCCGTTGCTGGAACAGATCACCCGCAGCGATCAGGCCGATGAACTCGGAAACGGAGAGCTGCCCATCGCGCAGCTGGGACTCCGCATCATTCAGCCGCTCCGACGCCAGGGGAACGCGATTGAGCAACTGGCGGTAGCTTGCCTCGATCACTTCCTGGAGGGCTGTTTCACCGGCATCCGGGCGCCAGGTGATTGGTTGGCCGAGACCACCGCGCCGGCTGAAGCCCTGGGGCCTGGCCCCTCCCAGGGCGCCGGCCATGGCGGCATCAGGCCCTTTGGCGGGACTGAATCCTGGGCTGGCTCCGCCGACCCGGGAGGTCCAGCCCCCAGCCTGAGGGGGAGACTGGTAGGAGGTCGACCCCGGAGCGGCCGAGGGTGTTGATCGCCAGGCTGGGACCGATAAGCCTGGTGTGGCCCGCGGCGTGCTCCACCGGCGGGTGGGGGACGGAGGTTGCCTCAGGCCCTGGGGGGCCTGGGCCTCAAGCCTTCCCGAGGGTGTCTCGCCGCCGCTGATCGAGGCGCGCCAACCGCCCACCACCCGGACGCGCCGCCGATCCGCCAGGTTGCGGGCGGTGAGATCCCCACTTCCCCGGAAACTGGTCGTGGGGGCGACTTCCGGCCGCCGAACAGGGGTGAAATCAGCCACCGCCGTGGCCTCGAAAGGCTGGCGAAGCGAGGGCACACGCCGGGCGTTGAGATCGGCTGGGGAGATGAACCGTTCGTAGGGAACGGTGTCCTGGCCGAAGGCGTCGTTGTACTCGCGGCTCTCCATCATCGCGTCGATGACGCCGTAGAAGCCCTGGCGCGCGGCGGTGTCGAAGTAGCTGTTGATTTCCCAGCGCCCGAAGGTGGGGCGACCCAGCAGGCGGCGGTGCATCACCTCGATGGCTTTGGTGATGTAGAGCCCTGACCAATAGCGTTTGCGGAAGGCGTTGGAGCGGGCCACCTGGCGAATGAAGTCGCGCAGGCTGATGTCGCCATTCTCGAGTTTGATCTCCTCGACGGTGAGTTGCTCACCGGCATAGCCGACGGTGCCGAGCACCTGGACATACACAGCCCGGATCACCCCCTGGGTGCTGGCTTCTGTGTTGCGCACGCTCGGCTGCCCACGGCGGCGGGGCACGGAACTGCCACCTGTGGCGATCTGCTGCAGCCGCACCACCCTGGGCCCCACCCGTCTTGGACTCGACGCCCGGAACTGGGGGCTGTCCATCTGGCCGGGCTGGGCCATGCCGTTGCCCACCAGGATGCGGCGGGTGTCGTAGCCGAAGGGGGCTGGCCGGGTGGCCACCGAGGCCGTGCCGGAAGGGAAGATCGCCCCGAAGTTGAGACCCAGGGGATCGTTGCCGCCGCCGTAGACGTGCTGATCGGGGAGCGACTGCCGGTAGGAGGCGTAGAGGGTGATGTACTGCGGAGCGCCCTCGAAGGGAGCGCTGAAGCGGAACAGCTTCCGGTTCGATCCCCATCCGGCGCTCTCCTGGGCTTCCTCGCCGAGGTCGCGAAGGAAGGGAACGGTTTCCTCCCCGAACACCTGGCCATACTCCAGGGTGTTGATCAGGGAATCCACCAGACCGGCGAGGCCCTGGTCGCTGACGATGGCGAAATAGCGCCGGAACTCCTCGATCGAACTGACGCCGCGCCCCAGGAAGTGGCGGAAGGCGAGTTCCACCACCCGGCTGTTGGAGAAGCGTCCGTAGAACTGCTGGCGGTACTCCTTGCTGCGGCCCAGGCAACGGATGAACTCCCGCATCGGCAATTGCCCCTGGGCCGTCTGGGTGGCCTCCACCGGGCTGATCACCTGGGAATAGCCCTTGACGATGTCGCGCTCGAACACCTGGCGGTACGCCGCCCGGATCACCTCGGCTTTTTCTCGTCCGGAGAGGCCGGGCTTCATCACGAAGCGTTGGGGCGTCTCGGCCGCCAGGGCATAGGTGGCGGGCAACTGCAGGCCCTGGTTCTCAGGACTGCCCAGCCGTTGCCGGGTCGATGGGGTGGGCACCGCCAACTCCTTGAGCAGCACGTTGAAACAGGCGATCACCAGTTCACGCGCCTCCGGCTCCTGGCGGAAGAGGTTGGCGGCGGCGGCCCGCATCTCCTGGAGCGCCACATTGGTGGCGGCCAGGGAGCAGCCCTTTTCCAGGACATCCCGAAGCCCACGGGTGTTCACCGCCAGGATGCTCGGATCACCGGCCACCACGGCATAGCCGACGTAGCGCAGGAACCAGCCCATGTCACGCAGGGATTTGCGCATGCGCTCGTTGCCGTAGCGCGCCA
Source organism: Synechococcus sp. Tobar12-5m-g (assembly GCF_024345415.1). Taxonomy (GTDB): domain Bacteria; phylum Cyanobacteriota; class Cyanobacteriia; order PCC-6307; family Cyanobiaceae; genus Regnicoccus. Next base: position 327,938 of record NZ_JAGQBB010000001.1, on the reverse strand, counting down.
CGCTGATCGGGCTGAAGCCGCTGGGCAGCACCACCCGCACGTCGGCGTCGGCCTGGACACCTTCGAGGATCCGGCCCAGCAGTCCGGAGCCACCGATGCCCTGGGCGAAGGTGCGCACGGAGGAGGCCGCCGCAAGCTGGTCGGCCGCCAGGGGGGCATTGGCGCCGCTGCTGATCAGGACAGGGGTCAGGGGCGCGTCGAGATAGGACAGGGGCGTGCCGCCGGCGAAAATCCGGTTGGCGGCTTTTGCCACGATCACATCGGCGTTGGCCGAGAGGCGACGGGCCGCTTCGAGGCGAATGACGCCGCTGTTGAAGAAGGTGATCAGGGTGTCGAGCTCACCCTTTTCAGGAAAGCGATCCTGTTGCTCCGCCTGACGGACGCTGGAGAGCGGCAGGGTGTCGTAGCGCTGTGGGGAAACCCTGCTGCTGCCGCTGCTGGCGGTCACGGTCATGGAGGGGCGTGTACCGGGCTGGACAACGTTACGGCTCAGCTTCAGCCTGCTTCGGGCGCCATGAACAAATGTTTGCAGCTGGGCTGCTCCAGCCAGGGGGGTTGGCCAAGTGTGGGGATCGGAGCGGAGCATGAAAGGCTCGCCAGACCGGTGAACGACCCTCCCCCCATGCCCCAGGCTCCCGCCGATGCCGCCACCCCCGTGGTGAGCGCCTTCTACGACCGCTTCCCCTACCCAGGGGATCCCCTCCAGGATGGTCCCCCGCCCGGTTACAACTGGCGTTGGTGCCATGCCACCGCCTTCAGCGCCTGCACGGGGCGCCTGCCCTTGCCGGTGCCGCCGCCGCGGCTCCTCGATGCGGGCTGCGGCACCGGGGTGAGCACCGATTACCTGGCCCATCTCAATCCGGGCTCCGAGATCCTGGCGGTGGACATCAGTGCTGGCGCCCTGGAGGTGGCTCGGGAACGCCTGCGGCGCTCCGGCGGCGGTGCCCTCACCGCTGGCCTGCGGATCGAGCAGCGCAGCTTGCTGGAGCTGGAGGGCGAAGGCCCGTTCGATTACATCAACTCCGTGGGGGTGCTGCATCACCTGGGCGAACCGGAAGCAGGCCTGGCCGCCCTTGCCCGCCTGCTGGCCCCTGGCGGGTTGCTGCATCTGTTTCTGTATGCCGACGGCGGTCGCTGGGAGATCCACCGCATTCAGCGGGCCCTCCAGGACCTCGGCGTGGTCGCCGACCAGGAGGGTCTGCGGCTTGGCCGGCAGCTGTTCGCGGATCTGCCGGAGAATCACCGGCTGCGCCGCCACCACGAGCAGCGTTGGGCCCTGGACACGGCGGCGGATGCCAACTTCGCCGACATGTACCTGCACCCCCAGGAGACGAGTTACAACCTGGAGCGACTGTTCCGCTTCGTGGCGTCCGCCGATCTCCAGTTCGCCGGCTTCTCCAATCCTGAGCAATGGGATCTCGCCCGTCTGTTGAAAGGGGATCTGCTGGAGCGGGCCAGGGGTCTGCCTCTGCGGCAGCAATGGAGCCTGGTGGAGAGCCTCGATCCGGAGATCAGCCATTTCGAGTTCTTCCTCAGCCAGGGTCCCCTGGCCCAGAGCCACTGGAGCCAGGATGAGGAGCTGTTGGCCGCCACGGGCAGACGCAACCCCTGCCTGTGGGGATGGCCGGGAGCGTCACTGCTCGATCCCGACCTGCGGCCCCTTGACCTGGATGGGGATCAGCTGGATCTGCTGAAGGCCCTCGAAGCGGCGCCCCCGTCCACGCCGCTGGCCGAGCTCCCGCTGGGGTGGGACCCGTTGCGGCTGGTCCGGGTGGCACGGCAGTCTTGGCTGCAGCGGCTGCTGCTGTTGGCGCCGCCGCAGGCGTGATGGGACGGTTCGGGCTGGCTGATGAATCAGGGCCTGGATGGACCTGCCGGTCAGCGGGGAGACCGGGTTTGGCGGCAACCCCATAGAGGTCCGCATGGTAAATTCCGCGGGCCTTTTGCAGAGCTTTGGGGGCGTTTGCAGGCTGCAGCTTCGCCGGGTGTCAGCCCCTCAGGCATTCCGTCCGTCGGACGGGACCAACCTGATGGGAAGCCAGGGTTTTCAGAGCCCCTGGACCGACGCGACCCTCTGCAACTGGACCTCTCCGACCAGGGAGAGGCGGATTCAACCCAGCCAGATACCAGCAGGCCGGGGCCTTCCAAGCCTTCTGGTGGCATGGACGATTACGCCCGGCTTCAACGCCAGCTCCTGGTCGCCACCATGGCCCTGGCTGTGGTGGTTGTGCCGCTGTCGGCGCTTCTGTTCGGCCGTTTTACGGCCATCAGCCTGCTGCTGGGATCCCTGGCAGCTCTGCTCTATCTGAAGCTGCTGGCGCGCACCGTGGCCCGCATCGGTCCCGACTCACGCCAAGTGGGTAAGGCCCAGTTGCTGGTGCCCGTGGTGCTCGTTCTTGCCGCTTCCCGGGTGCCCGGTCTCGAAATCGTTCCGGCCCTTGTCGGGTTTCTGCTCTACAAGCCGGCGATCTTGCTCCAGGCCTTTCTCCCGGCCTAGTTCCAGCCAACCCCACGGCTGATCTCCCTTCCCATCCGTCGCAACAGCGGCACCTCCTTTTCCTTCGATGGTCCCGTTGCCCTTCTCCCTCCCGTTCGCTGCGCTTGAGGTGGGTCAACACCTCTACTGGCAGCTCGGTGGGCTCAAGATCCACGGCCAGGTGTTTCTGAGTTCGTGGTTGGTCATCGGCGCACTGCTTGCCCTTGTGGTGGCGGGAACCCGCAAGCTGGAGCGCGATCCCAGTGGAGCTCAGAACCTGCTCGAGTTCCTCTGGGAGTACCTCCGCGACATCGCTCGCGAATACATCGGCGAGAAAGCCTACCGCGACTGGCTTCCCTTCATCGGCACTCTTTTCCTGTTCATCTTCGTGAGCAACTGGGGAGGAGCCCTGGTTCCCTGGAAGTTGATTCATCTTCCCAGTGGAGAGCTCGGCGCCCCAACCGCAGACATCAACACCACCATTGCCCTGGCCTTGCTGGTGTCTTTGGCCTACTTCTATGCCGGCCTGAGCAGAAAGGGTTTCCGCTACTTTGAGTATTACGTGGAGCCGACGCCGATCATGCTTCCGTTCAAGATCGTCGAAGACTTCACCAAACCACTCTCCCTCTCTTTCCGTTTGTTTGGAAATATCCTTGCCGACGAACTCGTCGTCGCTGTTCTTGCCTTCCTGGTCCCCTTGATCGTCCCCCTGCCGGTGATGTTCCTCGGTCTGTTCACCAGCGCCATTCAGGCACTGATCTTCGCCACCCTTGCCGCCTATTACATCGGTGAGGCTGTCCACGAGGAAGCCCACTGAACGGGCCCGCTCAAGGCCTCTACCTGCTCAGCACCCCTCTCTGCTAAAACTCCTGCGCGCAGGTCCGGTCGATTCCGGGCCCATCTCCCATCGGTGAGATGTCCCCGGCGCCAGCTCCAACCCGCGCTCACCGGCGCCCCCATCTCTTCGTTCCACCATGGATTCCATTACTTCCGCTGCGTCTGTTGTGGCTGCTGGTCTGGCCGTTGGCCTCGGTTCCATCGGCCCTGGCATCGGTCAGGGCACGGCTTCCGGCGGCGCCGTCGAAGGCATTGCTCGCCAGCCCGAAGCCGAAGGCAAGATTCGCGGCACCCTGCTGCTCTCCCTGGCCTTCATGGAATCGCTGACCATCTACGGCCTTGTGGTTGCCCTCGTGCTCCTGTTCGCCAACCCCTTCGCCGGTTGACCGCGACCAGCTGATCAGTTCACCCCATCGTCTGCCCCGCTGAGGGACCTGTCCCCCGGCGACCAACCTTGATTTTCCCAGCGCTCCTGCCCCATGACCAGCTGGTTTCTGTTTGCCGCTGCCACCGAGGGGGGTCTTTTTGACCTGGACGCCACCCTGCCCTTGATGGCGATTCAGGTGGTGCTTCTCACCTTCATCCTCAATGCCCTGTTCTTTCGACCCATCGGGCGAACTGTGGAGGAACGGGAGGGTTTCCTGGCCACCAGCCGCGCTGATGCCAAACAGAAGCTCGCCCAGGCCCAGCGCCTTGAAGCTGACCTCACCAGCCAGCTCAAGGAGGCACGTCAGAAAGCCCAGTCCCTGGTTGTGGACGCGGAGCAGGAGATGGACAGGCTTTACCGCAGCGCTCTGGCCGCGGCCCAAGCCGAAGCCTATGCCAGCCGGGAGAAGGCCCGCCGGGAGATCGATCGAGAGAGCAAGCTCGCCCTCGATCAGCTGGTGGCCGATGCCGATCGGCTCGGAGATCAGATCGTCAAACGTTTGCTGGCCGCGACATGATCGACCCGTTCCTCGCTTTCCCCTTCTCATCTCTTCCGCTCCTGGCGGCTGAAGGTGGGCTCGGGTTGAACCTTGATCCGTTCGAGACCAACATCATCAACCTTGCCATCGTCATCGCTGGCCTGGTCTGGTTTTTGCCCAAGGTGATGGGCTCCATCCTGGAGCGCCGCCGCGGGGCCATCCTCTCCGATCTCGAAGAGGTGGAGCGCCGGTTGCAGGAGGCCAATGCCGCCCTGCTCGCCGCCCAGCAAGACCTGGCCGCAGCCCAGACGAAGGCCGAGCAGATCAGGATCGAAGGCAAGTCCAGGGCTGATGCCATTCGGCTGGACAGCGAACAGAGAACCGTCGAAGAGATGGCGAGGCTGAAGCAGTCCGCCGCCTCCGATCTCGATTCGGAGGCTTCCCGGGTCAGTGAGCAGCTGCGTCGTGAAGCGGCAAGGCGGGCGATCGAGAGGGCCCTTGCCGAGCTCCCTGGCCAACTCGACGCCAATGCCCAGGCCAAGCTGATCGATCGTTCCATCAACACCATCGGACAAGCCTGATGCCGTTGCTCAATTCGATCGCCTCCCCCTACGCAGACGCTCTGCTGCAGGTGTCAGATCTACGCCAGGAAGCCGACCTGGTGGCCGATCAGGCCAAGCAGGTTCTGCAGCTCTGGAAGGATTCTCCAGAATTGCGCGACGCGATGACCTCTCCAGTGATCGAACCGGAGCTCAAAAAGGCAGCGCTCGTTACCCTGTTCAACGATCAGGTCACCCCGGCCTTCCTCAACCTGATGCAGTTGATGGCTGATCGTCAGCGCATCGCCCTGCTTGATGCTGTCCTCGCACGCTTTCTCGATCTGTACCGCGAACAGCGGGGAATCGCTCTGGCCAACGTCACCTCCGCCACGCCGCTCACCGAGGCCCAGCAGGCCAGCCTGCGCACCAAGGTGAAGGCGGTGGCCGGCACCGAGTCCGTCGAATTCGACCTGAGCGTCGATCCCGCCCTGATCGGTGGGTTCGTCGTCAGCCTGGGTTCCCAGGTGATCGACGCCAGCCTGGCGGGTCAGGTTCGACGGCTCGGTCTCGCCCTGGCCAAGGCGGGCTAGTTCCCTGTCTACGGCTGTCGCTTCCCCCCTCCTCACCTTCCCTCCCTCCTCTTCCATCACCTCCCCGAGCGGGGATCTGAACCCATGGTTTCCATCCGTCCCGACGAGATCAGCGCCATCCTCAAGCAGCAGATCGAGGACTATGACAAGTCCGTTTCGGTCAGCAACGTTGGAACCGTGTTGCAGGTGGGTGATGGCATCGCCCGTGTCTACGGCCTGCAGCAGGCGATGGCGGGAGAGCTGCTCGAATTCGAGGATGGCACCGAGGGCATCGCCCTGAACCTTGAGGATGACAATGTTGGCGCCGTGCTGATGGGCGAAGGCCTGGGCATCCAGGAGGGGAGCACCGTGAAGGCTTCCGGCCGGATTGCCGAGGTGGCCGTCGGTGACGCCATGCTTGGCAGGGTGATCAACCCGCTTGGGCTTCCGCTCGATGGCAAGGGGGAGATCGCCACCACCGAGTCGCGGCTGATCGAGTCGATGGCCCCCGGGATCATTCAGCGCAAGTCGGTCCATGAACCGATGCAGACCGGCATCACGGCGATCGACGCGATGATCCCGATCGGCCGCGGCCAGCGCGAGCTGATCATCGGTGACCGCCAGACGGGCAAGACCGCCATCGCCATCGACACGATTCTCAACCAGAAGGGCGAAGATGTCGTCTGCGTCTATGTGGCGATCGGCCAGAAATCCGCTTCCGTGGCCAACGTGATCGAGGTGCTGAGGGAACGCGGCGCCCTGGATTACACCGTGGTGGTGGCCGCCAGTGCCTCGGAGCCTGCCGCCCTCCAGTACTTGGCCCCCTACACCGGTGCCGCCATCGCCGAGTACTTCATGTACAAGGGCAAGGCCACCCTGGTGGTGTACGACGACCTCACCAAGCAGGCACAGGCCTATCGCCAGATGTCGTTATTGCTGCGCCGTCCCCCCGGACGGGAGGCCTACCCCGGCGATGTGTTCTATTGCCACAGCCGCCTGCTCGAGCGGGCCGCCAAGCTCTCCGACGCGATGGGCAAGGGCAGCATGACCGCCCTGCCGATCATCGAAACCCAGGCCGGTGACGTGTCGGCCTACATCCCCACCAACGTGATTTCGATCACCGATGGCCAGATCTTCCTAACCTCCGACCTGTTCAACTCAGGCCTGCGCCCGGCCATCAACGTGGGCATCTCGGTGAGCCGGGTGGGGGGCGCCGCCCAGACCAAGGCCATCAAGAAGATCGCCGGCACCCTCAAGCTCGAACTGGCCCAGTTCGATGAGCTGGCCGCCTTCTCCCAGTTCGCTTCCGACCTCGACGCCACCACCCAGAAGCAGCTCGGACGCGGCAAGCGCCTGCGCGAGCTGCTGAAGCAACCCCAGTTCAGCCCGTTGATCCTGGCCGAGCAGGTGGCCGTGGTCTATGCCGGCGTCAAGGGGCTGATCGATGAAATCCCCGTCGACCAGTGCACCCTGTTCGTGCGAGAGCTGCGTGAGTACCTGAAAACCAATGCGTCCGCCTTCGTCGAGCAGCTTCAGACCGACAAGCAGATGAGCGAGGCGTCCGAGGAGCTCCTGAAGGCGGCGATCAACGAAGTGAAATCCACCCTGCTCGCCACCGCCTGAGGCATCTGAACCATGGCCAACCTCAAGGAAATTCGCGACCGGATCAGTTCGGTCAAGAACACCCGCAAGATCACCGAGGCCATGCGTCTCGTGGCGGCAGCCAAGGTCAGGCGGGCCCAGGAGCAGGTGCTCCGCTCACGGCCCTTCGCCGATCGCCTCGCCCGCATGTTGGAGAATCTCCAGTCGCGGCTGCGCTTCGAGGATGTCAGCAGCACACCGCTGCTGGAGCAGGAGCGTCCGCTTCGCCACATCACCCTGGTGGTGGTGAGTGCGGATCGTGGCCTCTGCGGTGGCTACAATGCCAGTATCATCAAGCGCGCCGAGCAGCGTTTCGTCGAGCTCACCGGCAATGGCTTTACCGTGGAGCTGGTGCTGATCGGCCGCAAGGCCACCACCTATTTCAAGAACCGTTCCTATCCGATCCTCTCCACCTTCACAGGGCTGGAGCAGGTGCCAACGGCCGAGGATGCCGGACGGATCGGCGATGAGATCCTGGCCGAGTTTCTCTCGGGCAGCACGGATCGCGTCGAGATGATCTACACCAAGTTCGTCAGCCTGGTGAGCAGCGCGCCCGTTGCCCAGACCCTGCTGCCCCTGGATCCCCAGGGCATTGCAGCCCAGGACGACGAGATCTTCCGGCTGACCACCCGGGAAGGGAGGTTGTCCGTCGAGCGGGGCGGGACCAGTGCCAATGAGGCGCCCCCTTTGGAATCTGAATTCGTTTTTGAGCAGAGCCCGGATCAGCTTCTCAATGCCTTGCTGCCCCTTTACCTCGACAACCAACTGCTCCGTTCGCTTCAGGAAGCCGCCGCCAGCGAACTGGCCAGCCGGATGACGGCGATGAACAACGCCAGCGACAACGCCAAGGAGCTCGCCAAGACCCTCACCCTCGATTACAACAAGGCGCGTCAGGCGGCCATCACTCAGGAAATCCTGGAAGTGGTGGGTGGCTCGGCGATGGGCTGAGCTGACCCTGCAGATCCAGCCCCTGTTCCCCCTCGCCCTCGGCCGGGTGCAGCTGGGGCCCGATCCGCTCAAAACGGCGGTGATGATGCAGGAGGTGCTGGCCCTGCCCGGGGGGGCGAGCAGCAATCCCGATCCCGGCTGTGCCTGGACCGGTGATCTCAATGGGGTCTGGCAGGTGCATCGGCAGGCCTCCTTCCAGTGGCTGCGCCGCCAGGTGGAAGCCCAGGCCTGGGACTACCTCGAAGCCCTCGGTTTCGAGCTGAACCAGGTGGACCTCTTCATCCAGCGCGCCTGGCCGGTGGTCAGCGGGCTGGGCATGGTGGTAGGTCGGCATCACCACCCCAACGCCCATCTCAGCGCTGTCTTCTATCTCAACGGCGATGGCACCGGGCGGGGGGGCTGCCTGAGGCTGTTCGCAACCCGGCAGGTGAACGAGCTCGTGCCGGGCCTTGGCGTCGGCCATGGCGGACCGATCGCTCCGGAGCATCCCCTCAATCTGCCCTGGCTGGATGTGCCCCCTGAAGCGGGTTTGCTGGTGCTCTTCCCGGCCTGCACGGACCACGCCGTCACCGAGAATCAGGATGGGGAGAACGTGCGCCTGTCGATCAGTTTCGATCTGTATCTCAGCGCCTGTCGCAGCCGCGGCCCGGATGGCTCGCTCGCCGAGTATCTGGCCCCCCACCCCGACCACTGGACCCCCGTCTCCCCCCGCCCGTCATGAGTGAGAGCTTCACCGTCGTCGCCGACCTGGGCGGCACCCTCCACACCTTCTCCTGCCGTGACGACCAGACCGTGCTGGCGGCGGCCGAGCTGGCGGGCGTGCCCCTGCCCAGCTCCTGTTGCTCGGGGGTCTGCACCACCTGTGCGGCCAGGGTTCGAGCGGGGTCGGTGGATCAATCCGAGGCGATGGGGGTGAAGGCGGAACTGCAGGCCGAGGGCTTTGCCCTGCTGTGCGTGTCCTATCCCCGCAGCGACCTCCAGCTGCTGGCTGGCCAGGAGGATGCCCTCTACCAGCTGCAGTTCGGGCAGTTTCAGACGTGATCGCTCCTTCTGGACGCCGGCGGCCTGCCCTCCGGCCACGGCCATGAGGCTTGAAGCGTTGGAGTTCTGGCTGGAGGCCGGGCCGGGCCCACTGCTTCCTGAGGTGCTGGCGGCCCTGGCCGCCCATGGAGAACCGCTGCGCTGGGCGATCACCGCCGCAGAGTCGATCGGTGACGGCGCCGCGGAGAGCGGGGGGGGCGCAGGCCGTAGCAGGCTGCGGCTCGAGGCGGTGGTGCTGTGCCCCTGACCCAGGCCTCCCCTCTACCCACCCTGCTGGTGATCCCGACTGGGATCGGCTGCAGCATCGGCGGCTTCGCCGGTGATGGCCTGCCGGTGGCCCGGCTGTTGGCCGCCGCCAGCGGTTGCCTGATCACCCACCCGAACGTGATGAACGGGGCAGCCCTCTATTGGAGCGATCCCCGCCTCCACTACGTGGAGGGCTGGGCCCTCAACCGGTTTGCCAGGGGCGAGCTGGCCCTGGCTCCGGTACGGCGGCAGCGGGTGGGTCTGTTGCTGGATGCGGCGATGGAGCCCGAGCTGCAGCTCCGGCATCTGCAGGTGGCGGATGCCTGCCGGGCCACGCTTGGCCTTTCGATCGGGCCGGTGGTGATCACCGATCAAGCGGTCGAGGTGCGCCTGACCCGGGGGGAGAGCGGCGCGAGCTGGGGACAGCTGGGCCATCCCGATGCGTTGCTGCGGGGCGCCGAGCGGCTCTGCCGGGAGGGGGCAACGGCGATCGCGGTGGTGACCCGCTTCCCCGACGACCATGGAAGCGGGGCGTTGCAGGCCTATCGCCAGGACGGCGGGGTCGATCCCCTGGCCGGGGCGGAGGCGGTGATCAGCCACCTGCTGGGTGGCAGGTTCGGCCTGCCCTGCGCCCATGCCCCGGCCCTGGGGCCGCTGGCGTCGGAACCTGGTCTCGATCCGCGGGCCGCCGCCGAGGAACTGGGCCACACCTTCCTGGCCTGCGTCCTGGTGGGGTTGAGCCGGGCACCTGATCTGATTCCGCTGGGGTCGTTGGCCAAGGCTCCACCCGTCGCGTCCGGGCCTTTGGATCTTCTCCACCCCAGCCGGATCGGGGTCGTGGTGGCTCCGGCGGGGGCCCTCGGCGGGGAGGCCGTGCTCAGTTGCGCCGAGCGCGGCATTCCGCTGATTGCGGTGGAAGGGAACCCCTGCCTGCTGGCGGTCACGGCAGAGGCACTGGGCCTGAAGGCCCTGAAGGTGGGCAGCTATGCCGAAGCGGCCGGTCTGGTGCTGGCCCTCCGGGAGGGCATTGCACCAGAGGCCCTCGGCCGTCCTCTGCCACCGCTGCGGCCCCTGTAGGGCGGCCGCGCCCCCGGTGGGGTGGTGTGCCTCTGGTGCTCAGCGCAGGCAGGCCATCGGATGGCGGGTCGGCACCCCCAGGGCCTTGGCCACGCCCGGGTGGCAGACGGCCCCATCAACCGTGTTGAGCCCGGAGAGCAACTCGGGCCGTTCCGTGACGGCCTCCAGCAGCCCCCGGCCGGCAATCCCCACGATGTAGGGGAGGGTGACGCTCACCAGGGCTTCGGTGGAGGTGAACGGTACGGCACCGGGCATGTTGCCGACGGCGTAGTGCTGCACCCCGTGGATGGTGACGACCGGATCGGTATGGGTGGTTTCACGGCTTGTGGCGATGCAGCCGCCCTGGTCGATCGCCACATCAACGATCACCGAGCCCGGCTTCATCCGTTGTACGAGCCCCTCGTCCACCAGGGTCGGCGCCCGGCCACCAGGGGTGAGCACCGCCCCGATCAGCAGATCGGCTGTGGGCACCAGCCGCTCGATCAGCCCCTGGCTGCTCACCAGGCTGACCAAACGACCACGGCGATCCGATTCGAGGTTCCGCAGCCGCTGGGGTGTGTGATCCAGCAGCAGCACCTCGGCGTCCATGGCGGCCGCCAGCCGCGCCGCGTTCCAGCCCACGGTGCCGGCCCCCAGCACCACCACCCTGGCGGGCCGCACGCCAGTGCAGCCACCGATCAGCACACCCCGACCGCCATGGGGCTTCTCGAGCAGATGGGCTCCCACCTGGGCCGCGAGCCGTCCGGCGATCTCGCTCATCGGGGCGAGCAGGGGAAGTTGGCCGTTGTCGAGTTGAACCGTTTCGTAGGCCACCCCGGTGGTGCCGGCCTCCAGCAGGGCCCGGCCCACCTCCGGATAGGCGGCCAGGTGGAGATAGGTGAACAGGACGAGATCATCGCGGAGGAAGCCGAACTCCTCCTGCTGGGGTTCCTTGACCTTCACCACCAGGTGGGCAGCCCAGGCCTCATCACGGCTCACCAGGCGGGCGCCGGCCTCGGCGTAGCTCGCGTCGGTGATGCCCGCCCCCGCCCCTGCGCCGGCTTGAACCCGGACTTCAAGCCCGTTGGATACCAGCTCCCTGACCCCATCCGGGGTGAGCGCCACCCGCTGTTCATCCCGCTTGATCTCGGTGGGAACGCCGATGCTCGCGATCGGCGCCGCCGGGCCATTGGCTGCCATGCAACTCAGAAGCTGTTCCCAGATTGGCGGGCATCGGGTCCAACTGCAGGGGTTTGATCGGGAAACCCTGCCAGGCCGCCTTCAGGGCGGCCCAGCGGCGATCGGCATGCGCCAGCCCGTGCCGAAGGCGCGGCCGCTCACCTTGAGCAGCGGTGCTGCCTGCCGCCGCTTGAATTCAGCCCGGCGCAACAAGTGGTGCACCCGATGGGCCAGGGTCGCCTCGGTTCCGGCGGCGACCAGCTCCTCCGGAACGCGCAGGTCTTCGATGAAGGCCCTCAGAATCGGATCGAGCTCGTCGTAGTCGGGGAGGGAATCGGAATCCCGCTGATCGGGGCGCAATTCGGCGCTCGGTGGTTTGTCACGGATCGCGCTGCCGATCAGTTCACCCTCGCTCGGCAGGCCGTAGCTCTTGCGGCAGGAAACGGCCGCCTCCGAGTCGAGCCAGGCGCAGAGCCGGAAGACCGTGGTCTTGTAGAGATCACCGATCACGGCCAGGCCGCCGTTCATGTCGCCGTAGAGGGTGCAGTACCCCACCGCCAGCTCCGATTTGTTGCCGGTCGAGAGCAAGAGCTGACCCTGCTGATTCGCCACGGCCATCAGCAGGGTGCCCCGGATGCGGGACTGCAGGTTCTCGGCACTCAGGCCATCCGGCGGGCCTTCGATCGGGCCCAGCAGGGCCTGATCGAAGGCCTCCATCAGGCTGGCGATCGCCACCGTGTGATGTGGGAGGCCCAGGCGGCCGGCCAGGGCGGAGGCATCGCTGCGGGATCCCGCCGAGCTGTAGGGGGAGGGCATCAGCAGGGCGGTGACCTGCTCTCCCCCCAGCGCCGCTGCGGCGATCACCGCCACAAGGGCCGAATCGATCCCACCGCTGAGCCCCAGCAAGGCCCGCTCGAAGCCGCACTTGCGGGCATAGTCGGTCACGCCGAGCACCAGCACGCGGAACAGCTGCTCGAGGGGCGCTGGTTCCGGCGACGGATCAGGCAGGGTAGGAGGCGCCGCGGCCGTGCCGGGCACCGGCCAGATCGCCAGGTCCACTCTGGCGCAGGGGAGCTGCAGCAGGATTCGCCCGGCCGCATCGATCACGAAGCTGGCACCATCAAAAACCAGTTCATCGTTGCCCCCCACCTGGTTGACGTAGACCACCGGGCAGCCCAGCCGCGCCGCCGCCGCCGTGGCCAGGCGTCGCCGCAGCGCAGGCTTGCCCTGCACGAAGGGCGAGGCGGAGAGGTTGAGCAGCAGATCGGGGTGGTGCGGCAGCAGCTCGGCGATCGGATCGGCGCCCGCCAGTCGATGGCCCAGCACCTCTTCTTCCACCCAGAGGTCTTCGCAGATCGTGAGGCCGATCGCCCAGCGACGCCCCTGCCGCTCCAGCTCCAGCAGGCAGGGTTGATCGGCGGGCCGGAAGTAACGCCGCTCGTCGAAGACGTCGTAGCTGGGGAGAAGCCGCTTGCGGGCGACGATGCGCCAGGCCCCCTGCTCGACCAGGGCCACGGCGTTGTGCAGGGCCGGCAGCCGTTCGCCGATCACGGGCTCGGCCACCCCCACCAGCAGCGCCAGGCCCGGGGGGAGGGTGGTGGCCAACTCCGCCAGGACCTGGCCCTGCCCCTGCAGCAGGGCGGGCCGCAGCAGCAGGTCCCGGGGGGGGTAGCCCCAGAGGGAAAGCTCGGGACTCACCACCAGATCAGCGCCGGCGGCCGCCGCTTGCTGGCTGCAGGTGAGCAGCAGGGCCGCATTGCCGCGCAGATCGCCGATCAGCGGATTGGTCTGGGCCAGGGCGATCCGCATCAGCGCAGGGGGCGGCGGTGGGGCGGCGGCTGGACCAGGCTGGACTCGACGGGCTCGAACCCATACAGATGGCGCTCCTGCAGCATGGGCCACAGCTCCACGGGCACCAGCTCGGGATCGGGATGGAGCCGGATCTCGGAACTGGCGGTGGCGGGAATCCGCAAGGGGACCAGGTCCACCTGGGCTCCCCGCTGCCGCAGGGCATCGAGGTCGGTCGATGCGATGGGCCAGCCGAGGCGCGGGACCACCGCCAGCCGGCACAGTCCGAGGATGGTCTCCACGGCGAACCAGCGGTGGATCTGGGGCAGCAGATCGCTCCCCACCACAAACACCAGCGGGGCTTCCGGCCAGTGCGCCCGGGCCCGCTCCAGGGTGTCGAGCGCCCTGGGGCTGCTCAGCTCCTGGGCCAGCCGGAGCCTGGGGTTGGCCAGCCCATCGACGACGGCCTGCAGCAGGGCCGAGCGAACCTCTAGCGGTGCCCCGTGCTGCTTGAAGGGGTTGTCGCTGGCCCAGGTGCGCACCCGGGGGTAATGGGCGGCGAGGCCCGTCAGCAGGGCGCGATGGCCCAGGGTCGGGGGATCGGCGCTGGTGCCGAACAGGGCCAGTTCCGCCCTTGCCGGATCGTTCATGGCCCGTGCAGCAGCCACTGGCGCACCTGGGGATCCTGGGCGGCCAGGCGCCGCAGCATTCCGCCGGGGCCGCCGGGGCCCCGGCGGGCGCCCTGCTGCAGTTCCGCAGCCGCCAACTGGCCGGTGCGGCGTGTGGTGTGGACAGCCAGGGCCGCCTGGGCCAGGGCGACGGGCGCTGCTGGTGCCAGGGAGAGGCCGCCGCTGAGCGGGGCCGCCAGCACGAGCACCTGGCGAAGGCTGCCCAGCAGCAGCTGGATGCCGAGCTGGGCCCCGCCCAGCAGGGCGCCGTGGCCGGAGAGGCGGCCCAGCAACCGGCGGGCCTGGGCCCCGTTGACCGTCAGCCCGTAGAGCCGGCACAACTGCACGATCAAGGCCGTGTCCACGGCCATCGATCCAGCCAGATCCAGCAGCAGCAGGGGGTTGGCAGCCACGCCGGTGGCCTTGAGGGCGGCAAAGCGGCCGATCAGGCTCTGGGCCTCCCTGCGGTGATGGCGCAGCCGCCAGTCCTGCAGCCGCTGGTTGAAGCGATCCCCGGCCCGCAGGCTGTTGAGGGCGAGCAGCAGCGAACCGTGGCCCGCCAGGAGCGCCAGCAGCCGTTCGCGCAGGGGTTCGATCGCCGCTGGCGCCGGTTCGCTGCGGACGCGGCCACCGGCCAGGAGCTTCGCCAGCCGCGGTGCCGCCGAAACCGCCACCAGCTCCAGGTCGCGGCCAAGCTCGGGCAGGCGGCGGCGGATGCTGGCCAGCAGGGAGTCCCGCTCGGCGGCGGGCCAGCAGTCGATCCGGTTCACAACCAGCAGCAGGGGTTTGCCGAGGCGCAGCATCTGCTCCAGCGCGTCGGCCTCCGGCTGGGTGAGGTCGCCATCGAGCACGAACAGCACCAGATCGGCCCCCAGCGCCACCCGGGCCGCCAGGCGTTGGCGGGCTGGTGCGGCCACTTCATCAATGCCCGGGGTGTCGATCAGATCCACCCTGGCCAGCCCATCGATCAATGGATTCCACGGTTCGTGCTGCTGGAGCCGGGTGCAGCCGTGGGCCAGGTCGGTGGCGAAGCGGGGCTGACCCAGCAGGGCGTTGAGCAGGCTGGATTTTCCCACCCCCACCCGGCCGAACACCGCCACGTGCAGATGGCGCCAGGCCAGGCGCTGCAGTTGACGGTCCAGGGCGGCCAGCTCTGGTGCGAGCACGGACTGCTCCCGGGCGGTCATCCCGAGGCGAGCACGCCAGCGATCGAGCAGTTGCTCGCAGCGGGTGATGGTGTCCGGGATGGCGGGGGAGCGGCTCATGGCATCGGGTCCGGGGCCGGCTGGGGCCGACGCCACCAGCCGGCCAGCACAGCCAGCACGGCATCGGCGCCGATCACCCCGACAAAGCCGCCGTGCTCATCGACGACAACGCGTACCGAATGGCTGTTGCGTCGGAAGGCGGTGAGCAGCCGGTCGGCCCGGATCATCTCCGGGACGTAGTCCACCGGAATGGTCAGGCTGAGGGCCGTGGCCTCGCCCCGGCCCTCCACAAGGGCAGCCAGCAGGCTCTCGCGGCTCGCCACCCCCAGCACCTCGTCCACCTCCTCACCGAGCACCACCCACCAGCCGGTGGTGTTGGCCAGCAACTGCTCGCGGACGCTCTCGAGGTGGGCCAGGGCGGAGAGGGTGGGAGCGGAGACCCTCGGCACCATCAGGTCCCGGGCCGTCAGGTCATTGAGCTGGAACACCTTGCCGATCATCGCGGCCTCATCGGCCTCGATCTGGCCGGTGCGGGAGCCGAGCCTGGCCAGCAGGCGAATCTCTTCTTCATCGGTGGTGAGTTCACTCTCGGCGGTGATCGCCGGCATCAGTCGCTCCAGCACCAGCACCAGGGGCAGCATCAGCTTCAGCACGACGCCGACAGTGGCGGCGCTGCCCAAGGCGATCGGCAGGGCCATGCGGCTGCCGATCGCCTTGGGCAGGATTTCGCCCAGCAGGATCACCAACACGGTGAGTCCGACCGAGAACAGGGGCAAGGCGATGCGGTCGATTCCCTGGGAGGCGAACACCCAGCCGGCATAGCTGCCCAGCATCAGGCTGCCGAAGATGTTGAAGCCGTTGTTGAGGATGACCAGCACGGCAAGGGCCCGTCCCATCCGGTTCTTGAGGGACAGCAGGGCCAGGGCACCGCGCACCGGCCTGGGCCGGCTGGCCAGCTCATGGACCCGCAGCGGGTTCACCGTCAGCATGGCGGCCTCGACGCCGGAGCAGACCGCCGAACCCACCAAAATGAAGACGACCAGTGCGGCCAGCCCGACCAGTCCGTTCATGTCCGAAACGTCGCCGCAGCCAGCCCCTGCCCCGACCGTCGTCGTCCCACGCTGATTGCCAATCCCTTCATGCTATCGGTTGTGCCATCTTCGCGCTGTTCCGACCTTCTCTCCATGGGGATCTCCGCCGCCGAGTTCAGCCGACGCCGCACCACCTTTCTGGAGCGGCTCGGCGGCGTGGCGGCGGTGATCCCGGCGGCCCCACTGGTCACCCACCACGCCGATGTGGAGCACCCGTTTCGTCAGCAGAGTGATTTCTGGTATCTCACCGGTTTCGATGAGCCCGGTGCGGTGGCCCTGTTCCTGCCCCACCGGCCCGACAACCCCTTCGTGTTGTTCGTGGAGCCGAAGGACCCCACCGCCGAGGTGTGGAACGGCTTCCGCTGGGGATGCGAGGGGGCCGTGGAGCGCTTTGGCGCCGATCTGGCCCATCCCCGTGCCGAATTGGCAGAGCGCCTCGGCGACTATCTCAAGGGCGCCGAGGGCATCGCCTTTCGGGTGGACCGCCATCCGGCGGTCGAACCGCTGGTGCTGGCGGCCTGGGCAGCCCAGCTGGATCGCGCCCCCCGCAGCGGTCATGCTGCCCTTGGCCTGGTGGCCCCCTGCCCCCTGCTGCATGAGCTGAGGCTGCGTAAATCCGCCGATGAGCTGGAGCGGATGCGCCTGGCCGGCAGGATTTCGGCGGAAGCCCATGAACTGGCCCGCCAGGTGGCGCGTCCAGGCCTGAACGAACGCCAGGTGCAGGCGGCCATTGAGCGGCATTTCATGGAGCAGGGGGCGCGGGGTCCTGCCTATGGCTCGATCGTGGCTGGCGGCGACAACGCCTGCGTGCTGCATTACACCAGCAACAACGCCCTGCTCGAAGCTGGCGACCTGCTGCTCATCGATGCCGGCTGCAGCCTGAGCGACTACTACAACGGCGACATCACCCGCACCTTTCCGATCAACGGTCGCTTCAGCGCTGAGCAGGGGGCCCTCTACGAGCTGGTGCTCGCTGCCCAGGAGGCGGCGATTGCCGAAGTGCGCCCCGGTGCCGATGCCGAGCAGGTCCATGGGGCTGCCCTGGGGGTGCTGGTGGCAGGGCTGGTGGACCTGGGCCTGCTGGCGGGGGAGGTGGACGGGTTGATCGAGCAGGGGGCCTACCGCCACCTCTACATGCACCGCACCGGCCACTGGCTAGGGCTGGATGTGCACGATGTGGGGGCCTACCGCCTTGGCGAGCATCCGGTGCCGCTGGAGGCCGGCATGGTGCTCACGGTGGAGCCGGGCCTCTATGTGAGCGACCGCCTGCCTCCGCCCCAGGGCCAGCCGGCGATCGAGGAGCGCTGGAAGGGCATCGGCATTCGGATCGAAGACGACGTCGCCGTGACCGAGCAGGGCCATGAGGTGCTCACGGCCGCCGCTCTCAAGAGCGTGGCGGCAATGCAGCGCTGAATCTCAGCCGGTGGGGCCGCCCCCCAGCCAGGCGAGCACCAGATCGGGCTGGAGAGCCGCCATGCGGGGGATCAGCCGATCGGCCCCGGCCTCCAGCAAGGCGGCCTCATAGCTGGAGCGTTGCTTGGCCAGGCCAGGGGCGTGGAGATGGGGCGGGGCCACCGCCAGGCTGATCAGGCGCTGGCCGGGCCGTTCGCGGCGGGCATTGCGCACGGTCAGCACATCGGCCACGGTGTCACCCAGATAGGCCACGGGGGGAGCCCCCGGGCCCAGGGCCTGGCCGGCCAGGGTTTCGGCCAGCTGCACCAGGCCGGTGGGGTCGGGTTTGTCGGGGGCCTCCCCCATGGCGAGCAGCGGCGGATCCACCAGAGCGAGCCGCTGGCTCAGGACGTAGCGCGCCGAACTGGGCTCGGCGCCGCTCACGAAGCCCCAGGAGATCCCGGCCTCGCTCAAGCGGGCGAAGAAGTCAGCCTCGACCAGCAGGGGCTCATCCCGGATGAAGCCACGCCAACAGGCCGGATCCCCATACGGATCTCCACCGAAGTAAAAGCGGCTGAACACGCCGACGAGGTCGTCGTACTTCGGCAAGGGGCTCTGGCCCCGTCGCCGCAGCAACTCCTGGGCGGCCTGCCAGTCGTTGTTCCAGTGACCCTCGCTCTTGAGGGCATCGATCAGATCGGGTCGCGGCCGCCAGCCGCTGTAATGGTGAACCGTTTCACGCAGGGCGCGGCGGTAACTGCCGCCCACATCCCGTATCACCCCATCGATGTCGAAGAGCAGAACGGCCTGGATGCTCGGGTCGATGCTCAGGATGGTGCTCAGGGCCTGAAGCGGCGGCTGATAGGTTTGTTGTTTGATTTTATGCCTTGAGCGCCGAACCCATGACGGCCACTGACAGTGCCGCTCCCGACTTCGACTCGGCGGCCACCCCCTCCGCGGAGGTGGCCAGCCCCGATCGCGGTCTGACCCGAAGGATCGTCCCCGTGGAGGCCAGGCATGTCCCCGGTGCCGCGCTCGACCTGGAGGAAGGCATCACCAAGGGGCGCCCGGCCCTGCGGGGGGCCAGCGCCGCCCTGGCCACGGCCACGGTCGATGAAGACGGTGTTCCCTCCGGCCATACCCCCAAAGCCGACGAGGGTCGATTCCTCCTCAAGATTCTCTGGCTTCCCGACAACGTTGCGCTGGCCGTCGATCAGATCGTCGGCGGTGGTCCCAGCCCCCTCACCTCCTACTTCTTCTGGCCCCGCGAAGACGCCTGGGAAACGATGAAGGGCGAACTGGAAGCCAAATCCTGGATCACCGACAACGAGCGCGTCGAGATTCTCAACAAAGCCACCGAGGTGATCAACTACTGGCAGGAGGAAGGCAAGGGCAAGTCGTTGGATGAGGCCAAGCTCAAGTTCCCCGACGTGACCTTCTGCGGTACCGCCTGAGTCTGCGGGACTGCCGGGGATCCGTTGGTTTCCTGAAAACAAACCTCAAGCGAAAAGCGTCCCTCTGGACGCTTTTTTTTGCCACCAGCTGCTCATTCAGCCGAACCCGCCAGTCAGTCAGCTCCGCTCAGCTGGCTTTTGAGGCCTGCAAGCGGGCCCGGGCCCGGGCCAGGGCCTGCTGGGCTTTGAGTTTGCCCGTGCTCGATGGTTGACCCTCGAAGCCGGCCGCCACCAGTTGGGCGGCCTCGACGGCCTGCTCCGCCTGGCTGGGTTCGATGCTGGAGCCCAGCTCGGCGGTGTTCACCAGGACGGTGACCTGATCGGCCTGAATCTCGGCGAATCCCCCCATCAGAGCGATCGAGGCCCAATCCTTGCCCGTGCGGAGGCGCATGACGCCGACGTCAAGGGCGGTGAGAAGGGAAATGTGGCCGGGAAGGATGCCCAGCTGGCCGGTGGTGCTCGGCAGGATCACCTCGTCGGCGCTGCCATCGAAAACGCTCTGAGCGGGAGCCAGAACGCGCAGGTTGAGTGTCATCGGCGTGGATCCTCAGAAAGCAAGACGGAAACGGGAAGGGGATCAGGCTTTGGCTTCGGCGCTGAGTTTTTCGGCTTTCGCCTTGACTTCATCGATCGTGCCGACCAGATAGAAGGCGGCCTCGGGAAGCTCATCGAGCTCACCGGCCAGAATCATGTTGAAGCCCTTGATCGTTTCCTCCAGCTTCACGTACTTGCCGGACATGCCAGTGAAGATCTCAGCGACGAAAAAGGGTTGGGAGAGGAACTTCTCGATCTTGCGGGCCCGATCCACCGTGCGTCGGTCGTCTTCGGACAGTTCATCGAGGCCAAGAATGGCGATGATGTCCTGAAGCTCCTTGTAGCGCTGAAGGGTGGATTGCACTGCCCGGGCTGTGCGGTAGTGGTCGTCGCCGACCACAGCCGGCTGGAGCATCGTGCTCGTGGAATCGAGGGGATCCACAGCAGGGTAGATGCCCTTCGAGGCCAGGCCACGGCTGAGCACCGTGGTGGCGTCGAGGTGGGCGAAGGTGGTCGCCGGGGCGGGATCGGTGAGGTCGTCGGCGGGCACGTAGACCGCCTGAATCGAGGTGATCGAGCCTTCCAGGGTGGAGGTGATCCGCTCCTGCAGTTCACCCACATCGGTGCCGAGGGTGGGTTGGTAGCCCACCGCGGATGGCATGCGGCCGAGCAGGGCGCTCACTTCCGAGCCCGCCTGCACGAAACGGAAGATGTTGTCGATGAACAGCAGGACGTCCTGGTTGTTCACATCGCGGAAGTGCTCCGCCATGGTCAGAGCTGAGAGGCCCACCCGCATGCGGGCACCGGGGGGCTCGTTCATCTGGCCGAAGCAGAGGGCCACCTTCGATTTTGTGAGGTCTTCGGAGTTGATCACCCCGGATTCCTTGAACTCTTCGTAGAGGTCGTTGCCCTCACGGGTGCGTTCTCCGACGCCACCGAACACCGACACACCGCCGTGCTCCTTGGCGATGTTGTTGATCAGCTCCTGGATCAGCACGGTCTTGCCCACACCGGCACCACCGAACAGGCCCACCTTGCCGCCCTGGCGATAGGGGGCGAGCAGATCGATCACCTTGATGCCGGTTTCGAACACCTTGGGCTTGGTTTCCAGCTCGGTGAGCTTCGGGGCCTCCCGGTGGATCGAGGCGGTGAGGTTGGAGGTGACGGGGCCGAGTTCATCGACGGGCTCGCCCAGCACGTTGAAGATGCGGCCGAGGGTGGCTTCTCCCACGGGGACGCAGATCGGGGCACCGGTGTCGAGGGCTTCCATGCCCCGCACAACCCCGTCGGTGGTGCTCATCGCGATCGCCCGCACCCGGTGGTCGCCAAGCAACTGTTGAACCTCGGCGGTCAGGGCGATGTCCTGGCCGGCGGCGTTACGACCCTCAATGCGCAAGGCATTGAAGATCCGGGGCAGTTTGCCGGCCGGAAATTCCACGTCCAGCACGGGACCGATCACCTGGCGCACAACGCCCTTGATGACGGTGTTGACGGGAGCAGCAGCAGCCATAGGAAAGGATGGGATTCGCACAGCGGGCCGCACACCCACCGAAAGCGCGGCCAACTTACCACCGCGCCGGGGAGAGGGGGGAGCGCCATGGCCCCTGGAGGGGCCGTTGTTCGGTCAACCGCCCCCGGTGCCGATTGCCGGGCAACCCTTGGCTGCCATAGGTTGGCACTCGACGGACCCGAGTGCCAACTCGACCGTTCCCATGGCGTCATCGGCGCCATGCCTGTCGTTGTCGCATCGAATCATGGCTGCTGTTTCTCTCACCGTCTCCACGGTCAAACCCCTCGGGGATCGCGTTTTTGTCAAAGTTTCCGACTCCGACGAAAAAACCGCCGGCGGGATCCTGCTTCCCGACACCGCCCAGGAAAAGCCCCAGGTTGGTGAAGTGGTTCAGGTCGGTCCTGGCAAGCGGAACGACGACGGCACCCGCCAATCTCCCGAAGTGAGCGTGGGTGACCAAGTTCTCTACAGCAAGTACGCCGGCACTGACATCAAACTGGGCGGCAACGATTTCGTGCTGCTTTCGGAGAAGGACATTCTGGCGATCGTCAACTGACCATCGATCGGTTTGCTTCGCCTGTCGACGCTTCAGTCCAAACACCCCCCTAGAGATTGATTCCCATGGCCAAACGCATCATCTATAACGAGAACGCCCGTCGGGCCCTCGAAAAAGGCATCGACATCCTGGCCGAAGCCGTTGCTGTCACCCTCGGCCCCAAGGGCCGCAACGTGGTGCTCGAGAAGAAGTTCGGTGCTCCCCAGATCATCAACGACGGTGTCACGATCGCCAAGGAGATCGAGCTCGAGGATCACATCGAGAACACCGGTGTCGCCCTGATCCGTCAGGCCGCCAGCAAAACCAACGATGCCGCCGGTGACGGCACCACCACCGCCACCGTCCTGGCCCACGCCATGGTGAAGGCGGGTCTGCGCAACGTGGCCGCCGGCGCCAACGCCATCACCCTCAAGAAAGGCATCGACAAGGCCTCAGAGTTCCTGGTCGGCAAGATCAAGGAGCACGCCAAGCCGATCTCCGACAGCAACGCCATCGCCCAGGTGGGCACCATCTCCGCCGGCAACGACGAGGAAGTCGGCCGCATGATCGCCGACGCGATGGACAAGGTGGGCAAGGAGGGCGTGATCTCCCTGGAAGAAGGGAAGTCGATGACCACCGAACTGGAGGTCACCGAGGGCATGCGCTTCGACAAGGGCTACATCTCGCCCTACTTCGCCACCGACACCGAGCGGATGGAAGCCATCCTCGAGGAGCCCTACATCCTGCTCACCGACAAGAAGATCGGCCTGGTGCAGGACCTGGTGCCTGTGCTCGAGCAGATCGCCCGCACCGGCAAGCCCCTGCTGATCATCGCCGAGGACATCGAGAAGGAAGCCCTCGCCACCCTGGTGGTGAACCGTCTGCGCGGCGTGCTCAATGTGGCCGCCGTCAAGGCTCCCGGCTTCGGTGATCGCCGCAAGGCCATGCTCGAAGACATCGCCGTTCTCACCAACGGTCAGCTGATCACCGAGGACGCCGGCCTCAAGCTGGAGAACACCAAGCTGGAGATGCTGGGCACCGCCCGTCGCATCACCATCAACAAGGACACAACCACGATCGTGGCCGATGGCAACGAGGTGGCGGTCAAGGCCCGGGTCGAGCAGATCCGCAAGCAGATCGACGAGACCGATTCCACCTACGACAAGGAGAAGCTCCAGGAACGCCTGGCCAAACTGAGCGGCGGTGTGGCCGTGGTCAAGGTGGGCGCCGCCACCGAGACCGAGATGAAGGACAAGAAGCTGCGCCTGGAAGATGCCATCAACGCCACCAAGGCGGCCGTTGAGGAAGGCATCGTCCCTGGTGGCGGCACCACCCTGGCCCACCTGGCTCCGGCTCTGGAGGAGTGGGCAGCCGCCAATCTCTCCGGTGAGGAGCTGATCGGCGCTGGCATTGTCGCCTCCGCCCTGAGTGCTCCCCTGATGCGGATCGCCCAGAACGCCGGGGTCAATGGCGCTGTCGTGGCTGAGCACGTCAAGGGCATGCCCTTCAACGAGGGCTACAACGCCGCCACCGGCGAGTATGTCGACATGCTGGCCGCCGGCATTGTTGACCCCGCCAAGGTGACCCGTTCGGGGCTTCAGAACGCTGCCTCGATCGCCGGCATGGTGCTCACCACCGAGTGCATCGTGGCTGATCTGCCCGAGAAGAAGGAAGCAGCTCCCGCCGGCGGCGGCGGCATGGGCGGCGACTTCGACTACTGAGTACTGCCTCCCCATCAATTGGATGGGGTTCTTCAGGCTCTCCAGTGGCGCCACAGCATGGGGAGAGGGTTTCGGCCTTCTCCCCTTTTTCACCGGTTCCTGTGTGGTTGCCCACGACGGGCAGCTGCCGCTCGGCCACTTCGGCGTTGCCGCGGTTCAGAATGTCGCGGAAGTCACTGCCGAAGCTGCCGACGTGTTGATTCTGAGCGAAGGCATGGAGCCTGTTCTCATGTCCGGCGCATTGTGCCAGCCCAGCCAGGCTGCCTCAACCAGGGATGAAACCCAGGGCAACCCCGTTGTTGCAGTAGCGCTTGCCGGTGGGCCTGGGCCCGTCATTGAACACATGGCCTTGGTGTCCGCCACACCGCCTGCAGTGGTACTCGGTGCGGGGCACGATCAGCTTGAAATCCGTCTTTGTGACCAGTGCATTGGGTAGCGAATCCCAGAAACTGGGCCAGCCGGTCCCGCTGTCGAACTTCGTGGTGGAACGGAACAGGGGAAGGCGGCAGGCGGCACATACGAAGGTGCCCTTGCGTTTTTCCTTGTCCAGGGGGCTTGTGAAGGGCCGCTCGGTGCCCTCCTTGCGCAGCACGGCATAGGCCTCAGGGCTGAGTCGTTTCTTCCATTCCGCCTCGCTGAGTTGCCATTTCGGATCCGTCCCCTTCGAGGCGGCCTCGGCCCGGCTGCCACCGATGATCGGGCCGAGGAGGGAGGCGATGACGGCCAACAGGTTGCGGCGCTTGATCGGTCTCAACGCAGCCAACCCGCGCTCAACAACACGGCCAGACCGAGAAACAGGGCCAGCAGGGTCCAGCTGATTCGGTTGAGGGTGTCTTCAGCGCTGCGGGCGCTGCTGAACATCGAGCCACCACTGCTGGCCAGGCCTCCCATGCCGTCGCCCTTGGGGCTGTGGAGCAGGACACTGATGATCAGCAACACACCGGTGCCGATCCAGATCCAGGAGAGAATGGCGATCAACATGAATTCAGCGTACCGAATGATCGCTCCAGGACTGCCCCCTACACCTGCAGGGCTTGGTAAACCTGGAGAGGCTTGGGCTCGGCGGTGGCGTCGGGAAGGATGTCGGCCGGCTCGATCAGGGAACGGCCAGTCATGCGCGCCGGCTGGGGAAGATCAAGAATCTCAAGCAGGGTCGGGGCGATGTCGGCCAGGCCCCCACCGCTGCGAAGACTGGCGCTGGCTCCACGGCCAGGCAGCTTCCGCTTCTCTCCCTCCACCAGGATGACGGGAACAGGGTTGGTGGTGTGGGCCGTCCAGGGCCGGCCATCCTTGCTCTCCATCATTTCGGCATTGCCATGGTCTGCTGTGATCAGCACCGTTCCGCCTTTGCGGTTGGTGGCTTCCACCAACTGGGCGACGCAGCGGTCGACCGTGGCGATCGCCGCCTTGGTGGCTTCCATCTGGCCGGTATGGCCAACCATGTCGGGGTTGGCGTAGTTGATCACGATCAGGGAGTAGATGCCCTTGTTGATCGAGGCGATGCAACTCTCGGTGAGCGCATCGGCCGACATCTCCGGCGAGAGGTCGTAGGTGGCGACCCGGGGTGAAGGAACGAGGTGGCGATCTTCGCCGGGAAAGGGTTGCTCGATTCCGCCATTCAGGAAGTAGGTGACATGGGGATACTTCTCGGTTTCGGCCGTCCGCAACTGGAGCAGGCCTTGCTCGGAAACCACCTGGCCGAGCAATCCGTCGAGGGATTCGGGGGGGAAGGCCACCGCTACCGGCAAGCCCACTTCGTACTGGGTGAAGGTGACCAGGTGGAGAGGTGACAGGAACGGACGCGGAAAGCCTTCGAAGCTCTCGAGGGCCAGGGATCGCAGCAACTGCCGGCCCCGATCCGGACGGAAGTTGAAACAGATCAGTCCATCACCGGCGCTCACAACCCCCGGACCGAGGCGTAAGGGCTCGATGAATTCGTCATGGATTCCTGCGGCATAGGCCGCTTCGACGGCCTGTTGCGCCGTCAGCGGGCTGGCCTCGGCCGGTTCGGTGAGCAGGCGGTAGGCCTTCTCGGTGCGATCCCAGCGGTTGTCACGATCCATGGCCCAATAGCGGCCGCAGAGAGTGCTGATCCGCCCCACACCGGCCGCATCGATCTGGGCATCGATCTGATCAAGGAATTGAATGGCGCACTGGGGAGGGGTGTCGCGGCCGTCGGTGATCGCGTGGATGCAGACATCCTTGAGACCCCGACCGGCGGCCCAGCGCAACAGCCCCCCGAGATGGTCGATGTGGCTGTGCACCCCTCCATTGGAGCAGAGGCCCACCAGATGGAGGCTGCCGCCATCCTCGAGCAGGCAGTCGGCCAGGGCGTTGAGCGTTGGGTTGTCCGCCAGGCTGCCGTCGCTCACCGCCTTGCTGATCCGCACCAGTTCCTGGCGGATG
This sequence comes from Synechococcus sp. Tobar12-5m-g, assembly GCF_024345415.1. GTDB lineage: Bacteria > Cyanobacteriota > Cyanobacteriia > PCC-6307 > Cyanobiaceae > Regnicoccus. The sequence goes on along the minus strand of NZ_JAGQBB010000001.1, from coordinate 302,197 downwards.
ATTCGCCCGGAGCCGATCGTGAGGTGTCCCACCTCGGAATTGCCCATCTGCCCATCGGGCAGGCCGACGTCGCCGCCGCTGGCTTGGATCAACGTGTGGGGGTAGGCCTCCCACAGGGCGTCCATCACCGGGGTGGAAGCCTCGGAGATGGCGTTCGTCTGGGAAGCTTCCCCGTAACCCCAGCCATCAAGGATCGCCAGAACCACTGGAGAAACTGACCCATCGGCCCCTTGGGTCGTGGTCGAGCCACCGGAAGAGAAGGGGTTCGAGCGGGGGCCGGATGTCATAGAGAACAAAGTGTCACCCCGGTGGATGAAGGCTTCCCATCGTTGAACATCCCCTCAAGTTAACCCGGGCCCTGCAAACACCCTTCCCACCAGGCGGTGGGTCAGCTTTTGGTCATGTTTGTGGCACCCAGGGCTCTGCCTACGCTGCACGTCCTCTCGGCAGCGCCATGCAATCGCCCCGTCGGCTCGGGCGAGTGGAAATCCTCTCGGCCCAGGACCTGGCCCGCACCCTGCATCGCCTGGCTTCCCAGGTGCTCGAGAGCGTCACAGACAGCAGGCAGTTGCTGCTGCTGGGAATCCCCACCCGTGGCGTGGCCCTGGCCAGGGTGCTGGCCCAGCAGTTGGAAGCCGATTCCGGCCACCCCATCGACCAGGGCAGCCTCGATCCCACCTTCCATCGCGACGACCTGGAGCGGGTCGGAACCCGGCTTGTTGAAGCAACCCGGTTGCCAGTCGGGATCGAAGGGCGCCAGGTGGTGTTGGTGGACGACGTGATCTTCACGGGTCGGACCGTGCGGGCGGCGATGGAAGCCCTGCTGACCTGGGGACGCCCCGAGGCGGTGCGCCTGCTGGTGATGGTGGACCGGGGCCACCGGGAACTGCCGATCCAACCGGACTTCTGTGGCCGGGTCGTGCCCACCAGTCGCAAAGAGAGCGTTCAGCTCTGTCTGGCCGAAGTCGACGGGGTGGAGGGGGTTTACCTGTTGAAGGAGTGAGTCAGGCTGGTGGGGTCACCGCTTCGAGTTCATCGGCACGGAAATGGGCCCGGAACCGTCCGAAGGCCACGATCACAGGCAGGGTGGGGCTGATCGGTCGTCCTTTCCAGTCATCGAGGACCTGGTGAACCTCCCCTTGCTGACCCTGGAGATCGAAGGGCTCACCTCTGTGCTCCGGGTGGGTGAAGACCACGACGCTCTGGCTCACCCTGACCTGCTCTCCCGGCTGCATGGCGGTTCACGCTCTGGTTCTGTAATCCTGTCATGGGCGGCTCTCAACGCTGGCAGCCCGTTTCTGGCCCCGCTTCCACCACCCTGCCGCCCAGCTCCTTACAAGCTTTGGTGAAGGCGGTCCAGTCGTCGAGTCCGAGGCCGATGTTGCGTTGAACGGCAGCATCGAGTTCGGCCATGGGCACGGTGCTCAAGCTGGTGTCACCGTGGCTGTGGTGTTCTTGCTCCTTGGCCTTGAGGGCGGCGATTTCCCGCTCCACCTGGCTCTGCAGTCCGGCGGACTGGCGTTTCCACCAGGGATGGTCGATGCGGTTGAGAGCATCGAGCGCCTCCCACCAGCGCTTCTGGGCGACCAGGGCGCGGGCCCGATCCTGCTGGAGGCGGTTGCGGCTCCAGAATTCCCGCAGGTTGTCGCCGTAGGCCTTGCCATCGGGATGCTGATGCTCCCCCATCGGCTTGAGCAGGGCGATGGCGCCCTCCAGATCTCCGGCTTCGAAGCGAGCCAGGGCCCTGGATTTCAGGTCCTGCTGCCAGGCCTCCAGGCGCCGCTTGTCGGAGGCCATGCCGGCCGGAGAGTTGCTGAGCAAGAGTTGCAACTTCAGCGCCTCCCCCCACTTCCCTGCTTTCCAGAGCGTTTCGGCCTTGTTCCGTCGGCAACGCCCCTGCTCCCGGGGGGCGCGTCCACTCATCCAACGCAGGGAGGCGAGTTGGTCGCTATAGCGCAGACAGGCTTCGTAATCCCCCTCGGCGGCCGCTTGCTCCAGTCGATCGGGAAGCTGGGCTTCCCACCAGTGGGCGGCTCCAACGCCTGCCGCCACCAGGCCCAGGGTGAGGGCCAACCAGAAGCGCGGCAGCCTGTGGCGGCGTATGGCCAAGGCGAGGGGGGAGGCAAAACCTACTCTTCCCTATCGAAGCACCCCCGAGTTCCCATTCTCTGGGGGCAGCCACCGGGCCGTCCACCCCAGCCCTGGATCTAGCGGACGGGGCCAAGGGCGATGGGCTCGCTGGTGAGGCCGCTGACCAGATCCTCCCTCTCCATGGTCAGCTGGGCTTGCCCATTGATCTGGAAGCGCAGCCGCAGCCGATCCAGGCCGCGGGTCCCGGCGGGATCCAGGCCGATGGCCGCGGGCTGCCGGGCCCAGGGCTCCACCCGGATCTCTCCGGCAGGGCGGCGGCACAGTTCGGGAAGACCATCGCGGAACACCACCTCGGTGCGCCGCTCATCGAGCGGCTCGCCCAGCACTAGGTCCAGCTCACGTTGCCCATCCCGACTGCAGGCCAGCACCAGCTCCAGGGGCTGGCCGGTGGGCCAGCTCTGGCCGGCGAGGAAGAGGGGATGCCAGCGGTAGCCATCACTGCGGGGATCCCAGCGGCGCAGCGACACGCCCCGGGTGAGCACATCCTTGATCTGAACGCCGGGGGTCAGGGCAAGAGCCCCAACCGCCACAGCCTCGATCGGCCGTTGATCGAGGATGGGGATGCCGCAGCAGCGCTCCCGCAGCCACTCACGGATCAGGGGGATGCGGCTGCTGCCCCCCACCGGAAGCACGGCGTCGATCGCCGCCAGGTTCAGTCCTTCCGCCCGAGCCCCGGCCAGCACCCGCTCTAGAAGGTCATCGAGAAGCTCCAAGAGCCCCTTCCCCCTGAGCAGCGCCTCAAGCGCAGGCCTGTTCAGCCTGAGCTCTCGGCAGGCCTCGCCAGGGGGGCACCAGAGCACACTGGCTTCCTGTTCGGTGCTGAGCCTGCACTTGAGCTGCTCGACAGCCTCCAGCAGGGCTCCCGGCATGGCCGCGGTGGAGCCAGGGGCCCCGGAAGGGTGACCGTCCAGGAGGGCCGCGGCGATCCAGTGATCCAGATCCCTGCCCCCCAGGGCCAGGCCCGCCTTCCCCAGTACCCTGGCGCAGCGCAGGGCCTGGCGGCTGCCGCGCAGGTCGCGGCCACCGAAACGGAGAAGCTGGGCGATCGGTGCCGCCCGGCCTTCGCCTCCCTCCAGGGCCACGAGGGAAAGATCAATCGTGCCGCCACCGAGGTCCACCACCAGCACCCGGCTGCCGGGGGGGAGGCCGGCGCCGATGGCGGCGGCGGTGGGCTCATCCACCAGGGCCACCTCCTCCACAGCCAGAGTTTCGCTGGCCTGCTCCAACCACTGCCGGTAGCCCCGGTAGCCATCGATCGGGGCCGTGAGCACCAGCCGGGAGGGCGCCAGTTCCGGGGGCAGACTGGCCCAGATGCGCTGCAGCAGCAGGGCGCCCGCCTGCTCTGGACTGAGCAGGCACACCCGGCCGGAGCCGCTGTCGCCAGCGCCGATCCTGCGCTTGAAATCGCGGCAGAGCTGGGGGCTCTCACTCCAGGCCAGGCCGGCCTCCTGCACCTGGCGGCCGACCAGGGCCTGGTCGGCCGTGGCACTGGTCACCCAGATCAGGCTTGGGATCACACCTGCGGTGGCGCCGCTGAACGGGGCGAGCGAGACCAATTCGATCGGCCCGCCGCCAGCCGCCTGGAAGGCCACAACGGTGCTGCTGCTGCCCAGGTCGATCGCCAGGGTGCCATCCATCACGGCGGGGCTGGCCTTCGTTCTGTGCACCAAGTGTGCCGGATGGAACCACCATCCGGGGCTGGCTGTGCGCTGGCTTAGAGTGTTGGAAGTTGGTGACTCGATTTGTATACCAGTGCAGTGGTCAATCCCAAGGAACTGGCCCAACGGGCCGAGAGCCTGATCCGTGAGTCGAGCAACCGCTATCTGACTACCGTGAAGATCGCCTTCCGGGCCAAGCAGCGCCGCTTCGATGATTTTGATGGCCTCCTGGAGGATGCGATGGTCAAACCCGTGCAGCGCGCCATCGTCGAACTCAGCGACGAACAGGACCAGCCCGATCTCCTGCCTGGCTGAGACTTGCCTTGAATCCGGGGGGATGGTGCGGAGAGGGGGAAGGCTGGCGCCTGGCCTGGGACCCTGCTCGCCAACCCTTTTCGGTGCTGATCGGCGGAGCAGGCTGGGCTGCAGAGCTCACTGCGGGCGAAGCCCTTCAGTTGCTGCAGGCGATCCGTCACCTGGTGGAGCAGGTCGGTGCCCTCACCGACCAGTTGATGCCCGAAGAGCTGGTCAGTCTTGAGCTGGAGCGCCAGCCCTGGTGGGTCGGCCTTGAGGGGGATCGCAGCGCTTGGGCCCTGCGTTTCGTGCTCACCCCCGGCGACTCCCAACGGGGGATCGAAGGGGGCTGGCCGGCGGCGGCCAGTGCCCAATGCCTGAGGGCCATGGAGCAATGGCCGCTCGGTGACCAGCACCGCTCGGAGAGTTAGCCGCCAGTGAGACTGGCCGCCCGAATCGGCAGGGATCAGCAGTGCTGATCTCCTGGACCCTCCCCGGCCCGGGGGGGCTTCCCCAGGCTTCTGCACAGCTTTTCCACAGCTCGATCGGCAGGAACCTGTTCCCCAGCTCCTGCCTGTGGAGAAGCGCCCTTCGATGGGTTCTCCCCTTGACAGTGGCGGCGAATCGGTTCAAGCCGCCGCCGCTGCGGGGCTGATCGATCCACAGCCCCCCCGTGGTTGAAGTCTCAGGCTGGGATGGTCGCTCCCCGCCCCGTGCCGCCCGATTTGACGGGACTGCCCCGGTGTGGAGAACTGGTGTCTCCCCGAACACGTTCCGATGGATGCAGCTCCGGTTCTCTCCCCCCCAACCCAGCTGAGCGCCCCCCCCGCCACGGTGGCGCCACCCGCCTCCGATCAGGACGACCAGGGGGTGGTGAGCCTGCGGGCCGATGTTCCGGAGGCCCTGCTGGGCTCGATGCGCCGCTTCATCGATGCCCATCCGAACTGGGACCAGTACCGGCTGTTTCAGGCTGCGCTGGCGGGCTTTCTCGTCCAGAACGGGGTGCAGAGCCGGGCGGTGACCCGCTGCTACGTGGCCAACATGTTTCAGCGGTAGCCGAGCCGGCAAGGTCCCGGCAGGGCGGGGTCCGGGCTGGGCAGGATCATGCGGCAAGAAGCGCAAGCAGCCGCAGGGCCGTTGCCTCTGGCACCGGCATAATTGAGAGACGGTTGCCCCGCCGCACTACCATCAGCTCGTCGGTGGTGAAGCTGTCCCGCAGGGTGTCGAGACTGAGCAGATGGGGGAACGAGCGCCGGTAGCCCAGCCGCACGCAGTCCCAGCGCGGGGCGTCCTGGGTGGCGGAGGGATCGAAGTACTTCGAGTCGGGGTCGAACTGGCTGGGGTCGACCAGCCCGGTTTCAAGCACCTCCATCAACCCGACGATGCCGGGTGGCTTGATGTTTGAGTGATAGAAGAACGCCTGGTCCCCCACCTGCATGGAGCGCATGAAGTTGCGCGCCTGGTAGTTGCGGATGCCATCCCAGAGGGTGGTCTGCTCGCGGGCCAGGTGATCGATGCCGTAGACATCGGGCTCGCTTTTCATCAACCAATAGGCCAAGGTCAGACCGGGCCAGGGTCCTGAGTCTATCGACCACACCCTTGGTCCTTATGTCTGGGGCGTTTCTCTGGCGTTGCTGCTGGACGCTCTCAGGTCTCCAGGGCTGCGACCAGGGAGCGGAAGTGGTCGCCGCGGGCCTCGAAATCGCCGTACTGATCGAAGCTGGCGCAGGCCGGTGAGAGAAGCACGGTGCGGCAGCGGGCCTCGGCGGCCAGTTGGCGAGCTTTGGGGACGGCCTGGCTCAGACCCTCCAGCTCCAGGACCGTGCCCGCATAGCCGCTGGACTCCAGCAGGCCAGCCAGGGAGCGTCGGGCCGCGCCGAACAGCACCACGGCAGCCGCCTTCTGCTGCAAAGCGCTCAGCCAGGCCGCCGGATCGCCCTGCTTGGCCTGCCCCCCAGCCAGCACGACCATCGGACCGGGCAGGGCCGCCAGCGCCACTTCCGCCGCGTCGTAGTTGGTGGCCTTGCTGTCGTTGTACCAGCCGACGCCAGCAAGCTCACGAATGCGCTCCAACCGGTGGGGAACCCCCGGGAACGAACGAAAGGCGGACTCCATGACGGCGGCTTCCAGGCCCAGCTTCCAGCCCACGGCCGCGGCCATCAGCAGATTCTGGCGGTTGTGATTGCCCGGCATCGCCAGGCAGTCGGCGGGAAACAGGGGTCCAGCTGCGCTGTGCACCAGGCCCGCCGCAATCCAGAGCAAGGGCTCCATCCCCTGGGGCCACTGGTCCATTGGCGTGGCGGTGACCCAGTCGGCCTGGTCCCAGCTGGCCGCGTGGGCGCGCAGATCGGGGTCATCGGCATTGAGAATGCGGCTGCCGGAGCTCTCGAGCAGGCTGCGCTTGATCGCCCGGTAGTTGTCGAGGCTGCCGTGGCGCTCGAGATGGTCGGGGGTAAGGGTTGTCCAGAGACCCAGCCGCGGACGCAGCTCCGCTGACGCCTCGATCTGATAACTGCTGAGCTCCACCACCATCCACTCCGGCAGGGCTTGCCCTGGCGACTGGCGCTCAAGCACCAGCTCGGCCGCCGAGCGACCCACATTCCCTGCCATCGGAGCATCGATGCCGGCCTGAGTGAGCAAATGGCTGACCAGATGGGTGACGGTGGTTTTGCCATTGGTTCCGGTGATGCCGATCCAGGGAATGGAGCGGGTTGCCTCCCAGGCCACCGAGAGTTCACCGCGGATCGGGACCCCCCGCTGCCTCAGCGCCTCCAGGGTGGGGTGATCCCAGGCAATCCCCGGACTGACAACAACGTCGTCGGGGGGAGTACCGAGGGTCTCGAAGCTTGCAGGCACCAGCGGCGTGGCCAGGTGAACTTCGATCCTTTCGCTGCGGAGTTGAGCGGCGGTTTGCTCGAGTTCAGGGGTGGATTTGCTCTCCAGAAGCGACACCCTCCTGCCCCGGGCAGCCAACAGACGGGCAGCGCCGATGCCTGATCTCCCCATGCCGACAACCACAGTGAAAGGGTGAGCCCCAGCGGTCATTCCTTTCTCCTGATGCGTTTCTGTTGAGGGGAATCGGGCCCGTTGGGCTATGGGGGAGTGGGCGATACTGGAATCGAACCAGTGACTCCTACCGTGTCAAGGTAGTGCTCTACCTCTGAGCTAATCGCCCGGGGTCTGGGCAATTCGCCCAAGGCCGAAACCTAGCAGCCAGAGCTGCCAGATTTCCTTGTGACCGCTTTCAGCACCTGCTGAGCATTAGGCGCCACCGCTCCCGCTTGGTCGCCTCCACTGCCAAAACCGTGAGTTCGCCGCGGTTTTCCAGCTGAATCCGATCGCCCGGGGCCAGCTCCCTGCCGGGGCTGTCGATCACGTACCAGTTGACCCGCACCAGCCCCTGGCGGATCCAGCCGGCCATGCGGCTGCGGGAGACGCCGAATCCGGCCGAGGCCACCGCATCCAGCCGCAGGGAGGCTTCAACGGTGTGGAGCTGGCGGGGTTGGGGCCGGACGGGTGGCTGCAGATCGCTAAGGGGGATGGCTTCGAGGTCCACCGTCACCGTGCGGACCCGGGCCTGCTGCCCGTGCCACCGGGCGGCCAGCGCCTCGGTGGTGACCAGTTGGGCGCCGCGATCGCCCCGTACCCACAGATCACCGAGATCCGCCTCGGTGGCCCCGGCCGCCAGCAGACCGCTGCGGAAATCGGCAGGGGAGGCGGGGTCGAACAGAAAGTTGCCGCTCACCTGCAGGCCCCCGAGGGGGGCCGCGGCCAGGGGGTGCTCCGCACCGACCAGCTCCACCCTCTGCAGCCGCAGGCAGCGCCGCTCGGCGTGGGCATACCCTCCCCCCGTGTGCAGGTCCAGTTCGCTGAGGGGCGCCAGCCGCCCTTCCGCTTCTTCGAGCACCGAGGCGGGGAGGAAGCCACTCCAGAGCGGTTCCCAGGTCCGCAGGGCCCGCTCGGCCAGCTGGATGAGATCGGCGAGCGGTGCGGGGTCAGCTTTCGGCAAGGCGCACCACGGCCCGGGGCCTGGACTGTTGAATCAGGTTCCAAGGAATCTCCTCGCCGGTCGCCGCATCCAGCAGCAGCAGCCAGTTGCCCTCCTCGAGCCGGTTGCGCAGGCTGCGGATCCGGTCGTCAGCCTCGGAGGTCACGCTCGCGGCCGCCGCAAAGCTGCCCATCCAGCCGGAGCCCATGCCGAGCAGGCCACCGATCAGCGGTTCGCCGACGGGGCCGGCGAAGGCGAAGGTGTCGAGGTTGGTGATCAGGCTGAACATCAGGCCGGCAAAGAACCCGAAGGGCATCAGCCAGCGCACCATGGTCCGCTGGCGGCGTTGGCGGGCGAGCGCCGGATTGAGCAGCTCCACCGCCTCCATCGGCGTTTCCCCTTCCCCGACCGCCACCAGCGCCGTTGGCGCTGGCCTGAGCTGGCTGAGTTGATCGCGCAGCTGGAGCAGCTTGACGTGATCATCCAGCACCATCACCACACACAATCCCAAGACAGAACGCCGCAGTCGAATGGATTCTCTTCGCTGCCGGCGAGCAGCGTGGCGACCGCTCACTACACTTCACCGGCGGCCATCGCTGGAGGCTCTCGGGCCCCTCTCCACCCCATCCCCGGTTCATGACAAAGGTTCTGGTTTCCGATCCGATCGATCAAACGGGGATCGACATCCTCTCCCAGGTGGCCCAGGTGGATGTGCGCACGGGCCTGCCGCCCGAGCAACTGCTCGAGATCATCGGCGACTACGAAGCCCTGATGATTCGCTCCGGCACCCAGGTGACGGCCGCCCTGATCGAGGCGGCCCCGCGGCTGAAGATCATCGGGCGGGCTGGTGTGGGCGTCGACAACGTCGATGTGCCCGCCGCCACCCAGCGGGGCGTGCTGGTGGTCAACTCGCCGGAGGGGAACACCATCGCCGCAGCCGAGCATGCCCTGGCGATGATGCTCTCCCTCTCCCGCCACGTTCCCCAGGCCCACCAGAGCACGATGGCCGGGGGCTGGGACCGCAAGAAATACGTCGGCAACGAGCTCTACAACAAGAAGCTCGGCGTGGTCGGACTGGGCAAGATCGGCTCCCATGTCGCCCGGGTCGCCAAGGCGATGGGCATGGAGGTGCTCGCCTATGACCCGTTCATCTCGACAGAACGGGCCCAGCAGCTGCAGGTGCGCCTGCTGGCGATCAAGCCCCTGTTCGCCGAGGCGGACTTCATCACCCTGCACCTGCCCCGCACGCCCGACACCGAAAATCTGGTGGACGCGGCGCTGCTGCAGTCGATGAAGCCCACGGCGCGTCTGGTGAACTGCGCCCGCGGCGGAATCGTTGACGAGCAGGCCCTGGCCGAAGCCCTCAACGCCGGCACGATCGCCGGAGCCGCTCTGGATGTGTATGCGAATGAACCGCTGGAGGCGGATTCCCCCCTGCGCGGGGTGAAGGAGCGGCTGATCCTCACGCCGCACCTCGGCGCTTCGACCGCCGAAGCCCAGGAGAACGTCTCGATCGACGTGGCCGAGCAGATCCGCGATGTGCTGCTGGGGCTGCCGGCTCGCAGTGCCGTGAACATCCCGGGCCTGACCCCCGAGGTGATGGAGCGGCTCCGGCCCCACCTCCAGCTGGCCGAGACCCTGGGGCTGCTGCTCAGCCAGATGGCCGGTGGCTCGGTGCAGGAACTGGAGGTTCGGCTCCAGGGCGAGTTCGCCAACCACCCCTCCCAGCCCCTGGTGGTGGCGGCCCTCAAGGGCCTGCTCTCCCCCGCCCTCGGCGATCGGATCAACTACGTGAACGCGTCCCTGGAGGCCAAGGGCCGCGGCATCCATGTGCTGCAGGTGAAGGACGACAGCAGCCGCGACTTCGCCGGCGGTTCGCTGCAGCTCACCTCGCGGGGGTCCCAGGGCAGCCACAGCGTCACCGGCGCGGTGTTCGCCAACGGGGAGCTGCGCATCACCACGATTGATGAGTTCCCCGTGAATGTGGCCCCCAGCCGCCACATGCTCTTCACCCGCCACCGGGACATGCCCGGCATCATTGGCCAGCTCGGCTCCCTGCTGGGCGAGCACAACGTGAACATCGCCTCGATGCAGGTGGGCCGGCGGATCGTGCGGGGCGATGCGGTGATGGTGCTCAGCATCGACGACCCGATCCCCCCCAGCCTGCTGGCCCACATCCACACGATCAACGGCATCCAGGAAGCCCATCCCGTCACGCTCTGATGGCCCGGAGCTGGTGGCGGCTGGAGATGGATGCTCCGGCCGAACTGGAGGAGTCGCTGCTGTGGAAACTGGGCGCGCTTGGCGTTCAGCGGGTGGCCATTCGCCACGGGCCCGGAACGCCGCGGTTCCACCGGCTGGTGGCCTGGCTGCCGGCCGCCGACTGGCCCCTGATCGAGCGCCAGCGGCTGGAGGCGGCCCTGGAGCCGCTGGGTGAGCCCTTTGGCCTGCCGCTGCCTCCGCAGGAGTGGCATGAGCAGGGAGAAGAAGACTGGAGTTCAAGCTGGAAGCAGCACTGGCAAGCCGATCCGGTTGGGCAGCGGTTGCTGATCCTGCCGGCCTGGCTGGAGTTGCCGGCCGAATTCTCCAGCCGGGAGGTGATCCTCCTCGACCCCGGCAGCGCCTTCGGCACCGGCAGCCATCCCACGACGCGTCTCTGTCTGGAGGCGATCGAGGCGATCGATCCTGTGGGCTGGAGGGTGGCCGACCTGGGTTGTGGCAGCGGCATTCTCTCCCTGGGCGCCCTGCGGCTGGGGGCCGCCTTCGCCGCCGCCACCGACACCGATCCCCTGGCCGTCCGTGCCACTGGTGAGAATGGTCGGCTGAATGGCCTCGCCGTTGGACCAGGAGAGACCCTGCAGGTGGACCTGGGGTCGGTGGAGGCGCTGGCGGGGCTGCTCGACGGCCAACCAGCCGAGCTGCTGTTCTGCAACATCCTGGCGCCGGTGATCGAGACCCTCGCTCCCCAGTTCCACACCGTGCTCTCCAGCAGCGGGGTTGGCCTGCTCAGTGGGCTGTTGCTGGATCAGGTGCCCGGTCTTGTGAGGGCCCTGGCAGCAGCCGGCTGGGGCACGAGGCTGATCGGGGAGCAGGGAGGCTGGGGGTTGCTGGAGATCCGTCGAGGTGCAGCCGTCGCATAAATCACGCTTATCTGTGCCCCCCCTTTGATTGGCCTTCCGATGATCCGCCGCCGGGAGCACCGGCAATGCCCTGGTCCGATGTAGGAAGGTGCGGTCCTACAGGCCCGGACTGTCCAGGCGCCTGTGAGCCCCAATCCCTTCCATGGCTTCCTACAAGGTCACCCTCATCAACGAGAGCGAGGGCCTCAACAAGACCATCGAGGTTCCTGACGATCAGTACATCCTCGATGCGGCTGAAGAGCAGGGAATCGATCTCCCCTATTCCTGCCGCGCCGGCGCCTGCTCCACCTGCGCGGGCAAGCTCACCACCGGCACGGTGGATCAATCCGACCAGAGCTTCCTCGACGACGACCAGATCGAAGCCGGTTTCGTGCTCACCTGCGTGGCTTACCCCACCTCCGACGTGACCATCACCACCCACGCCGAAGAAGAGCTCTATTGAGCGCCTGGGGGTGGAAGGGGGGCCACCGGGGTACATCTCCTTACACCCCCCTTGATTCATCGCTTCTTCGTTGCTGGATCTGAACCCCATTCACCGCCACCCGATCGGGTGGCTTTTTCATGGCCTTGCAGGTCGACGCCCTCCTGAAGTCCGGCAGCGAGCATCCCAGCCTGGGCGGCCAGTACAGCTACCGCATCCTCGGCCCCTGTTGCAGGCTGTTCGACCGGGAGGAGTTGCCCTGGCCCTGTTGCAGGCTGGCCTGGCGCACCAAGGAGCCGAGCTGGCGGCGGATCGGTCGTCGGTTCGTCGCCGATCTGGCGTCCCGCCGCTGCCCGTCCTATGCCGTGGAACTGCTGCAGCCAGGCTCCAGGCCAACCCGCACGGTGGTCACGCTCTTTCCGCAGCGGTTGAACGGGCCGTTGCAGGAGTGGTGGTACAGCAAGCTGCCGGGGTCCCTCGATCCCCGGAACATCAGGCCACCGGTGGCCTGATTCAGAAGTAGACCTTGCCGCCGCCCCACTGGATCCCGCTCACCTTCGGCGCCACCAGGATGTAGCCGGCAATCAGGCGCAGGTCGTTCTCGCTGAGGTCACGCATCTTCACGAACACATCACTGCTGCGCAGGCTGGGGTGAATGTCCGAAATGCTGAATTCCCCGTCGTAGGAGGTGGGATCCTTCATGTAGTCCACCAGGGCATCCACGGAATCCCGGGGCGGGGTGGCCAGGGCCAGGGTTTCGATGTCGAGACCGACGTTGTAGTTGGTCTTGGTCACGCCACCGGCATGGCAGGTGCCACAGCTCTCGTTGAAGATCTTGCGACCCGTCTTGATTTCCGCCTCACTGAAGCTGACCGGCGTGCCATCCGGGGTGCCGGCCACGGTGAGGGTTTCGGTGTCCCACTGGGCCGCCTGCACCGCCATGGCCGGCAGCGCCAGGCAGGCGAGCAGTGACAGGCAGAGAACCAGAAGGGATCGGGTGAGGGTCCGGAGCGAGGAGGAGAGGAGGGAGACCATGGAGGGAGCCGGCGAAATGGCGGTGGGCACCGCGCCTGAGACCTTGTATCACGGCCGGACGGCCGTCCGGCACGGAATCAAGAACTGTTGCAGGCCCGCCTGCCGACACGCCTGGTTCAGGTCTCCGCAGGGCTGACCTCGACGCTGAGGAAATCCCTGGCCAGCAGCGTGTTCGCAAAAATCGAGCGGGCCTCGGCGAGCAGATCGTCTGGGGTGAAGGCATTGCCGGGCACGTAGCGCGGGCTGAGGTGGGTGAGCACGAGCTGCTTCACCCCCGCCATGGCCGCCGTCTGGGCGGCCATGGTGCTGGTGGAATGCTGGCGCTGGATGGCCATGGCCGCCTCGCCATGGGCAAAGGTGGATTCGTGGATGAGCAGGTCGGCCCCTTTGGCCAGCTCGACCGCCGCCTCGCAGAACACCGTGTCGGTGCAGTACACGACGCTGCAGCCGGGGCGGACGGGTCCGCAGAGGGCCTCGCCGCGAATGATCCGGCCATCCTCCAGCGTCACGCTGCGGCCGGCCTTGAGCTCGGCGTAGATGGGTCCCGGCGGAATGCCCAGGTTCCGGGCCTTGTCCGCATTGAAATGGCCGGGACGTGGCTTCTGCTCCACCCGGTAGGCGTAGGCGGGGATGCGATGGGTCAGGGGGGCGCAGCGCACGAGCAGGTCGCCGTCGTCGAGCAGGACCAGGCCCTTGAGGGCGGCCGCCCGCACGGGATGGGTGCGCAGGGGATAGCCGATCCGGGTGGAGGAGGTGCGCAGGGCCCCTTCCAGATAGTCGGCCAGGGGGTCGGGGCCGTAGAGATCGATGCCGCCGCAGCTGCCGGCCATGCCGAGGCTGGCCAGCAGGCCTGGCAACCCGAAGACGTGGTCGCCGTGCATGTGGGTCACGAAGATCCGGCTCAGCTGCGAGACGCGCAACTCACTGCGCAGGAACTGATGCTGGGTGCCTTCGCCGCAATCGAACAGCCAGATCTCGGCGCGCTGGGGCAGCCGCAGGGCCACCGCCGACACGTTGCGGGCTCGGGTGGGGACCCCCGAACTGGTGCCAAGAAAGGTGACCTGCACACCATCCGCGTCTTTTCGGCATGCTGTCACGGCTCCGCCCGACGCCGGTCCAACCAGTGGTGCGGGTGTCCGGCGGGGGACTGGCAGCCCCGTTGCGTGGTGGTCACAATGGGCCCGCTTTCTGCGAGCCCACCGCCGGTTCATGGCTGCTGTCTTGTCCCCCTTCGCTCCTCTGGCCCTGCCTCCAACCCCCCGCCGCCTGTGGAGGGGAATCGGGGCTCTGGCCGGAACCCTGCTGCTCTTCAGCGCCCCTGGCCTGCAGCGGGGGGCCGGGGCTGAGCCGGCTGAAGCGACCAGGGGCCAGGAGGGCGTCAGCCCGGAACTGCGGGTGTTGCTGCTCGAATCGGCGGGCTTCCGCATCGCCGGCGACGGCGGGGCCCGGTTGGTGGATGGAGCCGGCAAGGAGCTGCTGCGCCTGCCTCCGGGGGGCATGGTGGTCCTCAGACCTTCCGCCGGCAGGGTCGTCGTCGATTCCCAGCCCCAGGGCCAGGTCGAAGCGCCAGCGGCCCCGATCTCCGTCGGCGAGCTGTGGTTCGAGCCGATCGGCACCGGCTCGGCTCCCGCCACCTTTGAGCTCCAGCAGCGGCGCTACCGCGGCCGCCTGCAGGTTCGCCCCGCCAACGACCAGTTGCGGGCCATCAATGTGATCGGCGTCGAGACCTATCTACCCAGCGTCGTCGGCAGCGAGATGCCCGCCAGCTGGCCCCTGGAGGCCCTGCGGGCCCAGGCGGTCGCCGCCCGCACCTATGCCCTGCGGCAGCGCAATCCCTCGGCCGCCTTCGACCTCAAGGCCACGGTGAGCAGCCAGGTCTACAAGGGCCTGGAAGCCGAGACGGCCTCCACCCGCCAGGCGACCGCCACGACCCGGGGCCTGGTTCTGATGTACGGTGACGGCCTGATCAATGCGGTGTTCCACAGCAGCAGCGGCGGCGCCACGGAGAACAGCGGCGACCTCTGGTCGCAGCAGCTGCCCTACCTGGTCAGCGTGCGTGACTTCGATGAGAGCAGCCCGGTGAGCCAATGGAAGAAGGACCTGGCACCGGAATTGCTGGACCAGGCGTTCGCCGAGATCGGCGGCGTGCGGCGGATCGATGTGATCGCCACCACCGCCAGTGGCCGGGTGCGCCAGGCCCGGGTGATCGGCCCCTCCGGAGCGCTGGTGCTCAGCGGTGCCCAGCTGCGCAGCCGGCTGGGCTTGAGGAGCACCATGGTGCGCTTCGAAGCGGCCCCCTTCCGCTTCACCGGTCCTGCCGACGCCGGGGTTGCCGTGGCCGGGGGTCCCCAGCCTGGAGTGCCGGTTGGGTTCAGCACACCCCTGGGCCCCCTGCTTGGTCCGCCGCCGCCACCCCAGGCCCAGCTGTTGCAGCCTCCGATCGGATTGGTGGCCATCGGCCGCGGCTTCGGCCATGGCGTGGGGATGAGCCAGTGGGGCGCCTTTGCCCTCGCCCAGCGCGGTGAACGGTTCGACCAGATCCTTCGGCATTACTACCGGGGTGCCGAGCTGCGTCCGTTCAAGGACCAGGGCAGGGGGCCGCTTGCCTCGGGGACGGCCAATCCGCCAGGCTCCCCGGGATGGACACCTGGAACCGTCACGGCCTGGGGCCGCCCCTGACCGTCCTAGAGCCGCCAGGAGCAGCCTTGCCCGTCTGGGCTGGCCGCCTGGTGGTGGCGGAGGATGGCGCTGCCCTGGCCGAAGGGGTGGCGGCGATCATGGCCGGGGCCATGATCGCCGATCCGCGCCTGTGTCTGGGCCTGGCCACCGGCCGCACGATGGAGCCGGTGTACGCCGCCCTGGTCCGCCGGCTGACCGGGTTGCCACCCGAGCAGTGGGAAGCCATCCGGGCCGATTGGCGCAGCTTCAACCTCGATGAGTACGTGGGGCTGTCCCCCGTTGATCCCCGCTCCTTCGCCGCCACCATGCGCCGGCAACTCGGGGACCCGCTCGGCCTCGATCCAGGGCGGCTGCAACTGCCCAGGGGGCTGGCTGCCGACCCAGACTACGAAGCCCTCCGCTATGGCGAGGCCATTGGCGCCGCCGGCGGCATCGATCTGCAACTGTTGGGGCTTGGCGAGAACGGTCATGTGGGCTTCAACGAGCCCCCGTGCCTGCCCTCGGCCGTGAGCCGCTGCGTGGCGCTCAGCCGGGGAACCCGCCTCCAGAACTGCGGCTTGTTCGGTGGTGATCCAGCGGCCGTGCCCAGCGCCGCCATCACCCTGGGCCTGGCCGAGATCCTGCAGGCCAGGCGGATCCTGCTGGTGGTGAGCGGCTCCGGCAAGGCCCCAATCCTCCGCCGCCTCCTGCAGGAACCAGCCAGCCCGGACCTCCCGGCCAGCTGGCTGCAGGGGCATCCAGCCCTGCAGGTGTGGGTGGACCGGGCGGCGCTCAGCGGTTAGCCCAGCGTTGATCAGGTCAACAGCGCCTCCAGGAGGGCATCGTCGGCCTCCAGGTTGGAGGTGACGCTGCGCACGTCATCCAGATCCTCCAGGGCATCGAGCAGGCCCAGGCAGGTGTTCAGCTGGTCGGCGTCCACGAGGCGGCACGGCCTGGCGGCGATCCAGCGGTGCTCCCAGCCAGCCACGGCCCAACCCTGGCGCCGCAGGCCGTCCTGAAGCGCCTCAAGGCCTGTGAAGCCGCAGACCACATCCGCCCCGGCAGCATCGAGCTCGTAGCCCAGCACCTCCAGCTCCAGCAGGTTCTCGAGCAGGGCCTCTTCGGCAAGATCGGACTGCTCGATCCGCACCACCCCCCGGTGCTCGAACAGATAGCCGACGCAGCCGGTTTCCCCCAGGTTGCCGCCGTGCTTGCCGAAGGCCAGCCGCAGGTCGGCCGCGGTGCGGTTGCGGTTGTCGGTGAAGGCCTCCACCAGCACCGCCACCCCGCCGGGCCCATAGCCCTCGTAACGCACTGCCTCGAACCGGTCTGCTTCCCCCCCCGCCTGGCCTGAGCCCTTGGCGATCGCCCGGTCGATGTTGCCGTTCGGCATCCCTGCGGCCTTGGCCTTCTCGATGGCGGTGCGCAGCTGGAAGTTGCCGGCCGGATCGGCGCCGTGGCGCGCCGCCACCGTGATCTCGCGCCCCAGGCGGGTGAAGACCACACCGCGCTTGGCATCGACGACCGCCTTTTGGCGCTTGATCTGGGACCACTTGCTGTGGCCGGCCATCGCAATCGGCTCCGGGGTGTGGACTCAACCGGCCGGATCGAGCACCAAACGGGGCTGAAGCCGTCCGTCTGGAGCTGAGCGGGCCATGCCAGCCAGGTTGCCATCCGGGCTGACCACCACCACGGCCTGGTCGGGGGTGAGCTCCATCGCGGTGCCCGGACCACGGCCGCAGCGCCAACCCAGCCAGTCGGCCGCATCGAGCTGGTGGCGGGGCAGGTGGGCCAGGGCCAGCAGGGGATCCCGCAGGGGCAGCAGGGGTTCGGCCTCCAGGCGCTCCAGATCCACGCTGCCGGCCAGGCCGAAACCGAGGGCCTCGGTGCGCCGCAACGTGGCCAGGGCGCCGCCGCAGCCGAGCCGATCGCCCAGGTCGCGGGCCAGGGCGCGGATGTAGGTGCCGGCGCTGCAGCTCACTTCAAGCTCCAGCCGGTGGTGCTCCGGATCCCAGCGGAGCAGTTCCAGCCGGTGGATCGTCACGGCGCGCGCCTTGAGCTCGAGGGTTTCGCCGCGGCGGACGCGGACGTGGGCCCGCTCACCGGCGACGTGGACGGCGGACACCTGGGGGGGGCGCTGCTGAATGGGGCCGCGGAAGGACTCCAGGCAGGCGTTCAGCTGCAGGAGATCCAGATCCGGGACCGCAGACCTCTCCAGCACCTCCCCGCTGAGGTCGTCGGTGCCGGTGCGCAGGCCCAGCTGGATCACACCGCGGTAGGCCTTGGCGCCGGGCAGATAGGGCAGCAGTCGGGTGGCGCTCCCCAGGGCGATCGGCAGCACCCCGGTCACGGCCGGATCGAGGGTGCCGCCGTGGCCGACCCGCTTGAGCTGATAGCGGCGGCGCACCCTGGCCACGCAGGCGTGGGAGGTGAGGCCTGGCGGCTTGTCGAGCACCAGAAATCCACAGGGTTTGTCCAGGGCCCAAGCGGTGAGGAAGGTTGAGGGAACTGTTGCATCCCGCGCCGGCCCCAGCAGGCTGGGGCCCGTGCCCCCCGACCCGATCCGCCTTGACCCTGCAGAACCGCCGCGATCTGGCCTACATGGTGCTGGCCGGACTCTTCCTCGGCACGATGGGCATGCTAAACATCCTGGGGCTGACCCGTTTTCTCAGCCTCGGCTCGATCGGTGGCTGGCCGATCGTGGTGGCGGTCGGGGCGCTGCCCTACCCCGTCACCTTTCTGTGCACCGATCTGATCAGCGAGATCTGGGGCGAGCAGAAGGCCAACCAGTTGGTCTGGGTGGGGCTGCTGCTGAACGGCTGGATCGTGCTGATCCTCTGGCTGGGGGGTGTGCTGCCGGGCCTCGATGGCTACGGCGGCGGCCATGGTCTGCCCCTGGCTGACCCCGAAGGGCGATTGCCGGTGTTCTTCGAGGTGCGGCGGTTGGCGTTCGGTGCGGTGGGCGCCTCGATGGCGGCCTACCTGGCGGCCCAGTTCACCGATGTGCGCCTCTTCCATTTCTGGAAGCGCTTCAGTGGCGGCAAGGCGCTCTGGCTGCGCAACAACGGCTCCACCATGGTCAGCCAGCTGGTCGACACCACGGCGGTGGTGCTGATCAGCCACTACGCCGCCCATGTCTTGCCCGTTCGTGTGGGCGAGCCGGTGCTGCCCCAGCTGGGGGCGTTCATCGCCAGCGGCTACCTGTTCAAATTCGTAGCCGCCCTGCTGGACACCCTGCCCTTCTATCTGCTGGTGGCCTGGCTGCGCCGCTGGCTCGATGTGCCCGGTGCCGGTTCGGAGTTGGGGGACCTGGGACTGGGGGAGCCGGAGCTGGGGTCAGCGAGGACACCGCCGTAATCTGCGGGTTGTTTCAGATGTCCGATCCGGTGTGCCTGAGCTGATCCGCGCCGATTCCGCCAGCCACCGACGCGACGCCGCCATCGACGTGGATCAGTTCCTTTGCGATGGCTTTGCCCTCCGGGAGCAACTGGCTGATTTTCTGGAGCTCACTCCCGCGGTGTTGGAACAGCGCCTCGGCGCCAGTTGCAGCGATCTGGCGGCCCTCCATCCCGGAGCCGTGGATTTCGACCCCCTGCGGGTGGGGGCGTTTTACGAGGAAACGGTGGGTACGGGCCACCTGCTGGAACTGGCCGCCTGGCACCTGGGCAGTGCCGACTACATCGCCGACACCCTGAGGCTGCAGGCTCGCTGCGCCGTCGGACAGGTGCTCGACTTCGGCGGCGGGATCGGCAGCCATGCCCTGGCGGCGGCCGCCTTGCCGGCGGTGGAGCAGGTCTGGTTCGTGGATCTCAACCCCCACAACCGTGCCTTCGTGGCCGAGCGGGCGGCCCGCTTCGGCCTGAGCGAGCGGCTGCAAGTCTGCCGAGACCTCCATGACCCCTCCCTGCCGAGCCGGTTCGACACGGTCGTTTGCCTCGATGTGCTGGAGCATCTGCCCGACCCGGCCGCCCAGCTCGTTGACTTTGCCGCACGGATGGAACCAGGGGCGACGGCGTTGCTGAACTGGTATTTCTTCAAGGGGTTCCAGGGGGAGTACCCCTTTCATTTCGATGAGCCGGCCCTGGTGGAGCGCTTTTTTGAAACGCTCCAGGACCGATTTCTCGAGGTGTTTCACCCCTTCCTGATCACCACCCGGGCCTACCGGCTCAGGCCAGCAGGGCCACGTTGATCCGCTTGCGGTTGCGCAGGCTGCGCTTGATGCTGTCGAAGTTCACCACCCCGTCCACCAGGGCAAAGAGGGTGTCATCGGAGCCACGGCCGACATTCAGGCCGGGAAGGACCGAGGTGCCACGCTGGCGGATCAGGATCGAGCCGGCGCTGACGGTTTCGCCGCCGTAGCGCTTCACGCCCAGGCGCTTGGAATTCGAATCCCGGCCGTTGCGGGTGGAGCCGGTGCCTTTCTTGTGGGCCATGGAATCAAGCCTGGAGGAGGTGGAAGCGAGGTGAAGGAAGCGGAAAACCCCTGTTGAAGAGGATCAGCTGAGGATGGAAAGGATCAGCTGAGGGACTGGCCGCCCACCGTGATCGATTCGACGACCACCCGGGTGAGCTCCTGACGGTGGCCGTTCTTGCGACGGGTTTTCTTCTTGGGGCGCATCTTGTAGACGATGATCTTGGGCCCGCGGCGATGGGCGACCACTTTCAGGGTGACAGAAGCCTCCGGCACATGGGGGAGGCCCAGGCGGGTGCCGCTGGAATCGCGAACCAGCAGAACCTGATCCAGGGTGACGGTGTCATCCACCTCGGCGTGGATCCGGTCCAGGTCGTAGTAGCGGTTCGGCTGAAGCCAGAACTGCTGGCCCGAAGCCTCGACGATGGCGTAGGGACCCGTGGCCGCCGCTGGGATGCCGTTGGGGGGCGGAGCGCTGACGGCGGGAGAGGTGTTGGTCATGGAAACAGGTGGCATGGACAGGCAAACAACGCTCCGCGCAGGGGAAATGCCCCTGCGGATCGTAGTTATTCAGGCCTGGCGCACGACCAGCGCAAGAAACGAACAAGTATCTTCCCTTGCCGTTTGCCCCAGCGTCAACACTATGGTCATGGCTCTCATCCGAGAACGGCGGATGGCCCAGCCTGCCCTGACCATCGCGTCCCTGCTCAGGGACCCTACCCTCAGGGAAACCTGCGGCCAGTGGCTCCGGGAAGGTCGCTATGAACTGGTGGATCTGGGGGGACAGCCCTCCCCCGGGGCGGCTCTGGAGGATCGTTGGGATGGCTTCGATGCTGTTCTGCTTGAGCAGGGCCTGCTGAGCAGAGACACCATGCAGCAGCTCTGGGGAAAGGGGCTGGTGCTGCCCACTGTCATCCTCGGTCCCGTGACCGGCCTGGTCGAGTACCACGCCGCAGAGGTCCACCTCGCCAAGGACCAGCTCGAACAGCTCAGCTACAGCTTGGATGCGGCCATCTCCCGGTTCCTGCGGCGGGGGCAGTCCATGGGGCCCGACGACGCAAACGAAATCGGTTGGGCGGAAAAGTGGAGGTTCTCCAATCGGCTCAAGGAGCGCCTGGGCTATCTCGGTGTGTTCTATAAACGGGATCCGAGTAGGTTCTTCCGGAACCTGCCGCCCGCGGAGCGCAACATCCTGCTGCAATCCCTGGAACGCACCTACCGGGATCTGCTGATCAGCTATTTCCGTGACCCAGTGGCCGCAAATCAAGCGCTCGAAAGCTTCGTGAACACAGTTTTCTTCAGTGATATCCCGATTACAAAAACCGTTGAAATCCACATGAATCTGATTGATGAGTTCTGGAATTTATTGAAGTTGAAAGGCCGCAAGAATGATTTTCTCAGGGACTATCGACTGGCTCTGATGGATGTGTTGGCCAATCTCTGTGAGATGTATCGTCGCTCCCTGCCGCCGGAGCCTCTCCTTGAGGCGATCGAGCCGGCTGCCCAGCTGGGTGCCTTAAAGCAGGAGATCTGCTGATGGCACCACCAAAGGCCTACATCCTGAAGCTCTATGTGGCGGGAAACACCCCAAATTCGATGCGTGCGCTCAAGACCTTGCGCACCATCCTCGAATCGGAGTTCAAGGGTGTCTACGCTCTCAAGGTGATCGATGTGCTCAAGAATCCCCAGCTGGCTGAGGAGGATAAAATCCTTGCCACGCCAACCCTCGCCAAGATCCTGCCGCCGCCGGTGCGGCGGATCATCGGTGATCTCTCAGACCGGGAGCGGGTGTTGATCGGTCTGGATCTTCTCTATGACGAGCTTTCGGAGAACGATCTGATCGATGGCTCCCTCGACTCGCCTGAGGCCATGGGCAAGTCGGCCCTGCTTTGATTGTCTTCCCCAGCCTCGTTAATCATGCAGAATTTCATGCCGACCTCTGACTTGCCATTGCAGGTGCAGAAGCTCCCCACCGGTGTGGAGGGCCTCGACGACATTCTTCAGGGGGGCCTGCCGACGGGACGCTCCACCTTGATCAGTGGTACTTCGGGCACTGGGAAGACCATTTTCTCGCTTCATTTCCTCTACAACGGTATTGATAAGTATGATGAACCGGGAATTTTTGTTACCTTCGAAGAATCCCCCGTTGATGTGATTCGCAACGCCTCCAGCTTTGGCTGGGATCTTCAGTCTTTGATTGATCAGGATAAGCTTTTCATCCTGGATGCTTCGCCTGATCCGGAGGGACAGGATGTGGCAGGTAGTTTTGACCTCTCAGGCCTGATCGAGCGCATTAACTACGCGATCCGCAAGTACAAGGCTCGCCGCGTTGCCATCGATTCCATCACTGCTGTTTTCCAGCAGTATGACGCCCTGTCGGTGGTGCGTCGTGAGATTTTCAGGATGATCGCCAGGCTCAAGGAGATCGGTGTCACCACGGTGATGACCACTGAGCGTGTCGATGAGTATGGGCCGATTGCCCGCTATGGCGTTGAGGAGTTCGTATCCGATAATGTGATCATCCTACGCAATGTGCTCGACGGTGAGCGGCGCAGGCGAACGGTGGAAATCCTCAAATTGAGGGGAACCACTCACATGAAGGGAGAGTTTCCCTTCACGATGGGGGTCAACGGGGTCAGCATCATCCCTTTGGGTGCCATGCGCCTGACCCAGCGATCTTCCAACGTTCGTGTCAGCTCTGGGGTTGCCCGTCTCGATGAGATGTGTGGCGGTGGTTTCTTCAAGGATTCGATCATCCTGGCCACCGGTGCCACCGGCACCGGCAAGACGCTCTTGGTCAGTAAGTTTGTGGAGAATGCCTGCCTGAACAAGGAGCGAGCGATCGTCTTCGCCTTTGAGGAATCGCGCGCCCAGCTTTTGCGCAATGCCACCAGCTGGGGAATTGATTTCGAGCAGATGGAAGAGGATGGGTTGCTTCGGATCATCTGTGCCTACCCCGAATCGACGGGTCTGGAAGACCATCTCCAAATCATCAAGACGGAGATCAGCGATTTCAAGCCATCACGAATGGCGATCGACTCCCTGTCTGCCCTGTCGCGGGGCGTTAGCCACAACACTTTTCGCCAGTTCGTGATCGGGGTAACCGGCTATGCTAAACAGGAGGAGATTGCTGGATTCTTCACTAACACATCGGAGGAGTTTATGGGCAGCCATTCGATCACGGACTCCCATATTTCCACCATTACAGACACGATTCTATTGTTGCAATATGTGGAGATTCGTGGTGAGATGGCCCGCGCCATCAATGTGTTCAAGATGCGTGGATCGGCCCATGACAAAGGCATCCGCGAATTCGTGATCACCGGTAATGGGCCCGAGATCAGGAACTCCTTTTCCAACTTCGAGCGGATCATCAGCGGTGTACCTCACCGCATCACCAACGACGAGCGCAATGAACTCTCCCGGATCGTGCGGGGGGTCGGCAGTGACGATCTCTGATTTTCATCAAGGTTGGACGTCAGTCGTGGGTAGCTGCCGCCAGGGCGTGCTGGCGTCGTAACCCCTCAACCTGCAGGTCGTCGAGGTCGGCGTGTTCCAGGGCCAGATCAAACCAGAAGGTGGTGCCGACGCCCGGTTCGCTGACCATCCGGATCCGGCTGCCGTGCTTGTCGAGGATCCCACGCACGATCGAGAGGCCAAGTCCTGTGCCCACTTCGGTATGCACGGCATTCTCGACACGAAAGAACCGCTCGAAAATCCGCTGCTGGTCTTCCCGGGAGACTCCCGATCCGGTGTCGGCGATCTCCAGGCGCAGGCGGGGCATCGGTGAAGACAGCTCGCAGGATGGCTGGTCGGTGTTCGGGACGTTGCCGGGATCGAGGGGGCAGGCATCGGGCCAGGGGTAGGCGCTCAGCTTCAGGCGCCCCCCGGCGGCGGTGAACTTGAGGCCGTTCCCCACCAGGTTGTCGAGCACCTGCAGAATCAGGTCCCAGTTGCCCATCACCCGGGGCAACTGCGCATCCACCTCCAGGTCGAGGGTCACGCCTTTCTCTTCTGCGTTGAGTCGGTAGTTGCGCAGGGTCTGCTCGATCGCCGGGCGTAACTCGATCGGCTCGAGGCTCCAGATCCGGTCGGATTCCAGCCGAGAGAGATCCAGCACATCGTTGACAAGCCGGGTGAGGCGATCGGTTTCGGCGTTGGCGATCGCCAGGAACTCCTGGGTTTCCTCCTCGCTGAGCTGATCGCGCAGGTCGTGGAGGGTTTCCACGTAGCTCTTGATGTTGAACAGTGGCGTGCGCAGCTCATGGGAAACATTGCTGATGAAGCGGCTCTGGGCCGCATTGAGCTCCACTTCGCGGGTCAGGTCCTGCACGGTCATGGCGATGCCCTTGAGGCTTTCGCCACTGACATCCTTGACTGTCTGCAGCACGATCCGCAGGGTGCGGGCCGGCTCCCCGAAGCTGCAGCGCACGTCGGTGCTGTCCCGCTCGCCGCTCAGCAGGGTGTGGAGCGGCTCCTGCAACTCCATGGCCAGAACCTCGGGCAGTTCGCCGCAGAGTTCGGTGCCCTCCAGTTTGCGGCCCTCCCAGCGGAACAGACGGCGGGCGGTGGGGTTGACCAGCACGATGCGGCCCTCCCCGTCGAGCAGGGCGGCCCCATCGGCCATCGTGGCGATCAGGGTCTGCTGCTTCACCTGGGCGGCGGTGAGTTCCTCGATGTTGGCGGCGTCGTAGACCTCCAGCCGCGAAGCCATGTCGTTGAAGCCCTTGAGCAGTTCGCCGAGTTCACCGCCCACCGGCAGGGTGATGCGGGCTTCGAAGTCGCCCCCGGCGATCGAGCGCACGCCCTCCAGCAGTTCTTTGATCGGTCGGGTGATCGTCAGCGCATTGAACACCGCCCCGAGGATCACCAGCACCCAGATCGAGATGAACACAGCCACCGTCACTTCGCGGGTGAGGGCCGCACTGGCCAGTACCGCCTCGTTTGGGTTGATGCCAAGCGCCAGCACCCCCAGATAGCGCCCATCACTCACCATCGGCACGAACACGTCGGTGACCTGGCCATCGGGGCTGAGGTGCTGGCGAATCAGCGGGTTCTGGGGCCGACGCTGCAGATCGGGCGGCAGCTCGAGCCGGCGGCTGAGCAGAAGTTCACTGCCGCCGTTGGTGGCACTGATCGGGATCCCCAGATAGATCACGCCATCGGGATCGGCGAAAAAGATGTAGCGAA
The DNA here is from genome assembly GCF_024345415.1 of Synechococcus sp. Tobar12-5m-g. Classification (GTDB taxonomy): domain Bacteria; phylum Cyanobacteriota; class Cyanobacteriia; order PCC-6307; family Cyanobiaceae; genus Regnicoccus. Next base: position 277,251 of record NZ_JAGQBB010000001.1, on the reverse strand, counting down.
GGCTGCGGCTGGAGCGCCAGAAGCGTTCGGCCACCGCCGCCAGTTCCCGGTCCCTGCTTTCCGCCACCAGGGGTGTGACGTTGGCGGAGAGCAGCAGACCAAGGTCGCGGGCGAAGCGGGTGTCACTCATCCGGGCATCGCGCTGGATGCTGTGGAAGGCAAAGAAGGTGATGCCCGTCATCATCAGACTCACCACCAGGGTGGCCACCGCCAGCAGCTTGGTCTGCAGGCTGAATTCAGCCCACCAGCGCAGGAATCCCTGCCACCAGGAGATCGGTTCGACCGCCGCGCTTTCAGCCGCGGCCATGGCCGCGTCGAGGTTTGGAAAGGTGGGGATGGACGGGTTGTCGGCGGTCACGATCGGAACCGTCGGATCAGCGCACCCTAGAGGCGTCGGACCTGGTGGCCGATATCGCGCCGAAAGGTCATCCCATCAAAGTGAACCTGCTCCAGGCCGGCATAGACGGCGCCGAAGGCCGCGTCGAAATCCGCCGCCTGGGCCACCACCGCCAGCACCCTGCCACCGGCCGTGAGGCAAGTGCCGGAGGGCTCCAGCCGGCTGCCGGCATGGAACACCTGCCGATCGGGATCGGCAGGGAGGTTGGCCTCAATCGGATCGCCCTGCCGCGGCTCGTCGGGGTAGCCCGAGGCGGCGGCCACCACGCAGGCGCTGCAGCGGGGCGCCACGGTCAGGGCGGGGGCCTGGGCCAGATTGCCGCTGGCGCAGGCCAGCAGCACCGCCGCCAGCTCCCCGCCCAGCAGGGGCATCAGGGTCTGGCATTCGGGATCCCCGAAGCGGCAGTTGAACTCGATCACCTTGGGGCCATCGGCGGTGAGCATCAGCCCAGCGAAGAGGACGCCGCGGTACTCGATGCCGCGCCCTTGAAGGGCCCGCAGGGTGGGCTCCAGCACCAGCTGGCGCACCTGCTCAAGGCCGGCGGCGTCGAGCAGGGGTGCCGGGGCGTAGGCGCCCATGCCCCCTGTGTTCGGACCGGTGTCCCCCTCGCCGATGCGCTTGTGGTCCTGGGCGGGCGGCAACAGCACCATCGCGGTGCCGTCGGTGAGGGCGAACACCGAAACCTCAGGACCAAAGAGGCGCTCCTCCAGCACCAGGGGGGCGCCGCCGCCAGCGTCGTTGCTGCCGGGGCTGGAGAAGCGGCCCGCAAAGATCTCCTCGATGGCGCTCCGGGTGGCCTCGACCGTGTCGGCGACCGTGACCCCCTTGCCGGCCGCGAGCCCGTCGGCCTTCACCACCAGGGGCAGGCCCTGGCGCTCCAGCACGGCCAGGGCCTCCGCAAGGGTCGTCGGGGCCCAGTGGGAGGCCGTTGGCACCCCGGCCTCCCGCATCAACGTCTTGGCCCAGTGCTTGCTGGCTTCCAGCCGGGCCCCATCGGCCCCGGGACCGAACACCGTCAGGCCAGCCCCCCGCAGCCGGTCGGCCAGGCCCTCGGCCAGGGGTCCCTCCGGGCCCACCACCACCAGCTCCACCTGCCGCTCCTGGCAGGCGCGGACCAACCCGCCCTGATCGCTGCTGGCAATCGCCAGGGGCTCGCAGCCCGGCTGGCTGGAGGTGCCCCCATTCCCAGGCGCCACCCAGACCCTCTCCACCCCGGGGCAGCGCCGCAGCGCCCAGGCCAGGGCGTTTTCCCGGCCACCGGAGCCGACGACCAGGAGCCGGGATGGGGTGGACGGTTGGAGCGGTGCCGAGGACGTCATCGGATCGATCGGAGCGGAGGGGGCGGTTCCCTAGGTTGTGGCCCTTGGATCGCCCGCCGTGCCGTTCCTTCTCTACATCTCAGCGGTCCCATCCCGCCGGGTGGCCGGCTGGATTGGGGCGCTGCTTCTCTCCCCGGCAGGGTTTCTGGGCGTCGACCCGGCTGCGTCGGCCCAGCCCCTGGATTCGCCGGTCGAGCGGCCGTCGCCATCGGCCCCAACGGTGGCATTGCCAATGGAGGAGAAGGCCTTTGCCGCCAGCCTGGCCTCAGATGATCTGTTGCTGCTCGAGCAGGCCTGCCAGGACTCGGCCCGGTTCGATCAGCCCGAGCGCCTACGCCTGCTGACCGAACGCCTTGTCGCGCTGCGGCCGGCCCCCCAGCCGTTCAGCGTGGTGATCACCAACGCCAATGCCCTGATCAGCTGCCGGGCGCCGGAGGCGGCCCTCACCGTGCTCGACCGTTTCGGTCCCGGTGCTGGCATCGAGCGCCAGCAGTGGTTGATTCAGCAGTGGCGCGCGGCGAACGCCGGGCTGAACCACCGCCGCGCCGCCGCCGCTTTGCGACGGCTGGCGGCGGGGAATCCGGCCAGCCTGGAGGCCATGCCCCTGCCGATGCGGCTGCGGGAGGACGGCAGTCTCGACACCCGTCCCGCCCTCGACGTGCTCGCCGGCCACCTGGCGGCCTTGGGCCTCAACGAGGAGGCCGCCGCCCTGCTGCTGGCGGGTCGGCTGCCGGGGCGCCCGGCTGCCGAGCGGCTCCAGCTGGCCGCCCAGTTGCTTGATTCGGTGCCGATTGCCGAGCGCGATCGCCTGCTGGAGCAGGCGCTGGACCAGGCCGCCGCCGCCGCGGCCTGGGGCTTGGCGGCCGAACTGCTGGATCTCCAGCGGAACCTGCAGCAGGCGTCCGGTGGGGATGGGGCGGCCGCGGCGGCGCGGCGGCTGCGGCTCAGCCAGCGCATCGACGACGCCTACGCCGAATGGCGGCTGCGCCAGTCGGACCCCGACCAGGTGGCCCGCACCCTTGAGCTGGAGCGCCAGCTGCGCTCACCTCGGGCCGCCGGAGGCCATGCCGCCAGCCCCCCGGTCAGCCCCTCCCTTCCGCCTGCGACACCATGACGGCTTTTCAGCTCGGTCCCCTGCTCTACGAGGGCAAAGCGAAGCGGGTGTTCCGCACCGACACCGACGACCTGCTGGCGGTGGAATTCAAGGATGACGCCACGGCCTTCAACGCCCTCAAGAAGGCCCAGCTGCCGGGCAAGGGACCCCTCAACTGCCGGATCTCCGCCCTGTTGCTCGAACGGCTCGAGCAGGCTGGCGTTCCCACCCACTACCGGGGGATCGATGGCGATCGCTGGATGCTGGTGCGGCCGGTCGCGGTCATTCCCCTCGAAGTGGTGATCCGCAACGTGGCGGCCGGTTCGCTCTGCCGGGAGCTGCCGATCGCCAAGGGCACGCCCCTGGAGCCGCCTCTGCTGGATCTCTATTACAAAGACGACGCTTTCGGCGATCCTCTGCTCACCGAGGCCCGGCTGGAGCGCCTGGCCCTGGTGACCGCGGAGCAGCGCTGGGAGCTGGAGCGGCTGGCGCGGTGGGTGAACGATGTTCTGCGGGACCTTTTCGTCGGGGTACAACTGCAACTGGTGGATTTCAAGCTCGAATTCGGCTTCACCACCGACGGTCAGCTGGTTCTCGCCGATGAGATCAGCCCCGACACCTGCCGCCTCTGGGATGGCCGCGTTGAGGATGCCAACGACCGGATCCTGGACAAGGATCGCTTCCGTCAGGACCTTGGCGGCGTCATCGAGGCCTATGGGGAGGTCTGCAAACGGGTCCAAGGTGTTTGCCCTGAACCCCACGTGTACGGGTAAGGTCACGCCAAGTTGCGGCTTCGCCGCATTGCCTCGGAGACGCATGGGTGGCACCCGCAACGCCCTGACCCCAGATTCCCTCCCAGCCCGGCTCGGGCGGCGCGGCGGCCCTGGCCTGGTGGTCACCCTGCCGGTGCTCGGAGTGCTTGCCTTGCTCGCCCCCGCCCGGGTTCAGGCCCAGGCCCAGTCCACTCCAGCCCAGCCCCAGGCGGCCCCCCCGGCTTCGATGCCGGCGCCCGCCAACAAGCCAGCCGGCTTTGAGCCGGCCCTACCTGGCCCGGCCGTCACCCCTGGACCCACCCCGCCCGCCACTCCGCCAGAAACCACCCCCCCGGCCAGCACACCGCCAGCCGGCAGCCTGGCGCCCCAGGCGCCCGCCGAGCCCAAGGTGCTGATCAGTGAGGTGGTGGTCAACGGCCTGGAGGGCCATCCGGAGAGGGAGCGGCTCGAGCTGGCCGTCTACGACGCCATGATTGTGCGGCCCGGCAGCAGGGTCTCCCGTTCGGAGCTGCAGACCGATCTCGCCGCGATCTATGCCAGCGGTTGGTTCTCGGATGTGCGCATCCAGCCGGTGGATGGTCCCCTTGGCGTTCAGCTCGTGGTGATCGCCACCGCCAATCCTGTGCTTCAGAAGGTGGAGCTTGACTCCACCAAGGCCAAGCTGCCACCCGCCGTTCTGCAGGACACCTTCGCTGCGGACTACGGCAAGACCCTGAACCTCAACACCCTGCAGGGTCGGCTGGCGGAACTGCAGAAGTGGTACGCCGACCAGGGCTATTCCCTGGCCCGGATCACCGGCCCCAGCCGCGTCAGCCCGGAAGGGGTGGTGGTCCTGGGCGTCCGGGAGGGAACGGTCCAGTCTGTGGAGGTGCAGTTCCTCAACAAGGAGGGCTCCGCCACCAATGAGAAGGGAGTGCCGATTCGCGGCAAGACCAAGCCCTGGGTGGTCAGCCGGGAGATCTCAATCCTGCCGGGCCAGACCTTCAACCGCCGCAACCTCGAGGAGGACATCAAACGCCTCTACGGCACTGGCCTGTTCGCCGATGTGAAGGTGACCCTGCGGCCCGTGCCGGCCGAGCCAGGCACCGTGGTGATCGTGCTGGGGGTGGTGGAGCAATCCACCGGCTCCCTCTCCGGCGGCCTGGGCTACAGCCAGAGCCAGGGTGTGTTCGGCCAGGTGCAGCTCCAGGACAGCAACCTGCGCGGTCGCGCCTGGGATGTCGCCCTCAACTTCACCTACGGCCAGTTCGGTGGTCTGGCCGATCTCTCCTTTACCGATCCCTGGATCAAGGGGGACAAATTCCGCACCGCCTTCCGCGCCCGCGTCTTCATCAGCCGGGATGTGCCGCAGATCTACCAGAGCCAGGACAACGGCAACATCAACACCGCCTCTGATTTCTACAAGGCCCCAGGCACCAGCGTCGCTTACAACATTAATTCCGACGACAACCCCGCAGAGCGCACCTTCAATTCCGTCAGTGAAGCCGAATCCCAATCGCGCGGGAACAGCTGGTTCAACTACGACGGGAATTCGATTGCGTTGCAGCGGGTGGGTGGCAACATCCAGTTCGTGCGGCCCCTCAATGGCGGCAATCCGTTCAAGAAAGCCCTCTGGAGTGTGGTGCTGGGAGCCAGCGCCCAGGAAGTGAGGCCGATCAACTTCGCTGGTGACTCCATGCCCTTTGGCGTGAGCAACAACAATTTCAATGGTTCCGAGGCCCCGATCCAGGACGTGGTCTGCGTGGCCTTCAACTGTGCCTCCGTCAACCAACTGCTGGGCATCCGCTTCGCTGCCACCCGCAACACCCTCAACGACCCCCGCAACCCCACCTCCGGCAACTTCCTCAGCCTGAGCACCGAGCAGTTCGTCTCGGTGGGCCCTGATTCCCCCACCTTCAATCGCCTGCGTGGCAGCTACTCCTATTTCATCCCAGTGAACTGGGTGCGCTTCTACCGGGGGTGCCGGCCGAAGCGCGGTGATGCGGCCGATTGCAAGCAGGCCCTGGCCTTCCAGGTCTCTGCCGGCACCAACATCGGTGATCTGCCCCCCTATGAGGCCTTCTGCATGGGGGGCTCGAACTCGGTGCGTGGCTACGCCGACTGCGATCTCGGAGTCGGCAAGAGCTTTGGCGAAGCCACGATCGAGTACCGCTTCCCGCTCTTCGCCGTCGTCAGCGGGTCCTTTTTCGTCGATGGCGGCACCGACTTCGGCACCCAGTCCAGTGTCCAGGGCAATCCGGGCGGCCTGCTGAGCAAGCCGGGCAGTGGCTTCTCGGTGGGCACCGGTCTGATCGTGACCACTCCAGTGGGCCCCCTGCGGCTGGAAGTCGCCAGCAAGGACTTCAGCGGGGATTGGCGCTTCAATCTGGGCGTTGGCTGGAAGTTCTAGGCATGGACTGGCCCGAGAGCTATGGCCAGGCCTGGACCCTGGCGGCGCCGGTGGAGCGCTCCGGTGTGGGTCTGCACAGCGGCACCGCCTGCCGGGTGCGGCTCGAGCCCAGCGACCAGCCCGGCTTCCGGCTCGGCTGGCTGGATCAACCAGCAACTGAACTCGCCCGGCTTCACCCAGCGATGGTGTGCGAAACCCAGCTGTGCACGGCGCTGAAGCTCGATCAACGGCGCCTCGCCACGGTGGAGCATCTGCTGGCGGCCCTGGCTGGAGTGGGCCTCAGCCAGGTGGCGATTCTGGTGGAGGGCGAGGAGGTGCCGCTGCTCGATGGCTCGGGCCTGCCCTGGGTGGAAGCGATCGCCGAGGCCGGTCTTTGCCCCCTGGGCGAGCGGGAGCCGCTGCAGGAGCTTTCCGCACCGATCACCCTTCAGCAGGGCCACAGCTTCGTGACGGCCCTGCCCAGCGCCCAGCCCTGGATCGGAGCGGCCATCGAGTTTTCCCAGCCGGCGATCGGGCGGCAGCTCTTTTCCCTGGAGCTCACCCCCCGGCGTTTCGTTGAGGAGATCGCCCCGGCCCGCACCTTCGGCTTTCGCGAACAGGTGGAGCAGCTTCAGGCGGCCGGGCTGATCAAAGGTGGGGATCTCAGCAATGCCCTGGTCTGCGATGGGCGGCAATGGTTGAATCCCCCTTTGCGATTCGAGCAGGAACCGGTGCGCCATAAGCTGCTGGACCTGCTGGGCGACCTGGCGTTGGTGGGTTTGCCCCGAGCCCAGGTCTTTGCCTTCCGCGGGTCCCATGGGCTGCACACCGCTCTGGCGGCGGCCCTGGCTGCTCAGTTCCGATCTGCCTGAAGCCCGTTGACCGTTTCTCTCGCCGGCTCCCCTCTGCTGACCAGTGAGCAGATCCTCAATCTGTTGCCCCACCGCTATCCATTTGCTCTTGTGGATCGGGTGATCGAACATGAGCCTGGTAAGCGGGCCGTGGCCATCAAGAACGTCACCATCAACGAACCCCAGTTCCAGGGCCATTTCCCTGGCAGGCCCCTGATGCCAGGCGTGTTGATCGTGGAGGCGATGGCCCAGGTGGGGGGTCTGATCATCGCCCAGATGCCTGAGCTGCCGAAGGGCCTGTTCGTTTTCGCCGGCATCGATGGGGTGCGATTCCGTCGTCCGGTGGTGCCTGGCGATCAGCTTCGGATCAGCTGCGAGCTGATCGCTCTCAAGCACAAGCGTTTCGGCAAGGTGAGGGGCGAGGTGACTGTGGATGGCCAACGGGTCTGCTCCGGGGACCTGATGTTCTCTCTGGTGGACTGAGGCGATGACCAGTGCAGCCGTGGAAACCTCGATCCATCCCACCGCCCTGGTTGATCCCCGCGCCAAGTTGGCCAGCGGGGTGGCGATCGGGCCCTTTTCCGTGATCGGTCCGGAGGTGCAGATCGGCGCCGGCAGCCGCATCGGCCCCCACGTGGTGATCGAGGGTCGGGTGCGGATGGGGGCGCGCAACCGGGTCTTCCCCGGGGCCTGCATCGGCCTGGAACCCCAGGACCTGAAATACAACGGCGCCCCCACCGAGGTGGTGCTCGGCGATGACAACACGATCCGGGAATGCGTCACGATCAACCGGGCCACCGCCGACGGCGAGAAGACCCGGCTGGGCAGCGGCAATCTGCTGATGGCCTATTGCCACGTCGGCCACAACTGCGAGCTGGGCGATGGCATCGTGGTGGCCAACAGTGTGGCGATCGCCGGCCACGTGGTGATCGGTGACCGGGCCGTGATCGGCGGCGTGCTCGGCATCCATCAGTTCGTTCACATCGGCACCTTGGCGATGGTGGGGGGCATGAGCCGCATCGACCGGGATGTGCCCCCCTTCGCGATCGTCGAGGGTCACCCGGGGCGGTTGCGGGGGCTCAACCGCATCGGCCTGCGGCGCAGCGGCCTGGCCGAGCGCGCCGCCGGCGCCGAACTCAAACAACTGCAGGACGTGTGGAACCGGCTTTACCGAGGCGATGAGGTGCTGGTGCAGGCCCTGGCGCGGATCCGCCAGGAGGAGCTCATGCCGGCGGCGGAAGAACTCTGCAGCTTCCTCGAGGCCTCGATCACGCCAGGACGCCGCGGCCCCCTGCCCCCCCACCGCTGATGGTGCGCTTGCTGATCAGCACCGGCGAGGTGTCGGGCGATCTTCAGGGCGGGCTGCTGATCCAGGCCCTCCATGTGGAGGCCCGGCGGCGTGACCTCAACCTCGAGATCGTCGCCCTGGGCGGGGAGCGGATGGAGCGGGCGGGAGCAACGCTGCTGGCGAACACCGCGCCGATGGGAGCCATGGGTCTGTGGGAGGCTCTGCCGCTGGTGCTGCCCACCCTGCGGCTGCAACGGCGGGTGGGGCGGGTGCTGCGCCAGGCGCCGCCGGACGGGGTGGTGTTGATCGACTACATGGGTGCGAATGTCAGCCTCGGTCTGAAGTTGCGGCGTTGGTGGCCGGCGGTGCCGATCACCTACTACATCGCCCCCCAGGAATGGGCCTTCCGCATCGGCGAGGGCGGCAGCACCCGGCTGATCGGCTTCACCGACCGCATCCTCTCGATTTTTCCGGAAGAGGCCCGCTTCTACGGAGAGCGGGGCGCCGATGTGACCTGGGTGGGCCACCCCCTGCTCGACACCCTCGGTGAGCTGCCCAGCCGAGATGCGGCCCGCCGCCAGCTGGGGCTTGCGGAGGGGGAGCCGTTGCTGCTGCTGCTGCCCGCGTCCCGCAGTCAGGAGATGCGCTACCTGGTGCCCACCCTGGCAGCGGCGGCCGCCGAGCTGCAACGCCAGCGGCCTCGCTTGCGGGTGGTGGTTCCAGCCGGTCAGGCCGCTTTCGAGGCGACGCTGGCGGCCCTGCTGCATCAGGCGGGGGTCCGGGCCGACGTTGTGCCCGCCGCTGCCGCCGACCGGTTGCGGCCGGTGCTGTCCGCCGCCGCCGACCTGGCGCTGACCAAGTCGGGCACTGTGAACCTCGAACTGGCCCTGCGGGGGGTCCCCCAGGTGGTGGGGTATCGGGTCAGCCGGCCAACAGCCTGGCTGGCCCGCCATCTGCTTCACTTCCGGGTCGATCACATTTCACCGGTCAACCTGGTGCTGGGGGAGCGCCTTGTGCCCGAATTGCTCCAGGAGGCCTTCACCCCGGGAGCGGTCGTGGCGGCGGCCCTGCCCCTGCTCGATTCCGGCCTGGCCCGCGAGCGGATGGTGGAGGGCTACGGGCGCCTGCGCCAATGCCTCGGGGAGCCGGGCGTCACAGGGCGGGCGGCCATCGAGATCCTTGATCACCTGCCCACCGCCTAGCCATCCGGACCGCTGGCGGCGTCCAGCCCGGCAGGATGATCCGATGGCTTCCACCAGCCTCCCGGAGCCGACCATGGCGAACCAACGGCCCTGTCCCTACGCTTCTTCCCCCTGGCTGGGAATTGGCCGCCGGCTGCTCGTGCTCCTGCTTGTGCTTGTGGTGGGCGCCGCACCCGCCCAGGCGGCGATCGAGGAGGCGGTCTTCGCCGGGGGCTGCTTCTGGTGCCTCGAGCACGACCTGGAGGGGTTGCCCGGCGTGGTGGATGCGGTGAGCGGCTACAGCGGCGGGACGAAGGACAACCCCACCTACCGCCAGGTGACGGCGGGAGGAACCGGCCATCTCGAGAGCGTGCAGGTGCGCTTCGACACCAGCCGGATCAGCTACCCCACCCTGCTGCGGGCCTACTGGCGCAACGTCGATGCCCTCGATGGCGGCGGCCAGTTCTGCGACCGCGGCGCCTCCTACCGCCCGGTGATCTTCACAAAGGGCACCCGCCAGCAGGAGCAGGCCCTCGCCAGTGTCAAAGAGGCTGCGCGGGAGCTGAAGCAGAAGCCAAGTGCCATCCGGGTGCAGATTCGCCCGCTGCAACGGTTCTGGCCCGCCGAGGGGTACCACCAAAACTACGCCGAGCAGAATCAGCTCAAGTACAACTACTACCGCTGGTCCTGCGGGCGCGACCGCCGGCTCAACCAGGTGTGGGGGGGCAAGGCCCGCAGCTCCGCCCCCTGGGCCGGCCCCGGGGCCTGAAGCGGGCCCGGGCCGAGCGGGCCCACGGGGCCCAGACCTGTTCAGAACTTCGATTTGTGCCTACGCTGGAAACCCCAGAAGGGAGGGTGGCAGATGTTTCTACTGACGATTCGCGATGGTTTGGCCACACGGCACATCGGGCCCTATGAGAGCCCCAAACAGGCCGCCGACGACCTTGATCGCCTCAGCGCGAGCCTTGGTGAGCGGGCCCGCTGGCAGATTCATGCGATGGAATCGCCCGAATCGCTGCTCGCTAGCCTGGAGCCGGTTGCCATTTGACCCCACCGCTCAGCGGGCGTTGCGTGGATAGCCCCGCAGCAGGCCGCTCTCCACCATCAGCCCCACGCCGGCGGTCACGCAGATCAGCCCTAGGGTTCCGTACCAGAACCAGGGTCCGGCCGGCGACACCATCTGGTTCAGCAGAGCCACCCGCTGCAGGGTGCGCCGGGTCACGGCCTCACCGACCAGGCACAGGCCGAGCGGCAGCAGCAGCACCCCCAGCTGGGCGCTGACATACCAGCGGATCTTCTGAACGGCCATGGCGTCGCACTCCGGCGTCAGGCGCCAACCTAGGCCTCTCCACCCTGGGTGATCCAACGCACCAGGGTGCGCACCCCGAAGCCGGTGGCCCCAGCCGGATCCACCCCCCGACCCTTTTCGCTCCAGACGGTGCCCGCAATGTCAAGGTGGGCCCAGGCCGTCTTCGGCTCGACGAAGTCCTGCAGGAAGAGGGCTGCGGTGATCGCGCCACCGGGCCTGGGGCCGGTGTTCTTCAGGTCGGCCACCGGGCTTTTGATCCCCTCCTTGTAGGAGGCCTGCAGGGGCATCCGCCAGAACTGCTCACCTCCCTGCCGGCCCGCCTCCAGCAGGGCCGTCGCCAGGCCGTCGCTGGGGGACCACAATCCGGCGATCTCCTCGCCCAGGGCGATCACGCAGGCGCCGGTCAGGGTGGCCAGATCGACCACCGCATCGGGTTCGAGGCGGCAGGCGTACACCAGGGCATCGGCCAGGGTGAGGCGACCTTCGGCGTCGGTGTTGTTGATCTCGATCGTCTTGCCGTTGGAGGCGGTGAGGATGTCGCCGGGGTGGATGGCGTTGCCGCTGATCATGTTTTCGCAGGCGGCCACGATCACATGCACCTCCACCCCCGGGGGTTTCAGCTCGGCGATGGCGCGGGCGGCACCGAGCACCGCCGCGCTGCCGCCCATGTCGTACTTCATCATCTCGATCTGGGAGCCGGCGGTTTTGAGGTTGTAGCCGCCGGAATCGAAGGTGACCCCCTTGCCGATCAGCACCAGACGGCGCCTGGCCCCGGCGGCGGGGCGGTAGGTGAGGTGGATGAACTTGGGCGGCAGGGAGGAGCCCTGGGCGACGCCCAGATAGGCCCCCATGCCGAGGGCCTCGCAGTCGGCGCGCTCCAGCACCTTGAGCTCCAGGCCGAACTGTCGGGCGATGGCGGCGGCCGCTTCGGCCAGGGCCTCAGGAGTCACCACATTGGGGGGTGCTGCCACCAGCTGGCGGGCCAGCTCCACGCCGCTGCAGGTGGCCTCCAACGCATCGAGGCCGGCGACCGCCGCCTCCGTCAGTCCCAGCAGGGTGATGGTCTGAGGCAGCTCCTTCGGCTCGGCTTCGCTTTTGAAGCGCTGATCGGCGTAGAGGGCCAGACGAACTGCCTCGGCGATCGCCCCGGCGGCGAAGGCAGGCTCGAGGCCCTGGTTCGGCAAGGCGATGGCCAGATCGGTGGCCTTGCCGGCGGCGGCGGCCTTGGCAATGCTCGACGCTGCACTGCGCAGGGCTGCGGCGTCAAAGCTGGCGGCGTCGCCCAGCCCCACCAGGATCAGGTCAGCCGGGGAGTGATCCAGCAGGGAGAGGCTGAGGGTTTCGCCCGGTTTCCCCTTGAAGCCGCGTTGCTCCATAAGCCGCGGGAGCCCGGCACCGAACCTGGCCTCCAGCGCCTGCCGCGCTTCCCCCTGGTCGCCCTCGAACAGCCCCACGGCCAGGGTGTCGCCGCCCCAGTCGCTCAGGGTGGCGGGCGTGCAGCGGAATTCCATGGGGCAGGGGGCTGGGGGCCGCGATCGTAGCCACGCCGCAGGGGGCCACCCTGGCGGTGCTCAGGCCGGATCGGCGGTGAAGGGGGTGGCCCAGCGCCGGCGGGTTTCCTTGTTGAACGGCGGCAGCCAACGGCGGATCAGGGCTTGCTCCAGGGCACGACGTGGCCGGGCCGCCTCCGGCACATCGCAGCAGAAGCGGATGCTGAGGCGGGTGGTGAAGCCGGCCTGGAGCACGGCTTCGGCGTAGGCCGCCAGGTAGGCCTTGCAGTCGTGCTCGCCCTTCCAGCGCTGGTCGGCCCGGCCGGTTTCCCCCACATACAGCAGCAGGGGACTGACCAGGTGGGGCGGCTGATCGATCACCAGGTACAGCGCCGCTCCCGCCTGGGGCGGCTGGGGCCAGCGCCAGAACTGCAGGCTCTGGGGTGCGAAGGCGAGGGGGTTGAGCCGGGCGGCCAGGGCCGCGGGGTCTGGCGGCTGGCTGGGTGGCTGGGGCGAGAACAGGTTTCCTTGCTCAAGCCCTGGAGAGGGGCCCGGCACGGAGAGTGACCCTGCCGCTTCGAAGAGCGACTGCTGGACTTCAGCCAGCCGGATTTGCCAGGCCAGCACCTGGTGCCGCCTCAGCGGCAGCGCGCCAGCTCCAGAGCTCGAGCAGGATTCAGCCCCAGCAGCGAACAGTTCCCCCTGCCGGCCAACCCCCATCGTCACCACGACGGTGGGGGTTGGCTGGGCCGCGGCAGATCCGGCCCCACCGGCCCCTTGCCGAAGCTCACCTTGCCGATCAGGGCCTCGATCAGGTCGGCGGGGAGACCCAGCCGGTGCTGCAGGTCGGCCAGATCCTGGAAGGGGCCGCGGCCGCGCTCGCGCACCAGGCGCCGGCAGCGCTCGGCATCGAGGGGCAGGCGGCCCTGCAGCTGATCCGCGCTGCTTCGGTTCAGGTCGACCGGGGCCGGGCTGGGAGCGACAGGATCGCCGTACCAGCGGAAGGCGAGCAGGGGCTGCCAGCAGCGGACCTGGTCGTCGGCCAGCGCCAGCAGCCGTTGCAGATCGTCGGGGCCGCTGAGTTGCACGCCGCCGGCCTGCAGGCGCAGCAGCAGGTCCACCTGGCTGGGGGTGCAGCCAGGCAGGCGCAGCCAGTCGGCCGCCGTTGCCCGGTTCACATCGAGGCGCCAGCCGAGGGTCGCCAGTTGACGCACCTCCTCGGCGTTGCGCAGGCGCAGGGCCGGATTGCCTGCCAGCTTCAGGGCCAGCAGCTCCCTCTCGATCGCCTCGGCGCTCTCACCGGTGTCGCCGGAGCTGGATTGACCTGGAGCCGAACGCCTTGGCGCCGCCGGCAGCTGGCCGGTGGCGACCAGCAGGCGGCGAGCCAGGGGATCCAGCCAGTGCCCCTTGGCCATGGCGGCCCTCGCCCGAACGCACGACTGGGCTGAAGTTAGCGGCAGCCGGCGCCCGATTACGTCAATCCACACTCCCCCGGTGGCGGCGGGACGCTCAGAATCCTTGAGATCGCACCATGCCTGGCCTCTGCCATGGGATTCTTCGAATCCGAAATCGTTCAGGACGAAGCCAAGCGGCTGTTCGGCGATTACCAGCAGCTCACCCAGCTCGGCGGCGACTACGGCAAGTTCGATCGGGAAGGCAAGAAGCTGTTCATCGAGCGGATGGAGGAGCTGATGGACCGCTACCGGGTGTTCATGAAGCGCTTCGAGCTCTCCGAGGATTTCCAGGCCAAGCTCACCGTTGAGCAGTTGCGCACCCAGCTCGGCCAGTTCGGCATGACGCCGGAGCAGATGTTCAGCCAGATGAACCAGACCCTCGAGCGAATGAAGCGGGAGCTCGGAACCGGGAGCTGACGCCCAGCTGCCGCAGCGACCCCGCCGCGAGCATCGCCACACTGGCCACCAGCACCATGGTGGCCAGGACATGGATCTGGGGAGAGATCTCCCGCTGGAAGGCGCCTGCGATGTAGAGCGGAAAGGTGACGGCTTCCCCGGCGGTGAAGCTGCTGACGATCACGTCGTCGAGGGAGAGGGAGAAGGAGAGCAGGGCCGCGGCCAATACCCCCGGCAGGATCCGCGGCAGGGTGATGAGCCGGAACACCCGGCCTGGCCGGGCGCCCAGGTCCATGGCGGCATCTTCGAGGTTCCAGTCGATCCCGCCCAGCCTCGCCTTCACGGTGAGCGCCACGAAACTGAGGCAGAACAGGCTGTGGGACACCAGCAGGGTCCCCAGCCCCCGTTGCACGCCCAGTTGCACAAACAGATTGAGCAGGGACACCCCCATCACCACCTCCGGCGTGGTGAGCAGGAGCACCAGGAGGAGGTTCACGACGCGCTCCCCCCGGCAGCGGTAGCGGACCAGGGCGTAGGCCATCAGGCTGCCCAGCACGGTGGCGACGGCACTCGCTGCCAGGGCCAGCAGTAGGCTTGTGATGAACGCCCCGGTGAGGCCGGGATCGCTCAGCGGGTCCAACCAGTTGGCTGCGGTGGGTTGCCGCCAGACCAGGTTGAAGCGTCCGGCCGGGTCGTTGAAGCTGAACAGCACGATCACCGCGATCGGCGCGAACAGCAGCCCGTAACCCAGCAGCAGGCAGCAGCGGAGGACCAGGCGGCTCATGGGCCCGTCAGGGAGTCGCGGTCGAGTTTGCCGAGGCTGAGCACCAGCAGCAGCGACAGCATCACCATCAGCACCACCCCGAGGGCGGCAGCCGCCGGGTAGCGGTTCTGCACCAGCAGCAGATTCTGGAGGCTGTTGCCGATCATGCGGTTGCCCGGCCCGCCCAGGTACTGGGCGTTGACCAGGTCTCCCGCCGCCGGGATGAAGGTGAGCAGCACCCCGGCCAGCAGCCCTGGCAGGGAGAGTGGCCAGATCACCCGACGGAAGGTGCGGCCGCCCCTGGCGTGGAGGTCGGCGGCGGCCTCGAGCAGGCGGGGATCGATCTTCTCCAGGCTCACCACCAGGGGCAGGACCATGAACGGCAGGCCGTTGTAGGTGAGCCCGCCGATCACGGCGGCCGCGGTGTTCAGAATCCGCCCCTCGACGACCAGGCCCAGCCGCTCGAGCGGGCTGACCAGCCCCAACCAGGACAGCAGAGCCAGCACCGGTCCCTGGTCGGCCAGCAACGTGGTCCAGGCGATCGTGCGGACCAGATAGGAGGTGAAGAACGGCACGACCACCAGGCCGAGCAACAGGGGCTTCCAGCGCCCGCCCTGGCGGGAGATGGCATAGGCCATCGGATAGCCGATCAGGCCGCAGAGCAGGGTGGCGACACCGGCGAAAGCGAGAGATCGCCAGAGCACCGGGCCGTACTGCACCAACACCTCGGTGTAATTCGCCACCCTGCCGGTGAACATCGCATCGAGGCTGAAGCGTTGGGTCTGCTCCGAGAGCGACATTCGCACCAGCGCCGCCAGCGGCAGCAGGAAGAACAGAGCCATCCAGAGCAGGCCGGGGGCCAGCAGGGCATAGGGCGCCCAGCGCCTAGCCCCCGGTGATCGCGGCAAAGCGGGCATCAAAACGGCTTTCCTCCTCGGGGCTCAGGGGTCCGAACTTGGTGAGCCGGCGCTCCATCGCCGCATCCGGGAACATCAGCGGGTTGCGGGCCATGGCGGCGGTGGCCGGATCGCGCGCCAGGATCTCGGCCACACCCCGGACCGGGCTGATGTAGTTCACGGCCGCGGCGATCCGGGCCGCGTTCACCGGGTCGTAGACGAAATTCATCCAGGCGGCGGCGGCATCGCGGTGGGGGGCTCCCTTCGGCATCACCATCACATCGGCGAAGCGGATGCCACCGCTCTCCGGCACCACGAAGCGGAGCTTGGGTTGCTCCAGCGAGAGCTGGGCCACATCCCCCGACCAGGCCACACAGGCGGCGAAATTGCCGGCCAGCAGGTCGTCCTGGTAGTCGTTGCCCGTGAAGGCACGGATCTGCCCATCGGCTTTGGCTTGCTCGAGCCGGTTGAAGGCACCCTCGGCGGAGCGGAAGCTGGGCTTGGCGGGATCCTGGCCATCGGCCAGCATCAGCAGCCCGATCGTGTCGCGCATTTCGGTGAGGAAGCCCACCTTGCCGCGGAAGGCGGGATCAAAGAGATCGTCAACCGAACGGAGTTCGCGGCCGGTGGCCTCGATGTTGTAGGCAATGCCGGTGATGCCGGTCTGCCAGGGGAGACTGAAGCGCCCGCTGGGGTCCCACGACGGCTTGTCGAGGCTGGGAAGCAGGTTGGCGGCGTTGGGGATCTGGGAGAGGGGCAGGGGATCGACCCAGTCGAGATCGATCAGCCGCTGCGCCACCCAGTAGGTGGGCACGATGATGTCCTGGGGCAGCCGCTTGCCGGCTGCGAGATCCGGCTGGATCCGGCTGAAGAAGGCGAGCGGGTCGTTGATGTCTTCTTTGTAAGTGACGTCGATGCCCGTCTGTTTCGAGAAGCGCTCGACGCTGCCGGGGTCATCCTTCGTGCCGGGGTCGATGTAGAGGGGCCAGCTGGAGATCACCAGCCGCTTGGCTTTGGCGGCGGCTTCGCTGTCCTTGCCCTGACCCGTGCAGGCAGCCAGGGAGGGGGCCAGGGTCACGCCGATCAGGGCCCACGAGCTTCGCGCCAGGAAGCGACGGCGGCTGAGGGGGAGGTCAGGGGGCATGGCGTAGCTCAGGGCGCATGGGCAGGCATCGAGCGGGAGGCGGTTGGGGCCTGGTCGGGGGACCCACCCGGTAGAGGGCGTTCGGCGGAGAGATCCCAGACAGCCCAGCACCTTTGGCCGGATGTTAAGGGTGGATGAATCGTTTTGCCTGGCGAATCCGCCGCCACAAGGGCCAGCAACGGCGTGCCATCGGCGCCGACCAGGGCGACCCGCTGCAGGGGCCCCTGGAACATCACCGACTCGATCCAGGCCGTCCGGCCGGCCTGCCCGGCGGCGGGAGGATCCGCCTGCAACCGCACCCGCTCCGGTCGCACCATCAGCCGCTCCTGGCCGCCGGGCAGCGGCAGGAGGTTGACCTCCCCCACGAATCCCGCCACGAAGCTGTTGCAGGGCTGGTCATAGAGCTGCCTGGGGGTGCCGATCTGCTCGACCCGACCAACCCGCATCACGGCGATGCGGTCACAGAGGGCCAGGGCTTCGTCCTGGTCGTGGGTGACGAGGATGAAGCTGATCCCCACCTCCTGCTGGATGCGCCGCAGCTCCCCCTGCATCGCACGGCGCAGGTTGGGATCCAGGGCCGCCAGGGGTTCATCCAGCAGCAGGGCCGCCGGGGCGTTGACCAGGGCCCGGGCCAGGGCGACCCGTTGTTGCTGGCCACCGGAGAGCTGGGCCGGCCGGCGGTGGGCCAGATCGGTGAGCCCCACGATCGCCAGGGCTTCACCCACCCGCTGGCGCAGGGTGGTGGCTTCGATCTTCTGGGCGCGGGGACCGAAGGCCACGTTCTCCCAGACCGAGAGGTGGGGGAACAGGGCGTAGTTCTGGAACACCGTGTTGACGTTGCGCCGGTGGGGCGGCACCCGCGACACATCAACCCCCTCAAGCCGGATGGCGCCGCTGCTGGGGCTGTCGAAGCCGGCGATCAGGCGAAGGGTGGTGGTCTTGCCGCAACCGGAGGGACCGAGCAGCCCGAACATCTCGCCCCGGCCGATGCGCAGATCGACCCCGGCCACGGCGGTGACCGGCCCGTACTGCTTCTGGAGCCTCTCCAGTTCGATGACACTCTCCAGTGGTCTGGGGCCCAAACGGTTGGCAGCAGGTTGGCGCAGATTCGCTTCTCGTGCTGGGAATGGGGACCGTGTGTGCGGTGCTGCCTACCATCAGCCCCGGATGGATGCAGGCCCGGTGGCGATCAGCGAGGTGGAAGAGCCGGTGGAGGGCAGATCGGAGCTGCTGCCGGCGTGGCTGGAGCGGGGCATCGCCGACCTGTTCCCCGCTGGCTTTTTTTCTTCGAACCCCGATGGGCGGCTCGCGGCCCGGCTCGCGGAGGCTGGGCAGACAGGCCGGCCTTTGCGCATCAAGCTCGGCATCGATCCCACCGGCACCGACATCCACCTGGGGCACTCGATCCTGTTCCGCAAACTGCGTGCCTTCCAGGACGCGGGCCACACCGCCGTGCTGATCATCGGCGACTTCACCGCCCGCATCGGCGATCCCACCGGCAAGAGCGCCACGCGGGTGCAGCTGGACGCCGCCGAGGTGGAGGCCAACGCCGCCACCTACCTGGCCCAGCTGGGCCAGGGCCAGCCAGTAGAGCGATCACTGCTGGACTTCACCACGCCGGGGCGGCTGGAGGTGCGGCGCAACAGCGAATGGCTGGCGGCGATGGATCTCCCCAAGGTGATCGAGCTGCTGGGGATCGCCACCGTGGGGCAGATGCTGGCGAAGGAGGAGTTCGCCAACCGCTATTGCTCAGGCACGCCGATCTCCCTGCACGAATTTCTCTATCCGCTGCTGCAGGGCTACGACTCGGTGGAGGTGGCCGCCGATCTGGAACTGGGCGGCACCGATCAGAAGTTCAACGTGGCGATGGGCCGCGACCTGCAGCGCCATTTCGGAGTGCGGCCCCAGTTCGGCCTGCTGCTGCCGATCCTGCCGGGCCTCGACGGCGTGCAGAAGATGAGCAAGAGCCTTGGGAACACCGTTGGGCTCAGTGAAGATGCGCTCTCGATGTACTCCAAGCTGGAGAAGGTGCCCGATGCGGTGGTGGACGACTACCTCACCCTGCTCACCGATCTGGATCTGGCAAAGTTGCCGGAAAACCCCCGCGAGCGGCAGAAGGCGATGGCCCTTGCCGTCACCGCCTCTCGCCACGGCGAGGCCGCGGCACGGGCGGCCCAAGCGGATGCCGCCAAGCTTGTGAGAGGCGCCCAGGGCAGCGGCGCCGCCGAGGCGGAGGTCGTGGAGGCGTCGCTGGCACCGGTGAACTTCCCGGCCAAAGCTTTCCATCTGCTAAGCGCCCTGGGGCTCTGCGTCAGCAGCGGCGAGGCCAGGCGAGCGATCCAGGGGGGCGGTGTGCGCCTCGACGGCCAGAAACTCATCGATCCCAGCCAGGCGTTTGCTGGGCCGGGCGAGCTGGAGGGCAAGGTGCTGCAGCTGGGTAAGAAGACGTTCCGACGGCTGGTGCGGGGGTGAGACTCAGCTCAACCGTTGCCCACCCATTGCACCGGCCCTGGGTAACGGACCATCGCCCCATCGGCAGTGAGCAGCAGCTCCGAGAGACTGGCGACACTGAAGACAAGGGTGTTGGCGGGCTCTTCGAGCCGTTCGCGCAGGGAAGTGGAGAGGCGCCCCGGATCCCCTGTAGTCCAGATCAGCAGATGGGTGTCAAGCAGCAAACGCATGGGGCTTTCAGAGCCCCTCGGGGCTTCGGCGATCGCTTCCGCAGCAAGGCGGTCGAAGTCGTCGGGAACAGCGCACTCCCCTTGGAGCAGCCCCAGCCGCAGGCGGTGTCGCCCCACCGTTTCGCCTCCCACAAGGGCCGTGAGCCGCACCCATGGGTTTGCCTGCCTTGCAGATCACCAGGTCCTCTCCTGCGGCGGCTTCTTCCACCAGACGAGAGCGGTGGGTCTTGGCCTGGTGCAGATTGAACAATGCCATGACGGCTATCGACGTGAACTAAGTCTTCGTTTAGGGCGCAGAAGGTCTGCGACTGGAGGGGTTGGCACGACCCGTGCCCCATGCCCGGCGATGTCATCCTTGATGAGGGCATCTCCGCCTTGATGAGGGCATCTCCGCCGCGCTCGAGGACGAAGCGCGAGAGCGTTGCCGACGCGATCCCCGAGACTGGCCAATCGTGGCCACCGCCCTCGACCTGACCGCCGGGATCTGGACCAACGACAACGACTTCCTCGGCACCGGTGTAGCCATCTGGACCATCGACACTCTGCAACGCTGGCTCCAACGCCAGCCCGACCTCTGAAGCCGACTTTCGACGGAGCTCCACCTGACGACAAGGCCTGGGAGAAGCAGGATCCAGATCCAGCACTGGAGGGCCCGAGCCAACACGGCTGGCGGCTGCTGCGCGGCAGCTCCTGGATCAACGATTCCCAGCTCAGAACAACCCCAGCTGACCATTGTCCGGTGCCGGCGCAGTGGCTTCTGGCTCTTCTGGCCTGGTTTTCGGGCCATGCTCCGCAGCACTGGAGCTTTCTTTCAGGGCGGGGATGTAGGGAATCAGGCCTTTTGCGTAGGCGATCTCCTGGACCTGTAAGGGCAGTCTCCGCGCATCACGGATGAAGCCATCCACCTCCACCATCCACACCATGGGGTTGGCGTGCATCCTGCTGGGCAGGGTCCACTCGGGCGAGAAGCAATCCACCCCCATCAGATCGCGCAGCCGCTTCGATCGGGCCTGGCCGTTGCTGGCGGAGACTCCGAAGAAGGCGAAGATCTCCGGGCTCTTGCAGTGGGGGGTCTGGGTTCTTTCGAACAGGAAGTTGGCGGTGCCGATGGCGTGCACCGCCGCCGCTGCCCAGGTGGGCACCTTCCCCCCGGCCACCGGTGACGGCCGTTTGCGGGACAGTGCCGCCAGCAGGTAGCGGATCAGCTGCTGGTATTCACCGTTGAGGTGGGCGTCGCTGAAGGCTTCAGTTGCCTCACACAGGCTCTCGAACCGCTCCTGCATGGGTTTGGGAACGCGTTGAGAGTGGGCCATGGCACCAATCAGGTTGTGTGGTTGTCTACCGTCCCAGTTTGTCGGAAGCGTTTCTCACCGCTCCCCCGCACCGCGCAGCGGCAGCAGCTGGATTCACCCCCTGGGAAGCGGCGCTTCCACGCTCCCGGCCACCCTCGTACGCCGATCCGGCGGGATGTTCTGCACCTGAGCGAGCAGTGGGTTGCGGCTCTGATTCCAGGCCGCCAGCCATCGCAGTGAGTGTGCAACGATGCAATCTCAAGAGATTGCCAGAAGCGGTCATCTGTTGATCTGGGTGGAATTCTGCAAGGATGCTTTCTTCTGGCCTCTCCCCAGATGCCGGACCTGTTGGACTATGCCCCACCTCTCCATCCAGGCAGCCCAACATCATCGCGTGTCCCATGTTGGGCCTGATGTTGTTGACTGACTCCTTTGACCCATGAAATCCTTGAGCGGTATAGGGGTGGCCAGCCTGGTCAGTACGGCCACGACCAGGCGAATTGCCTGCCCCGCGACATGTTGCCCGATGCGGATCAGGTGCTGATCGAGAAGAACGGGGACGTTTTCACGATCATGCTCGATACCTATAGCCTTCCTTCACGTGATCACCGCACCGGCCCGATGCCGGTGCCGAGCGTCCGCGAGCGTGTGTGGAACGTACCCCCCGTGCACATCGATGGATCCGCCGCGTCGCCACGGGCGTTGAATCAGGAGGCCCTCCATGGGTTCCTTGCCAATGGTCTGCTGATCGGCTGTCACGCCCTCCACCGTCAGCGGGTGCTGGTCACGCAGGCCCTGCGGGAGTTCGAGCTGCTGGAGGGGCTGCGTCTCGCGAACTGGTCCGAGCCCGGGTGGATTCCGACTTCGATCTGCGCCTCTCCGCCCATGCCAAGCAGGACCTTGGCCCATTTGTATCCTGCTTGTGGAATCTGGCTGGTCTAGTGATCGCCACTGTTGACCCCGCCCAGCGAATCATCCTGGCCCTCGATCGCCCCGATGCCGCCTCCGCCTTGGAGCTGGTGGGCCGGATCCCGGGGCTGCGCAGGGTGAAGGTGGGCCTGGAGCTGTTCACCGCTGCCGGCCCCGACGTGGTGGGCGAGCTTCGGGATCGAGGCCTGGGGGTGTTCCTTGATCTCAAGTTCCACGACATTCCTGCCACCATGGGCGGCGCCGTGCGCAGTGCCGCCCGGCTGGGGGCCGAGCAGATCACGGTGCATGCCGCCGCTGGCGGCGACGGCCTGGCGGCAGCCCAGGCGGCGGCGCTGGAAGGAGCAGAGGCTGCGGGGGTGGTCCCCCCGACCCTCTTGGCGGTGACGGTGCTCACCAGCTGGGATCCTGTCCGGTTCGAAGCCGAGCTGGCGATCAGCGAACCGATTGAGCGTTACGCGGGCCGGCTGGCGGAGCTGGCCGCCGCCGCCGGCATTGGCGGGGTGGTGTGCTCACCGCTGGAGGTGGCGGCGCTGCGAACGGCCCACCCAGAACCCTTCACCCTGGTCACTCCTGGCATCCGGCCCGCCGGCAGCGCCAGCGGCGATCAGGCCCGGGTGCTCACCCCCGCCCAGGCGATCGCCGCTGGCGCCAGCGCCCTGGTGATCGGCCGGCCGATCAGCGCGGCCGAGGATCCGGCGGCGGCGTTTGCGGCCTGCTGCGGTGATCTGAAGGTCTGAATCGGCGGCTGCGATGCTGGGCCCATGGCGCTCATCCCATCGGAACCCGTTGATGTCGTGGTGGTGGGTGGGGGCCTCTCAGGTCTGGTGGCGGCCCGGGCTCTTCAGAAGGCAGGCCGCTCGGTGCGGTTGATCGAGGCGGCCGAGGAGCTGGGTGGTCGGATGTGCCGCCAGCGGCTGCCCTGGGGGGGGCAGGCCCCTGGCGAGGCACTTGCGGGGGGCGGCAGCTACCCCTGGGTCGATCTTGGCGGCCAGTGGGTCGGCCCCACCCAGACCCGTTTCCTGGCCCTGCTTGATCGCCACGGCATCCGCCGTTTCGCATCTCCCCATGACGGCGAGACGGTGCTGGTGTTCGGCGAGAGCCGCTGCAGCTTCGCCGGCTTCTTCCAGGGCTTCCCGGAAGGGCAGCCGCCGGCTGTCCCCTCCGCCGACTGGGACGACGCCATGGCCGCCCTGGCGCACTTCCAGGAGCAGGTGGCGCAGCTGCCAGATGGTCACCCCCACCACCATCCGGCGGCCGCCGAACTGGATCGCCTCAGCTTTCAGGACTGGATCGACGCCCACACCCACACCCCCTTTGCCGCCTGGTACTTCGCCTACTTCTGCCGGGCGGTGGGCTTCCTCGGCCCGGCCGAGCCGGAGCAGGTGTCGCTGCTGCATGTGCTCTGGGGCCAGCGCACGGCAGCCCAGGGCGAGCAACCGGAACAGGAGCTGCTGCATGGTGGCGCCGGGCAGCTGCCGGCCCTGTTGGCGGCGGAGTTGGGCGAGGGGGTGGTGCGACTGGACGAGCCGGTGCGGGCCGTGGTGCAGGAGCAGCCCCACACCGAGGGGGATCCCGCCCGAGGCCAGGCGGGGTCTCCGGTTCAGGTCCACACCGACCAGACCTGCTACCCCTGCCGTGCCGTGATCGTGGCGATGCCGCCGGCGTTGGCGGGGCGCCTGCGCTTCACGCCGGAGCTGCCCCCCGACCGTCTGGAGCTTCAGCAGCAGATGGCCATGGGCGCCTGCGCCAAGGTGCTGGTGGTGTATTCCCGGCCCTGGTGGCGGGATCAGGGGCTCTCGGGAATCGCCATCGGCGATCGCCCCTGGGTGGAACTCTGCGCCGACAGTTCCGACCCCGAGAGCGGCTGCGGGGTGCTGGCTGCTTTTGTGGTGGGCCACCGCCACCAGCGCTGGGCAGCCCTCGGCGCATTGGAG
This sequence comes from Synechococcus sp. Tobar12-5m-g, assembly GCF_024345415.1. Taxonomy (GTDB): domain Bacteria; phylum Cyanobacteriota; class Cyanobacteriia; order PCC-6307; family Cyanobiaceae; genus Regnicoccus. The sequence goes on along the minus strand of NZ_JAGQBB010000001.1, from coordinate 253,692 downwards.
CGGAAGCAGGCGGTGCTGGGGGATCTGGCCGCCTATCTGGGGCCGAAGGCCCTGGAGCCCCTGGGCTATGCGGAAAAAGACTGGCCGGCGGTACCTTTTGTGGGCGGCGCCTTCTCCGCCTGGATGCCGCCGGGGCTGTGGAGCCGCTGCGGTGATGCCCTGCGCCGGCCCCATGGCCGGGTGTTCTGGGCCGGCACCGAGGTGGCCGAGCGTTGGCCTGGTTTTTTCGAAGGTGCGGTGCGCAGCGGCGAGGAGGCCGCGTTGGCGGTGCTGAAGCAGCTGGATTGAGCGGTCGCCGCCGGTGTTCCCATGCTTGGCTTCAACAGTGCGCTCCTCGATGCCCATGCTCCGGTTCTGGCTGTTGCCCTGGCTGCTGACCTTTCTGCTGGCATTCACGCCCGCCGAGCTGGCCCTCGCTGACGGGGCCCCCTTCTCCCTGCCGCCCCTGCCCTACCCGAGTGCGGCCCTGGAGCCGGCGATCGATGCCACCACGCTGGCGATTCATCACGACCTCCATCACCAGGCCTACGTAGCCAACCTGAACAACGCCGTGGGTGCGGATCCTTCCTTGCAGGGCCTTGGCCTGGAGACCCTGTTGAAGCGCCCGTCGCGGCGTTCAGCCGCCGTGCGCAACAACGCCGGCGGCCACTGGAACCACAGCTTCTTCTGGGAATCCATGGCGGCTCCAGGCCAGGGGGGAGCGCCGTCGGCCGCGCTGCTCGAAGCGATCGATCGGGATTTCGGCTCCTTCGCGCAGTTCCAGGCCAGCTTCAAGGCGGCGGGATTGGGGCGCTTCGGTTCGGGCTGGGTGTGGTTGATCGTCAACCCGAAGGGAGCACTCGAGGTGGTGAGCACCGCCAACCAGGACAACCCCTTGATGGACCACGCTGAGCGGCGGGGTACGCCGCTGCTGGGCAACGACATCTGGGAACACGCCTATTACCTCCAGTACCAGAACCGCCGCGCTGATTACCTGGATGCCTGGTGGTCGGTGGTGAACTGGGAGGTGGTGTCGGGGCGCTATGCCGAGCGGCTGGCCTGATGGACGGTAACTGCAATGACAATGGCACCGGCAACGATCAGCCGGCCATCAAGCTGAAACGCCTCGACCAGGCCCTGTTTGATGCGGTGGCAGGCCAGGCCCGTTCATCCCCGCGCCTCCGGAGGAACCACAACCTCCACGCCGAGCCCGAGCCGGTGCAGCGCTTTCTGAACGTGCTGCAGCCCGGCACCTACGTGCGGCCCCACCGCCATCTGCGCCAGGAGCCAGGAGCGGGCTTCGAATGCTTTGTGGTGCTGCAGGGGGCGATCGGTCTGTTGCTGCTCGATGGGGCCGGCCAGGTCGTGCAGCGGGAACGGCTCGATGCCGGCGGGCCGCTGCGGGGCATCGAGCTGGCCGAAGGCCAGTTCCACACCCTGGTGGCCCTCTGCCCAAACTCCGTGATGTTCGAGGTGAAACAGGGGCCCTACATCCCCTCCGCCGACAAGGACTTTCTGCCCGCGTTTCCTGCCGAGGGCAGCCCCGCCGCCGCCGCCCAGGCCCGCACCTGGGCAGCGTTGTTCGGCTGAGCCTGATGCCACGAGCCAAGGTCCAGGCCGCCCAGCCCGCGCTGGATTTCATCCCTCCCGCCTACACGCCCTGGTTGCATCGCCTCTGCCGGCTGGCCCTGCCGGCCGTGCTGGCGTCGCGGGGCATCGTCCGCTGTGAGGTCAGCGGAGCAGCGCGGCTGGCGGAGCTGTTTGCCGCGGCCCAGGCCGGACAGGTTCGCCTGCTGATCGCCTTCCGCCATCCCAGCACCGCTGACCCCCTGGTGATGGCCCAGTTGATCTGGAAGGAGGTGCCTCGGGCGGCCCGCCGCCACGGCATCCGCCTGGCGGGCCCGGTGCACAGCCAGTTCCTCTATGATCGCGGCATCCCCCTCTGGGCCGGCGCCGCCGCCGGCTGGATGCTCGCCAGGCTGGGGGGGATCCCGATCCAGCGGGGCAAGCTGGATCGCCGGGCCCTGAAGGCGGCCCGCCACCTCCTTGCAAAAGGCCCCTTCCCTTTGGCGATCGCCCCGGAGGGCGCCACCAACAACCACAACGAACTACTCGGTCCCCTTGAGCCCGGCCTGGCCCAGATGGCGTTCTGGGGCTGTGAGGATCTCGCCGCCGAAGGGCGTAGCGAGAGGGTGCTGATCGTGCCGGTCGTGCTGCAGTATGTCTCCCTCAGTAACGACTGGGCGCCGATCAATCAGCTAATCATGGACCTGGAGGCCCTCCTGGGGCTGCCTAACGCTCCAGATCCTTCGCCTTCCAATCCGGCCGATCGCCGCTATGTCCGGTTGCTCAAGTTGGCCGAGGGCCTGCTCGTGCAACTGGAAACGTTCTATCGACAAACGTACGGCCAGGCGCTGGAGACTGGTGGACCATCCCCAGCCCCAGGTGACTTCACAGAACGCCTCGAACGACTGCGTGAATCGGCCTTGGCCGTTGCGGAATCCCACTTCAACCTGCTCCCTCGCGGAACGATTAGCGAACGCTGCCGCCGCATCGAGCAGGCCGGCTGGCACTGTATTTACCGCGACGACCTCGAGGGGAGCTCGGCAGTGGAGCGCAGCCTGGCCGACTGGAGGGCGGCAGTGGCCGGAAGCCACATGGAGCACATGCGGCTGGTGGAGTACCTTGCCACCGTCAGCGGCTCCTACGTGGCCGAGAAGCCGAGCCTTGATCGCTATGGTGAGGTGCTGATGATTCTCTGGCGGGCGATCGCCTGGATCCGCGGCCGCGACGATGAGCGTCCGCCGGCTCTTGGCCCGTGGACGGTGCGCATCCGTGTCGGTGAGCCGATCGGCGTGGATCGCCGCACCGAGGAGTACGCGCACCGCCGGAGGTCCGCTGTCGACCGGCTCACCGCTGACCTGCTCCACAACCTTGAGGAGGGGCTCCACGCTGGAGAGTCGCAGTCTTAGGAGCGTGTTGCACCTCGATCGCCCTGAGCAGACACCCAGGAGCGGGTGCATCAAGGTCGGCCGGCGTCAACGCGGGATGCTATGGGTTCACAACCCGTCAAAACCCCGTGGTCCATCATCTGCCCACAGCCGCCAGGCTGCTTTGAGGGCATCGAGCTCTGAGGTCCGGACTTCGTTTGCCTCGCCCTGGCACTCGCCATTGGTCTTTGCGATGTGATGATCTCCGATCATTGTCAGGGCGAATGAATCAGTTTCAATCAGTTTCTCTTTTGGTGGAAGTCGTCGTGGGCTGGCTCAATGTCCTAAGCCAGTTCTGCAGGCCGTTGGAGCGCATTCGTATCACACCGACAACGGCCCCCTCGGGGTCATTCCCTCCTGGAGTTCTGGGACCGTTGCTCGCCTAAGGTTCAATGCAGCTTCACCGAGTATTGAGCCGTGCACGAATCCGCTCCAGTTGCCGTTCTCGGGGCGACCGGCTTTCTTGGCTCCCACTTGGTGGATGAACTTCTGGGACGCGGATACAGAGTTCGTGCTCTTGGTCGCACATTCCCGGGCCTGATTGGAACTGAAGCAAAACACCATCCCATGCTTGAGTATCACAAAGGTGACTTCAGTGATCAGGACGCAATGGAGCAGGCGCTGGCTGGCGTTGAGTTGTGCTTTCATCTAATCAGTACAACGATCCCATCAACATCAAACCTGAATCCCTCGCTTGACATTTCTAGCAATTTGATTGGAACTTTAAAGCTACTCGAGGTTGCTGTTCGAGTGGGAATTAGACGGATTGTATTTGCATCCTCCGGGGGGACTGTTTATGGGCCACCTCAGCAAACTCCAATTCCTGAAAGTCATCCGACGAATCCAACATGCTCGTATGGAATTGTAAAGCTAGCCATTGAAAAGTACCTTGCAATGTACAGATTTATGTACGGGCTCGACTCTGTGGCTCTTCGATTCGCCAATCCGTATGGTGATCGCCAACGCATTAAGGCTGCCCAGGGGGCTGCAGCTGTTTTCCTCTCCAAGGCCTTGCGTGGGGAACTCATTGAGATCTGGGGAGATGGAAGTGTAGTGCGTGACTATTTGCATGTGAGTGATGCTGTGAACTCTCTATTGGCGGCGGCAATGTATGTAGGAAATACTTCCGTCTTCAACATTGGATCGGGTCAAGGACTGAGCCTGAATGAGCTTGTTTCTGCCATCTCCTTTGAGCTTGGCAGGCCAATAGAGGTCGTCTATAGACCTAGAAGATCATTCGACGTTCCGTGTAATATTCTCGACATTCAGATGGCTGCATCAGAGCTTTCGTGGAGGCCTCTTGTTGCCTTTTCTGAAGGACTGGCACGAATGCGACGAACCCTCACGGTGCTTTAGCAGCCCCCAGCAGGAAGATTCTTCCTTGAAATGCATCACGATGAAGATGGGGGTGTGCCTTCCTGTGGGCTTTCCTCAGCGGCCCATACGGTCACGTGGGCATTGAGCTCGGAGCTGTGGTCGCTCCGCAACTTCTTCGTAGCGGCCTTGCAATGTGGCGATCCATGGCCTGCCCCTGCCCCTCTAACGGTCGATGCGCCCCCTCTCAGAGGAGCGATGGTTCCTGTCTTAGACAACTCAAGAACTCAAGCCCTCGAGATTAGAGCTTTCCATCAGTGCGGTTCTTTGCCTGGAAGGACTCGCTGGGGTACACTCACCAGGATACGGCTTGATCTTGTTTTTTTCGATGGATGGTCACCCCGATAACATCGCAATCAACATCATCGCAGCCTCACGTCAGTTCTTGATGACGGCTTATTCGCGTCCCACTGATGCTTTGCTTTGGCGGGAACATGTTGCCTTCGCTTACTGGCTGGTTCAGACGTTATCACCTACAACGTTTGTACAGCTTGGAGTTCGGGATGATGGTTCTTACACCGCGTTGTGTCTGGCCGTGAAGAATGCCGCTGGGGCGCGGACGGTGTGCTTCGGAATCGATTGCTGCGATGTGGAAGGTCAGACCAATGCATGGTCCAATACGGGGTGGGAACACCCATCGGACTCGCGGGCGAGGCAGCTCGAGGGCTCTTCACGCTTGACTTGCCCCAGTTTCGATGCAGCTCTTGGATCTTTTGAGGATGGCAGCATTGATCTGATCCACTTCAATGACACCAATTCATCTTTAGATCTTCCGCATCTCTTCGAATCATGGTTACCAAAGTTAAGCTCTTCTTCCACAGTCCTGATTTGTGGTATCAACCCACTTGGGACTAAATGTTACCATTCCTCGTTCTGGGACTCACTATGCCTGCGTTATCCAGGCAGAACATTCAGCTTTCTTCATGGGCATGGTCTTGGCGTTTTGTTTCCTGCTGCCACTCTCCCAGAGCCCGGCGAACAGCTTTGCCGTCTTGATCAACAGGGTGTGGACACTCTACGTAAAGCATTCGCCGCAATGGGAGATGCACTTGACAACCAGAACGGGCAGGTGCCGTTGAAGGGTCATGGGGATCTTTTGGAAGCGTATTCTCTTGAGGAAATGACAATCCAAACCAATCAGAGTTTCTCCGTTGAACAAAGCAGCCTGAGGGTTGATGCGCTTCGTCGTGAGCTGATTCAGCGCAACAGGGAAATCGGCCGTCTCGAAGCTCTGGCCATCAGGAATAAGCAACAATTGGCAGAATTACAGGATAAGGCGAACGATGATCAGCTCCAGATAATTGCTGAGATGTCGTCTGTCAAGGAGTCTTTAACCGACGTCTTGCAATCGCGGAGTTGGCGGCTGCTCTCCCCTGTGCGAACGGTGCTTGACAGGATCAAGTCCAAAGCGCGTTTGTTTCACGCATCAATTCCTAATCAGCTCCTTGAATCTCAACAGGTACCAGGAGCCTCATCGTCTTCCATGGTTCCACTGACCGTGAGTCCAGAGCTGATCGCTGCAGAAGTGGCAGCCATCCGTCAGTCTGGCTTGTTTGATGAGGCTTTCTATTGCAGCATCCTGACTGATCACCAGACAGCAACCATGGATCCAATCCAACATTACTGTGAGGTGGGTTGGCGTCAAGGTAGAAATCCATCGACAGATTTCGATACCAACTTCTATCTTTCTACCTACACCGAAATTCGCGATGCCGGGCTCAACCCTTTCTGGCATTACGTGGTGGCAGGGGCTTCTGAACTGCGGCATCCCCGTCCAGATATGACTCCACGCTATGAGGATGATGTCTGCTTTGGCAAGCTGGATCCCGACATTAAGCTCTTCGCTTTTTTCTGTACTCCGGATTGGGCGCAACTACGGAATCGCCGCCCAATCCCCGTTCAGGATTCAAAGCAGCCGCTGCCTTGCAATGATCTGAAATTCTATGATCCTCTTGATCAAGAAGTTCTGCGCCGGCAGTCCATGCTTGCCAAGCGCCATGGCCTCAGGGGCTTCTGTTTTTCGCTGGATGTCCTTACGGACGAGCGTGATTCCCAGTCGCCACTGAATCTTTTTCTAACCCATGGAGATATTGACTTTAGCTTTTGCGTACACATAACGATTTCTGCATCCGATTGCACGGCTGTGTTGGTAAGGGCGCTAGGAAGAGCGATTTCGGATCGGCGTTTTCTCTGCATCAACTGTAGGCCCGTCATCGTTGTCGGACTACAAGCCAATGAGCAAGCTGTAGACACTCTTTTGGGTTTTCGGCAGCAGCTGTCCAGTCATGGCATCCCTGCTCCCTTCCTGATCATCCGTTGGACAAGCTTTGATTGCAACCATCCACTGGAGATCAGCAGTGGATTGCTGGATGCCTTACTCGACCAACCTCCTGAGCCCGTGCCGGGCGAAACTGGCGATTTCGTCCCAATGGACAGAAGTGGTGTTGCCGTTGTTCCCTACAGCATTGTTGCTTTCCAGGGCATTGCCCGAGCCGCAATGGCGGCAGAGTCTTCTCAGCCCACCTTCCACTCTGTCACTGTTGGTCGCTACTACAGTGTCGGCCACCAGGGTAAGCCATTGGTCTATAGCCGCTTCAGCATAAAAGATTACCGTCAGTGGCTCAATGCTGCCATTGCCTGTGCTCGCAAAGCTCACCCTGAAGAGCGTCGACTGGTCTTTTTGGATGCTTGGAACAATTGGCAGGAAGGACTCATCCTAGAGCCGGATAGAATTGGTGGCTACGGCCGACTGAATGAAACCTCACGGGCTTTGCTTGATATTGAACAAGGCAAGATTTTCCCGAAGATCTCGGTCATTGTCCCGAACTACAACCATCAATCCTATCTGGTTCGTCGCTTGGATAGTATTTATAATCAAACCTATCAGAACCTAGAGGTCATCTTGCTGGACGACTGCTCCACCGATGAGAGCCATGTCGTCTTGGATCGATATGCGCATGCTTATCCGGAGATCACTCGAACCATCTATAATACGACTAATTCTGGTGGAGTTTTTCGCCAGTGGGCCAAAGGGATTAAGGCGGCGACAGGGGATCTCGTGTGGATTGCTGAAAGTGATGACTTCTGTGAGGACAATTTCCTTGAAGCCCTCGTTCGTTGTTTTCTTGACGAGACTGTTCTTTTGGCTTGTGGCCAATGCGTGTTTGTGGATCAACAGGAACACCCTCTCCAGGCTGGTTTTGCGCATCACATTAAGGATCTAGCTTCTGCCTACAGATGGGATTGCTCCTATGTGGAAACCGCCCACAAGGAAGTTGCAAGTGCGCTGGGTATCAAGAACACCATCCCTAATGCTAGTGCAGCTGTTTTCAGACGGCCGACCGTTTTGAAACTGCTGGAGGAGGAAGAGTGGCTTTCCATGAAGGTAGCCGGAGATTGGGTCTTCTATTTGCATCTCATCCGCGGAGGCAAGATTGCCTATTGCCATGAGGCGCTAAGTTACTTCCGGCGGTATCAGGGCAGTGCGGCCGAAGCAACATACAAAAAGGATGTATTTTATCGTGAAGTTGGCTTTGCAAGCCGTAATGTGGCTGCTCTCTACGCTGTCCCAATCGATGTTCTTGAGCAGTGCCGCCAGGGATTCAAATTCCTCTACGACCATCATCTGCATCGCAGTGAGGAGGAATTTGAGCAATGGTACGACTATGCTTCCGTGCTCAGCGCTCGGCAGAGACGCCTGCCCAATGTCATGGTTTCAACCATGGGCTTCTTTCCCGGCGGAGCTGAAATACTGCCGATCCGTCTGGCGAATGAGTTCAAGCGACAGGGCCTTTCCGTGTTGTTGTTGAATACAGGTCTGAACCCGCGTGAAGATGGGTGTCGACGGCTGCTTCTTAATGAGGTGCCACTTGTCGAGACCTATAGTATTGATGACATGAAGATGATCATTGATGACTTTGGTATTGAAGCATTAAACTCCCATCAGTGGCATGTTCAGAAGTACCCCTTGAACGTGCCGGATGTTTTTACCCAGTTGCGAGCCCATGTTGCATCGCTTCACGGGATGATTGAGCATGGAGATGCTTTTGGAGTGACGCATCAGCAGTTACGGAAGGCTGATCAGAATGTCACCACCTGGGTTTATACCGCAGACAAGAATCTTGGTCCCTTTGCGCAACTGGGAGTGCTTGGCAGTTCGGCTGCACGCTTCATTAAGCTGCCCAATGGCATAGAGCGTCCCACTGTCGCACCCGTTTCTCGGGTCGATCTTGGCTTTCCTGGTAGCGCCTTCGTGCTGTGTTGCGTGAGCCGAGCGATCCCAGACAAGGGATGGTCTGAAGCGATTCGTGTTGTTGATCGAGCGCGTGTTCTCACTGGCTGTGATATTCGGCTCATTCTTGTCGGTAACGGCCCTGTCTATGAAGAATACTGCCAGGCTGAAATTCCCGAATACGTCTTTCTTGCTGGGTTCAGCGAAAACTCGGTTGGGCACTATGCAGCGTCTGACATGGGGATCATGCTCACAAAGTTTAAGTCTGAAAGTTTCCCTCTCACGATCGTGGACTGTCTCTTCGCTGGCAAGCCTTACATCTCTACTGATGTAGGTGAGATTAAAAACATGCTCACATTGGGTGAAGACGTTGCGGGTCATGTCGTCTCACTGGATGATTGGGAAGTTCCCATCGAAGTGGCCGCTCAGGCGGTTGCCAGGTTTGTGTCGGACCCTGAACATTATCAACGTGCCTCATGTGTGGTTCAGGATGTTGTCGAGCGCTTTAGGCTCGACGTAATCGCTGGCAAGTATGTTCAAATCATACAATCTGACTGCGATGAACATGCCGCAATGGAGGCAAGCTAGTTTCCAGTCTCCCCTTCACAAGAGCAACGAACACTCATTCAGATCTGATGAACTCCGGATGTTTGGTTGGCTGGATATGGCACCATTGGGGACGCCTGCCATCCCGTCGAACGATAGGGCTTTTGGATGCGGGAGGACCATCAGGCTGCCGATTGGACCCTGCAAGGCTGACGTTCTGATGGGACGATTCTCATGGTTCCTGAGTCCCACACTCAGCGTCCTCAGGGGAGGGTCCTTAGGCGTAAGGCTCAGCATCAGCGCCGGAGTGGCATGGTCTTCGGCATTGGCATCAGAAGGAAGAGATTCGCTCGCAGATCCCATCCCTTTGTTGTTCAACCTCTGGAGCCTGAGCCTGCGGGCAACACGCCTTACACGGCCACTGATTTCCGCTGCAACAGCTCAGAGTAGAGCCGCTCCAGCTGCTCGATGTTGCTGGTGAGTGTGTAGCGTTCAAGCACCCGCTCTCGGGCGCGCTGGCCGAGTTCGGCAGTGAGCACAGGCTGATCCCGCAGCACAGGCAGGAGGGTGCGCAGCTGGGTGGTGACCCCCTGCGTGGTGATCACGACCCCTGCACCGCCCTCGAGCACCTCGCCGTCGGCGCCGGCGTCCGTGGCCACGCAGGCCGTGCCGCAGGACATCGCTTCGAGCAGTGCGAGGGAAAGCCCCTCCACCAGGGAGGGAAGCAGAAACACCTCTGCGACCTGCAGCAAGGCCACCCGCATACCCAGATCGGCTTCATAGCCCCACCAGATCACGTCACCCTCCTCGCCACTGGCCTGGAGCGCGTTGCGCAAAGGGCCGTCGCCCACGATCACAAGCACACAGCCCTTCGGGCGCACCAGCCGCCAGGCCTTGAGCAGTGCCTCGACATTTTTTTCCGTGGCCAGACGGCCCATGTAGAGGAACATCCGCCGAGCCTGGAACCGCAGGCGAACTTGGGCCAGTTCTTTCGAACCCCCCTGGTGTGGAGCCGGCTGCCAGCAGTCGGTGTCCACACCGTTCGGGATCACCGCCAGCCGTTCCTCCCTCACCCCCAGCCTCGCGAGTACCTCTGCCTGCAGGTCGGAGAACACGATCACCCGGTCGAAACGGGCGAGGGCTGGAGCGTAGAGCTGGTAGGTGAGCTGCTGGGTGCCGGCAGTCAGATTGCGCAGGCTGGCGTCGAAGGCAGGATGGAAGGTGGCCACCAGAGGCACCCCCAGGTGCTGGCAGAGGTCCGGCAGACGGAAATCCAGTGGCGAGAGGGTGAGGCTGGCATGAACCAGATCGGGCTTCAGTCGCTCCAGGGATTCTCGAAATTCCCGTTGCGCCCCAGGCGACGGGATGGTGTACACCTGCGATTTGACCAGATAGGGCAAGGCCACTTCCCGGCTGTCGTCTTCAGCCACCGCGCGACCCCTGCTGGAGGCCTTCAGGGCTGCCGCTGAGCCATGGCCGCCATCGAGGTTGAGGGCATCCCAACCGATGCCCAGGCCTGGTGAAGGCGTGTCGAAGTGGATGAAGCTGATCCGATGGCCCCGCTCCCTGAGCCGATCGGTGGTGGCCAGGCCGTAGGAAACGTTGCCGCAGAACGGAGATTTCTTGCCCAGCCAGGCGATATGGGCCACCCGCCGCCGTTCTGCCGATAACCAATGCTAGCAGCGGCGCCAGGGCCGCTCCAGCAGGGCAGCCAGGAAGGCTATCGCCGCCAGGATCCAGAGCACAGGCAGCAATCCATAGCGGCTCACCACGGTTCCGGCCAGCACCAGCGGCAGGCTCAAGGCGATGTTGATCAGGTTGTTCTGCAGTCCGAACACCTTGCCGCGCAGTGGCTCCGGCGTGTCTTCCTGGATGGTGGTCTGGGCCGGAATCGCCAGCAACGAGGCCCCCACGCCCAGCAGGGCGCAGAGGCCCAGGGTGAAGATCAGATTGCCGCGCGACTGCCCCAGCAGCACCAGGCTGAAGGCGATGGTGGTCAGGCCAGCCGTTGCCATCACCCGGCGGCTGACACCTTGTCCGAGTTGAGCCACGGCCAGGGCTCCGGCGGCCATGCCCACACCGCTCATTGCCAGCAGGGTGCCGAACTGGGTGGGCCCAAGCCCCTCGATCGCCGACGCCAGGCTGATCGCCAGCACATAGAGCGCCGCCAGAATGCTGTAGAGCAGCACCAGGTGCACCATGGCGCTGCGGACGCTGGTGCGTTCGCGCAGCACCTGGATTCCTTCGGCGATTTCGCTCCACACGCTGGTCCCGCTCTCCTGGCGCGGCGTTTCCTGCATGGGGATCGTGCTGATGATGAAGGCCGCCAGGCCGTAGCACAGGGGCAGCAGCACGAACTCTCCGCCCTTGAAACCAAGGCTGGCGAGCCCGTTGCGCAACATCCGCAGCACCGGATCCCCCAGGGCGAAGCCCACGATCGTGGCCCCCATGCTGGTGGCCTGATAGAGCGAGATCGCCGCCAGTAGCCGCGGCCTGGGCACCAGCAGGGGGATGGCCGCCTGCTCGGCCGGGGCGAAGAACTGGGTGAGCACCGATTCCAGAAAGGTCATCACCACCAGTCCCCAGTAGCCCCAGCTCAGGCCGAGCAGGTAGGGCCCGGGCACCAGGGCGAGGGGAGCCAGCAACACCAGGCCGGCCCGCAGGGCGTTGGAGGCCACCATCACCTCGCGCTTGGGCCAGCGGTCGGCCCAGACCCCGGCCACGGTGCCGAGGAACATGGCCGGCAGGGTGTTGGCCACATAGATCCCTGTGGCCAGCAGCGTGATCATCTGGGTCCGAGTCTCCAGGTCCAGCCGCAGGGAGGCGGCGGCTTCCGCCAGGGCCCCGTTGTCCTGGGGGGTGTCCGTCACCCAGTACTGGGCGATCAGGAACACCATCAGCACGATGTAGAACTTGTCGGCCAGCTGGGAAAAGATCTGCCCCAGCCACAACCGCCGGAAAGCCGGCAGGGCCAGCACGGCCTCGAGGCCCTCCTGTTTTGGCGGCACCACCTCGGCTGAACCTGGCGGGGGTGTGGGTCTGGAGAATCCGCTCAAGGTGTCAACCCTTCCGCGGCAATGATGGCCCAGAGCCGAGCGTCAACCGGGTGGCCGGCTCGAAACAGCCGCTCAGAAGGCTTAGGGAGCGGCAGCGGCGGCCCAGATGCTCCCCCCACCAGACCTCCACGAGTTGCAGCAGCCGCAGCCACACCAGCACGGGCCCGATCAGGGTTCCATCCTGGCGGCGCGGCAGACCGGGCCGCGGCAGCCGTTGGAGCAGGGCCAGCTCCGAGGCATTGAGCACCAGCACGGCTCCCGCCTCGGCCCCGATCACCAACCCACAGCTGGGCAGAAAGCTGCAGCGCCAGTCCCCGTTGCCGAGGGGGGGCTCCAGGGCCTGGCCGCTGCGGGCACAGCTCTGCAGGGGCAGGCCGTAGCCACCGAGGGCGAGCAGGTGGACGCTGCCCTGCACCGTGATCGCCAGGGCCTCCAGGTTGTCTTGCCGGTCCTTCACCACCAGCTCCAGTCGGCCCAGCTGCATCAACAGATCGTCGAGGACTCCGGCCACCCCGTCGCCGCTGGGCACCAGCTGGAGGCAGAGCTCGCTCAGGGCCTGCGCCGCCGCGAGGGTTTCCAGCCGCTGGGCCAGCTGACTGAAGCTGCGCAGCACCTTGAGCTGCCGGACCCGCCGCAGGCCGCTGCCCCCACTCACCTGCAGCTGCAACAGGGAGAGTGGCACCGCCGCCGCAAGGCTGCTGCGGGGGCGCCGGGCTCCCGGCACGGCCAGCCGGCTGAGCCCCTCGGCATCGCTCAGCAGGGTCAGCAGCCGGTCATTTTCCCCCAGGGCGCCGCACTTGAGTGAGAGCCCTTCGAGCCGCCCATCCGGGCTCACGCCGGCACACCCCCGGCCCCTGGGCTGACGGGAGGCCGGCGCAGGGCCTCAATCAGGGCCACCCCCCGGCTGGTTCCAAGCCGGCTGGCGCCTGCCTCCACAAGGGCGAAAGCCTGCTCCAGGTTGGCGATTCCACCGGAGGCCTTGATTCCGGCCCGGCCCCTGGCCAGCTCCCGCAGCAGGCTCACCTGCTCCACGGTGGCGGCTGGTCCGAAGCCACTGCCGGTCTTGAGGAAGGCGGCCCCGGCATCGATCGAGGCCTCCACCAGAAGTTGGAGCTCCTCCGGTCCGAGCCGGCCCACCTCCAGGATGACCTTCACCGGCAGGCCCAGCGCCACGATCGAGCCGATCTCGTCGTAGACGGAGCCGCCGTTGCCATCGGCCAGGGCACCGAAATCCGGCACGATGTCGAGCTCATCGGCGCCGGCCTCGGCGGCTGCTTCGGCCTCGGCCTGCTTGATCCGGCTGGGCACGGCGCCGAAGGGGAAGGCCACCACGCCGATCAGCTTCACCTTGGTGTCCCGTCCGAGGCGCTCCCGGGCCACCGCCACCCAGCGGGAGGCAAGGCAGACCCCGGCAAAGCCGAAGTGCCTGGCCTGGTCGCAGCAGCGCTCGATCACTTCGCGTCCCTGGTGAGGGTCGAGCAGGGCGTGATCGATCAGGGGGGCAAGGTCGGGGCGATCGCGGGCCAACGGCTCAGGACTCCCGGGATTGGATCACGCCGTAACCACCATGGTTGCGGTGATAGACCACCTGAATGTCGCCCTTCTTCCGGTCCCGGAAGACATAGAAATCATGGTCGATCAACTCGAGCTGATCGAGGGCTTCCTCCAGGGACATCTCCGGCATGGCGAAATACTTGCGGCGCACGCCCGGTGCCGGCAGGGCCGGCTCCCGGTCGCCGATCAAGTCAGTGGGGGCCATCGCTGCTTCCGGAGTGGCCTCGGAGCTGGCATCGGCCACCAGCTCCTCGTCGAGGTGCCCGGTGCCGTTGTGACCGGTGCCGTGGGGCTCGCCGTGGTGATCGGTGATGCGTTCCTTGTACCGCTGCAGCTGGCGGCTGAGCTTGCCCGCCACCAGGTCGATGCTGGCGTAGAGATTTTCACTCCGTTCCTGGGCACGGATCACCACGCCGTTGGCAAACACGGTCACTTCGGCGGTCTGCTGGGGCACCCGGGGATTGCGGGCCACGGAGAGATGGACGTCGGCCTCCTTGACCAGGCCTTCGAAATGGTTGATCGCCCGGCTTAACTTGGCTTCGGTGTAATCGCGGATGGCTTGGGTGACATCGAGATTGCGTCCGTGGATCAAGAGCTTCATCGAACACCTCTGCGTTCCATTCCATGGTACGGACGCCTCCGGATGAAACCGGGGCTCGACGCAATCCTTTTCGATCCCCCCGGACCGGTGCCCTTCGAGCGGGCCTGGCGGTGGCAGCGGACCCTGCAGCAGCGCCTGTTGGCGGACCCCCGGGGCCCTGAAACGCTGCTGATCCTTGAGCACCCTGGCTGTTACACCCTCGGCCGCGGAGCCAGCCTGGACCACCTCGGCTTCGATCCCGCCGCGCCGCCCGCACCCCTGTTCCGGATCGACCGGGGTGGGGAGGTCACCCATCACCTGCCGGGCCAGCTGGTGGCCTATCCGGTGCTCAATCTGCAACGCCATGGCGCTGACCTCCACCTCTACCTGCGGCAACTGGAGGGGGTGGTGCTCGATGTGTTGGGCCAGCTCGGCCTGGCCGGGCAGCGCCTGGAGGGCTTGACCGGCGTCTGGCTGGAGGGCCGCAAGCTGGCGGCGATCGGCGTGGGAGCCCGCCGTTGGATCAGCCAGCACGGCCTGGCCCTCAACGTGAACTGTGACCTCGATGGTTTCGCCGCCATCGTTCCCTGCGGCCTTGCCGACCACGGGGTCGGCAGGCTCTGCGACTGGCTGCCGGGCCTCCGCCCCGACCAGGTGCAGCCGCTGCTGCGGGACGCGATCGCCGAGCGGTTCGGCTTGACGCTCCGGCCACCGAAGGACTCCGAGCGGCTCCGGGGGTGATAAGGCTGGGCCCATTCCATGCTGAAGCTGCCGTGACCGGCGACGCGGAGATTCATTGGCAAGCCGATCCGCGCGACCGGCAGGCTCTTGCCGAGCGGATCGACTGGAGCGGCCTGGCGGGGCTCGAGCAGCTCTGGCCATCCCTGGCGGCGCGCTTCGGCGAAGCACCGGCCCTGGATGCACCCCACGCCAATCCACCGCAGGCCCTCAGCTTCCGGGAGCTGCATGGGGCCATCGCCACCGCAGCCGCCGCCTTCGCGGACCTTGGGGTGCACCCGGGCGATGTGGTGGCTCTCTTTGCCGAAAATTCCCCCCGCTGGCTCGTGGCCGACCAGGGCCTGATGCGCTGCGGTGCCGCCGATGCGGTGCGGGGAAGCAACGCCCCGCTCGATGAATTGCGGTACATCCTCGAAGATTCCGGCGCGATCGGTCTGGTGCTGGAGTCGGGTGCCCTGCTCCAGCGGCTGGACCTGGGCGAGGAGCTGCTGAGCCGGCTGCGCTTCGTGCTGCTGCTCGACGACGGCCCGGCCGAGGCTGCGGCTGGCACCCTGGCGGCGGACCTTGCCGTCGCCTGTCTGGACTGGGCCGCATTCCTTCAGCGGGGAGCGGCGGCCCCCCTGCCGCCGGCACCAGGCGGAGGGGCCCAGCGTCTGGCCACCCTGCTTTACACCTCCGGCACCACCGGGCGCCCCAAGGGGGTGCCGCTCAGCCACGCCAATCTTCTCCACCAGCTCACCAGCCTCGGCGTCGCGGTGTCGCCCCGGCCCGGCGATCGGGCCCTGAGCGTGCTGCCGATTTGGCACGCCTACGAGCGCACCGCCGAGTACTTCCTGCTCTCCTGCGGCTGCCAGCAGACCTACACCACCCTCAAGCACCTGCGCGGCGATCTCCAGCGGGTGAAGCCCCAGTACATGATCAGCGTGCCCCGGCTCTGGGAGGCGCTGCTGGCAGGCTTCGAGGATGCCCTTGCCGCCATGGCCGCCCCGCGCCGCCGGCTGATCGAGCGGGCCCTGGCTGTGAGCCGTTTCCATGCCCTGCAACGCCGCAGGGCCCTGGATCTCACCCTCCGCAGCGAGCCGCTGGCCCAACGGCTGCTGGCGGCCGGCCTGGCGCTGGCCAGCTGGCCCCTGCATGGCCTCGCTGCACGGTTGCTCTGGCCCAAGGTTCGGCAGCAGCTGGTGGGGGGGGTGATGCGCACGGCGATCAGTGGCGGCGGGGCCTTGGCCCTGCACGTGGATGGCTTTTTCGAGGCGATCGGCATCGAGCTGCTGGTGGGCTACGGCCTCACCGAGACCAGCCCCGTGCTCACCTGCCGCCGCCGCTGGCACAACCGCCGCGGCAGTGCCGGCCAGCCCCTGCCGGGCACGGCCCTGCGGGTCGTCGATGCCGAGACCGGGGCGTCGTTGGCCCTGGGTGAACGGGGGCGGGTGCTGGGCCGGGGCCCCCAGGTGATGGCGGGCTACTTCGGCAAGCCCGAAGCCACCGCCGCCGTGCTGGATGGCGAGGGTTGGTTCGACACCGGCGACCTGGGCCACCTGATGGCCGACGGCACCCTGGTGCTCACGGGCCGGGCCAAGGACACCATCGTGCTCAGCAGTGGGGAGAACATCGAGCCCGGCCCCCTTGAGGAGGCCCTGGTCGCCCATCCTCGGGTGGAGCAGGTGATGCTGGTTGGCCAGGACCGCCGCCAGCTGGCGGCCCTGGTGGTGCCCAGGGGGGACAGCCCCGACCCCGAGGAGCTTCGGACTCTCAAGGGAGAGTTCAACCGGCTGCTGGCGGCCCGTCCCGGCTCCCGCCCCGATGAGCGGCTGGCCGGGGTGGGCCTGGTGGAGCCGTTCACGATCGAGAACGGCCTGCTCACCCAGACGCTCAAGCAGCGCCGCGATCGGATCAGCAGCCGTGACGCCTTGGCGATCGAGGCGATCTACAGCAGTTGACCCCTGGTCGCCAGGCTGACAGCCTGAACGTTGTTATTGCCATGTCATGTCCGAGGGTCAAACGCTGACGATCAAACGCACGATCACCGTGCGGGCCGTGGTGACTCCAGGCTGGAAGGAGGATGCCGAGCGTGAACTCAGCGCGGCGGTGAGCAACTCCGACCAGCAGCTCGCCCAGCTCGAGCAGGAGGGGCAGCAACTGGTCGATGAGATCCGCCGGCAGAGCCTCAATCCGCTCGATCCGCGCGTGCAGGAGCAGGTGGGGTCGGTGCAGCAGCAGGTGGCCGGCAAGCGAGCCGAGCTGGAGGAGCAGAAACGCACCCTGCTGGAGCAGCAGCGCCAGGTGCGGGAACTGGATTTCGAGCAGATCGTCGAGCAGGGCCAGATCGAGGGCGCCTGCAAGATCAAGGTGGGCGACAACCTGGTGCAGAAGCTTCAGGTGGCCGTGCTGGTGCGTGACGGCGTGATCGAAGCGATCGAGGGGGGCTGAGTCTTGGCGGGCGCGGCGCTGGGGTCGCTTCGGCCACCCTTAAAATGCGGGCGCTTGCCGCTCCCGGGAACAAGATTTTGGCGACCCACGACATCTTCATGCCCGCCCTCAGCTCCACGATGACGGAGGGGAAGATCGTCGAGTGGCTCAAGAAGCCCGGCGATCCGGTCGCCCGCGGTGAATCGGTACTGGTGGTCGAGTCGGACAAGGCCGACATGGATGTGGAGGCCTTCCAGGAAGGCTTCCTCGCCGCCGTGCTGATGCCGGCGGGGGAAACGGCGCCGGTGGGCGAAACGATCGGTCTGATCGTCGAAACCGAAGCGGAGATTGCCGCGGCCCAGGCCAGCGCCCCCAGCGCTCCAGTGGCTGCCGCTGCTGCCCCGGCCATTGTCTCGTCCCCAGTTCCCGCGGCCGCCCCACCAGCTCCCGCCGCTGCGGCAGCCCCGGCGCCTCAGCCCGTTGCCGTGGCGCCCCCTGCACCACCAGCCAACGGACGGCTGGTGGCCACACCCCGGGCCCGCAAGCTGGCCAAGCAGCTGGGGGTGGCCCTGGAAACCCTGCGGGGGACGGGTCCCCATGGCCGCATCCAGGCCGAGGACGTCGAGCTGGCGAGCGGCCAGCCGGTGAGCGTGCCCCGGGTGGCCGAGGGAAGCGCCGCCTACGCCCCGGCCGCCGCTGGTTCGGCTGCCGGAGCTCCCGGTGGCGGCAACGGGGCCAGCCCGGCCCCCAGCGCTGCCATGGGCCAGGCCTTCGGACGCCCGGGCGACACCGTGGCCTTCAACACCCTGCAGCAGGCCGTCAACCGCAACATGCTGGCCAGCCTGACCGTTCCCTGCTTTCACGTCGGCTACACGATCACCACCGACCGGCTCGACGCTTTCTACAAACAGGTCAAGGGCAAGGGCGTCACGATGACCGCCCTGCTGGCCAAGGCGGTCGGGGTGGTGCTGGCCCGCCACCCCCAGGTGAACGGGGCCTACACCGACGCCGGCATGGCCTACCCGGCCACGGTGAATGTGGCGGTGGCGGTGGCGATGGACGACGGCGGCCTGCTCACCCCCGTGCTCAAGGACGCAAACACCATCGATTTGTATTCCCTCTCCCGCACCTGGGCGGATCTGGTCGCCCGCTCCCGCACCAAGCAACTCAAGCCCGACGAATACAGCACCGGCACCTTCACCCTCTCCAACCTCGGCATGTTCGGGGTGGATCGCTTCGATGCGATCCTGCCGCCGGGCACCGGCGCCATCCTGGCGGTGGCCGCTTCCCGGCCCACCGTGATGGCCGGCAACGACGGCTCCATTGCCGTCAAGCGGCAGATGCAGGTGAACCTCACCGCCGACCACCGGGTGATCTATGGCGCCCATGGGGCGGCCTTCCTCAAGGATCTGGCCAACCTGATCGAAACCAACCCGGAAAGCCTGGCCCTCTGAGGTGAGCGGAGCCGATCAAGGCAGCGGGATCCATCCAGACCTGCTGCTCTCGAGTTATCAGTTCGAGCTGCCCGACGCCTGCATCGCCCAGCGGCCGGTCGAACCCCGCCACGCCGCCCGGCTGCTGGTGGTTGACCCTGGAAACGTCAGCCGCCATCGGACCGTCTGGGACCTGCAGGACGAACTCGCCGCCGGGGATCTCCTGGTGGTCAACGACACCCGCGTGCTCAAGGCGCGGCTGCGTGCCCGTCGCGCCAGTGGCGGGGAGGTGGAACTGCTGCTGCTCGACCCCCTCGGCGCTGGCTGCTGGCGCGCCCTGGCCAGACCCGCCAAGCGGCTGAAGCTGGGCGAACGGCTGGAGCTTCAAGCGCCCGGCCAGCCGCCCCTGGCCGTGGAGGTGGTGGGACTGGAGGCGGAAAGTGGGACACGGGTGATCCGCTTTCCCGCCGAGCGGGACACGGCGGCGGCGATCGAGGGTCTGCTGGAGCTCTATGGGGAGATCCCCCTGCCTCCCTACATCCACCAGCACGATCCGTGCGACGACGAGCGCTACCAGACCCGCTATGCCGCGCGGCCGGGGGCGGTGGCGGCACCCACCGCCGGCCTGCATTTCAGTGATGCCCTGCTGGGGGCCCTGGCGGAGAGGGGCGTGGCGATGGCCCGCATCACCCTGCACGTGGGCCTGGGCACCTTCAGGCCCGTCGAAAGTGAGGATCTATCGGGCCTTGAACTTCACAGCGAGTGGGTGGAGGTGAGCCCGGAAGCCGTGGAGGCCGTGGCGGCCTGCCGGCGGCGGGGCGGCCGGGTTCTCGCCATCGGCACCACCAGTGTGCGGTCGCTCGAAGGGGTCGCCGCACTTCACGGCGGTGTGCTGGTGCCCTATCAAGGGCCGGTGGATCTGGTGATCCAGCCAGGCTTCCGCTTTCAGGTGGTGCAGGGCCTGCTCACCAACTTCCACCTGCCGCGCAGTTCCTTGCTGCTGCTGGTCAGTGCCCTGGTCGGACGGCAGCGGCTGCTGGAGCTCTACGGCGAGGCAATCGCGGCGGGTTTTCGCTTCTTTTCCTACGGCGATGCGATGTGGATCGCGCCGTCGGCGGTGCTGGAAAGTGCCCGGCCGGCCTAGGCCGCGGCCAGGTTGGCGGCGACGAAGTCCCAGTTGACCAGCTTGTCGAGGAAGGTGGTCATGTAGTCGGGACGGCGGTTCTGGTAATCCAGGTAGTAGGCGTGCTCCCACACGTCCATGGTGAGCAGGGCGGTCTGGCCATGGGCGAGGGGAAGATCGGCGTTGGCGGTCTTGGTGATCTTGAGGGTGCCGCCATCGAGCACCAGCCAGGCCCAGCCGCTGCCGAACTGGGTGGCGCCCGCCGCCTTGAACTGTTCCACGAAGGCGTCGTAGCTGCCGAAATCGGCGGCGATCTTCTCGGCCAGGGCACCGGTGGGGGCACCGCCGCCACCGGCTTTCATGCCCTGCCAGTAGAAGGTGTGGTTCCAGACCTGGGCGGCGTTGTTGAAGATGCCGGCCTTGCTGGGGTCGCCCGCCACCGCCTGGATCACCTCTTCAAGGCCCTTGCCGTCGAGATCGGTGCCTTCCACCAGTTTGTTGAGGTTGGTCACATAGCCGGCGTGGTGCTTGCCGTGGTGGAACTCCAGGGTCTGCCTGGAGATGTGGGGCTCAAGGGCGTCGAGGTCGTAGGGAAGCGCAGGCAGCTGATGGGTCATGGCAAATCAGGAATGGTTTTGGATCGGCAGGCAGGCCGCTCAGCCCTGGGCAAATTGTAACAACGGCTTCCAGGCTGCGGGCTTCAAGGCCGCGGGCATCCAGGACGCGGTGCGCGTATCGCTTCAGCTGCCGGCGCCCAGCAGCTCCACTTCGAAGATCAAGGTGGCGTTGGCGGGAATCACCCCGCCGGCCCCGCGCTCGCCATAGGCCAGATCGGGGGGGATGACCAGTTTGCGCTTGCCTCCCACCTTCATGCCGGCCACGCCCTCATCCCAGCCCTTGATCACCCGGCCGGCGCCGAGGGGGAAGCTGAAGGGGCCGCGGCCGATGCTGCTGTCGAACTGCTTGCCGTTGGTCAGGGTGCCGGTGTAGTTGACCTGAACGGTCTGCCCGGCAACGGCTTCGGGGCCATCTCCCAGCACCAGGTCGGTGATGCGCAGGCCGCTGGCTGTGGTGCGTTCCGGGGCGGCGTTGAGTTCGCCGCCAAGGGCTGCGGCACCGGCCTGGGCGAGGTCATGGGGATCGGAAACCATCGAGTCGGAAACCTTTGGATCGGAAGTAACCGGCTCGGGAGCCATCGCGAACAGTGTGGGGTTGGGATCGTCGGGATCGAGCTCGAAGCGGTCGCCAGCCTGGGCAACGGCCGGCCGAATCGTGCTGACGGGGACCCTGCTGACGGGGACCGTTGCGATCGGGGCACCAACCACGATCGAGCTGGCGGCAACCACGCTGCTGGGGGCGATCAGTTGGCTGGCCAGGGCCACCAGCAGACAGGCCACGCAGACGGACGCACTGATCAGGATGTCGCGCATGGCGCTGAAACCACCACAGGGGGGAATTGAATCGGATTCTGCCAGTTGCCCCCTCCTGGCCTGGCGAGGGGAGCGGATCAGTCCGGGGTCTCCTCCTGCTCCCGCCTGGAGCGCAGGAGTTGCTCGAGCCGATCGATCCGTCCCCGCAGCTCGTCGATCTCTTTCTGCCGCGCCAGGCCCACGTCCTGGAGGAAGTGGTCGATGTTGCGCTCCATCTGACGCCCCGCCTGCTTCTCCAGTTCAGGGTTGTCGCCCCGCAGGGCCCTCATCACGTCGTCGACCAAGGCGGTGGCCTGGCCGGGATCGAGCTGGCCACTCCGGACCCAATCCTGGGTCACACTACGCAGACGATCGGCCACCAGGGAACTGGTGCCAAGTCCACGAAGCAGAAGCTGTTGCAGCAGGTTGTCCCGGTCCATGGCGGCGTGGCTGGTTGTGTTGATCATGTTCTTCGCATCGGCACAGGGCCATGGGCGATGACCGGCACCTTGGCTGGGTGGTCTCCACACCCGCCACGGCCCTTGCCGGTCTGATCGCCGGCCTGAGTCTCCCCCCGCTCGGTTGCCCACCTCTGCTGTGGCTGAGCCTGGTGCCGCTCTGGGGCCAGGGCCTGCGCGAATCCGGACGCCGCAAAGCCTCGGGGATCGGCTCTGGCGTCTGGGCTGCGGGCCTGTGGGGGGGCGTTGCCGTTCTGGTCAGCCATCGCTGGCTGTTGTGGCTGCACCCGCTCGACTGGGTGGGGGTGCCCCTGCCGCTCAGCCTGCCGGTGTGCGTTGCCCTTTGGCTGGCCTGCGGCCTGGCGGCTGGGCTGCTGGTGGCACTCTGGTGCGCCCTGCTGGGCTGGCTGGGGCCGCTCCGCTGGAGCACGGCGCTGCTGATGGCGGGCCTTTGGGGGCTGGCGGAGGTGCTGCTGGCCCGCAGCCCTCTGTTCTGGATGGGCCTGGGCGCCGCGCCCTTGCCGGGCGATCGGGCCTTGGCGGGGCTGGCGGCCCTGGGCGGCGCCGGGCTGGTGGCGGCCGCCCAGCTGCTGATCGCCTGGCTGCTCTGGCGGGCCCTCGGCGCCGGAGCGACGGGGCGGCGCTGGTGGTGGTTCGGATTTGCCGCCCTGGTGGCGGCCCTGCACCTGCTGGGCTGGAGCCTGCTGCAATCCAGCGGCGCCGAGCGCGGAGAGCGTGTGGCAGTGATGGTGCTGCAGCCAGCGGTGCCCACCCGCCAGAAGTTCGAGCCCGCCCAGCAGCGGCGCCTGCTGCAGCGGCTGGCGGCCGCCAGGCGGGAGGCGGCGCTGCAGGGGGTTCAGAGCTTGCTGCTGCCGGAAGGATCCCTCGTCCGGGGCCAGGAGCTGCCCAGCCGGGAGCCGGTGGAGGTGCTCAGTGGTGGCTTCCGCGTCGAGGGAGAGGAGCTGCGCAGCAGCGTGTTGCGCTTTGCTCCCGACCGGGTGCTCCCCTCCGGCTGGATCGACAAGCACCGGCTGGTGCCACTGGGGGAATGGGTGCCCCTGGCGAGGTTCTGGCGCTGGAGTGGGCTCTCCGCCGTCGGTGGTGTGGAGCCTGGAACTCCCAGCCGATTGCTGGGGCGGCCGGCTGGGGCGATCGGCGTGGCGATCTGCTACGAGATCTCCGATGGCCAGGCCCTGGCCGCCGCCAGCCGCGACGGGGCCCGTTGGCTGCTGGCGGTCGCCAATCTCGATCCCTACCCAGCCCTGCTTCAGGATCAGTTCGTAGCGCTCAGTCAGTTGCGGTCGATCGAAACGGGCCGCTGGCTGGTGAGCGCCGCCAACACTGGACCCAGCCTGGTGCTCAACAGCCAGGGGGTGGTGATCGAGCGGCTGCCCGGGGGCCGGCCGGCCACGGCCCGCATCGAACTCGAAGCCCTGGGAGGGATCACCCCCTACGCCCGCTGGCGGGAGCTGCCCCTGCTGCTGCTGATCCTGATCGGCGCGGCAGCTGCCCTTGCTCCGGTGTGGCGATCGGCCAAGCGGGCGGGCTGAGGGGCGGCCGGGCCATGAAAAAACCCCGCCGAAGCGGGGTGAAGAAAGTCAACACCCGTTGGGGGTTGGAGCGCGTTGGTTCAGTAACGGCTGCGGCCACCGCCACCGCCACCACCGCCGTAGCCACCACCACCACCGCCGCCGTAACCACCGCCGCCACCGCCGTAGCCACCGCCACCGCCGCGATTACCGCCGCCACCGCCGCCGCCACGGGGCTCGGCTTTGTTGACGCGAATCATCCTGTTCATCCATTCGACGTTCTGGAGATCGTCGATGGCCTTCTGTTCTTCGGCATCATTGGCCAGTTCGACAAAGGCAAAACCGCGCTTACGGCCGGTTTCCCGGTCGAGGGGCAGGCTGCACTGGCGAACTTCTCCGTATTGACTGAAAAGGTCACGGAGATCCTCCTGTTCGGCGTCGAACGAAAGGTTGCCTACGTAGATTGTCATGTAACTGGGAAAAAACTTGAACTGATCCGTCGAGGGCTCTAGCCCACTTGTGAGCTAGCCAGAGATCTATGAACCAAAGTCACCTTACATCCCACGGGTGGCCGATTCGGGGCCCCGGGTCCCAGCGAACCCAATCTTCACCCGACCTTTACCGATCACCCTGGCCTCCATGTCAAATCGTGATCAACTGCTGCGGGCCCTGGACCGGCCGGGCCAGCTCGGCGATCGCCAGGTTGAAGCCCTGATCCAGGCCCTTGAGCGGGAGCTGCCGGCCGATCTCGGACGGCAGCGCTCCCTGCTCACGGGGGTGTGGGAGTTGTGCTGGAGCAGCAGCCGCCTTCCCTATCTCCTGGTGGCGCCCTGGTTGGAAAACCTGCAGATTCTTCAGCCGGAGCAGGGGCGCGGCATGAACCTGCTCCGGTCGGCTGGCCCCCTCGGCGCCCTGGCCGGCATCAGTATTGAGGCCAGCCTTGCGATCGTGGGGCCCCAGCGGGTCACCGTTGCCTTCCAGCGGGGCGGCTGGCTGGGGCCCTCGATCGGCGGCGGCCAGCGGCTGAGGTTGTTCCGGACGGTTCACCAGCCCTATCCCGCCTGGCTCGACATCACCGTTCTCGACCAGGACCTGCGCGTCTGCCGCGGCAACGCCGGCACCCTGTTTGCCCTCAAGCGGCGGGAGGACCTCAGCCCCGATGACTTCCTGGCGGGGGGATGAGCCTTGCTGGACCCCCTGGCCCGTGCATGGCACCCTGTGGCGATGAGCCGGTTCCCTGACTTGCCTCCTGAGGTGGTTCTGATGGAACCGCTGCGGTTCGAAGATGTGATGGCCGCCGTGCATGCCGTCCGGGAACGCAAGACGGTGCTGCTCAACCTGAGTTCCATGCCCCCGGAGGAGGCCCAGCGCTCCGCTGATTTCGTGGCCGGCGGGGTGTTTGCCCTCGATGGCCATCAGGAGCGCCTGGGGGAGCTGGTGTTCCTGTTCGCTCCCTTTGGCGTCGAGGTCACCCGGGATCCCGGCGGACCGATCGACCCCTGAGCCGGCCCGGGCCAGAGCCGTGGGGGGCCTTGCTCAGACGGGGCAATCCAGGCCGAAGTGGCGCAGGCCCTCGGCGATGCCGCCGCAGCCGTGGGCCTCGGCCAGGTAGATGTTCTCCAGTTCGGGGTGCAGGGCCCTCAACTTGGGTTCGGCGTTGCCAACCATCACGCCGTTCAGCCCGGTGCGGAACATGGCGAGGTCGTTGAGGGTGTCGCCGGCTGTGACCACCTGGCCATGGGGGAGATCGAGCAGGTCGAGCAGGCGGAGCAGGGTGGTGCCCTTGTTCACCCCGGCGGGGAGCACATCGAGGAACCGCTCGTCGGAAAGCAGGCAATCCACCCCGAGCAGCTCCAGCCGGCTGAGGATGGCGGTATCGAAGACCTGGGGCTCGTAATTGAAGGCATAGCGGCGCTCCACGTTGCGAAGCTGCGGACTCAGCCCGGCCACCCCCTCCAGGTGGCCGTCGAGCAGGGGTTGGACGGCCTGCCACTGGGCCTCGATCGGGTCCACGGCGATTGGCACCGTTTCCAGGCTGAGGCCGCAGGCCACCGTGCTGCCCACATCCCCGATCACCAGGTGGGGGGTCGGTGGCGGCAGCCCGTTGTCACCCCCCAGAAGGCTGCGAACGGCGGCCAGGTCGCGGCCGGTGCTGAAAATCTGCAGCACCCCGTCCCGGCGATCCTCCAGCCAGCTGTAAAACTGACGGCGCTGGGCCAAGGTGCCGCCCAACAGGGTGCCGTCGAGATCCATGACCAGCACCAGCTCGGGCCGTTCAGGCAGGGTGCCGCTGATCTGGGAGGAGAATTGGCTGCGGGAAGCCGCGTTGGCGTCAGCCATTGAGCTGGGGATCGCTGTCAATGACCGTTGTGCAGGGATCTAGGGCGACGGTTCCGTTTTGTCAAACACCCACGGATGACGTGTCAGGCAGATGGGTTGGTTTTCGGCCAGGCTGGTCGCCTCCGCTGCGATGCCATGACCCGCGAGAACGACCCCTTCCGGATCCCCCGCGCCGGTTGGGAAGTGGCCCCCATGGCCGGTTTCGCCTCCGTGGATCTCAATGCGAACGGCGGAGCGTTCAGCGGCGGTGAGTTCATCTCGGAGCGCACCGTTGGCGGCGTGCTCACCTATGCCATCTACCAGGCCCTGCTGACGGCCCTGCGCACCGAGGCCCTGCGCAAACGGGGTGAGATCAACCGCGGTACCCAGCTGAAACTGATCCTGAGCACCAGCCTGGAAACAGCCAAGACCGGTGTCGCCGTGGGGGCGGTGCTCTCGGTGCTGCTGCTGGTGTTCCCCTGGCTGGCCTTCCCCCTTTCGGTGCTGGGGGTGGTGGGCGCGGGCAAGGCCTCAATCGACCTCTTCCATGCCTTCTGGGATGGCCTCGATGAGGATCAGAAGTTGAGAGTGACTGTGGCCGCCCACGAGGCGGGAATCAGCCTGGCCGGTTTCTTCCGCGGCGAGGGGGACGGCATCGGCATGGCAGCCAGGGGTTGATGGCCTTGGGCCTGGGGAGACTCAACCCCCGGCACTGCCTGCAAGGTCCTGCCGGCGCAGGCTTTCGTAGGCCTGGCAGAAGGGCTCCCCCAGGGCCTCCCGCAGGATTCGGTCGGCGGCGAATGCCGCCAGGGCCTCGGCTGGACTGGCCGGGAGGGGTTTCGCCGCATCACCGGTGGGGGGATCGGTGTAGGTGTTGGCGTCGCTGCGGGGGCCGGGGTCCAGGCCCCGCTCGATGCCGTCGAGTCCGGCGGCCAGCACGGCCGCCGGCAGCAGGTAGGGGTTGGCGGCCCCGTCGGCCAGGCGAAGCTCGAGGCGTTGAGCGTCGGGGATGCGGACCATGTGGGTGCGGTTGTTGCCGCCATAGCTGATCCAGCCCGGCGACCAGGTGGCGCCGGAGCTGGTGGGCCGCCCTGCCAGGCGCCTGTAGCTTTCCGGTGTGGGGTTGGTGAGGGCGCAGAGGGCGGCGGCGTGCTCCAGCACCCCTGCGAGGAAGGCATAGGCCAGGGCTGAGAGCCCTTTCTCGCCGAGGGGATCGTGGAACAGGTTGCGGCCCTCCGCGTTCCAGAGCGAATGGTGCAGGTGGGCGCCGTTGCCGGTGAGGTCGGCGAATGGTTTAGGCGCGAAGCTCACTCCCAAGCCCTGCTGCTCGGCCATGCCGCTGGCCATCACCCGGAAGAAGGCGTGGCGGTCAGCCGTCACCAGGGCATCGGCGAAGGTCCAGTTGATCTCGAACTGGCCATTGGCATCCTCGTGATCGGCCTGGTAGGGGCCCCAGCCCAGCTCCTCCATTGCCTCCAGCAGCCCGCCGATCAGGGGGAGCTGGCTCATCAGGGCCAGCTGGTCGTAGCAGGGCTTGGTCTGGGTGTCCCCGGCATCGGCGATCGCCCCGCCATCCTGGGTCAGCAGGAAGAACTCCGCCTCGACGCCGGTGCGGAACCGGTAGCCGAGGGCGCCGGCACGCTCCAGCTGTCGTTTGAGCACCCAGCGGGGCGACTGCTCCAGGGGCTGGCCCTCCACCTGCAGGTCGGTGGCCACCCAGGCCACCTGCCGCTGCCAGGGCAGCACCATCAGGCTGGCCGGATCGGGCAGCCCCAGCACGTCGGGGTCGGCCGGGGTCATGGCGAGCCAGGCCGCAAAGCCGGCGAAGCCCGCCCCATCCCGGGCAACACCCTCCACGGCGCAGGCGGGCACCAGCTTGGCCCGCTGCACGCCGAACAGATCAGAAAAGGAGAACAGGAAATGGCGGATGCCGTGGTCGGCGGCGTAACGGGCCAGGTCGGTCATGGGTTCAAGCGTGGCAGAGGCGATCGATGGCAGCGCGGATCTGGGCCTGCTCCTGGGGGGCGTCGCGGGGATTGCCGGCCCGGTGGCCCAGCACCGATTCGATCACCTCGAAGCGGCATCCGGGGATGAGGGCCGCCTCAGCCGCGCAATCGTCCGGGGGGAAGTAGAGGTCGTGGCGTCCGGCGATCACGGTGGTGCGGGCCTTGATCGCTCCCAGGGCGGCTGCCAGATCGTCGGGCTTTCCCGAGCCGGTGGCGGTCGCCATCGCGACCGCCAGATCGTTGCCCAACCAGGTGTCGAGCATGGCCAGCAGGTTGTGGGGATCGTGGCGGCGGTAGGCGGGCAGCCAGACGCGCTCCACGTAGTCCTCCACCGATCCGTAGCCCAGGGCCTCATGGTGCCGTTCTCGGTAGTAGGGCTGGCTGGCGGCCCAGCTGGCGTAGATCAGGGCGAAGGTGCGCAGTCCCTGGTCCGGGCTGGCTGTGAATCGCTGGCCATTCCAGGCCGGGTCGGCCGTGAGCGCCTGGCGCAGGCTGAGCAGGAACAGGCGGTTGTGGGGGGTGGTCCGGGCCGTGCCGCACAGACAGCAGAGCCGCTCCACCGCCTCGGGGGCCAGGGAGCCCCAGTGGTAGGCCTGCTGGGCCCCCATGGACCAGCCGTAGATCAGGGCGATCCGCTCCACGCCGAACCGCTCCTTCAGCAAGCGCCGCTGCGCCCGCACATTGTCGACATGGCTCACCACCCAGCCGTCCTCGGTCAGGCCCAGGGCGCTGTTGCTGGGGCTGCTGGAGCGGCCGTTGCCGAACTGGCTCACCAGCACCACGCACCAGCGCTGCGGATCGAGGATCGGGCCCACCACCCACGCGATGTCTTCTGGCCAGGCGCCGTAGGAGCTGGGGTAGAGCACCAGGTTGGAGCGATCGGCGTTGAGGCGGCCGTACACCCGGTAGTTGAGGCGGGCATTCCCCAGCTGCTGGCCACAGG
The DNA here is from genome assembly GCF_024345415.1 of Synechococcus sp. Tobar12-5m-g. Taxonomy (GTDB): domain Bacteria; phylum Cyanobacteriota; class Cyanobacteriia; order PCC-6307; family Cyanobiaceae; genus Regnicoccus. The sequence continues at coordinate 225,015 of NZ_JAGQBB010000001.1, read as the reverse complement.
CGAAGCGAAAGGGCCCCAGCTCGAAGAGCTGATCCCATCCCCCGTCGGCGACGGACCCAGCGGCCTGGGTCACGCGGGCAGGGCCAGAACGGAGGGATCGGCCAGGAAGCGACGGTGCACCGCCAGGTAGCCTGGGGCGTTGTGCACCAGGCGGGGGGCGATGTGCTGGTGGGCTGTCGCCAGGGCATGAAACGGCACCGAGGCGAACAGGTGGTGCTCCACGTGATAGGGCATGTTCCACATCAGCCAGCGCAGCGGCGCCAGGGTGTGGGTGGTGCGGGTGTTGGCCAGGCCGTCACCACTGTTGCTGCAGCCGCCGTGCTCGGCCAGCAGCACGAAGCGCAGCAGGGGCTGGCCCAGGGCCAGCGGCAGCAGCCAGAACCAGAGCAGGAACCCGTTCCCCCCTGGCACTGACAGCCCCAGCACGACGCCGTACACGGCCGCCTGCTTCCAGAGCGAGGAACGCACCGACGGGGCCGCGTCAGCGGGGATGTAGGGGTTGGCGCTGAACTCGCCTCGCAGCCCCCGCCAATGGCCCCGCAACTTCCCGGTCCACCAGGGCAAGCCGCTGAGCTGGAGCAGGTAGCCCGCCCGGCTGGTGGGCGGCGCATCCTCCAGTTCCGGATCGAGGCCCGGTTGGTTGGTGTACCGGTGGTGCCACTGGTGGTAGCGGCGGTAGAAGTCGGCGTTGTAGAAACTCAGCACGCCCGCCCACCAGGCAACCGCGTCGTTGACGGCGCGGCTGGCGAATGCGGTGCGGTGACCGCATTCGTGCATGGCGCAGAAGGCGAAGGCCAGGCCCCAGCCCAGCAGCAGCAGGGCCGGCAGCCGCACCACCCAGGGGAAGGCGCCGTGGCCCCACACCCAGCCGCTGGCCAGGATCAGGGCGCCGTGGCCGAGGGTCTGGCTCCAGCCCGCCCGGTCGGAGCGACCATTCAGCTCGCGCAGGGCCGGAGCGGGGATGAGGTCGTGGGTGGTCATGTCGCTGGTGTCCACGGAAGGCTGGTGCTGGGTCGGTGGCTCCATTTCAGCCCGTTTCGCCCGGCATCGCGACGATCGTCCCTTCGCGGTGTCCTGGCTGTTGAAGCACCCGCTGCGGGAAGGGGATCTCAATGCCTTCGGCATTGAAGGCATGCCAGACGGCAGTGGACACTTCGCTCTTGATGCCAGCGTTGTTCATCGGATTTTCAATCCAGAAGCGCAGGGCGTAGTTGATCGCCGAATCGCCGTAGCTGAGCAGCAACGCCTTCGGCGCCGGTTGGGGGAGCACCCGCGGCGAGGCCAGAGCCACCTGCTCCAGCAGGCGGATCACCGTTTCGGGGTCGTGGCGGTAGGCGGCGGACACGTCCACCTGGCTGCGGCGCATCCGGTCAGAGCCGGTGTAGGTGGTGGTGGTCTTTGTGAAGAAGTCCTGGTTCGGGACCACCAGCTCAGCGTTGTCGCGGTCGCGCCAGAGCACGGCCGCCCGCAGCCCGAGGCTGCGCACTTCGCAGGGATCCCCATCGATGAAGAGGATTTCGCCTGGACCCACGGATCCCTCGAACAGCAGCCAAAGCCCGCTGATGAAGTTGGAGAACACCTCCTTGACCCCGAAGCCCAGGCCCACCGAGAGGCCCCCGGCCACGGCGGCAATCGCATTGGCATTGAGCCCGATCCGGTGCAACACCCAGAGGAAACCGCCACCGATCAGCACATAGCGGCAGACCAGCTGGATCGCCACCCGGGTCCCCTTGTTGAATCCCAGCAGCCGCTGCATCAGGGCCCCCAGCCAGGCCACCGGAAACTCCGACAGCACCACCAGGAAATAGGGAATGGTGAACAGCAGCACGAGGCCGCCAGTGGTGAGCGGTTCGTTGAAGAGGGGGAAGAGGGGGATGTCGGCAAAGTCCTCCAGCGAATCGACCTGGTTGACCAGGGACCCCGCCAGGGACAGGAGAAACAGGGGCTTGATGATGCGGCCATAAAGCCGGTCGATCGGGGCGGCGCCAAAGCGCCGTGCGAGAAGGACCCGGGCAACGATCAACCCTTGCCAGATGGCGTAAAGCCGCACGGAGTACTCCACCAGGCCGCTCGGTTGTCCGAGGGCCTGGAGGAGTTCGGCACCCAGCCGAAGGGCCAGCAGCAGGCCCAGGGTGCCAAGCAAGCGAACGATGGGGGGGCGTGCGGCCAGCCGGGGTTGCACCCCCCAGTGGTAGCCGAGCATCAGCGCCGCCACCGTGAATCCCTGCAGCAGCACCAGGGGGCGGCTGAGGTAGCCCAGCCAGCCGGAGATCTCGAGGAGAAGCATGTCCATCGCCCGGGCCTCAGGGGGTGTCCTGGTCGGGGGGTGCGCCTCCCGCCTGATCGGTCAGGCCCTGAATCACCCCATTGGGATCGAGGCTTCCCGCCATCAACTGGCGCAGGAGGTCATGAAGTTGGCCAACCCGTTGCTCCACCCGCTCGGGATGGCGGAAGCTCAGCATGCGGGAGTGGTCGAGGCTGGCGGCCATGGCCGCATAGCGCTGGGAACTCTTGGTGGGGATCAGCACCTCTTTGTTGACCGGCACATTACCGGGGCCGGCCAACATCATCCGGCGTTGATTCACCGGGTTGAGGGTGAACAGCACGAAGGCTTGCGCCAATTGACGCTGGCGGGGGCTGGAGTGGGTCCCGAAGCTCCAAACTTTCAGCCGGGTGAGTGTGGTGGCGGGCTGACCATCCGCCCCAGGCAATTCCGACACCCCGAGGGATCCTTTCATCTGGCGGCCCAGCCGTCCCAGCCAGAGGCTGTTGCAACTGATCCAGTCCCGCTCGCCCCGGCCGAGCCGTTCCACCAGATCGATCGATTCCTCGGCGAATTCCACGTTCTGCTGCTGGTTCGCGTTGTCCAGCCAGTTGAGCCACCCCAGCAGCCTGCGCTGGTCTGTGGCCTTGAAGCTTGGGGCAGCGGCGGCGCTGTCGTCAGCGGATTCGAGCAGCGCCTGGAGGCTGTCTTCAGCGTCGCTGCCGCTGGCGGTCCAGTATAGGTCGGTGGCAGCCAGGGGAAGGCCCACCCGCATCCCCTTGGCGCTGAGGGCGATCAGCTGGTCCAGGCTGGTGGGCGGATCGGGGACCCGTCGTCTGTTGAAGCAGGCGAGTTGCGGTTCAGCCAGCAGCGGTACCGCCAGAAACCGGTTGTCTGCCAGCCGGAACTCGGCGAGAAAGCGGGGATGGATCTCCTCGAGGCCCTTGCCGCGAAACCGCACCGGGGTGGACAGGTGCTGCTGGTTCAGCCGCAGCGCCGTCACCACCCGGGTCACCAGCAGATCCGGACCGAGGGCGCGGGAGGTGCGGTAGGCGGTGGCCGGCACGATCGCCCCGCTGGAGAAGTGCCGCACCCGGATGCGCACGCCCGGATTGGCCTGCTCAAAGTCCTCGAGCAGCTGCTGAACAACCCTGCGGGAATCGCCGATCTCCGCCTGGCGGCTCTGGCTGGATTCGTTCTCGACGTAGATGAACAGGGTGTCGGGGAGGAAGCCGCTGCTGCAGCCACCGAGGCCGAGGAACAGGGTCAGGGCACCGCCCATGCCCAGAATCAGTCGCCCTTTCGGGAGCCGCCGACCGGGCAATCTCCTCAAGCCCTGTCCTCCGTGAGGGCCTCACTCACCTCCCAGAGCCGGCGCCGCTGGATGGGATCGAGGGCCGCTGGGGCGATCCGCACCTGGGTCGGCCAGCCCCGCATCCCCCCCCACTGATCAGGACCATACTGCTCGCCGCCCTTGGCCTCGGGGGCCGTGGCGGCGTAGAGCTGGGGCAGGGCTCCCATGGCGGCGCTCTGGAACAGGGGGTCCATCAACCGGTAGGCCAGCCCTTCCAGCTTCGAGCTGGGGGCCGCCACCGAGGCCGGCTGCAGGTTCGGGCGGGCCAGGCCGGGGTGAGCTGCGAGGGAGATGGCCGGCCGGCCGGCGGTCGCCAGCCGCTCCTGGAGTTCCAGGGCGAACATCACGTTGGCCAGCTTGCTCTGGCTGTAGGCCGCCCAGCGGTCGTAGCGGACTTCGCCCTGCAGATCATCGAAGGCGATGCGGCCGAAGTACTGGGCCCCGGAGGTCACCGTCACCACACGGGCGCCCGGCCGCCCTTCCAGCAGGGGCAACAGGGCCTGGGTGAGGGCGAAGTGGCCCAGGTGGTTGGTGCCGAACTGCAGCTCGAAGCCATCGTGGGTGAGGCGCCGCGGCGTGCCCATCACCCCGGCGTTGTTGAGCAGGATGTCGAGGCGGCCGTACTGGTCGGCCATCCAGCGGGCCGCCGTTCGCACACTGGCCAGATCGGCGAGGTTGAGCTCCAGCACCTCCAGCCCGCCGGTGGCCGCGGGCAGCAGCTCGTCGCGGGCCGCTTCCCCCTTGCGCCGGGAGCGGCAGGCCAGCACCACCGTGGCGCCGTGGCCGGCGAGGGCGCGGGCCGATTCGAGGCCCAGGCCACTGTTGGCGCCGGTGATCAGGGCGATGCGGCCGCTCTGGTCGGGGATGTCGGCGATGGTCCAGGTCATGGATGCCATCGTGTCGCCCGCAGCTCCAGCACCGTGGGAGCGACCCAGTAACTTCCAGCCCGCCCGTGGGCCCGGGCCATCTCCCTCTCGGCGGCGGCCGCCTCCTCCAGGCTCCAGCGGCCCTGCTGCTGCAGCGTTGCGCCGTAGACCCGCACGAACCACTCCAGCCAGTCGGCCACCGCATCGCCGGGTTGGCCCACCAGGGCCAGGGGGCGAAGCTCCTCGATATGAAACCCCCGCGCCGCCAGCAGGGCCGGAAGTTCCCGGTTGGGGTTCGGATGGCCGCCGGCCGCCTCGAAGCTCTCCAGGGTGGCGGCAGCGAACCGTTCGATGGCGGCGCCATGGGGATGGAGCGCAAAGCTGCTCCAGTGCACGTACTCGTGGAACACCACCTGACCACCGGGGCGCAGGGCCTGGCCCAGCTGCTCCACGAGCGGTTCCAGCCCAGGCAGGAACATGGCCACCCAGCGGCACCAGGCCCGATCAAAGGGCTCGTCCGGCAGGGGATCGCGGCACAGATCGTGTCGGCGAAATTCCAGCTGCTCCAGTCCGGCGCTCGCGGCCGCCGCCCGGGCCACCTCGACATAGTCGGCGCTGAGCTCAAGCCCCAGCACCCGCCCCGTGGGGCCCACGGCCCGGGCCAGTACCAGGCTGACAAAGCCGGGCCCGGCCCCCAGATCGAGCACCCTGTGGCCTGGCTGCAGGTGGGCACGGCCCCAGGCCTGGCGTGCCAGGGGCAACCACAGCTCATGCTGCAGCCGCAGCCGTTCCCGCTCGAGCGCCGTGGTGCCGAGCACGTAGGTGTCGCCACCGAACCGAAGGGCGCGGGGAGCGGCCATCGTGGAGGGATCAGTCTTCCGGGAACAACAGGTCGGCCAGCTCGTCGGGATCGACGTCGTAGACCCGGGCGAGGCTGGTTTCGATCGCGGAGGTCACTTCGCCGGGCAGGAAGCGCATGGCGTTGAGGGCATCCTCGGCGATGTCGTCGGTGAGCAGCTTCTCCTCTCCGCCGAGCTTCTCGTCGTTGATCACCGCCATCACCCAGCTCTGGTAGGCGTAGACGAGGTCCGCGAACTCCAGATCCGGGTCGTTGAGGTCGAGGGCCATGGGTCTGTCACGTTCAGGCCTCCGTAGTTTGACCCCCGAGGGGGACGAAGGAGCACCGTTGCTGCTGAGGTGGCGGCGGGATGACGGATGCGGCCACGGTCTGCCGCCCCCTTCGTGCCGTTACCTTTGCCTGACAGGAACGAAGCCAGGCAAGCAAACCCGGTGTCCAGTGAAACCCCTCCGCTTTTCGGCAAAACCCGTTTTCTTCAGGGCTTGATCGAGGAGTTCCTTGACAAGATCTCCGAGGGCGTGCTCATCGTGGAACTCGGCCTTCGCGCCTATCTCTCCCCCGCGGAGAACCTGGCGATCTGCGAGGAGAAACTGGAGCAGGCGATCGAGATCAAGCGGCGCTGCAGTGAACTGCGCCGCACGATCGTGACGATGCTCTACACCGAGATGTTGCTGCCTGATGCCCGGGGCGATGTGTTGCGGCTACTGGGCGATCTGTTTGAGCTGCTCGACCAGATGGGCGACGACTTTCAGGAGTTGATGATCGTGCAGCCCCGCTCCCGTCCGGATTTTACCCAGGAGTTCGAGGAACTCTCCACCTTGGCGATCCGTTGCGTGCAGGCCGTGGTGCTGGCCGCCCGCACCTTCTTCCGCAACCCGGAGGCCGTGCGCGATCACATCAACGAGGTGCGGACCTTCGAGGATGAAACCGACAGGATTGCCCTGCGGATCAGGCGCAAAATCGTCGCCTCCGGCCTCGATTTTGAGCAGCGGAGCCAGCTGCGCCAGGAGGTGGCCATGCTGGATGGTCTGGCCGACATGGCCGAGAACATCAGTGATGACCTCTCGATCTACGCGATCAAGCGCGCTCTCTGAGCCGGAGCCCAGCCCATGAGCCTGATCGTCACGCTGATCTTCCTCTCCAGCGGCCTGTTCCTCGGCTGGTCGATGGGGGCCAACGACGCCTCCAACGCCTTCCGCACCGCGGTGGCCACCCGCATGATCCGCTTCTCCACGGCGGCCTTCCTCTGCAGCGCGTTCGTGATCATCGGTGCCGTCACCAGCGGCGCCGGCGCCGCCGAGGGCCTGGGTCAACTGGGGGCGATCAACACCCTGCCGGGGGCCTTCACCGCCGCCCTGGCGGCCGCCCTCACGGTGGCCTGGATGAGCAAGCTGGGCCTGCCGGCCTCCACCAGCCAGGCGGTGGTGGGCTCGATCATCGGCTGGAACCTGTTCAGCGGCTCCCCCACCGACCTGGGCACCCTGGGCCGCATTGCCGCCACCTGGGTGGTGTCACCGGTGCTCGGGGCGATCTTCGCGATGCTGCTCTACAAGCTGCTGGTGGAGTGGATCCGCCTCACCCGGCCCCACCTGCTCTCGCTCGATCGCAACACCCGCACCGGATTGATCCTGGCGGGCGTCTTCGGCTCCTATGCCATCGGCGCCAACGGCATCGGCAATGTGATGGGCTTCTTTGTGGAGGCCTCGCCCTTCCGCGATCTGAGCCTGGGGCGTTTCAGCGTCTCGTCGGTGGAGCAGCTGTTCCTGATCGGTGGGATCGCCGTGGCCGTCGGTGTCTACACCTATTCCCGGCGGGTGATGATGACCGTGGGCGACAGCCTGATGACCCTTTCGCCACTGGGCGCCTTCGTGGTGGTGGTGTCCCATTCGCTGGTGCTGTTCATCTTTTCCTCCACGGCGCTGGAGAGCCTGCTGGCGGGCTGGGGCCTGCCCACGATTCCGCTGCTGCCGGTGTCGGGGTCCCAGGCGGTGATCGGCTCGGTGCTGGGCATCGGCCTGCTGCAGGGCCTCAAGGGGGTGCGCCAGATCCGCTGGGGCGTGCTGGGGGGGATCGCCTCAGGCTGGATCACCACCCCGCTGATCGCAGCGGTGATGGGGTTCGTTCTGCTGTTTGTTGTGCAGAACGTGTTCGGGCAGGAGGTGTTTCGGGCGGTGCATCCATGAGCCCGCCGGCCGCCGAAGCCTCTGCGCTCCAGGCGGGCCTGTTCGATTTCGCCCTCGGTGAGCTGGTGCGGCAGCACCGGGAGAGCTTTTCGCCGCTGTGGACCCCTGAGGGCTGGGCCAAGTTGATGATCTGGCTGGCGCTGAACAGCGGATGCTCCGGCGATCGGGAGGCGCTGGAAGCGTTCGCGGCCTCCCTGGGGCCGGTGGTTACGGGCCGGATGCGGCGGCTGTTCTTCGAGCGAGAGCTGGCTGATCTGAACCTCAAGCTGATGGCGGATCCTGCCGAGGCCCAGGTGCTGGTGTGGCCCCTGGAGCCGGGGGGTGATCCGGTCGGTCTGGAGCGGGTGGCCGCGGCGCTGGAGGCTGTTGGGCTTGCGGATCGGATGGTGGAGCAAGGGAGCTGGCAGCTGCTGGAGGATCTGGTGGCGGTGCCGTGGCGGCAGAACCCATGAACCTGATTGCCCGCTTCCGCAACCCTGGCTATGTCGCCGTCGCCGAGGCGGCCCTGGCCTTCTTCGAGCGCCGGGTCGACCTGCAGCGACCCGGTGTGGCCTTCGGGCCCGATGCGGGGCCTGATCAGGGGCCGGATCCGGAGCCCGCCAAGGTCTCCACCGACATCTCTCTGGTGGCAATCGACCGCAGCGACCCGGAGGCCCATGGCCTGGCCCAGCTGATCCTGCGCGGGGTGAGCGCCGGCCTGGAGCGCTACCTGGCGGAGCGGCCCCTGTTCCGGCAGGTGTGCCCGGAGCAGAGTCTGTTCGTGCTGCCGATCTTCAACCTGCAGCGCTACGCCCCCGGCGAGGGCTTCAGGAGCTGGCACTGCGACTGGACCACCACCGAAGAGGCCACCGAACCGATCAGGCGGGTGCTGGCCTGGATCCTGTACCTGGACACCGTGCCCGAGGCCGGCACCGAGTTCCACTGGCAGGGCCACCACGAGGAGGCCGAGCAGGGCAAGCTGGCGATCTTCCCGGCGGGGCCCTCCCACATCCACCGGGGCCGGGTGAGCCACAGCCACACGAAAACGATTGCCACCGGCTGGATCAACGCCGGCAGCCAGCAGGATTACCTCCGGAGGCTGGCGGAGGGCTGAGCGTTGCGGAGTTCCGTTGGGGCGACTCGCGCCCCCGCAGCAGGGACACGGCCGCTCCCACCAGGCCCAGGGCCGCTGCCAGCTGAAAGGCGTGGTGCTGGGCGGTCATGTAGTGGATCAACGGGGTGCCCGTCACCACGCTTCCGGGCCGTCCGGCCAACACCTGGGCGCCGCCTGGCCCCAGCCCGATCGACAGGATCGAGCCGGCCAGCGAGGCCCCGAGGGCCTGGCCGAAATTCCGGGAGGTGGAGAGGAAGCCGTTGGCCACGCTCAGGTTCTGGGCCGGCACCGGATTGAGGGTGGCACTGTTGTTGGGAGGTTGAAACAGGCCGCCACCGGCGCCGAGCAGCAGCAGAGGGGGCACGATCTGAACCTCCGAGGCGCCGGCCTGAAGCCCTGAGAGCAACAACACGGCGCCGCTGACGGCAAGAAGTCCCAGGGTGCTGAGGCTGCGAGCTCCGAATCTGCCGCCCAGGAAGGTGACGGACAGGCTGGTGATCACCAGCATCACCGACAGCGGCACCAGCAGAAATCCGGCCCGCAGCGGGGTGAGACCGAGCACGAACTGGGCGTAGAGGGGAAGGAGGAAGTAGGCCGAGACAGCCGCCACGAAGTAAAAAGCGGCGGCGAATGAGCCGCAGCTGAAGGCCCGCGAGCGCAGCAGGCCGAGGCGGAGCAGGGGCTGGGCCGTTCGCCGCTCCACGGCCAGGAAGCCCACCAACAGGAGCAGGGTCGCGGCTGCCAGTGCCACTCCAAGGGGCCACGGCCAGGCCCCTGAGAGGTGTTCGATCAGCAGGAAGGGCGCCGCCACCGTGGCACTCCAGAGCAGGGCACCGACCGCGTCGAAGGGGGGCCCGCCGCCTGCGGCACTCGAGGGCTCCAGCACCAGGAGGCAGAGGACCAGACCCGCCAGGCTGATGGCCAGGATGATCAGGAATAGGGACGGCCAGCCATACGTACCGATCACAAGGCCCCCCAGCACCAGCCCTGTGACCTGGGCCAGGGCCAGCACAGAGGCGTTCACGGCCATGGCGGTCCGCCGTTCCCGCAGGGGGAACACCGAGGTGATCTCCGCCATCACATTGGCCAGCACCAACCCACCGCCGATGCCCTGCAGCACGCGCCAGAACAGAAGCACCGGGAAGCTGGTGGCCAGGAAACACATCAACGAGCTGATGGCCAGCCCCCCCATTCCCCCGGCCACGATGCGGCGGCGGCCCCAGAGATCAGCCATGCGCCCGGCTGGCAGCAGGGTGATCGTCACGCTGAGCATGTAGGCGACGATCACCCATTTCAGGGTGGACAGACCGACACCGAACTGCCTGGCCATCGCCGGCAGGGCCAGGGTGACGATGAACCCGTCCATGTAGACGACGAAGTTTCCGAACTCCACGGCTACCAGCGCCCACCAGCGGTGGGAGGGGCCATGCAGGGTCCGACGGAGGAGGCTGGGTTCAGGCTTCATCCGTGGATCCTGAGTCGCATTCCAATTCAACTGGTAAGGCCAAAGTCAGCCAAGCCTGGCCCTCGGCACCGGAGTTGGCGGCCCTGCCGAACGGCAGCCTCGGCAAGCTCGATCAGGCGCGGTTCGATCGGCTTGGGCTGCACGCGCCACCACCACACAAAACCTTCTCCACCGGCTGGATCAACGCCGGCAGCCAGGAGGATGACCTGGGGCGGCTGGCGTCGTCTCCTGCCCCTGCCCCATCCACACCATGAAGATCGATCCCGACCTCCGCCGCCGCACCCTGCGGGCCGCCATCGCCCTGCTCGAAACGGCCCATGATCCGGAGCATGTGTTTCCCCATGCCGTGCCCCTGCTGGATGCCCTCGGCAGCTCGGCTCTGGGGGATCTGGGCCGGGCCCAGTTGCTCGAGGATCCCGCCCTCAGGGCCCTCGCCGCTGAGCGGTACTGGGGTCCCTGGCCCTCGGCACCGGAGTTGCGGGCCCTGCCGAACGGCAGCCTCGGCCAGCTCTATCAGGCGCGGTTCGATCGGCTTGGGCTGCATGCGCCACCACCACCGGACACCTCCGGCATGGACGGCCCCGGCGCCTACCTGCAGCAACGGCTGCGTTTCACCCATGACCTCCATCACACCGTGCTGGCCATTCCCGTGGACGTGCCCGGAGAGGCCGCAGGTTCGGCCTACTACGCCTCGGCCCTGCGCCAGCCAGCTTCTGCCGCCGTGTTGACGGCCTGGATCTTCCACGGCTTTGAAGTTCCTCAGGAGAACGAGCGCCTCTGGAATGGCATCCGCTTCGGTCTGGAGGTGGCCCGGCTGGGGCCCACCCTGCTGGCGATGCGCTGGGAAGAAGGCTGGGCGCTGCCGATCGCCGCCTGGCGTCAGCGGCTGGGACTGACAGATCTTCTGCTGCAAAGCCCCTTCCAGGAGGAGCTGGCGCTGCTCAGCTGAGCGCTGTGTCGAAAGACACAGGTGAAAAACTCACCTTGGCCTGTCTGATTATCTTTCGGGCAGCCCTCCTCCCCGGACCGATGCCGCTCAACGAGTACAAGCCCGGCACCGCCTTCCCTGGCGTGATCGGCCGCACCGCCGACGTGTCGACCCCGGCCTGGCCCGAGCCCAACCGGGCGAAGGAGGGGGCGCCGAACGTGCTCTACATCGTTCTGGACGACACGGGATTCGGGCAGCTCGGTTGCTATGGCAGTCCGATCGCCACGCCCAACCTCGATGCCCTGGCGGCCGATGGGCTGCGCTACAGCAACATGCACACCACGGCGCTCTGCTCGCCGTCACGCTCCTGCATGCTCACGGGGCGCAACCACCATTCCAACGGGCTGGCCTGCATCACGGAAGGCTCGATGGGCTATCCCGGCTCCAACGGCTACATCCCGTTCGAGAATGGCTTCCTTTCCGAAATCCTGCTGCAGCAGGGCTACAACACCTACGCCGTGGGCAAGTGGCACCTCACCCCGGCGGAGGCCACCTCCGCCGCCGGCCCCTACGACCGCTGGCCCCTGGGAAGGGGTTTTGAGCGTTTCTACGGCTTCCTCGGCGGCGACACGCACCAGTACTACCCCGAGCTGGTGCGCGACAACACCCAGGTGGAACCTGAGAAAACTCCTGAGCAGGGCTATCACCTCACGCCGGATCTGGTGGAGAAGGCGAAGGCGATGATCGCCGATGCCAAGCAGGTGGCGCCGAACAAGCCCTTCTTCATGTACTTCTGCACCGGCGCCATGCATGCGCCCCACCATGTGCCGAAGGAATGGGCCGACAAATACAAGGGCCAATTCGACGACGGCTGGGATGCCTACCGCGAGAAGACGTTCGCCCGCCAGAAGGAGCTGGGCATCATTCCCCCGAACACCACCCTGTCGCGCCACGATCCCGACGTGCAGGACTGGGCCTCTCTCTCGGACGATGAACGCCGGTTGTATGCCCGCATGATGGAGGTGTTCGCCGGCTTCCTGGAGCACACCGACCACCACATCGGCGAGCTGATCGCATTCCTCAAGGAACTGGGCGAATACGACAACACCCTGATCATGGTGATCTCCGACAACGGCGCCAGCTCCGAGGGCGGGCCCACCGGGTCGGTGAACGAGGGCAAGTTCTTCAACAACGTGCCGGAAAACCTGGAGCAGAACCTGGCCGCCATCGACGACATCGGCGGACCGAAGTATTTCAACCATTACCCCTGGGGCTGGACCCATGCCGGCAACACCCCGTTCCGGCGCTGGAAGCGGGAGACCTACCGGGGTGGTACCAGCGATCCCTTCATCCTGAGCTGGCCGAAAGGCATCAACGCCAGGGGGGAGATCCGCAGCCAGTACGCCCATGCGATCGACATGGTGCCCACCGTGCTCGATGCCCTGGGGATTGAGGCTCCCACCACCATCCGGGGGGTGACCCAGAGCCCGATCGAGGGCTTCTCGCTGGCCTCCAGCTTCGACAACCCGGCTGCACCGAGTCTGCACCTCACCCAGTACTTCGAGATGTTCGGCCACCGCTCCCTGTATCACGATGGCTGGCGGGCCGTTTGCCCCTGGCCGGGCACTTCTTTCAGCGAATCGGGCCGCAGGTTCGGCGATCCGATCTCCTACGACCAGCTGATCCAGCTCGATGCCCATGGCTGGGAGCTCTACAACCTCGAGGAGGATTTCGCCGAAACCAATGATTTGGCGGCGTCCGAACGGGATCGGCTGATCGCCATGATCGGGATGTGGTACGTGGAGGCCGGCAAGTACAACGTGCTGCCGATCGACAGCCGCGGCACCCAGCGATTCGGGGTCGAGCGCCCTCAGATCGCCGCCGATCGACAGCGTTACGTCTATTACCCCGGCACCCAGGTGGTGCCCACCAACGCGGCCCCCAGGGTGATGAACCGGCCTCACTCGATTTCCGTGGAGGCCCTGGTGCCCGAAGACGGAGCCGATGGGGTGTTGTTCAGCATGGGGGGCAACGACGGTGGTTTTGCGTTCTACGTGCAGAACGGACTCCTCACCTACGGCTACAACTATGTGGCGGAGAGCCACTTCCGCATCACCTCCACAGCGCCGGTTCCCAGCGGCCATCACATCTTCAGCGTGGAGTTCACCCCCACCGGTCCGGCCGACATCGCCAACGGCAAGGGCACCCCAGCGGCGATCAAGCTGTTCGTGGATGGCGAGCCCGTGGGTGAGGGCCAACTTCCGGTCACGATTCCCCTGAGCCTGGGCCTGGCGGCGGGGGCGGCGGTGGGCGCCGATCCCGGCTCCCCCACCATGCCCGATTACAAGCCACCCTTCGCCTTCAGCGGAACGGTGAAGCGGGCGCTGGTGGATGTGACCGGCACAGCGGTGGAATCGCAGGACGACAAGATGCGGATGATCCTGGCGCGGCAGTAGTTGCGTTTCGCGCAGATCTCAGCGGAACGCGTCGCTGCGATCCACCCATCCGTTCCCAGTTGTTCAATCCCGAACAGGCCTACACCGATGACCTCTTCCGATCCCGTGCAACGCCAGATCCTGCCGATCCCCGATCAACCCCATGGGGGCCTGACCACCTACGACGCCAGGGATCCCGATACGTCGTACCCGCCGATCAGGGATCTGCGGCCGCCGGCGGGAGCACCGAATGTGCTGGTCATCCTGCTGGATGATGTGGGTTTCGGTGCCTCCAGCGCCTTCGGTGGCCCCTGCCAGACGCCCAACATCGAGAAGCTGGCCGCAGGCGGCCTCAAGTACAACCGCTTCCACACCACCGCCCTCTGTTCTCCGACGCGGCAGGCCCTGCTTACCGGGCGCAACCACCATTCGGTGGGCATGGGCGGCATCACCGAGATGGCCACGGGAGCGCCCGGCTACAACTCGATCCTGCCGAACAGCTGCTCCCCACTTGCCCGCACCCTGAAGCTCAACGGCTACTCGACTGCGCAGTTCGGCAAGTGCCATGAGGTGCCCGTCTGGCAGACGAGTCCGATGGGGCCCTTTGATGCCTGGCCCACCGGCGGCGGCGGCTTCGAATACTTCTACGGCTTCATCGGCGGTGAAACCAACCAGTGGTATCCGGCGCTCTACGAAGGCACCACGCCGGTGGAACCCCACAAGACACCCGAACAGGGCTATCACCTCAGCGAGGATCTGACCACCAAGGCGATCCAATGGATCCGCCAGCAGAAGGCGCTGATGGCCGACAAGCCGTACTTCACCTATTTCGCCCCTGGCGCCACCCATGCCCCGCACCATGTGCCGAAGGAATGGGCCGACAAGTACAAAGGCCAGTTCGACCAGGGCTGGGACGCTCTGAGGGAAGAAACCTTCGCCCGTCAGAAGCAGCTGGGGGTGATTCCTGCCGACTGTCAGCTCACGGGGCGCCATGCCGACATTCCCGCCTGGGACACGATCACGGCCGAGATGAAGCCCATTCTCGCCCGACAGATGGAGGTGTATGCGGGCTTCCTTGAGCACACCGATCATCACATCGGCCGCTTGATTGATGCGCTTCAGGAGCTTGAGATTCTCGAGGACACGCTGATTTACGTGATCATCGGCGACAACGGCGCCTCAGCGGAGGGCTCCCTGCAGGGCTGCTTCAACGAAATGGCTCCGCTCACGGGCTTTGCCCACCTCGAAACCGCCGAGTTCCTAACCGAGCGGCTGGATCAGCTGGGCGGAGTTGAGGCCTACAACCACTACGCGGTGGGCTGGGCCCACGCCATGGACACGCCCTACCAGTGGACCAAGCAGGTGGCCTCCCATTTCGGCGGCACCCGCAACGGCACCATCGTTCATTGGCCCAAGGGAATCCAGGCCAGGGGAGAAATCCGCAGCCAGTTCCATCATGTGATCGACGTGGCCCCCACGATTCTGGAAGCAGCGGGCCTGCCCCAGCCCACCTTCGTGAATGGCGTGCAGCAGCGTCCGATCGAAGGGGTGAGCATGGCCTATTCCTTCAACGACCCCAAGGCGGCCGAACGGCGCCAGACCCAGTACTTCGAGATGATGGGCAACCGCGGCATTTACCACAAGGGCTGGACCGCCGTGACCAGGCACCGGACGCCCTGGGTAACCGGCCAGGTGCAACTGGCCGCCTTCGACGACGATGTCTGGGAGCTCTACGACACCAGCTCCGACTGGACCCAGGCGCGGGATCTCGCCAGGGAACAACCCCAGAAGCTCCATGAACTGCAGCGGCTGTGGCTAATCGAAGCCACCAGGTACAACGTGCTGCCGCTGGATGATCGCTTCGCCGAGCGGGCCAATCCTGAGATCGCCGGCCGGCCCCAGCTGATCAAAGGAACACGGCAAGTGGTGTTCGGCGGCATGGGGCGGCTGAGCGAAAGCTCGATCGTCAACTTCAAGAACAAGTCGCACGCCATCACCGCCGAGGTGATCGTGCCCGAAGCCGGTGCCGAGGGCGTGATTGTCGCCCAGGGGGGCCTCACCGGTGGCTGGAGCCTTTACGCCAAAGAAGGCAAGCCGAAGTACTGCTACAACTTCTATGGCGTGAACCGCTACACGATCGCGGGCACAGCGGCGATTCCGGCAGGAACCCATCAGGTGCGGATGGAGTTCGCCTACGACGGCGGCGGCCTGGCCAAGGGGGGCACGGTGACGCTCTATGTGGATGGACAGAAGGCAGGCGAAGGCCGGGTGGAGCAGACCGAACCGATGGTGTTCTCCGCCGACGAGACCTGCGACGTCGGTTTCGAGGCCGGCTCACCGGTGACCGACGACTACCCGACAGCAGGCGGGATGTTCAGCGGCGAGGTGAACTGGGTGGAGATCGCCGTCGACAAGGACGCCGAGGATCTCGACCATCTGATCAGACCGGAGGAACGGCTGCGGGTGGCCATGGCACTGCAGTAGAGCGCGTGATCCAGGGCAAGCCAGCAAAATCCCTGCGCATCGAACTGCGCTGGTCCGCCGTTCTCGCCGTGGTCGTCCTCTGGGCGCTGGAGAGGGGGCTGCCCAACCGGTTCCGGATCCTTCCCTACGGCTTCGACTTCATCCTCTTCGCGACGGCTCTGATCCCGATGCTGGCCGTCGGACTGACGACCGGCCGCCGGAGCTGGTTGCGCATCGAGCGCGCCACTACCTGGCTCTTCGTTGCGGTCACCGGCAGCCTCACCCTGGCGAATCTGGCCGTTCTGATTCGGGAGATGCTGTTCGGCGGAGGACAGCTCAATGCCATCGAGCTGCTCGCCTCGGGCATCGCGATCTGGGTCTCCAATGTGGTCACCTTCTCTCTGGCGTTCTGGCATCTCGATCGCGGCGGCCCCGAGGCGAGGCTCAATCGTCTGCCCATCCGGGCCGACTGGTTCTTCCCCCAGGAGGGGGTGCCCGATGCCGTGAGCCCTGACTGGCGCCCCACCTTCATCGATTACCTGTTCCTGGGCTTTTCGACGGCGACGGCCTTCAGCCCCACCGGGGCCATCCCGCTCAGCGCCCGGGCGATGCTGCTGATGATGCTCGAAAGCACCATCTCTCTGCTGACCATCGCCGTGATCGCGGCCCGGGCCATCAACATCCTCGGCAGTTGAGATCAAGGCCATGACGATCGCCCCCGAGCGGCCGCGGCGCACGGCCACCCCAGCTGCGCCGTTTTGAGAGCATGGGCAGATCTATCTTCCCGGCTCCACCTGTGATCGAGGCCGCCGCCGCCCCCAGCCCTGAAGCTGCCACAGCCGACGAGGCCCTGTCCAAGACCTACGACCCGAGCGGCACGGAAGCCCGCTGGCAAGCGGCCTGGGAGGCGGCGGGCGCCTTTCACCCCGACCCCAACGCTCCCGGCGAGCCGTTTTCTGTGGTGATCCCGCCGCCGAACGTGACCGGCAGCCTGCACATGGGTCACGGCTTCGAGACGGCCCTGATCGATACGATCGTGCGCTTCCAGCGCCTGCGCGGCCGCAACGTGCTGTGCCTGCCCGGTACCGACCACGCCTCGATCGCGGTGCAGTCGATCCTGGAGAAGCAGATCAAGGCGGAAGGCGGCAGCAAGGACGACCTGGGCCGCGACGCCTTCCTCGAGCGCGCCTGGGCCTGGAAGGCCGAGAGCGGCGGCACGATCGTGGGCCAGCTGCGCCGGCTCGGCTATTCGGTGGATTGGCGGCGCGAGCGCTTCACGCTCGATCCCGGCCTCAACAAAGCGGTGGTGGAAGCCTTCGTGCGCCTGCACGAGCAGGGGCTGATCTACCGGGGCGAGTACCTGGTGAACTGGTGCCCGGCCTCGGGATCGGCGGTGAGCGATCTGGAGGTGGAGATGAAGGAGCTCGACGGGCACCTCTGGCACTTCCGTTACCCGCTCACCGCTGGCGCGGCAGGTGACGCCACCGGCCTGGATCATCTGGTGGTGGCCACTACCCGCCCCGAAACCCTGCTGGGCGACACCGGTGTGGCCGTGCACCCGGGCGACCCCCGCTACGCCGCCCTGGTGGGCCGCACCATCACCCTGCCCCTGGTGGGCCGCCAGATCCCGATCGTGGCCGATGAGCACGTGGATCCGGCCTTCGGCACCGGCTGCGTCAAGGTGACCCCGGCCCACGACCCCAACGACTTCGCGATCGGCGCCCGCCACGGTCTGCCGCTGATCACCGTAATGGCCAAGGACGGCTCGATGAACGCCGCCGCCGGCCGCTTCGCCGGGCTCGATCGCTTCGAGGCGCGCGCGGCGGTGGTGGCGGCGATGGAGGCGGAAGGGTTCCTGGTGAAGGTGGAGCCGCACCGCCACAGCGTGCCGTTTTCGGATCGCGGCAAGGTGCCGGTGGAGCCGCTGCTCTCCACCCAGTGGTTCGCGCGGGCTGAGCCGCTGGCCGCCCGCTGCCGCGCAGCGCTCGATCAGGGCGAGCCCCGCTTCGTGCCGCAGCGCTGGGAGAAGGTCTACCGCGACTGGCTCACTGACATCCGCGACTGGTGCATCAGCCGCCAGCTCTGGTGGGGCCACCGCATCCCCGCCTGGTTCGTGGTGAGTGAAACCGGCGGTGTGATCAGCGACGCCACCCCCTACGTGGTGGCCCGTGACACCGAGGAGGCCAAGGCCAAGGCCGAGGCGCAGTTCGGCGCCGCCAGCCGCGCGGCAGGGCGCCCGCTGCAGCTGGAGCAAGACCCCGACGTGCTCGACACCTGGTTCTCCAGCGGTCTCTGGCCCTTCTCCACCCTCGGCTGGCCCGATGCGAACGCCGCCGATCTGGCCACCTGGTACCCCACCAGCGTGCTGGTCACCGGCTTCGACATCATCTTTTTCTGGGTGGCGCGCATGACGATGCTGGCCGGCGCCTTCCTGCAGGAGGACGGCGTGCCGGTGGGCGGCCGCGACACCTGGATCCCCTTCCGCGACGTGATGATCCACGGCCTGGTGCGGGATGAGAACAACCGCAAGATGAGCAAGAGCGCCGGCAACGGCATCGATCCGCTGCCGTTGATCGAGCGCTACGGCGCCGATGCCCTGCGCTTCGCCCTGGTGCGCGAAGTGGCCGGCGCCGGCCAGGACATCCGCCTCGACTACGACCGCGCCAGCGGCAATTCGGCCACGGTGGAAGGGGCGCGCAACTTCGCCAACAAGCTCTGGAACGCCACCCGCTTCGCCCTGATCAACCTGGGCGGCGAAACGCCCGCCAGCCTGGGGGAGCCGGATCCGGAGGCGTTGACCCTGGCCGACCGCTGGATCCTGACGCGGCTGGCGCGGGTGAACGGCGAAACGGCGGAGCGCTACGGCAGCTACGCCCTGGGCGAGGCCGCCAAGGGGCTCTACGAGTTCGCCTGGAACGGGGTGTGCGACTGGACGATCGAACTGCTCAAGCGGCGCCTCAACCCCCGCCCTGCCGTTGAAGGCGAGGGGCTCAGCGCTGAGGTGCTGGCGGATCAGCGCGTGGCCCGCCAGGTGCTGGCCAAGGTGCTGAACGAGCTGCTGGTGCTGCTGCATCCGCTCATGCCGCACCTGAGCGAGGAGCTTTGGCATGGGCTCACCGGCGCCCCTGAAGGCACCTTCCTGGCGCTGCAGGCCTGGCCGGCGGTGGACGCCGCCGCCCTCGACGCCGCCCTGGAAGCCCAGTTCGCCGAACTGATCGAGGCGATCCGGGTGGTGCGCAACCTGCGCGCCGTGGCCGGGCTCAAGCCCTCGCAGGCCGCGCCGGTGGTGTTCGTGACCGGCCGGCCGGAGCTGGCCGCCGTGCTGCGCGCCGGCAGCTGCGACATCACCGCCCTCACCCGGGCGGCGTCGGTGGAGGTGCGTGAAACCAGCGCCGATGCCAGCGGTGGTGCCGACGGATCCGGCAGCACGCCCGGGGGTGCCCGCTGCCTGGCGGCGGTGAGCGGGGAGCTGCAGGTGCTGCTTCCGATCGAGGGCCTGGTGGATCTAGACGCCCTGCGCGGCCGGCTGGAGAAAGACATCGCCAAGGCCGAGAAGGAGATCAAGGGCCTGGCCGGCCGTCTGGCCAACCCCAACTTCGCCGGCAAGGCGCCGCCGGAAGTGGTGGCCGAGTGCCAGGCCAACCTGGCCGAAGCCGAAGCCCAGGCGCAGCTGGCGCAGAAACGACTGGCGGATCTGGCGGGTTGAGCTCCGGGGCGCGGCTCGGCTTCGCTCAGATCCAACGACGCTTGCGGAAGTACAGAATCAGCAGCACCCCGATCGCCACCATCACCGCCCAGACGATGTAATAGCCCTCTTTCCACTTGAGCTCGGGCATGTGCTCGAAGTTCATGCCGTACACACCGGCGAGGAAGGTGAGGGGGATGAAGATCGTGGAGATCACGGTGAGCACCTTCATTACCTCATTCATGCGGTTGCTGAGGCTGGAGAGGTAGGTGTCATGCAGGCTGGCCAGGGAGTCCCGGGAGGTTTCCACCATGTCGATGACCTGCACGGTGTGGTCGTAGAGATCCCGCCAGAACACCTTGGTGTGCTCGCCCAGCAGATCGGATTCGCTACGCACGATCGCCCCCACTACCTCCCGAAGGGGCCACACGGCCCGGCGCAGAATCAGCATCTGCCGCTTGAAACGGTGGATCCTGTGGATGTCGCCCGGACTGGGATTGCTGATCACCTGCTCGTCGATCAGCTCCACCCCCTCGCCGATTCGCTCCACGGCCAGGAAGTAGTGGTCGACCACGGCGTCCATCAGGCTGAAGGCCAGGTAGTCGGCCGGCATCGTGCGCACACGACCGCTGGCTGTGCGCAGTCGCTTGCGTACGCTCTCGAACACATCGCCCTCGTCCTCCAGGAACGAGAGCACCCAGGTGGGGCCCAAGATCAGGCTCACGTGCTCGATCGTCACGCCCCGCGCGGGCCCGCCGTCGTCCAGCATCTTCATCGCCAGGAAGGCATAGGCGGCGAACTCCTCCCATTTCGGCCGCTGGGAGGTGTTGGCGATGTCCTCGCGGGTCAGGGGGTGTAGATCGAAGGCATCGCCCAGCTCTTCGATCAGCCCGGTGTCGTGAACGCCGTTCACGTTGATCCAGCTGACCGTGGGGCCTGCCAGGCAGGTGAGGCAGGTGGCCACATCGGCCTGGTGCCACTCCTGGATCGCCTCGGCGCTGTAGTCGATGATGTCGATGCTGGCCCGCTCGCGCCTCTGACGGCCCACGAACACCGTGGTGCCTGGCGCCTGGAAGGCGGTGTCACGGGCGCTGTTGCCCATGCTGCTGCTCACCATCTTTCAAGGCCGCTGCTGGGGGAGTCCGGCCCCACTGGGCCCAGATCCGCTCCCAGGCCTTCACCGGCACCCGAAGCCCCCCTACAGCAGCGAGGTCTGGTGATCCACCGGATTGAGCCGGGGCGCCGGCGGCCGCTCTTCCGCCTCGCCAGCCTTCACCTCAAGGGCCTGCTCGATCACACGGTCGGTGAGGGCGTCGAAGTAGGCCGACAGCGTCTGCTGCAGTTCCTGGAATTCCGGCCAGAGGGTGTCGTTCACGAAGCTGCGGCTGAGGCGTGCCATCACCGTGGTGCGCCGTTGGCCGCGGTAGCGGTAAGGCTGGATCTCATAGCGCCGCAGCAGGGCCACGAAGAGGTGGCGCGACCACTGGTCCGAGAGGGTGAAGCGGAACTCGATCGGCGGCTCCTCGGCGGCGAGCTGCTTGAGCCTCTCTTGAATGCGCTCGCGAGCCCGGGCGGCCGCCACCTTTTCGCCGACGCTGCCGGCCCGGGAGAAGAGCGCTTCGATGCGCTGCAGCTTCTGAACGAGTTGCTCTTCAGCGCTGGCTGGCGCCACCGCGTTGCGCCGGTTTGTCCTGACGCGGGCGCCCATGGCGTTGCTCCCTTGGGGTCTGGCGCGCCACCGTAGGTGCCCTGATTGAAGGCTGGATCATGGCGGCAAAATCCACCCTCAACGCCAGGAATCTGGAGGCCCTCGGCGCACCGCGATTGGCGGAACTGCTGCTGATCCTTACCCAGGGGAACGCCGCCGCCAAGCGGGTGCTGCGGCTGGCGCTGGCGGAACAGGGCGGGCCCAACGAGATCGCCAAGGAGGTGCGCAAGCGGTTGGCCACCGTCGCCCGCTCTGGCAGTTTCCTGGATTGGCGCCAGCGTGATGCCCTGCTCAAGGACCTCGACCAGCAACGCCAGGCGATCGTGGGGCCGATCGCCGAGCACGACCCCGCCCTGGCGGTGGACCTGCTCTGGACGCTGCTGGAGCTGGTGGAGCCGGTGCTGGAGCGCTGCGACGACAGCGACGGGGCTGTGATGCCCCTGTTCCACCAGTCCACGGCCGATCTGGGCGCCGTGGCGGCCCGGGGCAAGGCCAATCCCGAGCCCCTGGCTGATCAGGTGTATGGGGCGCTGATCGACAACGGCTATGGACAGTTCGATCACCTGATCGACCATCTCCAGGAGGCGCTGGGCCCCGTGGGGCTTGGCCATCTGCGCCAGCGGCTGGAGGTGCTGCGCAGCCGGCCGGGGTTGAATGAACACCGCCGGAGCACCGTGCGGCTGGCGATGGCGAGGCCTATTTGGCCGAATACCGCGACCACGAACCCGCTGCCCTGACCGTGCCGGTGATCGCCGCCGAGGTGGCGGAGCGGCTCACCGCCGCCGGGCGAGCCAACGAGGCGCTGAACCTCCTTGACGGGGCCGACCCTCGCCAGACGAAGCGCTTGGCCGGCCTCGTGGAGTGGCTCGATGCCCGGATCGCCGCGCTGGAGGCGCTGGAGCGCGGCGAGGAGGCCCAGGCGTTGCGCTGGGGGGTCGTGGAGCAGTCCCTATCGATCCGCCACCTGCGCGATTACCTGAAGCGGCTGCCCGATTTCGAGGACGCCGCCGAGGAGGAGCGGGCCCTGGAGCTGGCGCTTCACTACCCCATCTTTTCTCAGGCGCTGCGGTTCCTGCACCAGTGGCCGGATCGCCGCCGGGCCGCCCGGCTGATCCTGGAGCGCCAGGGCGAACTCGATGGCGACAGCTACGAACTGCTCGGCCCCGTCGCCGAGGCGTTGGAGGCCCAGCAGTCCCTGGCGGCGATGCTGTGCCTGCGGGCCATGATCGAGTTCAGCCTGGAGCGGGCCCGCACCAGCCGCTACCGCCATGCCGCCCGCCACCTCGAAACCTGCCGGGGCCTGGCTGCCGGCATCGACGATTGGGGCGACGTCCAGGAGCACACGGCCTACCTGACAAGGCTGCAGCAAAACCACGGCCGCAAGTATGGGTTCTGGAGCCTGGTCAGCCAGGAGTGAGGGCCGCCTGAGGGGGCGTTCAGATGAGCGGCATGGATCCCAGTGCCTTCGGCCTCCAGCCCTTGGTGGGGGTGATTGGCTTTCTCCATTCCGCCGCCGGGCGGGCGGGCGGCACCAGCGTGAC
Source organism: Synechococcus sp. Tobar12-5m-g (assembly GCF_024345415.1). Taxonomy (GTDB): domain Bacteria; phylum Cyanobacteriota; class Cyanobacteriia; order PCC-6307; family Cyanobiaceae; genus Regnicoccus. The sequence goes on along the minus strand of NZ_JAGQBB010000001.1, from coordinate 202,172 downwards.
CTTCATCCTGTTCAGCTCCCTGGGCGGTGTGCCGATGAGTCGGCGTCCACTGCCAGCGGAAATCGTGCCCCTGCTGATCAGGGTGTCGATCGCCGGTTGGCTGGGCTCCCGGCTCGGCAGCGGCCTGCTCTCGCTGCGCGTTCTGGAGCGGAGGGGTCGGGCCGCAGGCGCGCCGATGGTGATCGCGGAGTGGGCGCGGATCCTGGTCAACGGGGCTGGGAAGGCCAGGCGTTGCGGATCGGACGCCGGACTTCACCAGGTGGTGCGTCGATACACCGGCGCAGGCGACATCAGGCCCCTCGATGTCTCAAGACACAGGTGACAACATCCGACGGGCAGCTGGAGCCAGCAGACCTAAGTTCCCTCCACCGCCTCAACGTCTGCCATGACCCGCTTCCAGCAGTCCCTGCAGGCCCTGGGGCAGGCCCGCCAGCTGATCGCGGTGGGGCGCAGCCAGGGGGATCTCACCAGGATCGCCGATCTGGTGGACAGCTTCCTGGACACACCCCAGATGGACGCCTGCCTCGCCCGCTTCAGGGCCCTGCCGGGCGGGGCGGAGCTGCTGGACAGCCGCTATCCCCCACTCCAACCCGACCTGGATCGGCTCTCGGCGCTGCCGGAGGGGAGCCTGGGCCACACCTACGCCGCCCTGATCCGGCGCCTCAACTACGACCCCGCCTTCTTCCGCCCACGGCCGATCGATACCGAAGGCCGCTGGCTCACCCAGCGGATCGCCACCACCCATGACCTGCACCATGTGGTCAGCGGCTTCGGCACCTCAGCGGCCGGGGAGAACGGGGTGCTGGCGATCACCGCCACCCAGATCGGCTTTCCCGCCTACGTGAGCCTGACCCATGCGGCGCAGATCGCCGGATTCCGCCTCCGGCTGGACGGCTACGCAACCCTGAGCCGAGCCATCAGCCACGGCGTCACCATCGGCTTCACCGCGTTCCCCTTCGCCACCGCCCGCTGGGAGGAGGGCTGGGAGCTGCCGGTGGCTGCCTGGCGTGAGCGGCTTGGGGTGACCTTGCCGGCGGACGCGGAGCCCTACGGGCTGACCCCCGCTGAAGCGGACTCTCCAGTGAACCCCAGTGAACCCCGCTGAACAGTCTGTAGCGGCACGGATCGACAGCGCAAGCAGCGTCCTGGGATGGTGAACGCACCCCAGCGCACCGGTTCTTGAGCGCCCCCATCGGTCGATGAGCGGCCCCCTGCCCTTCGAGATCCAGGCCGCCTGGGCGGGCCTGGCGGCCATCGCCGCCGGAGGGATCAATGCCCTTGCCGGGGGCGGTTCGCTGCTGAGCTTTCCTGCCCTCACAGCCATCGGCCTGCCGGCGGTGATGGCCAACGTGACCAACACCGTGGCCCTGGTGCCGGGCTATCTGGGGGCAACCAGGGCCCAGAGCCGGGAACTCCTGGGCCAGCGGCAGCGGCAGCGGTTGCTGCTGCTGCTGCCAGCCGCCGCCCTGGGTGGCCTGGTGGGCGGCTGGCTGCTGCTGAAGACCGGCGAGGGGTTGTTCACGCAGCTGGTGCCGTTCCTGATCCTGTTCGCCTCGGCGCTGCTGGCGGTGCAGGAGCCCGTGCGCCGCTGGCTTCAGCGCCGGTCTGAGCGGCACGGACGCAAGCCATCGGAGCGATGGGCCGTGGGGCCGGTGTTCCTGGCGGCCGTGTACGGGGGCTTCTTCGGCGGCGGGCTGAGCGTGATCGTGCTGGCGGTGCTGGCCCTCAGCCTCGATGACACCCTCACCCGTCTCAACGGCCTCAAGCAGGCCGTGTCGTTCGCCGCCAACCTCACCGCCGCCGCCTTCTTCCTGTTCTCCGGTCAGGTGGCCTGGGGCCTGGCGGCGGTGATGGCGATCGGCGCCATCGTCGGCGGCGTCCTGGGGGGCAAGGTGGCGGGCCGGGTCCCCGCTGCCACCCTGCGGGCCATCGTCGTGGTGGTTGGGGTGGCGGTGGCTTTGGTGTATTTCTTCAGGACATGAGGGCGGTGCCCCACGGCGGGCTGCCTGGATGAACCGAACGGGCTGAGCATCCCAGAGAGCGATGGCCCCGTTGGCCAGGCTGGCCGTTTCCGGGCCAGCCAGCGTGGAGCACTCCGCACCCAGCCGTGCCAGAGCCGTTCCAGGTGCCCTGGCCGTGCTGGTGCTGGTGCTGGTGCTGGCCGAGCCGGGCCTGGCGGCGGAATCGCCCAGCCCCGCCACGACTGAGGACACCCAGCCCGTGGCCGGCAGTTTTCGCCTCTCCCAGGTGCGCATCCTCGGCGTGCCGGGCCCGTCGAGGTGGAGATGCTGATGGTCAACTGCCGGGCGATGCTCTGCGCCTGCTCTCACTTCGGGCGCCGCTTCCGGCAGCGGGGCCGGGGCGGCCTGGTGCTGCTCAGTTCGATCGCTGCCTTTCAGGGGATGCCCTATGCGGCCCATGACGCGGCCACCAAGGCCCATGTGCAGAGCCTGGCGGAGGCGTTGCAGCTGGAACTGCAACAGGACGGAGTGGATGTTCTGGCTGCAGCGCCGGGCCCGACCCACAGCGGCTTCGCGGCCCGGGCGGGACAACGGCTGGGGACGGCGCTCCAGCCCGATGCCATCGCCCAGCCGATCCTCGATGCCCTGGGCCGTCAGGCCACGGTGCTGCCCGGCTTCCTCTCGAAGCTCTTGACGATGTCGCTGGTTCCCCTGGCGCGCTGGGTGCAGGTGAGGATCAAGGGCAACGTGATGCTTGGCATGAGCCAACCTCCAGTCGGGATCGCAGGGGCTGCTGGCTAGCGTGAAGGCCAGCAGCGGATGAGCCATGGCTGAGAGCCCCCCAGACCTGCTCTCGGTCGGCTTCCGGGATGTCGACACAACCGCCCCAGGCAAGATCCTGCGTTGTCTTGACGCGCTCCAGGCGATGACCGCCGGCCGGGCCTACAAGGCCCGAGCCCAAGCCGCGCTCGGCCTTGAACCAGGAAGCTCAGTCCTCGACGTGGCCTGCGGCCTCGGCGATGATGTGGGGCGGATCCAGGCGGGCGGTGCCCGGGCCGTCGGTGTCGACCTCAGCCGCACCCTGATCGCCGCTGCGCAGCAGCGCCACGCAGGCACCGGCTGCGCGTTTCAGGTGGCCGATGCCGCAGCCCTGCCGTTCGCGGATGGCAGTTTTGCTGCGGTCCGGATCGACCGTGCCCTCCAGCACATCGCCGGGCCTGGCAAGGTCGTCGGCGAGATGGCCCGGGTCTGCCGCAGTGGCGGGGTGGTGCTCTGCGCCGAGCCCGACTGGGGCACCTTCCTACTGGGCGGCAGCCACTCCCCCCTGAGTGAGCGGATCCAGCACGACTGGATCCGCACCTTCCAGAACCCCTGGATCGGCCGCGAGCTGCCGAGTCTGCTCAGCATGGCCGGGGTTGTCGAGCTCCAGCGCGAGGCGTTGTGGTTGCCAACCCACGGCTTCGCCGAATCCGACCTCCTGTTCGAGATCGATGCCAACGCCCGCAAGCTCGCGGCCGAGCATCCCGAGGCTCTCGCCTGGCTCGAGGCCTACCGCCGCAGTGAGGCCTATGCCGGCGTGCTGATGCTGATCTGCTGGGGCCGCAAGCTTTGAGGGGTCACAGCCGGCCATGAAGCCAACCGTGGCCTCGATGTGGGCTGCGGAACGGGGGTGTATCACCACCATCCCCGGGCCCCTGCGGCCCGTCCATCCCCATGCCGCTGCCCATGCCTTGGCGCTGGCGCATCTGGATCTGGCGGACACGATCGCCGGCAACTTCGCCCGGCGAACCACCCATCCCTTCGATGATCTGCGCCAGCTCGCGGTGATCGGGCTGCTCAAGGCGGGGGCTCGCTTCAATGGCACGGGCGGGCGCTCGTTTCGCCCCTACGCCCGCACCTACGCCAACGGCGAGATCACGCACGACCTGAGGGACCACGGCTTTGCGATCAAGGTTCCACCCTCTTGGAGGGACCTCTACCCCAGTGGGCAGAAGCTCTTGCGGGAGAGGCTGCCGCCCCATGCGGTGCCGGAGAGGCTGGGCATCACAGCTGAGCGATGGCGGGAGATTCAGGACGCCTGCTCGGTCATGGTGATCGCACTGCAGCCAGATTCCTGAGCAGTGGTACCAAAGTGCAGAGCACTCTCAGCCTGTGCTGGCCAAAGACGCAGGCTTGGCCCAATGTGTCATCCCGTGGGTAATGACAAGAGCGGCAACAACTGGATCTCACTACCGATCATCAGGGGGGGGGCAGCTGAGAAACCCCCTTTCCGGTTGCCTTTCACCACATCCTTGAAGTTGTGGGATTGGCTATTTAGTGCTGTCGGCCCAAATGTGAATTGGCTGGTAAGGATCGGTATCACCTGGCTTCAAGCAAGTCACGATGTTAAAGAGATCCCCTCGGGTCGGCTCAGGTGGATGGCGTCGTTGAGGAGTTGACATGCGCGGGTCATCCACTTTCATTGTCAACTCTCGGAGCAACACTGAATCTGAGCCTATCTCGGGAAAAGGAATTGAAACTGTGCCCTATGGCTCCAGTCTCCGGCATTGTCTGGTCTGACGACATTCCAGAAGGCCTGCACCGATGCGTTCACTTTTTCATCGCCGATCGCGAACACCCGGCCGAAGCCACCTCCAATCGGTACCGTCCATTGCTCATCCCCCGATGCCGCTTCCCAGTTCGCAGTGATGATCGGCGCACTCACCAGATACCAGCCCTTGGACAGGTTGTCATTGATGCATGGTTGAACGAGCATCTGGTTGACATTCTCCCTATCGCTTGAACCGGCAAAGGACCAGATAGTGTTCCCCACCGCCCCGAACACCATGTGCTTGGTGGTAACAACCACCACCGCTGCTGGCCCGGCACTCCATTGTCCCTGACCCAACACCTCTAGAGTTGCCTTCAGTAGAACAAAGGTGGGGCCAACGCCCCAGGTGATCGGGCTTCTGGTTCGCGGGCTGAAATAGAATTGGGGGTTGATGTCACCCATGCCGAATAGGCTCTCACGTCCAGTAGGCGAGGTGGGTTGATTGATGACGGGAACGATGGTGCGGGTGATCAGCAATCAATCCTTGCTGAGAGGCACCTGAATCACAGGCTGGATGTTGAGCACATTCAAGGTGCGCTCTCCCTGCGGACCAGCGCCGAAAATGGTGTTGTTCTGAAGGGGCAAGCTGATCAGATTCGCGATTGGGTTCTGTGCTTGCTTGGCCAGTTCCGCCGTGGCATCAACCTCGCTCGGCCCGTCAGTCGACGCTGGGATCGCTTGGTCGCGTTGCGGTTCTGCCTGGGCCGTGAGCGGGGGGGGGGGGGCGATGCCCTGGGGAGAGTCAGGGACTGGCTCAGGTTTGCCGGGATGGGGCTGGCATTTGCTGCAGGCGTGAGCGCCAAAGCCAAAAGCAGCATCAATGGCCTGGTGAAGGCCATGTCTCCCTGGGATGATGGGGCTTCTTCATTCGAGTCCGTCCGAACATCATTCTAGAGAGCAGCATGTTAGATCAGCCCGAATAAGCCAATGGCATGCGCCGCGAAATGCAAATATCGAAAGCACCCACGAATCGACGTGATTTAGTGCAGGATGGGAAGATAGGGGAAAGCTCTCAGAATTGCTTTGTTGCTAGCCTCAAATAACCCAGTAAAGTCTCTTGACAGCAATGCAGCCTCAGACCAACGCTTTACCAAGCCACAAGCAGTGCTTGGGGTTCTCTACGGTGTACCTTTGTGCAAGCCTTGAACCATGCTGGCCCAAATTCAGTGATTGAAGGCTGCAGCAAGTATCATCCATTGCCCACGAAAGCAGATTGGACTGTTTTGTTCTGTTTGGTGACACCCATCCAGAAAGAGTAGGTTGATGAGATGAAGCATCTGCTCGCCCGTCTCCGCTCCGCGCCCTCGGCGTCGTGGCTCGCCTCGTGCCTGCGCCGACGCCGTTCATGCTGACAGGGCCGGGTTCATCGCTTGAGCTCGCTCGATTGATCGCCGATCGTGGCGCTCGGTCCGTCCTCGTCGTGACCGATCGTGTGCTCCTGGAGCTCGAGGTCGTCGCCCCGCTGTTGAACGCCTTGAAGCAGGCTGGCCTTGCGGTGACGGTGTTTTCGGAGGTCGAGCCGGATCCGACCATCGCCATGATCATGGCGGGGATCGAGATGCTCCGCGCTTCGGGGGCGACAGCGGTGCTTGCTGTCGGCGGCGGCTCGCCGATCGATGCCGCGAAGGCGATGATCGCGTGCCATGCGAGCGGCCGCCCTCCGGAGGACCTGGATGGCTACTTCAAGGTCCGCGACCTCGTCTTGCCGTTCTTTGCTGTTCCGACCACCGCGGGCAGTGGTTCGGAGGTGACGATCGCTTCCGTCGTCTCTGATCCGGGGGCGGGGCGGAAATTCGCCATCGTCGACAACCAGCTCGTTCCAGTGGCGATCGCGCTCGATCCGAACCTCATGGTCGGCCTGCCTCCGCACGTGACCGCAGCCACGGGCATGGATGCACTCACCCATGCGATTGAGTCGGACCTCTCGACGCTCGCCACACCGGCATCGAGAGCCCAGTCCGTGGCGGCGGCGCGGGCAATCTTTCGCGATCTTCCCAGGGCTTGCCAAGACGGTCACGACATCGACGCCCGGCAAAGCCTTGCTGTCGCGTCCTGCCTCGCTGGCCTGGCTTTCACCAGGGCGAGCGTCGGTTACGTCCACGCGATCGCCCACCAACTCGGCCCGCTCTACCACCTCCCGCACGGATACCTGAACGCGACCCTGCTGCCGTATGTGCTCGACTTCTACTTGGATGGCGCCGCCCCGCGGATGGCTGAGTTTGCGGGCGCCTGCGGGCTCGGCCAAGACGGCGACGATCCCCAATCCCTCGCGAAGAGTCTGATCGCCGCGATCCGACAGCTGAACGCGAGCGTCGCCATCCCTCAAACGATTGAGCAGATCGTCGACGCCGACATCCCGGAGATCGTGCAGCGTGCGTTGGCGGAGGCGCACGGGACCTACCCGGTGCCGACGTACATGTCGGCCGCCGACTGCGCGACCGTCGTGCGGCGCGCGGCCGGAGCAAGGCCCGAGAAGGAGGAGGTCTGAGCCATGGGGTCGCCGGCCCTCACCCTTGGCCAGTGCCTCAAGCTGCAGCGCGCGGCTCATCGAGCCGATCCGTACCCTGACCTTGAACGGCGCAGAGGCCACCTCGCGGCGCTGCACCGGTTCCTCCAGGAGAACGAGGCGGCGATCATCGAGGCCATCCAGGCCGACTTCGGCGTCAGGCCGGCGACCGAGACACGCCTGCTCGAGCTCTTCCCGGTGCGTCAGGGCATCCGCGACGCCACTAGGCATCTCGCGAAGTGGATGCGTTCACAGCGCCGTTCGGTCGACCAACTCATCTTTCCCGGCGCCAGCAACCGTGTGGTCCCCCAGCCTCTCGGGGTGGTGGGCGTGCTCGTTCCCTGGAACTTCCCGATCTTTCTATCATTCGGACCGCTCGTCGACATCCTTGCCGCCGGCAACCACGCCATGGTGAAGATGTCGGATCGATCCGGCCACCTCGCGCGCCTGCTGATCGAGGTCTTTCCGCTTTACTTGCCGATCGAGAAGGTCGCGTTCTTTGAAGATCTCGGACGAGGCCCGGAGTTCTCGAAGCTTCCGTTCGACCACATGCTGTTCACCGGTTCAAGCGGCGTCGGCCGCGCCGTGATGGCTTCTGCGGCGGCGAACCTTTGTCCGGTGACCCTCGAGCTCGGGGGCAAGGCCCCGGCAGTGGTCGCCCCCGACTTTTCTCTGGCGACGGCCGCCCAGCGCATCCTCTGGGCCAAGTGCATGAACGCCGGCCAGGTGTGCGTCAATGTCGACTACCTCCTCTTGCCCGAAGGGAGTATCGACGCGTTCGTCGCCCATGCCAAGCGGCTCGTCGCCGAGCGCTATCCCGATCTGAACGGCCCGGATTACACCACGATCATCGATCAGCCTGCCTTTGATCGGCTCGTCGCGACGCTCGAGGATGCGAAGGTGCGCGGAGCGACCGTGATCAACCTGGCGCCCGACCAGCAACTCGATGCCCGTCGCCGCAAGCTCGCCCCGCACATCGTTCTGGGGGTGACCGACGAGATGACGATCATGAAGGAGGAAATCTTTGGGCCGTTCCTACCGATCAAGCCGTATCGAGAAGCGAAAGAGGTCATCGCTTACGTCAACGGTCACGATCGCCCGCTCGCGTTCTATCCGTTCACCAACGACAAGCGACTCGCCCAGCGCTACATCACCGAGATTCTCTCAGGCAGCGTTGGCGTGAATGAGGCGATCGTGCAGGTGGGGCAGCACGACCTGCCGTTCGGTGGCGTCGGCGCGAGCGGCATCGGGCACTACCACGGTTTTGAGGGATTTCTGACCTTCTCAAAGCTACGGCCCATCTTTTGCCAAGGGCGCGTTTCTTCCATCCAGGCGTTCCTGCAGCCGCCCTACGGAAAGCGCGCAAAGAATGTCTTGGACTGGATGGTCAGGCTGCGGGGCTAGCGATTGCGGTCGCTCGATGATCGGAAGCGGATTTCGTTTGCAGATCCACGGTCGAGCCACCAGCGGGCGACCCGCGTGATCGGGCCACGCAGCAACAGGTAGGGCACAAAGGTGAGCAGGCCCGCGATGATCACCGCTTCGGCGGGATGGAACGTGTCGAACACGATCAATTGGTAGATCAGGTCCATGCACAGGCCGAGGAGGATGACCCGCGCTGTGGAGATCAGCCTCTCGTGTAGGCGACTGCTGCGCTTCCTTGGGTCGCTCAGAAGGGTCCATAGGTAGGGATTTGCGCCCGGTCCGGGCGTCCTTGACGCCATCAACCAGCGCCGCAATTGACGCCATGATGGGTTGAAGAACGAAACGGAAGGTCATCGGCCCGCTCGGCCGGTCGAGCGGGTTTTGTCAGATGCGCTCAAAGACTGGCACCGAGTGTCCGAGCATGGCCACCCCAAGGACGACGAATGCGACCATCAGCACAAGCACCAATCGAGCGAGGAGAGTCTTCGACTTCGATATTTTTTCTGTCATCGCCTGCTCTCCCTCTCTTGCCCTGAGAATGCTGTCATTCCTGTTAGTTCGGGAATTGTCTTTTGGCGCAGTGATCCAGGCGTGTCTTGGTCGATCATCTCGCAGACTCAGCCAGCCTCCACCAACCGCTTGAGCCTATGGACGGTCAGAGCGACAGGCAACAGCGTTACGTTCTCCACGGCCATCGCTTCACCTCGTGCGAACGGGTTGTCGAGATCAGCGATCAGCATCAGCAGCTTGATCAGCAGGAAAGAAATCACGCCTATGAAGAAAAGGGATTCTCCGAATGGCTCGATTTCGGTAAGAATGAGCCCTCCAGTCAGAAAGCCCGTTCCGGCGTAGGCCATCCAGTAAACAGTGGGCACGAACGTGGTTTCACGAATCACCTCGATGCGAACCACAACTCGGCGGATGTTGGCCAGTTCGAGAAGCAGGCGGGCCTGCAGCGGGGCGGCATTCCAGATGCTCAGCCGCTCGATCGAATGCTGCAGTTCATCGAGGCGGTTCAGCAGCGTGGTGACCAGACCGCCATTGTTCATCCAGGCCAGGAGATCTTCACTGAAGCCAGCCAGCAGCGCCAAGGGCCCCATCACCTCGGCTTCGGGATGAAGCTCCCTGACGCTTCTTGCCTCCGTGGCGAGGCACTCCAGAGCAGCGGCCAATTCGCCTGGAATCTTTTCGCCTTCCTTGTAATCCAGCAGCACCCCATTCAGCAGGAAGCCCAGCAGGAATACCTCGGAGGCCACCAGCGCCGGGAACAGGGGATTCGGGGCCAGCAGCTCCCAGTGCATTCGGTGCACCAGGACCTTGACGGCCAAAATGGTCAACAGCACCAGGCTCACCCGGCCGAAAAACCAGACACGCCGCAGCCAGGGCCTGCGTTGCGTATCGGTCTCCAGTTGTTCGACAATCATTGTTTCGAGGCGCATGGACGGCACTTTGTCGGGCGGGCCCCTATGGCTCCTTGGCTTCCTCCTGCGGCAACGGCGGGATCGGCGGGGGTGGCAGCACCTCCAGCTCGGGGGGGTTGGGGGCGGTGTCCGGGCCGATCAGGTCCACGGCGGTGCGTTGCAGCACCAACCGGAAGCGCAGGGGCGCCTGCTGCTGATTGATGAACGCCTGCACAGCAGCCACTTGCTTGGGCGTGGGCAGTTCCGGATCGGTGACCCGCACCCGGGCCCGGATCAGCGGTGGGTTCTTCTGCCAGTCGATGGAGATTCCCACCAGATCAATGGCGGGATCGCCGCCGAGCGTGATCGTGCTGCTGCGCAGCCGCTGCTCGATGGTGGCCTCCACCTGCTGGGCTTTCGTCTCCTGCTGGGATCGGTTCAGCAGGCGAAAGAAGCTGCTGCCGAGGGGAATCACCAGCAGGGCGGTGAGGGCCACGCTGGTGAGGCCGAGCCGGCTGTGGAACAGGCGGCCCCGGTACGCCCGCTCGAGCACCCCCAGGGCCGCCATCGCCCCCACCATGATCCCCAGCAGGTTGGTGGCGAACAGCAGCAGCGCCCCATAGGCCTGGGCCCAGTGGGAGGAGGCCAGCAGGATTCCCACCACGCACATCGGCGGCACCAGGGCCACGGCGATCGCCAGGCCGGCCAGGGCCGAGATCGCGTCCTTGCGCAACTTGGCGTACATCGCCACCGCCCCGGCCACCAGGGCCACGCCCAGGTCCAGCAGGTTGGGGCTGGTGCGGGCCATCACCTCGCTCCCGAAGCTCGGTAAGGCCACCAGATGGGCCACCCCCATCGCCAGCAGCACGCAGATCACCACCCCCAGCATCAAGGTGCGCAGGGCCCGCAGGAACATCGGCAACCGCCCCCGCAGGATCTCGAAGGCCATCGCCTGCAGGGGCAGGATCCAGGGGGCCACCACCATGGCGCCGATCACCACCCCAGGACTGTTGGCCAGCAGGCCCAGGGTGGCAATCAGGGTGGCCCCCACCGTGAGCACCACGAACACCTGGCTGAAGCTGGCCTCGTGCTCGAACTCCTTGCGCAGGGCGTCGAGCCGGGCGTCGTCGGGCGGGACCGTGCTCATGCTCATCCCAAGAACTGGTGCTACTGGACGAAGCCCATGATGCGCCAGCCACCCTCAGGGGAGAGCAGCGCTCTGCAGGCGATGACACAGGCGCTGATCCAGAGTCCTGCCGGCTTACCGCCTGGTTCAACCATCCCCTTCTGTCGCGCCCGGTGCACCAAGAGTTGCTGGAACTCCAGGCGGCGTCCCACTTTGATGGATGCGGCGGGCGTTTGTCACGCCAACGGCGAGATCACCCACAACCTGGGGGACCACGGCTTTGCGATCAAGGTGCCGCCCTCCTGGCGGGATCTCTACGTCAGCGGCCAGAAGTTGCTGCGTCAGGGCTGCCCGCCAGCTGAGCTGCCAGAGCGCCTGGGAGTGACACCGGAGCGGTGGGAGGAGATCAGCGCCGCCTGCAGCGTGCGGGTTGTGGCATTGCCTCTGGAAACTTGAGGGCATTTTATTGGCAACTCTCCAGATCAGCGGGGGGTAGGAGTTTACATCGAAGAGTATAAGTGACTGATTCCGTCCGCTGCATCTGGATGTTCGACGTCGCCACCAGCCGATGTGCTCACGCCCGGGTATTTCGTGCACGAATGCACAGCACGCACCAGATCGCCATAGCCCCATGCAGTGCCACAACTGGCCACAGCATGACACCCGACTGACCCCTCAACTTCCCGGCCACTGCCAGCGTTATGCCGATCGCAACGTTGTAAACGAGCATCCCACTCAGCAGATCAGACCGGGCCAGGGCGCCGTCATCTCGCCTCAGCCAAGCGGCCGTCCCGAGCGCTATGAGCCCAAGGCCAACCGCCCGTGCAACTGGCATCGCTGCCGCTGCGGACTCTGCGGCACCGAGCAGCAATTGGATGACAGTTCCAGGCACGAAAAACAGGGCGGCCCCAGTCCCGAACTCAAGGACCGCGGTCGTCGTGAAGAGCGCGGGTCTAGAGCGCATTCCGATGTCTCCCGTACGTAGAACAACTACTTCGGCGGTTCCGCTAACCACTCTTGACCCGCCATCATTAGCCGTCTAAGTCGCCCAGCGAGAAGCGTCATTCTCCCGATCTTCACCCCAGCGCAGCCGATCCACCTGATTCTTGTTCAATTTGAACATGTGGTTCGCGGCCAGTGAACCACATGTTTGGAACGATACAAGTCGCCGGTTCGGTTGTCGAGGTCAACGGCTGGCCGGTTCCCACGTCTCACTCCAGCCGCTGCCGCACCCAGGCCGCCATGGCCCGGTTGATCTCGCTCAGATCGGCCACCGGCTGATTGGTGAAAGGCAGCGTCGGCAGATAGCCATCGGGGCCGAATTCGGGTGTCACCGTGATCGCTCCTCCTCCCTGCAAGCGGTGCCGCTCGGCGAACAACGCCCAGCAGCCCCCATGGGCCTCCAGCGCCTCCCGGTGCTCCGGCGCAAGCGGATGGGACACCTGGGGCCCCTGGGCCCAGCCCACCCGGGCATGGATGTGATCGACGCGGTCCGCCATGGCCTGAATCGGCGCCAGCTCCGGCGTCATCAGCCGCTCCGCCACCACACACCAGTGGCTCAGATCGGCCGTGAGCCGCAGGGTGGGGAAGGCCTCCAGGGTGCGGGCGATGCCCCAGGGGCTCGCCAGGCAGCGGGAGCGGTGGGTCTCGAAGCTCACCGCCAGCCTGCTGCGCTCCACCCGCTCCAGGGCTCCCGCCCAGTAGCCCTGCTCCACCTCCCAGGTCCAGCTGTCATTGCCGCCGATCACGGTCACCTTCACCGGTGCCAGCGCCCGGCTGGCCGCCAGTTGCCCCCCCAGGTCGTCGAGGTGCTGGGCCGGCCCGCGATCCAGATCCGGCACGTAATCGCCACCTGTCACCACCTCCACGATCAGCTCCAGCTCCGCTGCCGCCAGAGCCCGACGTACCACGATCGCCTCCAGGCCCACCAGGCAAGGGTGGTGGAGGTTGAGCTCAAGACCATCAAAGCCATGGGCCAAAGCCGCCGCGATCGCCGCCTCCAGGGAGCCACCCCAGCCCCACAGGCTCTTGAACAGCCGCGTCGCCATCGCTTCCTCGCCCTTCACCTCGGGCGCACTGTTCCCCCGACCAGCCGCTGTTTCGGTTGCGAGTGCTACACACCACGGCCCGTGTCAGCTTCAAGCTCATCGAGCGGAAGCAGTTCCTAGGGTTCCGGTCTCCAATCTCGCCACGGTGAGGTTCGGGACGCCTGGTCCGAGAGGAACTCACCAGGGTCACCTGGTTGCACGGAGGGACAAAAGCCCGGGAGACCGCTTCACCCCATCCGTGCCCCTCCATGAGCGAGATTTTAGGCTCAGCCGGGACCTTCGAGCAGCCCACCCCCGGAAAGGGCGTCGGCCAGCAGGGAGCCGAAGCCCTTGAAAAGGAAGCCCGCCTGCCCCTCACCGGCTGGCAGCAGGAGGTGGAACAGGGCCTGCGCTACGGCCTTGAAGCGGCCGAGAGCATCGTCGACCGCCGCATCTCCACCTTCTCCCGCGGCGAGCTGCCCCACTACGCGGGCATCAACACGTTCATGAAGGCGCCCTACATCGAGGACGTCAACAGGGTCGGCGAGTTCGATGTGGCGATCGTGGGCATTCCCCACGATTCCGGCACCACCTACCGCCCCGGCACCCGCTTCGGCCCCCAGGGCATCCGCCGTATTTCCGCCCTCTACACGCCCTACAACTACGAGATGGGGGTGGACCTGCGCGAATCGATCAAGCTCTGCGATGTGGGCGATATCTTCACGATTCCGGCCAACAACGAGAAGAGCTTCGATCAGATTTCCAAGGGGGTGGCCCATGTGTTCGCCAGTGGCGCTTTCCCGATCCTGCTGGGGGGCGACCACTCGATCGGCTTCCCCACCGTGCGGGGCGTCTGCCGCCACCTAGGCGACAAGAAGGTGGGGATCATCCACTTCGATCGCCACGTCGACACCCAGGAGATCGACCTGGACGAGCGCATGCACACCTGCCCCTGGTTCCATGCCACCAACATGGCCAACGCCCCGGCTGAAAACCTGGTCCAACTGGGCATCGGCGGCTGGCAGGTGCCCCGCGAAGGCGTGAAGGTCTGCCGGGAGCGGGGCACCAACGTGCTCACCGTCACCGACATCTGCGACATGGGCCTGGAGGCCGCCGCCAAGTTCGCGATCGAGCGGGCCACCGACGGCACCGATTGTGTGTACATCTCCTTCGACATCGACTGCATCGACGCCGGCTTCGTGCCCGGCACCGGCTGGCCCGAACCGGGCGGCCTGCTGCCCCGCGAAGCCCTCAAGCTGCTGGAGCTGATCGTGCGCAACGTGCCGGTTTGCGGCCTTGAGGTGGTGGAGGTGTCCCCCCCCTACGACGTCAGCGACATGACCTCCTTGATGGCGACCCGGGTGATCTGCGATGTGATGGCCCATCTGGTGGTCAGCGGCCAGCTGCCCCGCAAGGCGAAACCGCCCTGGCTCCATGAGGCTTGCAACATGGCCGTCGATCAGAAGTGGCGGTGAGCCATGCATGAAGTCGACATGACCAGGTGCCTGCTGCTCTCCCTCAATGAATGGAAAGGACAGCATCGGCCCCAGGAACCTGAGGTGAGAGTGGTGCACCTGCAAGTGGGCACCTTCACTTGTGTGGAGCCCGAAGCGCTGGTGTTCACCTACGGCACCGGAGTGCGGGGCAGCTGGCTGGAGGGGTCGGAACTGCGGATCGAATCGATCCCGCTGCGGGCCCGCTGCCTGCGCTGCGAAGCGATCTACGACCCCGACCAGGGGAACGCCTACCGCTCCCCCTGCTGCGATCACCCGATGGAGGAGATCGTCTCCGGACGTGAGCTGCGGATCCGCTCGATCGACTACCAGCTCCACGACGCAACCTCGCCTGAGGCGCCCCAGGCCGCGGCCCTCATCGCAGTCCCTACCCCAGCCCTGTCCTCAGCGCCCTGATCCCATGCACATGCCCCTCAGCGACACGCTCGGAATCAACCTGCTGGCCGCCAACCAGCACCGGGCCGAGCACAACCGCGAGCACTTCGATGCCTGGCGCCTGCTCTGCCTGAACGTGATGAGCAGCCCCGGCGCCGGCAAGACCTCCCTGCTGGAGCGCACGATCACCGCCCTTGCCCCCCAGTTGGAGATGGCCGTGCTCGAGGGCGACATGACCACCCATCTGGACGCCCAGCGCTTGGAGGCGGTGGGGGTGCCGGTGGTGCCGATCACCACCGGCCGCGCCTGCCACCTGGATGCCTCGATGGTGAGCGGTGGCCTCAAGCTGCTCCAGCAGCGCCTCGATCCGGCCTCGCTGGATCTGCTCTGGGTGGAAAACGTGGGCAACCTGGTCTGCCCGGCCGAGTTCGAGGTGGGTGAGCACCTCAAGGTGGCCCTGCTCAGCGTCACCGAGGGCGAGGACAAGCCGCTCAAGTACCCGGTGATGTTTCGCGAGGCGGACTGCGTGCTGATCACCAAGATCGATCTGCTCCCTTACCTTCCCGTGCAGGTGGAACGCTTCGTGGAGCACGTGCAACAGGTGAATCCCCGGGCCCAGGTGTTCCTGCTCTCCGCCAGCAGCGGTGAGGGCCTTGGCGCCTGGCACCAGTGGCTGCTGGAGCAGGTGGCGGCAGTGCGCACCGCCAGCGAACCAGCCTCTGAACCAACCACTGAACCAACGACGCAAGCCATCAACGACATCCCCTTCCCCGCCCTGGTGACCCGATGAGCTTGTCCATCTCCGATCCCATGGCCGCCCACCCAACGGCCAGCACTCCAGTGACGGGCAGCAGCGGCGCGACCGATCTCAAGGCCCAGCTGGCCGCCAAGGGTGTGCGCTACGCCCTCGCCTCCTTCGTCGACCTGCACGGCGTCAGCAAGGCCAAGGCCGTACCCCTCGCCCACCTGGGCCAGATGCTGCGCGGCTCCGAGTTGTTCACGGGCGCCGCCCTCGATGGCGTCCCCCAGGAGGTGAGCGACGACGAGGTGGCCGCCGTGCCCGACCCCGCCAGCGCCACGGTGCTGCCCTGGAAGCCGGATGTGGCCTGGCTGGCCAGCAACCTCCAGCTCAACGGCGCCCCGTTCGAGGCCTGCAGCCGCAACATCTTGAACCGCGTCCGCGCCCAGGCCGCCGCCATGGGTTACCGCTTCAACCTGGGGATCGAAACCGAGTTCTTCGTGCTGCGCCAGGGCCCCGATGGCCAGCTCGCGCCCTACAGCGAGCGTGATGTGCTCGACAAGCCCGCCTATGACGTGGTGGGGCTGCTCGACAACCTGGAGTGGCTCGATGAACTGTTGAGCGCCATGAATGGCCTCGGCTGGGGAGTTTACTCCTTCGATCACGAGGACGGCCCCGGCCAGTTCGAGATCGACTTCGACTACGCCGACGTGCTCACCATGGCCGACCGGCTCACCTTCTTCCGGCTGATGGCCAAGGAGATCGTGCGCCCCCATGGGCTGGTGGCCTCGTTCATGCCCAAGCCCTTCAGCGACCGCACCGGCAGTGGCGCCCACTACAACATGTCCCTGGCGGACCTGGGCAGCGGCGCCAACCTGTTCGTCTGCCCCTCCGGCGCGCCAGCCAGCGTCAGCGATCTGGCCAAGTCGTTCATCGCGGGAGTGCTCCGCCATGCCCCGGCGATCTGCGCCGTGATCGCCCCCACGGTCAACAGCTACAAGCGGCTGGTGGCCCAGGGCTCGATGAGCGGCTTCACCTGGGCGCCGGTGTTCATCTGCTACGGCAACAACAACCGCACCAACATGCTGCGTATCCCTTCCCCGGGCGGTCGGGTGGAATGCCGCGCCGCCGACAGTGCCGCCAATCCCTACCTGGGGGGAGCGATGATCCTGGCGGCAGGCCTGGAAGGCATCCGCGAAGGGCTCGATCCAGGCCCCGCCAACCTGGTGAACGCCTACACCCTCAGCCCTGAGCAATTAGCCGAGCGTGGCATTGCCATGCTCCCGCGCACCCTCGGTGAGGCGATTGAGGCCTTTGCTGCCGATTCACTCTCGAGAAGCGTATTCGGTGATGCCATGTTCGAGTCCTTCGTCGCCTACAAACGCGGGGAATGGGAGTCGTACCACGGCGCCGTTTCCGAATGGGAACGCAAGCGCTATCTCGAATTCTTTTAGCCCACACCACATCGGCCCAGCACTGTTCATCGCCCATCACTACCCCCTCATCCCCTTATCAACATGAAGCGCTTCCCACTCTGCCGTCGCTCCTCCCGCAACCGCCTAGTTGCCTCAGCTGTGGCGGCCGCCCTCTCCGCCGGCCTGCTGGTGGGTTGCCAGAAACCCGTCAGCCAGGACACCCCCATCAAGATTGGCTACAGCGCCTGGCCCGGCTGGTTCCCCTGGAAGGTCACCGAAGACAAGAAACTCTTCGAGGCCCAGGGTGTGCCCGTGGCGATGCAGTGGTTCGACGGCTACCTCGATTCGATCAACGCCCTCAACGCCGGCCAGCTCGACTGCAACAGCCAAACGCTGAACGACACGATCAGCTCGATCGCCGGTGGCGCCGACCTGCAGGTTGTGCTCCAGAACGACTTCTCCACCGGCAACGACCAGATCATCGCCGCCAAGGAGATCACCTCCGTGGCCGGCCTCAAGGGCAAGAAGGTGGCCGCTGAGGAAGGCACCGTCGACCACTTCCTGCTGCTCAAAGTGCTCAAGGACGGTGGCCTTTCCGCCAAAGACATCACCTTCGTTCCCTTGGAAACCGGCGCCGCTGCCGCCGCCTTCGCCGCCGGCAAGATCGATGCGGCCGGCGTCTACGCCCCCTTCACCACCCAGGCGCTCAAGCGCCCCGGCAGCAAGGCGCTCAGCACCTCCAAGGACCATCCCGGCGCGATCAGCGACCTGCTGGTTTGCCGCACGGAGTTCGTCGCCAAGAACCCCGAGAAGATCCAGAAGATCGTCGATGCCTGGTTCGCCACCCTCAAGACCATCAAGGACGACCCAGCCGGCACCCTGCCGATTCTTGTTGAACGCTCCGGCGTGAGCGAAGCCGAATTCAAGGCCTACGACGCCGGCACCACGATCCAGACCCTCGAGGAGAACCGCACCAACTTCAAACCCGGCACCACCATGACGCACCTGCCCTATGCGGCTGAGCAGATCAGTGCCTTCCTGGTGGAAACGGGTCTGGCCAAGACCAAGCCCGAGCTGGGCAAACTGCTCAACTCCACCTTCGTGGACGCCGCCAAGTGAGCTCCACGTCAACAACAGCTGGCAAGGCCCGATCGGCCAACGCTCTCGACGCCGCAGCATGGCGCCGCTGGCTGGGCCACCCCTGGTCGCTCGGGCTGATCGGCATCCTTGCCGTCCTGCTGGTCTGGCAGCTGATCGCCGGCAGCGGCCTGGTGGACAAGCTCTTCCTGCCCAGCCCCGAGGCTGTCTGGAAGGCGGGCAGCGAACAGTACGCCCGCGGCATCCTGATCAAGGACCTGCTGGCCAGTGTGGGCCGGGTGGGGGCGGGCTTCGCCCTCTCGGCTCTGGTGTCGCTGCCGATCGGCATCGCCATGGGCTGCAGCCGCGTGATCTGTCAGCTGCTGGAGCCGTTGATGGGCCTGATCCGCTACATGCCCGCTCCCGCCTTCATCCCCCTGCTGATCATCTACTTCGGCCTCGGGGAAGAGCCCAAGATCCTGTTGATCTTCATCGGCACCGTGTTCTTCAACACCTTGATGATCATGGATTCGGTGAAGTTCGTGCCCTCCGAACTCCGCGAAACCGCCCTCACGCTCGGGGGCCACGGCTTCCAGATCGTCACGAAGGTGGTGGCGCCCTTCATCGCTCCCCAGGTGATCGATGCCTATCGCATCAACATGGCCTCGGCCTGGAATCTGGTGATCGTGGCGGAGCTGGTGGCTGCCAACGAGGGTCTGGGCAAACGCATTTCCCTGGCCCAGCGCTTCCTGCGCACCGATGAGATCTTCGTTGGCCTGATCGTGATCGGGCTGATCGGCCTGGCGATCGATCTGGGCTTCCGGCTGCTGATGCGCCGCGCCTGCTCCTGGGCCAACTGACACCGCCACTTCACCCATGCACCTCTCGGTATCCGGCGTCAGCAAGACCTTCGGCCATGGCCCCAGGGCCAAGCTGGTGCTCGACGACATCAATCTTGAGCTCGACTCGGGCGAGTTCGTGGCCCTGGTGGGCAGTTCGGGCTCGGGCAAGTCCACGGTGATGCGGCTGGTGGCTGGCCTGGAGCGCTCCAGCACGGGCTCGATCACCGTCGATGGCAGGCCCGTCAGGGGCCCGGGCTCCGATCGCGGCATGGTGTTCCAGAAATACAGCCTCTACCCCTGGCTGAGCGCCGCCGAGAACGTGGCCTTCGGCATGCAACTCCAGGGCCGTCCCAAGCGGGAGGTGAACGAGCGCACCGCCTACTTCCTGGAGGTGGTGGGGCTGTCGGATGCCGGGCGGCGTCTGCCGCGGGAGCTCTCCGGCGGCATGCAGCAGCGCGTGGCGATCGCCAGAGCCCTGGCGGCCGATCCGAAGGTGCTGCTGCTGGATGAGCCCTTCGGCGCCCTGGATCTGCAGATCCGTGAGTCGATGCAGGAGTTCCTTTACCAGCTCTGGGAGCGCACCGGCCTGACGGCGCTGCTCATCACCCACGACGTCGAGGAGGCGCTGCTGCTGGCCCAACGCGTGCACATCATGGCGCCGCGGCCTGGACGGATCATTCGCACCGTCGCCGCCCAGCTCGATCGCTCGAACCTGGCCCACCTGCGCGTGTCAAGGCCATTCCTGGAGTTGCGGGAGGAGCTGGCGGGCTGCCTGCGCAGCCTCGATGCCGGTGTACCGGCTTAAGTCCCCAGGCTGAGCAGCCCATCTGAGCCTCCAAGCCAAAGCGCCATGAGCACTTCCCTGGCCACGCCCCCCCCGGCTGCCCCCTTTCTTGGCGCCGAGCTGTATGTCTCCCCCCGGGTTGCCCAGTGGGAGCGGGATGTCTACGCGCGGCAGTTCTGGCATCCGCTGGCGCTGCTGACGGAGCTTCCCGAGGGGGCGGCGCTCAGCCGCGCGCTGCTGGGGGTGGAGTTGCTGCTCACCCATCCGCCCGGTGCCGGGCCGCGGGTCTTCCTGAACCAGTGCCCCCACCGGGGCGTGGCCCTGCTGGCGCCGGGGAGCGCCCGGAACCCCTGCCGCAAGCTGATCTGCCCCTACCACGGCTGGACCTACGCCCCGGATGGCCGTCTGCTGGCGGCCGCCCGTGAGGGGGAGTTCTGTGCGCCTTTCGAACGCCGCCACTGGGACCTGAGCCCGATCGAGATCGCGGAGGGCGGGCCCTTCCTCTGGGTGCGCCTGCCGGCGCGGGGCGCTGAGACCGTCGCCGCTGATCTGGGTCCATCCCTTGCCGAACAACTGGATCTCCTGAGGGAGCAGGGGGGCTGGAGTGTCGGCGCCCCTGGAGCACCGCCTGATCCGGGCGCGGCGGCGGTGCTCTGGGGCCGCCGCCAGCTCAGCCTGGCCTGCAACTGGAAGGTCGCCCACGACAACACCCTCGACGACTACCACGTCGCCATTGCCCATCCCACCACCCTGCACCGCATCCAGGGCCCCGTGAGCGCCTACCGGCATGGGTTCGGGCGCTGGTGCAACCTGCTGGCCACCCCGCTCACCCCTCCGGCAGCCGGCGACGAACGACCCGCGGGGGACTTTCTCACCTTCTCGGTGCCCCCCTGGAACCACGTTCTGCTCTGGCCCGATGGCACCACGGCCCTGCTCGGCTTCCATCCGGAAGGGCTGGATCGCTGCCGGATGGAGCTGACCCTGGCTGGCTCGACGCCACCACTGGCCGGGGCCGAGTCCCAGCTGGAGGAGATGACAGCGTTCCTCGAAGAGGACCGCGCCCTGGTGGAATCGGCCCAACGGGCCTATGGGAGCGAGGGGTTCAGGCCCGGCCCGGCCCATCGGCTGGAACGTCGGATCCTGCACCACCAGGCGTTCTACCGGGAGGCCCTGGGGCGATCAGGCCTGGATCAGCCTGCCGCCAACGAGGCCGGCTCCAGCAGCTCGGGTCTGATGTCGAGATAGGCGGCTTCCCTGAACAGGGCCAGCTTCGCCTCGGCGTCACCGTGGGCCACGGCGGCGGCGTAGCGCAGCTGCAAGGAGTTGATTAGCGAAGCCTGACGGGCAGCTGAGTTGGAGGGAGCTTTGGCCATGGCAGAACGAGCATCAGCTCAGAAATTCCGTATCAACCATAACAGTTCTGTCCAGGGTCTGCATCGGTCGTCGGCCTTTTCAGCCCGTGGGAAAGACCGCCCAGCAGCTGCTTCATCCCCGAGTGGTTTGCTGGCCTGAAGCGTGTCCTGGGGGAGGATCGTGGCCTGGTGGAGGCCACCCCGCACCGTGAAGCCCGGAAATACCCCCACACCGTTCTGGAGCCAGCCGCTCGAGCTGCTGCTGGCGGACCTGGCCACGGGGCCCCGGGGGCTCACGGCACTGGAGGCCTCTCGACGGCTCAGGGCCGGGGGGCCGAATCTGCTGGCCCCCCCGCAAAGGGGGGGCGCCGCCCTGCTGCTGCTGCGGCAGTTCGTCAGTCCGATCATCCTGATCCTGGCGGCGGCGGCAGCGCTCTCCTTCCTGCTGGATTCCCCCACCGACGGTCTGATCATCCTGGTGATCGTGCTGATCAGCGGCCTGCTCGGTTTCTGGCAGGAGCAGGGGGCGGCCCGGGCGGTGCAGACCTTGCTCCAGACCGTGGAAACCACCACCTGCGTGCGTCGCGACGGGGCCGAGCAGCGCATCCCCGCGGCCGACCTGGTGCCCGGAGACCTGCTGGTGCTCTCGGCCGGGGCCGGCATCCCCGCCGATTGCCGCCTGATCGAGGAGCGTGATCTCAGCCTTGACGAGGCCAGCCTCACCGGTGAGAGTTTTCCGGTCAGCAAGCATCCTGGCGAGGCGGCGGCGGCGGCGTCCCCGGCGGAGCGGGGAAACGTGCTGTTCTTTGGCACCCATGTGGTGAGTGGCACCGGTACGGCGGTGGTGGTGCACACCGGTGCCGATACGGCCTACGGCTCGATCGCCGCCCGTCTGCGCCTGCGCAGCCCGGAAACGGAGTTCGAGCGGGGCGTGCGGCAGTTCGGCACTCTGCTGCTGGAGGTGACGCTGGTGATGATGTTCGTCATCTTTGCCCTCAACGTCTACCTGCAACGACCGGTCGTCGACTCCTTCCTGTTTGCCCTGGCCCTGGGGGTGGGGCTGACGCCCCAGCTGCTGCCGGCGATCATCAGCGTCAACCTGGCCCAGGGGGCGCGGCGCATGGCCAAGCAGCGGGTGATCGTGAAGCGGCTTGCCGCGATCGAGAACTTCGGCAGCATGTCGATCCTCTGCTCCGACAAGACCGGCACCCTCACGGAGGGCTGTGCCCGGGTTCAATGCTGCAGCGGCATCGATGGTGAGCCCAGCGCGCGGGTTCAGCTGCATGCGGTCGTGAACGCCTCCTTTCAGTCCGGCTTTGCCAATCCAATCGACACCGCGATTGTTGGTGATGGCAGCACCGACCTCTCCGCCTGGAGCAAGCTCGACGAGATTCCCTTCGACTTCAGCCGCAAGCGCCAGAGCATCCTGGCCCGCCATTCAGGCCACTCCATCCTGATCACCAAGGGGGCCCTCACCAAGGTGTTGGAAGTGTGCGATCGGGCCGAGCTGGCCGATGGCTCCACCGTTCCGATGGCGGCGGCGGAGCCGGAGATCCTTCGCCGCTACGGCGAAACCAGCGCCGAGGGATACCGGCTGCTCGGGGTGGCAGTGCGCCGCTGGGAGGACGCCGCTCCGGAGGATCCGGTGGTCGTTGACCGGCAGGCGGAAACGGGCATGACCTTCCTCGGCCTGGTGGCCCTCAGCGATCCGCTCAAGCCCGGCATCCACCAGACGGTGGTCGAACTGGAGCGGATGGGGGTGCGGCTCAAGCTGATCACCGGCGACAACGCCCTGGTGGCGGCCCGGATCGGCCGTGAAGCCGGGCTGCGCAACCCGGAGGTGCTCACGGGCCTCGAGCTTCACCAGTTGAACGAGGCGGCCCTGTCGGTGCGGGCCCAGGAGGTGGATGTGTTCGCCGAGATCGAGCCGAACCAGAAGGAGCGGCTGATCCGTGCCCTGCGCCGCGCCGGCCCTGTGGTGGGCTACATGGGGGATGGCATCAACGACGCGCCGGCCCTGCACGCCGCCGATGTGAGCCTGTCGGTGCAGGGGGCGGTGGACGTGGCCCGGGAGGCTGCCGACATCGTGCTGCTGGAGGCCGATCTGGCCGTGCTCCAAGCCGGCATCCGTGAGGGGCGGCGCACCTTTGCCAACACGCTCAAGTACGTGTTCATGGCCACCAGCGCCAACTTCGGCAACATGTTCTCCATGGCTGGAGCGTCGCTGCTGCTTCCGTTCCTGCCGCTGCTTCCCAAGCAGATCCTGCTCACCAACCTGCTCACCGACCTGCCGGAGATGACGATCGCCAGCGACCGGGTCGATCCCGACTGGATCGATCGACCGCGCCGCTGGAGCATTCCCTTCATCAAACGGTTCATGCTCACCTTCGGGCTGGTGAGTTCGGTCTTCGACTACCTCACCTTCGCCGTGCTGCTCTGGGTGCTGAAGGCGGATGCGGCCCAGTTCCGCACCGGCTGGTTCATGGAGTCGGTGATCTCGGCGGCCTCGATCGTGCTGGTGATCCGCACCCGGGGCCTCTTGCTGCGCAGCCGGCCTTCCCGCTCGCTGGTGGCCGCCACCATGGTGGTGGTGCTGCTGACCTTGCTGATGCCCTATTCGCCGTTGGCGGCTCCCTTCGGCTTCGTTCCCCTGCCCCCGAGTTTCCTGGCCCTGCTGGCCCTGATCCTGCTTGCCTATGTGCTTTCGGCTGAGACGGCGAAGGGCTGGTTCTACCGGCGTTCGCTCAACGCATGAGGCCTTCGCTCCAGACCTTCGCCGGCGAGTTCCGCCAGCTCGCTTTCGCTTTTCTGCTGCCGGCCGGGCAGCGCCGCCCGCTGCTGGCCTTCGCCGCCCTGCTCACGGCGGCGGCCCTGGCTCTGGGGGTGTCGGCCCTGGTGATCGGCAGCTCGGCCCAGCTGCTGGCGTGGGCCCTGGGCCCTGAGCGGCTCGATCTGGCCTTCCCCTACCTGCGGGCGGCCTTGACGCTCTCCCTCCCCCAGCCCAACGGAGTGCTCGCCCTGGCCCTGGCCGCGGCGGGGTTGCTGGCGGCCCTGGCTCTGCTGCGACCCCTGAGCCGTGCCCTGCGCCGCCGCTGGTTGGCCCTGAGTGGGCTGCTGCTGGTGCTGGTGGTGGCCACGGCGGTGGATGTGGCCTTTACCGAGGGCAACGGGGCGGTGATGGAGGCCCTGAACGTGCGCAGCGCCATGCGCTTCTGGGGCACGGCGGCAGGACTGACGGCGGTCTACCTGATCACCCTGCCGATTCAGTACCTCAACGGCTACGGCCAGCAGCGTTTCGCCCTTGTCTGGCGCAACAGCGCCACCACCGAGCTGGCCCAGGCCTACATGGAGGGCCACAACTACTACCGCCTGGAGGCCGCGCCGATCGGCGGTGGCGGTGGCAGTGACGGTGGCATCGACAACCCTGACCAGCGCATCGCCGAGGACATCGAGCGGGCGGTGGTCAGCTCCACGGAGCTGTTCTTTGGTTTCTGCACCTCGCTGCTGTCGCTGGCGGCCTATGTGCTGGTGCTGTTCCAGATCAGCGGAGCCCTGGTGGCGACGCTGCTGATCGCCACCGTTGCGGGCAATGGCGTGATCGTGCAGCTGGTGCGGCGGCTGGCCAGCCTGGGCTTCAGGCAGCAGTCGCTCGAAGCGGATTTTCGCTTTGCCCTGATGCACGTGCGCAGCCATGCCGAGAGCATCGCCTTCCTGCGCGGTGAGGGCCGAGAGAGCCGGGGTCTGGGAAGGCGCTTCAGCCGGCTGCTGCAGAACCTGGAGCGGTTGATCCGCTGGCGGGCCTTCGTGGAGCAGGGAACCGGCCTCTATGGCTTCCTGATGCAGTTCGTTCCCTACCTGGTGCTCTCCACCGCCTACTTCAGCGGCAAAGTCACCCTCGGTCAGCTCACGGTGGGCAGCATCGCTTTCAGCCAGGTGCAGGTGGCCCTGTCGTTTCTGATCGTGCGCGCCGACGACTTCTCCAGCCTGTTTGCCAGCCTGCATCGCGTCGGTGAACTGCGCACCGCCCTCACCGCTCCAGGGGCGCAGAAGGGAGGGGATGGCTCCGACGGGCACTCCGCCGGCACGGAGCTGCTGCTGCGTCAGCTCACCGTGGCCGATCCCGGCGGTGGGGCGCCCCTGATTGATCGCCTCGATCTGCGGGTGGGCCCCGGCGAGCGGCTGCTGATCACCGGGCCCAGCGGCTGTGGCAAGACCAGTCTGCTGCGGGTGCTCTGCGGCCTCGTCCCGGCCGCCGGCGGCAGCCTGCGCACGCCCGAATGGATGGTGCTGCCCCAGATGCCCTACATGACCCTGGGCAGCCTACGGGACCAGCTGATCTACACCCTGCCCCTGAAGGCGCCCGAGCTCCGTGACGCCGAGTTGCGCCAGGTGCTGGAGCGGGTGTGCCTGGGGCCCCTGGCCGAGCGCTACCGGGATCTCGATGGGGTCGAAGACTGGGCTCGGCTGCTCTCCGGCGGCGAGCAGCAACGGCTCGGCTTCGCCCGGCTGCTGCTGGCCCGCACCCCCTTCGCGGTGCTGGATGAAGCCACCAGTGCCCTGGACCTCGACAGCGAGCGGATCCTCTACGGCGAACTGGAGCGCTCGGGCATGGCCGTGATCAGCGTGGGTCACCGGCCCAGCCTGCGGCCCTTTCATCAACGGCTCCTGCAGCTGGATGGCCGCGGGGGCTGGCGGATTGAGCCGGCTTAGCTTTCGCGCGGCTCGGCGGCCGCCCGTTTGAAGCGATCCTGCTCTCGGTTGTAGCGGAACAGGCCACAGCTGCGGGTCCAGCTGATGAAGGTGTCGAAGACCACCTCGGCCTCCTGGTCGGTGAACTGCTCGTTGAGGCGGTCCAGCACGGTGTCGCCGTCCACCTCCCCCCGGGGGCTGGCGTCGAGGGCCTCCTGCAGCTGCCGCACCATGGGCACCCGGGCCAGCAACTGCGTGCGCAACAGCTGCTGTTGCTCCTCCTCGTCGGCGTCCTGGAGGCGCTGTCCCGCTTCGGTGAGCTCCAGCTGGGCGTTGTCCACCTCCATCAGCCCCAGCAGCTCGCCGGCATCGATGATCGGCAGCTCCAGGGAAAGGCCCAGCAGCAGGGCCAGATCCACAAGGAAGGCGCGGCTGGGCTGGGCGGCCAGAGCGGATCGGAGGACGGCCGGTTCCATGGGTCTGACCCGATGCCAGCACTATCCCCCCGTTGCCCGGCTTGGACCTCAAGGCGGGTCCGCGGCACCCCGGTGGCCCAGTTCCCCTGCCAGTTTCTGCCGCCAGCTCTGTGGGAGGGGCCAGTGGGCCAGACCCCGCAGGAGGCGGCCGGCATAGTCGGCGCTGGCGACGAGGCCCTCGGCACTCCAGGCAGATGTCGGTTCATAGGTCGAGGCCCGGAAGCACTCGCCCGCCCGAGACGTGACCGACACGATCCGGTGGCGGTAGTGGCCGTTGGCCACCCCCTCGCAGTTGTCCAGAGTCAGCCGGTCGGCTGGGGCGAGGTGGTGCACCACGCCCCAGCAATGGGCGGCGGGATCAGGGCGTATGCCTGCTGCCCCTTCCCCATCACGGCCGGCCCGCACCTTGCAGATCGCCCAGCGCCACCCGTCCAGACGCACCACCAGACCACTGCCATCCCACCCCGGGCAGCGCCGCCCCAGCTGCTCCGGGCAGAGGTTGGAGCCGTAGCTGAACACCGGCGTGGTGCCCCAGTCACCGAAGGGCACCAGGGGCAGGCCCCTCACCTGCTCGGGGCGCCCCAGATAGACCCAGGCGGTGTCGCCATCGGTGAGGCGAACCCTGCTGCGCTCGTAGTCGTGGGGGACATCCTCCAGCCGATCCAGGCGGGCCAGGCCGTGATCATCCACCCCGTACAACTCGCCATGCAGGAAGGCGGTTGGATCCAACGGAGCGGCCGCCGCTGCCTCGGCCCGAACGGCTTGCGGGTAGGCCCCCAGATCATGCAGATGAGCACCGGCCAGGCGTCGACGCCCCAGGCAGGTGGCGCCCGTGAGCCAGTGGTGATTGCTTTCGCCGCGTTTGAGCGTGCCATACACGAAGACCCGCTGCCTTGAGGCATCCATCGTTCAGGGCCGCAGACCCTGGAGGGCCAGGGCAAGGCGGCGGGCCACCAGCAGCAGCGGATAAAGCCGGCGGCTGCGGCCGCTGTCAGCGAACAGCCCAGTCACCAGGCGCAGCAGGGGATCACTGGGTCGCATCTGCTCGCACAGCCGGTTCACAGCATCGGCGCCGTGCCAGATCCGCTCACCCTCGATCAAGATGGCCCCATCGGCCAGATTGAACCCCTGTCCGGAGAGCCTCTGGCGCAGCAGGGTATCGGCGCGGCCATCAAGGATCTCCAGGTCGGGCAGGCCACCCCGCAATTCGCTGGTGGCCGCGAAGGAGCGGCAGAACGGGCATCCACCGTCATAGACGAGCTGCACGGGAACGAGGTCGTCATGGCCGTTCATTCTGGCGCCCCTGTCCGGTTGGGGCGGGGGCAAGCTGTGCTGTCCGGCCAGGAAGATGGGCTTTCAGGCGATGCGCAGCGTCTGCGGATTCAGCCGCCGATTTGAACCCCGCCCCGGGCCGCTGAGAAGGGTCAGGCTCAAGCAGTCTGGAGAATTCGGACCTATCGGTGCCGGGATCAGCCGTTGATGCCGCTGGCCCCATGTTCCGGTGGCGTGGACCACCCTGATCGATGGGGAGTGCGCCGCGGCGTAGGTGGCTGCGGGGCTAGTCAGCAATTGCGCCGCATTGCTATGTTATGGACGAAGTTTCCCCATTGATTCCATGCTCACCGGATCTGACCTGCTTGCCAAAGTCAAAGAGTTGGGTGATGTCGGCAAATCGGAGCTGGTCAAGGCCGCCGGCTACGTGAGCACCAAGAAAGACGGCAGCGAGCGGCTCAATTTCACGGCCTTCTATGAGGCGCTCCTGGAGGCCAAAGGTGTCAGCCTTGGCCTCGGCAGCGGCAATGGGGTTGGCCACGCGGGCCGCAAACTGAGCTTTGTCACCAAGGTTCAGTTCAACGGAAACCTGCTGATCGGCAAGGCCTACACGGCTCTGCTGGGCCTGCAACCCGGCGATGAGTTCGAAATCAAGCTCGGCAAGAAGCAGATCCGCCTGATCCCAGCCGGCGGCAGCGACGATTCCGAGGATTGAGCTTTCCTTGCTCACCTCCCCTTGCTCAGCACCCTCGCCTAGTCCTGGGCGGGAGACGCAGCACCAGGAGAGGTTGGAATCTCGGCAGTTTGGACTGCTTCGAGCTGCACGGTTTCTGCACCAAGCCAGCCATAGGCCCGCGGATTGCAGGTGAACAGGATCACCTGCAATCCGCGGGCCACCGCCGTTCGCACCATGTCCTCGATCACCCTGATCCGCTCTGAATCGGAGTGGGTGAAGGCGTCATCGAACAGAAGTGGCAAGCAGCCCCCATGGGCAGCCTTGAGCACATCCGCCATCGAGAGACGCAGGGCCAGGCCCAGCTGTTCCTTCATGCCGCCGCTCAGTTCGCCAAAGCCGTAGAACTCCCGGCCCCGGCGCAGTTGCAGACCACAGAATCCGTTGGCCCGGTCGTAATGCATCCGGCAGGACTGCCCTCCGCCAAGCAGCGGCTGGAGATAATCGCTGATCGCGCCCGCCAGCGGTTCGCTATAGCGCGTTGAGAGATCGGACTGGGCCTCGTTGAACAGCTGCTTCAGCAACTGGATTGCCTCGCTGCGGCTCTGGAGGGCGTCATGGGCCGCCTTGGCCAACTCCAGCACCGCCTCCCCATGCTCCAGCGCCGCATGGGGATCGTCGCTGCTGATCGTGTCGCAGCGCTGACGGGCTGCCCCTCGGCGGCTGATCAGCCCCTGACAGTCCAGCTCAAGCCTCTGGATCTGCTCCGCCAGGTCTTGGAGCTGGGCGTCGATCGGGCCGTCCGAAAGGGGAGCCAGCTGCCGCTCGAGCGCCTCCACAGCGGCGGAACAGCGCTGCCAGCGCTGGTGCAGCCCCTCCAGGCTGGTGGCCAGGAACTGGGGATCGCCGTGGGCCTCACGCAGGACCCGCTGCCGTTCCCCTTTGCCGCGGAGTTCGGCCTCGAGGGCGGCCACGGCCTGGGCCTGCCTGGCCGCGCTGTCCCTGGCGATGGTGAGTTCAGCGCCGGCGCTCCGGAGTTGCTGATCGGCGGCCAGCACCGCGATGTTGAGCCCTGCCAGGTTCTGCCGTAACTGGCTGCGCAATGGATCCAGGGCTTGCGGGTCGTCCAGTCCTTCGCCTGGTTCGCTGGCCTCCACCATGGCCAGCTCGGCTTCGATCGCGCTGAGCGTGGCGACGCAGTCGTCGAGCTGGCGCCCCAGGGCGAGGCGCTCCTGGCGCCGATCGGTGGCGCGCAGGGCCAGCAGTTGTTGCTCGATCGCCTCCCGCCGCCGGGCCTGGGCTTCGGCCTCTGCCACGCTCTCCACGCCGAGAAAGGCATAGCCCTTGGCGAGGCGAGCCGTGGCCTCCGCCAAAGCGGCGCGGCAATCGGCGAGGGCCTCGCCGCCCCCGGGGCTGATCCGCACGGCCACGCCCGCCCCCACCCGCAGCTCAACGACGGCCCCGAGCTGGCGCTCCTCCCCGGGCTGGAGCGGTTCGCCATCCAGCCACACCGGCTGATCGGCCCGGACCAGCTCCACCCCCGTGGCCAGGGCCTGCTGGCGGATGCCGGCCTCCCGCTGGGCCGCCTCCAGCTCCCGCAGGCGTTGCACATGGGCGGCATTGGCGATCGGCAGGTCCTGGTGGCGACGCTCCAGCTCCGCCAGGGCAGCGGCCTGGGCTTCAATCTCCGCGAGGGCCGCTGCGGCCCGGTCGCGGTCGGTGCGGCAGCGGGCCCTGGTGATCAGCCGTTGCAGCTGCTGGTCCCGGCGCTCCAACACCTGACGCTGGCTCTCCAGCGCCTCCCGATTCGCTTGCTGCGCCGCCAGCTCCGTGGCCGCCGCCGTGATCGTGGCCTCGGCGGCGGCCTGGCTTCGCAGCGTTGCCTGGAGGCGCTCCGAGCCGGAGGCGATCGCTCCGTTCAGCTCGCACAGTTCCTTCTGGGCAGCCTCGAGGGCCTGGAGTTCCAGGCTCAGCGGCTTGCGTTCGCTCGCCTGGAGAGCCAGGGCTCGCAGCAGGTCCTGGCGCGATTTCAGGGCTGGCAGCTCGATGGTCTGAAGCCGCTCGAGCCGCTCGGCCAGCTCGACGAGTTCCTCGTTGGCGGCGTCGTAGTCCGCCAGCCGATCTGCGGCCAGCAGCCGCTGGCGCTGGGCCTGCTCCAGGGTCTGACGGGCGTTCCAGAGCTCGGAGTTGCGCCGCAGGTCGCCCCGTTTGCCGGTGAAGGTGGTTTCAAGTTCCGCATCGATCCGGGCGACCACGGCCTGATCGAGGGCGGATTGCAGGGCCGCCCCACCGCCCCGCTCCAGCAAGGAGAGCAGCACCGGCAGCTCGTAACTGGCGCCGCCGCGGCCCAGCAGGTCGTCACCGGAGCGGCCCTGCATCACCCAGAGGTGGGCCCAGCGGCTGGGCAAGACCGACTGCGCCTGCTTGCTTCCCAGGCTCTCGCTGAAGCCCAGAAGCTGGGCGAGGCGCTCCTCGGCGGCGGGGCCGGAAAGCTGAACGCCACCAGCGGGGCTGAGGCTGATCGTGCCACTGGCACCACTGAACCGCTTCAGCACGGTCCAGCGTTCGCCGCCGGCCTCGAAGCCGATCTCCACTTCAGGATGGCCGGCATGGAGCCGGGAGCGCAGGGCCTGAACCGGTTCTCCGCTGGCGGTGGCCTTCAGGAACAGGGCGCGGTGCAGGGCTTCCACCAGGGTGCTCTTGCCCGTTTCGTTCGGTCCGCCGACCAGGGTGATGCCCGGGCCGAAGGTCACGCTCAGCTCGGCGTGGACGCGCACGTTGCGCAGGCGGCAGTGGATCAGGCGCATCAGCTAAGGGGCATCAGCTCAGGGGCATTGGCTCAGGGGCGTGTGGCGAAACCGAACAGCTCGCCGAGGGCCAGGCGGGTGAGGCGGGCTGAAGCCTCGTCGCCGGCCTGTTCCTGTTGATCGAGCCGCCGCTGCAGCTGGGCTGCCACCCCCGCGATCAGGGGGTCCCCCGGGCGCTCCACCAGCTGGGCCAGCTCCTCGGCCCGGGGTGCGGTGTCGCAGTGGCCCTTGCGCTTGAGGCGCAGCAACTGATCCTCAAGCCCCGCCATCAGGGCCTGGTAGCGCTGGTGGGCGCCGAGGCTGAGCTGGCCGCTCACCTCGAGTTGGAGCAGGTCCTGGGACACCCGCCCGCCGATCAGGCGCTCCAGCTCGATCGCGAGTCGCTCCAGATCGTCGTCGGAGTGGAAGCGAACGCTGCGCTGGTGCCAGCCCAGCCGGCCGGTGGGGATGGCCTCCACCAGCGGCGGGGCGCCCCGTTCCAGCTCCACCTGGAGCACCTGGCCCCGCTGGTTGCCCTCGCCCTGGTCGAAGCGATCCGGTTCGGGTGTGCCGGGGTACCAGGCCTTGGCAGACACCGCCTTGAGGTTGTGCCAATCGCCGAGGGCGATGTAGTCGATTTCCAGATCGGGCAGGCGGGCCAGATCCAGCTTGTTGTGGGCGCCGCCCCGTGCCTCGCCGTCGGCGTCGTAGTCGCGGGCACCAAATCCCTGGATGCCGCCATGGGCGAGCACGAGGCGCGGCCGGTCCGCCGGCAGGGCCGACCAGTCAAGGCTGGCGATCCAGGCGGTCGGATCGGCGCTGTCGGCCTGGCGCAACAGCGGGCAGGGCAAGATCACGAGCTCCTCCCGCACCCAGGGAGCGCGGTGGAGCAGCAGCTGCAGGTTGGGGGCGCGGCGGGCCTGCTCTCGCTGGAAGTCATCGCGATGCCACACCGTGCCGGGGGCGCCATGGTCGTGGTTGCCGGGGATCACCAGCACCGGCACCGCCATGGCGCCGATCGCTTCAAGCACCTCGAGCACGGCGGTCGGGGCCACGGTGGGGGAGTCGAACAGGTCGCCGGCCACCAGCACCAGACGGGCTTGCCGCTGCCGCACCACCGCGGCGATCCGCTCGATGGCCCGGAGCCGTTCCTCCTGGAGCAGGAACCGTTTGCGTGGATCGGCGACCTTGCCGTAGGGCTTGCCGATCTGCCAGTCGGCCGTGTGGATCAGGCGAAGCATGGGGCGCCGGGTTCTGGGGCCATCATCGGGCCCGCTCGGCCCCCCGGGTGGCGCGAATCAAGGCATCACCGAGGGCTGGGCGGCTCCCGCAAAGCCCCACCGCCAGCCGCGCGACCGCGGGATGGAGGAGACCCTGCTGCAGGCAGCGGCCCAGCTGCAGCCGCCTTCGGAAGGCCCGGTTCCAGCCCTGACGGTAGCGGCCTTTCACGAGCTTCGGCTCGATGTGGCCCCCCAGAAAGGCCAGGGCAATCGGCAGGGCCAGGTCGGCGGACCCCAGGGCCATCGCCATGCCATCGCCACAGAGGGGGGCGATCATGCCGGCCGTGTCGCCGATCATCCAGAGGTCGTCGTCGAAGGTGCCCTTCAAGGCGAAGCTGATCTGCCCCAGGGCCTGCGAGGCTCCGGCCACGGGGGTCATGGCCTCCAAACGGCTGGCCAGAGAGGAGTTGCGGCGCAGCACGGCCCTGGAGAAGGGCTCCGTTGGGGGCAGCCCCGCGGCAGCGGATCGCATCAGGCCCCCATGGCCGATCCAGCAG
Source organism: Synechococcus sp. Tobar12-5m-g (assembly GCF_024345415.1). Taxonomy (GTDB): domain Bacteria; phylum Cyanobacteriota; class Cyanobacteriia; order PCC-6307; family Cyanobiaceae; genus Regnicoccus. The sequence goes on along the minus strand of NZ_JAGQBB010000001.1, from coordinate 169,366 downwards.
ACGTTGATCACGCCCGCTTCGATCTCTGAAAGCCCGCAGTAGCCGCCGGGAAAGGCATGGAGCTCCACCGTTTCCGCCAGGCTGAGGCCCGTGTAGTGCCCCTTCACCGCCACGAACGGATTGGGACGGGCCGCGAACCGGCGGCCCCGCTGCCGATCCAGCCGTGAGCACTTGCCGTAGGCCCCGAATGCCAGCCGCGCCCGGTGGAACCCTGCGGCCGTGGACACCGTGAAACCCTCGGCCAGGTTGCCATCGATCGCTGTGACGGGCGTGCGGTCGAGGCAGGTGGCCCCCACCTCCAGGGCCCGCTGCCAGAGGATCCGATCCAACGCATAGCGGCTGAGCCCCAGCGCCGTCCCCGGCAGGTGGGTGCGGAACGATTCCCCCGTGCAGGTGGTGAGGCTGGCCCGGCGAATCGGCACCGCACCGGCGGCCTGAACCGCTTCAAGGATGCCGAGGCGCTCGAAGATCGCCGTCACCTCTGTGGAGAGGAATTCACCGCAGAGTTTGTGGGTGGGATAGCGCTGTTGTTCCAGCAGCAGCACCCGCTGGCCCTGCTGGGCCAGCTGGATGGCCAGGCCGCAACCGGCCAGGCCGGCCCCGATGATGATCGCGTCGTGCATGGTCAAGCGAGGGCGTTCATCGCGGGGTGCTCCACAGCCAGGTTGGTCAACAGCCAACGAAACGCCCAGCACCACTGAATCGAGACCTCCCGCAGCCCGGCGTCCGCCGCGATGCTCCGGAGTTCCTGGGCCTGAAAGCCCCGCAACACAGAAAGGGGACCATCGTTCTGCATCATTTCCGAGGCCCTCAGCAGGCGGGTCAGCCCGGCGATGCCGTAGTAGGCGAGCGGATGGCGCTGCAGGTCGTTGATGATGATTCCCCGGCGGGAGATGCGCTGCATCGCTTGCACCACCGTCACCGCTTTTTGGTGAGCGAAATGGTGCAGGAACATCGAGGCGATCACCACATCGAAGGAGCCATCGCCGTAGGGCAGGGCCAGCGCATCGGCCACCTGAACGTCGATGGCCCCCTGCAACTCCTCCGGCAGCCGTTGTGCCAGCGACCGGCGGGCGTGGGCCACGGTGGCCGGGTTGGCATCGACGGCCACCACTTTGATGGCACAAGGTGGTGATTGGCTGGCAGCCCAGCGCACCAGGTATTCCGGGAAATCGGCGATGCCGGTTCCCAGATCAAGAATGCGAATCGGCTCGTTGTGGCGTTCCAGCAGCAGGGGCCTCAACGCTTTCATCGGCGCGCTGTAGCCACCGAGAACCTGGTTCACCACCCGCAGCTGTTCCAGGGCGCCGGTGAGCCGCTGATCGGTGATGGAGAAATCGTCCATCAGCTCGTCCTCTTCGCTGCGCGACTGGAAGGAGGGAAACAGCCTGAGCTTCACGTCCATGGGTGTCATCCCTCCGCGTGGGCGAACAGGGCGCCTTCGATCGAGAGTCCAGGGCCGAAGCCCAGGGCCAGCCCCTTCCCTGCTGCCTGGCCCGGCCTGGCCGAAGCGGCCTCCATCCAGCGCTTGAGGATGAACAGGATGGTGGGGGAACTCATGTTGCCGAACTCCCGTAGAACGTCGTAGGAGTCTTGGAGGGCCATGGGCGAGAGCCCCAGGTCCTTCTGAACCTGATCGAGGATCAGGCGACCGCCGGGATGGACCGCCCAGAACGCCAGGTCGTCGCGGCCCAGGCCATGGCGGCGGAGCCACGGCCCAAGACAATCAGGCAGGGTCTGCTGGATCAGTTGCGGAACAGTGGCCGACAAACGCATCAGAAAGCCGGTGTCGCCAATCTCCCAGTCCATCGCCTCAAGCGTGTGTGCGGCGATCGTGCAGGCGCTATCAAGGTAGGCAAGCTGGCCAGGGCGAGGATCTCCGGGCGAGAGCACGACGGCCGCGGCCCCATCCCCGAACAGTGCATTCGTCACCACGTCCTCCAGGCTGGTAGGAATCTGGATGTGCAGGGAGCAGAGCTCGACGCACACCATCAGCACCTTCACGATGCCCTGGCCCTCGGCCCCGGCATGGCCGCTGGCCTGACAGATCCCGTGGGCCAGTTTCAGGCCATGGAACGCCGCGTTGCAGCCCATGAAGCCGATCAGGGTTCGCTCCGTGGCCACCGGCAACCCCAGACGCTGAATCAGGAGAACGTCGAGTCCGGGGGCGAAGAAGCCCGTGCAACTCACCACCAGGAGATGGGTGATCTCCGAGGCCGCGCAGGCGGCTTGCTCCAGGGCCTGCTGGGCCACAGCCTCAGCGAGCGGAGGGGCACAGGCGCGATACGCCCTGTTGCGTGCTGCGGTGCTGGGCGGTGGAGAGAGCGCCCAGTTGCTGGGGAAAAAGCCGAAGGCGTCCGCCTCCAGGCCAAAATCAGCCAGGCAGCTGTAGCGCTGCTCGATTCCCGAACGGCTGAAGATATCGGCGATGCGGCCCCGCAGACCGCCAGGAACCCCCTCGATCCTGGCCATGAACGTGGCCAGCTGCTGCTGGGATCGCCTGAACGGTGGCGTGGCGACCGCGATCGCTTCCAGAACAGTGGGCATCAAGGGAATGCAAGGGTCGATCCGTGGCTGGTTCCGCTTGGGCGCGCCCTTGTTGCCTGCTTGAGGTTCTTCTGATCTGTTGTAGCTGGAATCCGTCGGGTCCAGCCGCTTCGACGCCCCCACGGCCGACCCGATGGCCCATGCCCAGCACAACAAAGCCCGATGACGAGGTCACCGGGCTTTGCGTCTAGGGGTGGCTGCGCCGTGGGAGCGGGGCTGCCGAAGGTTCAAGCGACGGGTCTGGGAGGGGGTGTTGGGTTGTGGGGCGGAGCTTGCTGGCGTTGGCGCCTGGGGCCATTGACGTTCAAGAATTGGTTTCGATGAGCCGGGGGCACCTGAAACGATGCATCGGCAACAACGTTGTCCAGAAATGGAAATCCGGAAACCAGGTGATTCAACGAGACTGTTGGAGCAGGGTCCAGAACGTCAGCGCGCTCCTGACACCTGGTTGGGGGGAGTGTCGTCCGTCAAGGGAGCCTCCGGTTCAATGATGACAGTGTCGGCCCACGTCCTTTGGCTGGCAATGGGTATTCATGCCAGCCCGAGGGCAGCCGCGGGCAGCCTTTGGACCCGGCTTGGTCAGCAACCGCTCAACCTGATGACCAATCCATGACTGCCTGTCAATTCACCGAAATACTCCGTTACGTTGAAGGCCGATCAAGCCCGGATCCCTGGGCGACATCCACCACTGTCCTCTCCTGAGGAACTTCACCATGACGCTTCAGCAAGGCACCTTTGTTCGGCTCTCCGGCAAAGATGACTCCATCTATCAAATCCTCAGCGTCGACGATGACGGGGACCGCTGCTGGGTCCGTCGCTGGCCCCTCTCCAAGCAGGGCTCACCCCCGTTTGCCGTTCCCCAGCACCAGCTCAGCGAGGCTGTTCTCGAAGCGGTTTAGCCGCGAGCCCAGGGCCTCTGGGCCAGCGGGCAGCCCCAAGGCCAGCCCCTGTCCCAGGCAAGCCCTTCAATGAGCTGGTTTCATCGTTGACCGTCAAGGCCTCTTCGTCTATAGGTCTAATGGTGTATTCAGCCGATCCATGAGCTAATCCCTTCCCTCCGAGCCAGCAGTTGGCCGTTGAGGCCCATGTACGGGCGATCGGCAGTTGCACTGACATCGACCACTCCGCAGGATCTGGAAATCCTTGCTGGAGCTCTGGCAACTCCAAGCCAGCTTCAGTGAACAATATGGAGCTGAACTGCTTTCCTTTCAACGGCTTTGAAGGTTTTGCCTGGGCCGTCAGGCCACTACCGTGGCGGCCCTGAACAGCTACTCCTTCGGACAAGCCTTCACGGCTGGAGGAGATCGTGACCGGTGCCCATCAGCGACCATTCACCGCTCACCTTCTCAAAGACCTGCAGCAGGAAGAGAGCCTAAGGAGCCAGATTCAGCAACTCCTTGGCAGAAGCGAGTAAATCAATGGCAACAACGAAAATCTTGTTCTCTGGATTGAGGAGGAATCGCCAGGCAACGTTCATGCCCACATCCTGGCCAAACCAGGGAGTTTGCACCTTGCCGGTGACCTTGATCCGGGTGTAACCATCTTCGTCGGGCTCCGTGATGCCCCGCTCAGGTAACAATGTTAAATTCTGGCAATCCTCCCGGAAAAAGCGAAGCAGGGCTTCCTGACCGACAATCGGTCGCTGGAAGGGGGGTTGCAGGGCACCATCCGAAGCAAAAAGGTTTACCAGAGCATCAAAGTCATTGGCATTCAGGTTGTCCATGTACTCCAGAATCACTGTGTGTTCAACACCAGGAATCGAAGCGATTGGGGTGCGCTTGGCCTTGTCCTGGGGTGGGACCAAAGGTTCTGCCACCGAGCTGTAGCTCCCCAGCTGCGCGGGTTCAAAGCCCATATCGACCACTGCATTTCGGAGAATCGTGATTTGTTGACCAGTATCGACCACCCGAATTGCTTGGAGGACAGCCGAGGAGTTAGCTGAAAGTTGGTAACCCTGAGGAATGGGGGTAACAATCCCTTCTTCCATCCACTTTCCCAATTGGTACCAAAAGCCGAGTTTGATATTCACTGACCAGGTGGCGTAGATGCGACAAATGGGTCGATCCGTCCGACTGGCCAGGTCATGCATGAGTTGCGACTGCTCATCAAAATTCATCAGCTTGATCTGGCTAAGTGTGCTGCTGGCAAATTGCATATTCACAGGGTCTGGGGTCGCAATTGAGAGCGTCTTTCCCATTTCCAGGTAGGCAAACCAGATCAGCGCCAATTTGTCTTCGACCCCCAGTTGGTTAAAGCGGGCAATCGTGGCTGGCACCACATCCGCGGCCAGCGTTTCGGGAAAAATATTGAAAGCGGACTCAATCGTAAAGGACATCCCTATTGACTCCCAGCTTGAAAAACGACGTTACACCACTTTACAAAGTCAGGTAGCCGCCTGAGCCAGCGACACCATTAGCATTGTTGATCATGCAGTTAAGTTATTCGAGCCGCCCAATAGGGGGCAGAGGATTGCAACTGTCAATCAAGGCCTTGCCTCGCCACTCAAGCCTTGACTTATCTCCACTAATGGCTGAATTCCTTGACGTCCTTAACGTTTTGCACCTCTGGATCGGCAAATGTCAGTGTACCGCCTCAGCCAGATGACAATGGCGGCAACCTGGCCACCGAAAAAAAACGATGATTTCAAATTCTGCGTCACAGAGGCTCCGGTTCACCGATTGGATCGTTGATTGTTGCGATAGGGGCAGCCAAGCTGCCTACGGTAGATTCGAATGCTGGAAGCGAAAGGCTTTTGTTAGCCGTTGCTTCCGTTCGCTGCAGTGGATTGCCGGTGATGCCGTTCCGCCGAAAAACGGCCATGACATCTTCTCTGCTCAATGAATTGGGATGGTTATTGGCACACAAGTACACAAACTTGCTGGCCAAGCCGCGCAAGAAAGTGTGCGATTGGCATGTCGAGGTACTTCTTGATCGATCGGACATTGCCAACCAGACAGCCAAGATGTAGACGTCACCGGGAAAGCGAATGCAAATGTCTTTAATGGCCCTGACATCTATCTCCTCGTTGAGGTGGCGGCGTTTCTGCCTTGTAGGCCGTTTCATTTCGGCGAATCCGTGGTGAGGCGCCTGTTCGCCTCGTGTTTCTCGATAAGCTTGTCTTTGGACGGCTCTAAGGCTCCCCTTGCTCATCCCAGCCGCTTCCGTGCATGCAGCACTGCACCAGGCTGGGATCAGCCAGAGCTAAACGACGGCAAAGACTTCAACAAGTTTACCGGAAACGGTGCAACTCATTTGTTGGTCAGAGAACCACCTGATTCATCGAGTGACAGAAGGTTCGCCCCCCTCTGCCGGTGAAGGTTTCGCCTCACCATCTCGACCACTTCAATCACCAGGGGCCTGATGAGCGGCATGGGGCCATCGCTCCTGGCAGTCACCGTCTTCGATCGTTACGGAGAACCTTCCCGTGAGGATCCGCCTCGATAGGGTCGAATCAGCCTTCGATCCTTGCCATGCGACGCCACCACATCAGGACCCTGCAGGCCCTGTTTGCCCATCCCCTGCAGCACGGCGTGCGGGCTTCCCGTGTGGAGGCGCTGTTGCGTTCGCTCGGAGCCCAGGTGAGCCAACGGGATGACAGGCGCCTGCAGATCCGGATGTCCTCCGGCCAGGAAACCTGGATCCACTCCGGTTCTGGACTGCGTCAACCCGACCTGGATGCGGATGCGGTGATGCGGGTGCGTCATTTCCTGCAGGAGGCCGGCGTCAGCCCCGACCATCCCGAGGTCGATGCCCCCTCCCCCCGTGGTGATCAGGCCCATCGCCTCGTGCTGCACCTCGACCATCGCCGCACGGACGTGTTCCGGCTTGAAGGAGAGGAGGTGGAGCATGCGGTGCTCCGTCCGCACGGGATCTGGGGAACGGATCAGAACCTCACCCATCGCCATGACCGGGATCAGGCGGGTCAGCGCGCCCCGATCGACACCGATTACCTGGCCCGCATCACCGAGGCGATGACCGACGCCGATGCGGTGCTGCTGCTCGGCCACGGCACCGGGGAAAGCGACATGCGTCAGGTGCTGCTGCACTACCTCGAAACCCATCGACGCGACCTGATGGAGCGGATCGTGGGGGTGGAGACTCTCGACGACAGCGGCCTCAGCGACGAGCAGATGCTGGCCGTCGCCCGGGAACACTTCGGCAACCTCCCCCACCGGCGGCCCCTGGTGGTTCCCGGTCAGGAAGTGGTGCTCAGCTGAGGCTGTGGGAGACGACATGGCCATTCCATGGTTCGAGCCCTGTCCATAGTTCGCGCCCTGAATTGATGTCAGTGATTGTCACCATCTTCACAACCATGGCCTTGGTCCTGATGCTGACCCTCACGGCCTGCGGATCCAACACTTCTGCCTCATTGGCTGACGATTGCGACGCGAACGGAGAGGCCGGGATCGGTACCGCCGCTTGTAACGAGGATCAGGTCAAGCAGGTGGGAGTTACCGAGGCGTTTGGGCTGCTTGAGCCGGAAGGTGATTCCCAGAAGGACACCGAGGATGATCTCCAGGCCAGCATCCCACCTCTGGATGGTTCAGAGGCCCAACCTGTTGGCAACCTGCTGCTTGCAGATGGTCTTGGCGTTGCTGATGCTCACGCACCGATTCACCTGTGGCAGGTTGATAGTCACGGGGCCGACAAGCAAAGTCTTGCCTTCAGATCGATGGGGGCTGGCCTCCTTCAGGAGTTCGTCCGCAGCCTGTCCAGACGCAACTGGTGCTCCCGGCTGGTGAGCCGCAGATAGCCCAGCAGCACCACACCCACCACTCCCAAGGCCGTGGCGGCGGCGATCATGAACAGGATCACGATCTGATAGCGAACGGCTCCGGCGGGCGTGGCCCCCTGAAGGATCTGGCCGGTCATCATGCCGGGGAGGCTCACCAGCCCCATCACCATCATGGAGTTGATCGTGGGGATCATGCCCACCCGGATGGCATCGCGCACCACCTCCAGGCAGGCCTCCCAGCGGCTCGCCCCCAGGCTCAAGCGTGCTTCTACCTGCTCCCGACGGCTGGTCAGACCCTCCATCAGCCGGTCCAGGGCCAGGGAGATGCCGTTGAGCGTGTTGCCCAGCACCATCCCCAGCAGGGTGATCAGGTACTGGGGGGCAAACCAGGGCTGGGGGCGGATGATCCCGCCCACCGCCAGGCCGGTGACCAGGGCGGAGGAGGCCAGCACCGAGAGCAGGCTGTTGGCGTAGATCCCTGCAAACCGCGCCCGGGTGCGCTGCACCGCCGACACCCCGGCGATGCTGGCCATCACCAGCCCCAGCAGCAGGATCGTGAGCGGGTCGTGCTGGCGGAACAGCCACTCCAGCACCGTGCCCACCAGCAGCAGCTGCACCACCATGCGCACGGCAGCGAGCAGCAGCGAGCGCCCCAGCCCGAGCCGCAGCAGACCCGAGAGCAGCACGTTCACCAGGATGAGCAGGGCCGAGAGGGCCAGCCGCCCGTCACTGATCGGCAGGGCACCCGGCGCGCTCATGGCGTCAGGCTCAGCTGCCGGCCGGTGAAGCGCTCGATCTGGGCGGCGTCGTGGCTGGTGAGCAGGCAGGCCCGTTGGCCCTGGGCCAGCCATTGGAGCAGCAAGTCCTCCACCCGCCCGGTGCTGGCTGGATCGAGGGAGGCGGTGGGCTCATCCAGCAGCAGGATCTCCGGATCGAGCTGCAGCGCCCGCAGCAGGGCCAGCAGCTGCAGCTCGCCCCCAGAGAGCCGCTCGGCCGCCATGGTCAGGAAACTGGCCTCCCGGCCGAGCTGCCGCAGCCAGCCCAGGAGCCGCTGCTCGGCGTAGGCCTGGCCGCGATGGCTGGCATAGCCCAGCACCTGGCACAGGTTGTGCTCGACCGTGCCGGCGAAGGCGATCGCCCGCTGGGGCAGGTAGGCGACCCGGGAGCGATACACCGGCAGAGTCCAGTGCGTTGGAGAGCGCCCCCGCAGCAGAATCCTGCCCCGCTGCAGCGGATCAAGCCAGGCCAGGTGGCGCAGCAGCAGGGACTTGCCGGCGCCGCTGGGCCCCACCAGCCCCAGCCGATCTCCCGCGTTCAGTGCAAAGCCGACGCCTTGCCAGAGCGTGCGCCCCTCCAGCTGCCGGGCCAGATCCTCAACCTCCAGCAGGGGCATGGTGTTCGCCAGCACATGGTCACCTTGCCAGACCACCTAGAGGGACCCCCAACTCTGAGCCGGTCCTTCGAAGGGCTGCATGGATCGTCAGGCCGTTCCTGCTCGGTCTTGACGATGGGGGGGCACTGCAGTCCAACCCCTGCCAGCTCCCTTGCAATCGTTTGTGTTGCTCCCTCGGCTCCCGATCTAGCCGGTCGCTACCCGCCGTCGCAGCTGGCCGCAGGCGGCATTCTCATCCAGGCCCCGGCTGGCCCGCACGCTCACCGCCACGTGGCGCTGCTCAAGGGCCGCCTTGAAGGCGGACACACGCTCCGGGCCAGGACGCTTGAAATCCTCCTCGTCGATCGGGTTGTAGGCGATCAGGTTCACATGGCTCTGGAAGCCGCGCAGCAACTGGGCCAGCGCCGCCGCCTGGCGGGGATGGTCGTTCAGGCCACCCAGCAGGATGTACTCGAAGCTGATCCGCCGGCCGGTGATCGCCACGTACTCGCGGCAATCCTCGAGGAGTTGGGCGATCGGATAGGCGTGGGCCGTGGGGATCAGGGTTTCCCTCAGCTGCTGGTCAGGGGCATGGAGGCTCACGGCCAGGGTGAACTGGGCACGGCCGAGCCGATCGAGGGCAAGGGTGGCCAGCTTCGGCAAGCTGCTGGGCACCCCCACCGTGCTCACGGTGATCTTGCGCTGGGCCATGCCCAGATCGGTGCAGAGGCAATCGATCGCATCCAGCACCGCCTCGGTGTTGAGCAGGGGCTCTCCCATTCCCATGAACACCACGTGGCTGGGGCGCTGCTCCATCACCTCACGCACGCTCAGCACCTGGTCGATGATCTCGTGCACCGCCAGCGAACGCAGCAGCCCCCCCTTGCCGGTGGCGCAGAAGCGGCAGCCCATCGGACAACCCACCTGGCTGGAGACACAAACCGTGAGGCGGTCCCGGCTGGGGATTCCCACGGTTTCAAGGCTGAGGCCATCGGCGGTGGCGAGCAGCAATTTGGTGGTGCCGTCCCTGGCGACACTGCGCCGCAGGGCCTGGGAGCGGCCGATCGGATCACCGCCGGCGCTGCCCCCCCCCCTCGACAATTGCTCCCGCCAGGCCTTGGGCAGGACGTTGATCTGATCGAGGCTGCGGGCCCCCTTGGCATAGATCCCGTCGTGCAGTTGGCGGCCCCGGTAGCGCGGTTGCCCCTGGGATACCGCCAGGGCCTCCAAGGCCTCCAGCCCCTGGCCCAGCAGAGGTGAGCCGTGACCCAGGCTCAGGGCCACACCAGGATCCCATGGCCGAGAGTTTTCTCAATGGCCAACAGGGCAACGAAGCCGAGCATGGCCAACCGTCCGTTCAGGCGCTCCGTGTGGGTGTGGAAGCCGAAAAGGGGGAGCCGACGCTGGGGCACCAGCTTCGGCTCCAGCGGCGCCAGGGGTTCAGGGACCACCATCAGTCCTCACTGAGGAGGCCCTCCTCCTGCAACCCTTCGAGCGCGGCGGGATCGGGAATCAGCTCCTCCTCCAGTCCCTCCTCAGCGACTGGGCGGGCAAAGGCGGCGAAGGCGCTCTTGGAGGCCTCGATGCCACGCAGGCTGCGCACAGCATCGAGCTGGGCTTCGGAGGGGTCATCGAGCACCGCTGTGGCGCTGATGGCGGGAGCCGCCGGCATCTCCACGGTGTAGTCGGGCCGGAGGTTGGCCATCCGCCGATAGCCACCGACCTCTTCATCGAGAATGTCGGGGTGGGGGCCAGCCTCGGCGCGCAGCTCCTCCTCGAAGCCGCTGAACCCGGTGCCGGCCGGGATCAGGCGCCCGATGATCACGTTCTCCTTGAGGCCCCGCAGCCAGTCGCTCTTGCCTTCGATCGCCGCCTCAGTGAGCACCCGGGTGGTTTCCTGAAAACTGGCGGCGGAGATGAAGCTGTCGGTGTTGAGCGAGGCCTTGGTGATGCCGAGCAGCACCGGTGTGAATTCGGCAGGGGCCCCACCGGTGATCGCCATCGCCTGGTTCACCTGCTCCACCTGACGCAGTTCGATCAACTCGCCGGGGAGCAGGGTGGTGTCACCGGCATCCTCGATGCGCACCTTGCTGGTCATCTGACGCACGATCACTTCGATGTGCTTGTCATCGATGGTGACCCCCTGGGACTTGTAGACGTTCTGAACCTCCTGCACCATGCGGAACTGCAACTTGGAGATGGCCTCCTGGGCAGCCGGCATCGAAGGCTTGCGGCTCAGCAGATCGTCGAAATGGCACTCCAGCAGTTCGTGGGGATTGATCGGGCCGTCGGTGAGCATCTCGCCGGCGGTGACCTGCTGGCCATCGTTCACCATCACATTGCGGCCAAGCAGGATCGGGTACTCGGTCATCACATCGTCGTGCTCGATCACCGAAACGGTGACGGAATCGTCGTCTTCGCCGAGCTTGATCGCAACGGTGCCAGGCTTGCGGCAGAGAACAGCTGATTCCCGGGGACGGCGAGCCTCCAGCAGCTCTTCGATCCGCGGCAGACCCTGAACAATGTCTCCGGTTTTCTGACGCTCGAACACCAGCAGGGCGAGGGCATCACCCCGCTGCACCAGTTCACCGTCGCGGACATGCAACACCGAATCGGGCGACACCATGTAGGGGCGGCCGAGCCGGATCGTGATTGTGCCGGCATCAATCGCCTCCACCTGACCGCAGCAGGGTGCCTCGATCCCCTCCGCCAGGAGCTCCCCATCAACAAGGCGTTGGCCGAGCACCACTGTCGGCTGGCGGTCGCCGATCACGATCGTGCGGGTGTCGTTGGCCCGTTCCACGATCATGCGGCGGACGGGCTCCCCGTCGACCAGATCGGGAAGCTGAACAAGGCCGTTCTCCTTGCCGAGGATCTGGGTGGTGGCCACCACATCCCCGCTCTTGACGGTCATGCCGTCTTCCACCTGCAGCTCGGTGTGGGTGGAGCCATGGCTGGCGTCGGAGAGGGTGTCGCGCCGGACCAGCAGGGTTTCCAGGATCACCAGTTGAAGCCGCTCGATCGTCTTGGCGCGCCTGTCGGGAACGGCCTCCACATCCACGGTCATCTGCGGCGTGGTGTCGTAAGTGTCTAAAATAAGTTGGGTGCGCAACAGCTCAACGCCCTCGACCGATTTGATCAGCTCGCCATCTTTGTAGGTGAGCCGTTGAACCGCCTTCAGCCCCAGAGAGGGCCCACCGTTCTGCTTGACACTGCCCAGATCAGGCAGGTGAGCCTCATCGGGAATCGCGTACTCCTCTACGGGACGCAACAGCAAAGCACCCCCCTCCGGGGTATCCACCGCCTCGGCATAGACCATCGTTTCGATGGTCAGCCCCGGCGCCAGTTCCTCGCCAGGATTGTGAATCTTGCCTTCATCAGTGTAGCGGGAGAGCACCTTGCTGTCGGCAACCAGATGGAGGGTTCCAGATCGAACGATGATCTCCCGCAGGATGTCATTCTTCTGGGTAACGGTGACGATGCCGGCGGTCTGGGAGAAGATGTCCTTGACGACTTCGGTGCCTGCCTCGATCCACTGCCCGTCCTCGATCATCAACAGTGAGATGTCCTTGTTGATTTCGTGGGTTTCCTGGGGAATCCAGAGCAAGGTGCCGCCCTTCGACACTTCGAAACCGTTCTTGGCGGAGCGGGCCTTTTTGATCGACAGCCCGGGGGCATACTTCACGATGCCGCCGGTCTGGGTGCGGAAGCGGTTGTCGGCCAGCTCGGCAATCACCTCGCCATTGCCGATCTTGCTCCCCGGCATGGTCTTGAGCAGATAACGGATGTTGTCCTTGCCCTCCAGGTGCCAGATCTCGCCGGAGTGGGTGGATTCGCCCACCAGCTTGCAGTCCTTGAGGGTGAGGCTGGCCGTGACGATCTGAACCTCACGGGAATCACCCGCCGATTCACGCAGCCGCACGGCGCCGCCATGCTCGCTGACCAGCCGACTTTCGGCCAGCACATCACCGTTGGTGACGGCAGAGTTTCCCTTTACCACCGGAATGGCGTTGGGAGGCAGGTTGTAGACGTCGCCGGCGAGAACCCAGAGACGACCCAGTCGCTGAGCCTTGAGGGTGACGTTGCCCTGGCGGTCGGTGACCTCCCGGGGCTGGATCACCTCCTCGTAGCGCACCTGGCCGGCCAGATCGCAGATCACATCCTTGGTGGCCTTCTCGACGCTCTTCTTGACGGAGGAGCCTGAGGAGATCTGGGCCAGGACACTGTCGGCCGGAACGGGTTCACCATCAGCGACGAACAGGATCGAGCCGGAGGTGATGTCAAGCTTCTGGGGTTTGAGCTTGCCGGCGAATTTCACCTGCAGGGTGAAATCGGTTTCGGCGATCTGAGCCTCGACGCCATGGGGGGTCCGGAAGGGACGCAGGCGTGCCTTGGGATCGAATTCGACGACACCCTCGACCGTTTTATGGGAACGCACCACACCGCTCTCGGCCGTGGACACCCCACCGGTGTGGAAGGTGCGCATCGTCAGCTGGGTGCCCGGCTCACCGATCGACTGGGCCGCGATGATCCCCACCGCCTCGCCCACGTCGACCAGTTGGTTGTGGGCCAGGGCCCAGCCGTAGCACTTGCGGCAGACCGAACGGGCCGCTTCGCAGGTGAGAGGCGAGCGCACGACGACGGTTCTGACACCGGCCGCTTCGATCCTGGCCGAGAGCTCGATGTCGATCTCACCATCACGCTCGACCAGGACCTCCTGGATCTTGCCCTGGCCCACCAGGACGGGCTCGGCGGCGAGGCGTCCGACCAGCTTGGCGTAGAAGCGGCCCTTCTCATCGGCGGTGATCGGGATGCCGCGGGTGGTGCCGCAGTCGTCTTCGCGCACGATCACGTCCTGGGCCACGTCCACCAGCCGGCGGGTGAGGTAGCCAGAGTCGGCGGTGCGCAGCGCCGTGTCCACCAGGCCCTTGCGGGCGCCGTAGGAGGAGATCACGTATTCAGTGACCGTGAGTCCCTCGCGGAAGTTGGTGCGGATCGGCAGGTCAATGATCTCGCCCTGGGGATTGGCCATCAGGCCCCGCATCCCCACCAACTGCCGCACCTGGGACATGTTCCCCCGGGCGCCGGAGTTGGCCATCATCCAGACCGAGTTGAGCGGGTCGTTCTCGTTGAAGTTGCGCCGCACCGCCGCCACCAGGCGCTCGTTGGTTTCGGTCCAGGTGTCGATCACCTTGGTGTGGCGTTCCACCTCGGTGATTTCGCCGAGGCGATAGCGCTCTTCGGTGGCCGTGATCTGCTCTTCGGCCTGCTGGAGCAGGGCCGCCTTGTCCCCGGGAATGCGCAGATCATCCACCGAGATCGACACCGCCGCCTGGGTGGCGTAATGGAAGCCCAGATCCTTGAGGTCGTCGGCCATCGCCGCTGTGGCCGCCGTGCCGTGGTGCTTGTAGGCCCAGGCCACCAGGTTGCGCAGCGATTTCTTGTCGATCTCGCGGTTGCGGAAGCGGGGTGCCTCCTTGCTCAGCGGAGCGATACGGCGCAGATCAGCAGAGGATTTGGAGGGGGTGGTGGTCATGGCGTCGCGCGGATGGGAGGAGCTGAGAACGAAAGAGCGGAACGTGCCTCGGGGGCTGAAACTCAGGCGGAGCCGACCGACGCGATGATCGTGGTGTTCATCACGACCCGACCCACGGTGGTGAGGATGTAACGGCTGATCAGCCCCCCCTCCTCATCGAGGCGGTCGCGGCGGTACTTCCACTGCTCGATGTGGGTGCCATCACTGAGAATTTCCGTCTTGATGGGTGCATCGGCTTCATCGTCATCATCGGTTTCACCGCTGAAGCGGACCCACACCCATTCATGGATGGCGAGGTGCCGTTCATCGAAGGCATTCAGCACATCCGGCAGGCCAGCGAAGGTGCGGCTGCGGTCACCGAACTCCGGCTTCGACTCCTTGCGGTCGACAGCCGTGAGGTAGTAGATGCCCAGCACCATGTCCTGGGACGGGGTGATGATCGGCTCGCCGGTGGCAGGCGAGAGAATGTTGTTGCTGGCCAGCATCAGCATGCGCGCCTCGGTCTGCGCCTCGATCGCCAGGGGAACGTGCACGGCCATCTGGTCACCGTCGAAGTCGGCGTTGAAGGCAGGGCAGACCAAGGGGTGCAGCTGGATGGCACGACCATCCACGAGTTTGGGCTCGAAGGCCTGGATGCCGAGGCGGTGCAGGGTCGGGGCACGGTTGAGCAGGATCGGATGTCCTTCGATCACCTCCTGCAGCACCTGCATCACCTCATCGTCAGCACGCTGGATCAGCTTCTTGGCCGCCTTGATGTTGTTGACGATGTTCTGGCGGATCAGGCGATGAATCACGAACGGCTGGAACAGCTCGATCGCCATCTCCTTAGGCAGGCCGCACTGGTGCATCTTGAGCTTGGGGCCCACCACGATCACCGAGCGACCGGAATAATCCACCCGTTTGCCGAGCAGGTTCTGACGGAAGCGGCCCTGCTTGCCCTCAATGATGTCGCTCAGCGACTTGAGCGGGCGATTGTTGGCGCCCACCACGGTGCGGCCGCGGCGGCCGTTGTCGATCAGGGCATCGACGGCCTCCTGCAGCATCCGCTTCTCATTGCGGACAATGATCTCGGGGGCCAGGATCTCCTGCAGGCGGGCCAGACGGTTGTTGCGGTTGATCACCCGCCGGTAGAGATCGTTCAGATCGCTGGTGGCGAAGCGGCCACCATCGAGCTGCACCATCGGTCGCAGATCGGGCGGGATCACCGGGATCGCATCGAGCACCATCCACTCCGGACGGGCATCGGTGGCGATGAAGTTGTCGATCACCCGCAGTCGCTTGATCAGCTTGGCCCGCTTCTGCCCCTTGCTGCCGGCGATGTCTTCCCGCAGTTGCTCGGCGATCTCGGTGAGGTTGAGGTCTTCGAGCAGGTGCTTGAGCGCCTCGGCGCCGATGCCGACCACTGGCTCGTTCTCGATCTCCGAGTCTTCGGCGTAGATCTGGTCCTCGATCTCGAGCCACTCATCCTCGGTGAGCAGCTGCTTGTAGGTGAGGTCCTTGTGGTCGCCCTTCTCGAGCACCACATAGCAATTGAAATAGACGATCTGCTCGACATCGCGCAGCGGCATGTCGAGCAGAATGGCCACGTAGCTGGGGATCCCCTTCAGGTACCAGACGTGGGAGACCGGCGCCGCCAGCTTGATGAAGCCCATGCGGTGACGTCGCACCCGGCTTTCGGTGACCTCAACGCCGCAACGCTCGCAGACGATGCCGCGGTGCCGCACCCGCTTATACTTGCCACAGTGGCATTCCCAGTCCTTGGAGGGCCCGAAGATCTTCTCGCAGAACAACCCGTCCATCTCGGGTTTGAGGGTGCGGTAGTTGATCGTTTCGGGCTTGGTGACCTCGCCGACCACCTGGCCGTTGGGAAGCGTGCGCTGCCCCCACTGGCGGATCCGCTCGGGGGAAGCGAGCGTGATCTTGACGTAATCGAAGTGGTTCTCGATGCGGGAGTTGCTGTTGGTCATGGGCGGAAGGAGGCGCGCGGACGTCGAGTGAAACGAAGGGGATCAGGCTGGGAGTTCAATCGTCGTCATAATCCGCGACGCCAAGCGACTCATAGGTGGGGCGGTTGGGGGTGCTGCGGCGAGGGTTGACGTCCTGCATCAGGTCGACCTCAACACCTTCATCGGTGTAGACCGCGATATCGAGCCCCAGGGACTGGAGCTCGCGCATCAGCACCTTGAAGGACTCAGGGGTGCCTGGGCGGGGAATCGGCTTGCCCTTGACGATGGCGTTGAGGGCCTCGTTCCTGCCCTGCATGTCGTCAGACTTGACGGTGAGCAATTCCTGCAGGGTGTAAGCGGCGCCGTAGGCCTCGAGAGCCCACACCTCCATTTCCCCGAGGCGCTGGCCGCCCTGCTGGGCCTTGCCACCCAGGGGTTGCTGGGTGACCAGGGAGTAGGGGCCGGTGGAGCGGGCGTGGATCTTGTCGTCCACCAGGTGGACAAGCTTGAGGATGTGGGCATAGCCGACGGTGACCGGTTGGTCGAAGGCTTCGCCGGTTCGCCCATCAACAAGTTGGATCTTGCCGGGGTTGTCCGGGTTGTAGACCCACTCCTTGCCGGGCAGGGCAGCAGCCTCTTCCAGATACTTCTGGACCGTGTTCTTGGAGGTTTCGTTGCCGTGCATCTCATCGAACGGCACCACCTTGACGCGGCAGTCGAGGTGGGACGAAGCCCAGCCCATCAGGCACTCGAACACCTGGCCCACGTTCATCCGTGAAGGCACACCCAGGGGGTTGAGCACGATGTCAATCGGAGTGCCGTCGGGGAGATAGGGCATGTCCTGGCGGGGAAGAATGCGACTGATGATGCCCTTGTTGCCATGGCGGCCCGCCATCTTGTCGCCGACCTGGATCTTGCGGCGTTGGGCCACGTAGACCCGCACCACCATGTTGGCGCCAGGCGGTAATTCATCACCCTGCTCGCGGGTGTAGATGCGAACATCCACCACCCGACCGCGTTCGGTGTTCGGAACACGCAGGGAGTTGTCGCGCACGTCCCGGGCCTTCTCGCCGAAGATGGCGCGCAGGAGCTTCTCTTCCGGGGGCTGGTCGGATTCACCCTTCGGCGTCACCTTGCCTACAAGAATGTCGCCCGATTCCACGTAGGCACCGATCCGGATGATGCCCATCTCATCGAGATTGCCGAGGCTCTCTTCGGCAACATTGGGGATCTCTCGGGTGATTTCCTCGGGCCCGAGCTTGGTCTGACGCGCTTCGATCTCATACTTCTCAATGTGCACCGAGGTGTAGAGATCTTCCTGAACGAGCCGTTCGCTCACCAGAATCGCGTCCTCGTAGTTGTAGCCCTCCCATGGCATGTAGGCGATCAACACGTTCTGGCCCAGGGCGATCTCGCCGCCTTCGCAAGCTGAGCCATTGGCCAGAACCTGGCCCGCGATCACCTGGTCACCCTGACCGACGATCGGTCGCTGGTTGAGGCAGGTGTCCTGGTTGGAGCGCTGGTACTTCTGAAGGTGGTGGATGTGGTCTGTGCCCTGGTCATCGCGGATCACGATCGCGGTGGCATCCACGAAGGTGACCGTGCCGTTGACCCGGGTGATTGGCACCATGCCGGAGTCGCGAGCGACCTGGGTTTCCAGGCCGGTGCCCACCAGGGGCCGCTCGGGCCGCAGCAGGGGAACGGCCTGGCGCTGCATGTTCGAGCCCATCAGGGCCCGGTTGGCGTCGTCATGCTCGAGGAAGGGGATCAGGGAGGTGGCCACCGAGATCACCTGAACCGGCGAGAGCTGGACATAGTCCACCTGCTCGGGAGGAACCTTCTCGAAGTCCTGGCGGTAACGCACGGGCACCAGCTCGGCCTTGATGCGGCCCTCGGCATCGGTGGCCACATCACCCGGGGCAACCCGGCACTCGTCCTCCAGGTCGGCGGAGAGGTAGATCGGATCCTCCTGCTTGAAGACGATGCCGCCCTCGACGCGCCAGAAGGGGGTTTCGATGAAGCCGTACTCATTCACCCGGGCGTGGGTGGCCAGAGAACCGATCAGGCCGGCATTCGGACCTTCCGGGGTTTCGATCGGACAGATGCGTCCGTAGTGAGATGGGTGAATGTCGCGGACGGCAAAACCGGCCCGTTCCCTGGTGAGGCCACCGGGACCGAGGGCGCTGATGCGGCGCTTGTGGGTGAGCTCGGCCAGGGGATTGGTCTGGTCCATGAACTGGCTGAGCTGGCTGGAGCCGAAGAACTCCTTGATCGCCGCCACCAAAGGCTTGGGGTTCACCAGCTGGGCCGGGGTGAGCGATTCGGTTTCGCCCACGGTCATCCGTTCCTTGATGATCCGCTCAAGCCGGTTGAGGCCAACCCGCACCTGGTTCTGGAGAAGCTCCCCCACCGAGCGCACCCGGCGGTTGCCGAGGTGATCGATGTCGTCGAGGGAGGCACCGCCCACATCGAGTTCGAGGTTGATCAGGTAATCGATCGTGGAGAGGACGTCCTCGGCCGTCAGGGTGCGGGTAGCATCGGGGATGGTGAGCCGCAGCTTCTTGTTGATCTTGTAGCGACCGACCCGACCCAGGTCGTAGCGCTTTGGATCGAAGAAGCGGCTGTGCAGAAGCTGCTGGCCACCGCTCACGGAAGGGGGCTCGCCCGGTCGCAATTTCTTGTAGAGCTCCAGCAGGGCCTGGTCTTCGGAGGCGATGCCTTCGTCGTTGGCCGCCTCAATCGACTTCTTGTAGTACTCCGGGTGACGGAGCTTGTCGAGCACGTCATTGTCGGAGAGCCCGATCGCCCGCATCAGGACGTGGGCATTGATCTTGCGGGTCTTGTCGACCCGAACGTGCAGCAGGTCGTTCTTGTCGGTTTCGAACTTCAACCAGGCGCCCCGGTTGGGGATCAGGCTGGCGTTGAAGGTCTTGCGGCCGTTCTTGTCCTGCTCGTCCTTGAAGTAGACGCCGGGGCTGCGCACGATCTGGTTGACGATCACCCGCTCGGCGCCGTTGATGATGAAGGTGCCCCGTTCGGTCATCAGCGGCAGCTCGCCGATGAAAACCTCCTGCTCCTTGATCTCGCCGGTTTCCTTGTTGACCAGCCGGCAGGTGACATACATCTGCGAGGCGAAGGTGGCGTCGCGCCGCTTGGCTTCCTCGACGTCGTGGCGCGGACGCTTCAGCCGGTATTCGTTGCCGACGAAGTGCAGTTCGAGCTTGCCGGTGTAGTCGGTGATCGGAGAGAAGCTGTCGAGCTCCTCGATCAGACCCTTCTCCAGGAACCATTTGAAACTCGCCCGCTGCACCTCCACGAGATCGGGCAGGTAGGTAACGGTCTTGGCGACCTGGATCGCGCTGCTCATGCGTGGACCTGCCGAACGGATGGGGAGAGTGAACTGGGGCCGGAAACGCAAGTGCCAAAGGCAGTGGCGTCAGCGGCGGAATCGAACGGGACGAGGAGTTGCCCAACGAGGGACAGCCAAAATCACGGAGCAGCAATCCCCTTTCAAGGAGGAAGGCTGGGCCGTGATCACACCTCTATGGAGCTCGGTTCAAGGCTGCCGACGTCGACAAAGGAGCTCTCGCGCTGCCAGACCAATAAAACATCATACACATTGGCTGATGGGCATGCTGGGAAGGCCAAACAGGCGTACCGCATTCGCGGTGCTCGTGGCGGCCACCTGGGCCAGGGATTCCCCCCGCAGACTGGCGAGGCGTTCAGCCACGGCCACGACATTGGCCGGCTCGTTGCGCTTGCCCCGACGGGGAACCGGAGCAAGAAACGGGCAATCGGTTTCGACCAGAAAGCGATCGGCCGGCACCTGGCGGGCGCAGGCATGGGTGTCGGTGGCACTCGGGAAGGTGACGGTGCCGCTGAAGCTGATCAACAGCCCCAGGGCGAGGAACTGCTCCATCTGCTCGGGAGTTCCCCCCCAGCAGTGCATCACCCCCCGGGGACAGCGGCCCTGAGCCTGAAACTGGCGCAACAGGTCGAGCATCGGCTCGGCCGCATCGCGGCAATGGATGATCACCGGCAGGTCGAGTTCCACCGCCAGCTCAAGCTGGGGTTGGAGCATGGCCCGTTGCTGCTCGAGGTTGGAAGCCTTGAACAGATCCAGGCCCAGTTCGCCGATTGCAACGACCCGTGGGTCGTCCAGCGCTGCCCGGCGAAGCACCGCAGCGGTGTCGGCTTCCCAGTGCTGGGGGTCCAGGGGATGAACGCCGACGGAATAGCGCAGCTCAGGGAAGCGGTCGGCAAGGGACCGGATCGCCGGAATCTCGCCCGGCTCCACGCAGGAATGCAGCAGGGCCACGACCCCGGCCGTCCGCCAACGCTCGGCCACCGCCTCGAGATCGGCTTCGAAGTTGCGAAACACGATGTGGCAATGGCTGTCGATCAGCTGCGGCAACGGAGGAGGAGCCTCTGAAGCCGCGGCCTGCTTGGGGCTGCTGAGGGCTGCCATGTCCGTTGTGGGGGCCGTGGGGCTGGTGGGGCCGCTCAGGCGCTGGTGGTGGCGGGCTCGATCGCCTGCTTCACCACCGCACTGAGGCGGGACTTCTGGTTGGCTCCGGTGTTGCGGTGCAGAACGCCACGCTTGACGGCCTTGTCGATCTTGCTGAAGGCCGCGTTCAAGCTGGAATGGACGGCTGTTTTTGTGTCGTCACCAGGTTTCTGGGTGTAGTCGGACACAGCTGTGAGGCAGCGCTTCATGAGCGTGCGCACTGCTGACTTGTAGGAGCGATTGATCAGCCAGTTGCGCTCGGCAACCTCGATGCGTTTCTTCGATGACTTGTTATTGGCCACAGGCGGGTTCGGCGCTGAATCGGCGACTCCTGATCCTACCGCGACGGCTTGCTTCCTGTCTCAGTCCAGGGCCTAGCTTGAAATCCGCTTTTCCCTTCCACACGCCTTGGCCGCCACCTCCCTGCCGACCGTGCCGGTGCTCACCGATCTCGACGCGGCGGGCCGGCGGCTCGATGCGATCGCCGGGCGCACCAGCAGCGGGCAAATCCAGGAGGCCAGCGGCCAGGTCGAAGCCATTCTTGCCCGCGTTCGACAGGACGGCGACCTGGCCCTGCTGGAGCTCACCGAGCGCTTCGATGGGGTACGACCGGATCCCCTGCGCATCCCCCGCCACGATCTCGCCGCCGCCTGGGCGGGTTGTCCCACCCCCCTCCAGGAAGCACTGAAGTTGGCCCATCGGCGCATCCTCGATTTCCACCAGCGCCAGAAACCCCAGGACATCAGCGTGGTGGGTGTGCATGGCGAGCGGCTGGGTCGCCGCTGGCGGCCGGTGGAGCGGGCCGGGCTTTATGTCCCAGGCGGGCGGGCCGCCTACCCCAGCACGGTGCTGATGAATGCCATCCCGGCGAAGGTGGCCGGCGTGGGCCGGGTGGTGATGGTGACGCCCCCTGGGCCCGGCGGCATGCCCGACCCCACGGTGCTGGCGGCGGCCCAGCTGGCGGGGGTGGAGGAGGTGTACCGCGTTGGCGGAGCCCAGGCGATCGGGGCCCTGGCCTATGGAACGGAATCGATCCCTGCCGTCGATGTGATCAGCGGCCCCGGCAATCTCTACGTGACGCTGGCAAAGAAAGCTGTGTATGGGCGGGTGGGGATCGATTCCCTGGCGGGCCCCAGCGAGGTGCTGGTGATCGCCGACCACACAGCCACCCCCGACCAGGTGGCCGCCGACCTGCTCGCCCAGGCCGAACACGACCCGCTGGCGGCCGCCATCCTGTTGACCACGAGCCCCACTCTGGCCGAGGCGGTGCCCCGTGCCATCGAGGCCCAGCTGGTAGGCCATCCCCGCGCCGAGGTGAGCCGCGCCGCCCTGAGGGACTGGGGCCTGATCGTGGTTTGCCCGAGCCTGGAGGACGCGGCCCGCCTGAGCGACCGCTTCGCCCCGGAGCACCTGGAGTTGCTGGTGGAGCGGCCGGAGCCCCTGGCCGAGCGCATCCACCATGCCGGTGCGATCTTCCTGGGTGGCTGGAGCCCGGAAGCCGTGGGCGATTACCTGGCCGGCCCCAACCACACCCTGCCGACCGCGGGCACCGCCCGCTTCGCCTCAGCCCTGGGGGTGGAAACCTTCCTTAGGCACACCAGTTTGATCCAGTTCAACCGCCAGGCCCTGGAGGCCACCGGCCCCGCCGTGGTCACATTGGCCGAGAGCGAAGGGCTCCACAGCCATGCCGAATCGGTGCGTCTCCGGCTCAACGCTTCTGAAGATCCCGCACCTGCGGCTCCCCATCGACGATCTCCCCCACCAGCACCTGGTCGGTGAGGCCAACGAACAGGCCGTTCTCCAACACCCCCGGCAGGTTGTTGATCTGCGCCTCCAGGCTGGCGGGATCCTCGATTCCATTGGCGAAGCGGAGATCAAGCACCAGGTTGCCCTGGTCGGTCACCACCGGCCCTGCCTTGAGGACCGCCATGCGCAGGGTCACCTCGGCCCCCATGCCCTCCAACTCCGCCTTCACCTGGCGCCAGGCCCCCGGCAGCACTTCCACCGGCAGCAGAAAGGCCAGGTTGAGCCGCTCCACCAGCTTGGAGCTGTCCACCACCACCACGAACCGTTTGGCGCGCCTGGCCACCAGCTTCTCCTGGACATGGCAGGCACCGCCGCCCTTGATCAACTGAAAGAAGGGATCCACCTCGTCGGCGCCGTCGATGGCCAGGTCGATGTGGTCGATGGCGTTGAGGCTCTGGAGCGGAATGCCCAGCTCGGCCGCCAGCACCTCCCCCTGAAACGACGTGGTGACGCCGGTGATGCCGGAGAGTTCACCGCTGCGCAGCTTGGCGCCGAGGGCCTGGATCATCAGGGCGGCGGTGGAGCCGGAGCCCAGCCCCAGCACCATGCCGTCGTGGATCTGCTCGACGGCCGCGGCAGCCACCGCCTGCTTCATGCGGTCCTGCAGATCAGACATGGGGGGCTCGGCAAAACGCCGTGACCGTAGCAAGCAAGCTCAGGCCGGGTGGGGCAGGGCCGCCGGCTTGATGCTCAGCTGCAGCTCCCTGGCTCCCCGCACCACTTTCAACGGCAGCATGTCCCCCACCCGCGACGCCTCAACCCGTTGGAGCAGGCTGGCGGGATCCCGCACCGGCTGATCGGCGGCGGCCACCACCAGATCACCGCGGCGCAGCCCAGCCAGTTCGGCCGGGCTGTCCGGCAGCACCCTCTGCACCAGGGCGCCATCCCGTTCGGGCAGTTGCAGCACCGCATCGGGATCGCGGTTGTTGTTGCGGGCACGGCGGGCCGTGAGCGGCACCAATTGCAGGCCGAGATAGGGATGCACCACCTCGCCTCCCTGGCGCAACTGATCCGCCACGCCCCGGGCCAGGTTGATCGGGATGGCAAAGCCCAGGCCCGCTCCCGGACCCGAGCGCACCAGGGTGTTGATGCCGATCACGTCGCCGGCCGCATTGATCAGGGGGCCGCCGGAATTGCCGGGGTTGATCGCCGCATCCGTCTGGATCAGATCCAGTCGCTTGTCGGAGAAGCCAAGGCTGTTGATGTTCCGGTGCAGGCTGCTGACGATGCCCAGGGTGACGGTGCGCTCCAGTCCGTAGGGGCTGCCCAGGGCGATCGCCCAGTCGCCCACTTCCAGGGCCTCGGAGTCGCCGAGGGGGGCGGCTTCGAGGCTGCTGATCTGGGGAATGCGCACCACCGCCAGATCGGTGACGGGATCGGCTCCTACCACACTGCCGTCCACCTGGCGGCCATCGGCCAGGGTCACCTCGACCAGATCGGCCCGGTCGACGACGTGGGCATTGGTGAGCACCAGGCCGCCGGCATCGATGACGACTCCCGAGCCCTGGCCCCGTTCCCGGCTGCTGCCGGCGGGATCGCCGAACAGATCCCGCAGCAGGGGATCGAGCAGGGCAGGGTCGAAGGCCTCACGGGACACGCTGCGCTCGGTGTCGATCCTTACCACGGCCCCCCCCACCCTGCGGGCCGCCTGGGCCACGAAGCTGTGGGTTGGGACCTGCTGAAGGGCAGGGGACTCCGCCAGATGCTGAGGACCGGCGGCTTCCACGGAGAGGGCAACAGCGGGGAGGGTCGTCACGCTGATCAGGAGCATGGAGGCAAGGATCGCCAGCACGCCCTGCCGTGCCCGGACCAGGGGGCTGAGGGGTTGGGGGCGGACCAGGGGCACGGCAGGGCGGCTCAGGTGGCCAAGGCTAGGGGGGAATCCAGACAGGGGTCCAGGGCTCAGGCTCCCTCCCCTGCAGGCGGCGGCGACCAGCGCAGCAACCGCTGGCTCCAGGAATGATCCGGCCGAAGCTCCAGCCAGCGCCCGCCTGGATCCTGCGGCCGGCCCAAGGGGCACGGCTGTGACGCAGGGAAGGCGCACAGGGTGGAGGGGCAGGCGAACAGCGGCACCTCCGGACGGCTGGCCAGTGCCCCCTGCCAGTGCTGGTGAACATGGCCGAAGAGCACCCCCTTGACGGCCGGACTGCCAGCCAGCAGCTCCAGCAAAGGCTCAGGATGCTGAAGCGCGATCGCATCGAGGCTGGGGATGCCGATCGGCTGGGGTGGGTGGTGGAGGACCACCCAGGTGGGGGCATCCCGATCCGCCAGTTGCTGGCGGAGCCAATCGAGCTGGTGGAGATCCAGCGCACCGGCCGGACTGCCGGGATGATGGCTGGAGAGCAGGATCAACCGCCAGGGGCCGAGGGACAGGGCGCCCGGCGCCAGGCGGGCCACCGGCCCGAGAACCTGCCGCAACAGGGCGGGATCGTCGTGATTGCCGGGAAGCAGCGCCAGGGGAAGGCCTGTCGGGGCCAGCAGGTCGCGCAGATGGCCATAGCCTCCCAGGCTTTCGTCCTGGCAGAGATCGCCGCTGACCAGGAGCAGATCCGGCCGCCGGTCCAGCTGGGCCAGGGCCTCCGCCAACCCGTGGCGGAGATGCTCGAAGGGAACGACATCTCTGTAATCACCTGCCTTGTCTGCGAGGAGGTGGGGATCACTCAGCTGGAGAATCTGCAGGCTTGGGGAAGGACCGTTCGCGCTGGCCGCCATCGGGTGGCACTTGAAGGGCTCGCAACAGTGGGGACCATGGCCCCGGTGAAGAGCCTAAGTTGCCAGCCTCAACGCTGCCACGTCCATGGCTTCGATCCCGCCCGGAACCCTCAAGCGGTGCGATCTCTGTCAGGTCGAGATCCGCGGGATGGCAGGGGGCCAGGACCAGGTGATCTTCAGCCAGGGTGGTCCCGGCACCCGCGCCAAGCTCTGGGCGCGGGTCTGTCAGTTCGTCAGGGAACCGCAGCGCTGCCTCAACCAGGACGCGACGCTGCGGGGGCAGGGCTTGCCGGAGGACTTCTACGGCGAGCCCCCCAGCCTGGGGGCCTTCGGCGGCGGCTCCCCACCCTCTCCCTGAGCCGAAGGCCCGACTGGAGGAGGAGGTGCCGACCTGATCGCCAGGACGCATCGCGTAAGCTCATGGGGTGCCCGGCGGGCATCACCCGTTCTTCCCTCTTTCAGGGCTGGTCGGGGCAGTTCTCTGCAGGAGCCGGACGGGCTTCTCGAACCGCTCCACTTCCCGCCCGTTGACCAACCCCCTGATCGATGACCTGAGGCAACTGGCCGCCCAACAGGCCGCTGCCGCCCAACTGACAGTGGTGGGCCTCCAGATTCAGAGCAACCGCGTTCCGCCCAGCCTGCTGATTCAGGTTCGCCGGGCCGATGGCGTTGACGTCAACCTCGACGAATGCGCCAGCTTCAGCGGCGTGATCAGCGACGCCCTCGACAGCAGTGCACTGCTTCCCGAGGCCTATGTTCTGGAGATCAGCAGCCCGGGCATCGGCGAGGAACTCCTCGATGACCGCGACTTCCGCAGTTTCCGCGGTTTTCCCGTGGAGGTGCGCTTCCAGGACGACGAGGGCAACGCGATCTCCCGCGAAGGCCTCCTGCTGGAGCGGGACGAGCAGTCCATTGGCCTCAACCTGCACGGCCGCACCAGCCGGATCCCCCGGGCGGCCGTGCTGAGCGTGCGCCTGATCACCCCCCAGGGCTGAACATCCCAGCCCTGGCCCACCTCCCACCCCTCACCCTTCCCTTGACCCGATGGCCCTCGTTCTTCTTCCTGGTCTGCAGAACCTGATCGAGGACATCAGCGATGAAAAGAAGCTGCCCACCCAGGTCGTGGAGGCGGCCCTGCGGGAAGCCCTGCTCAAGGGCTACGAGCGCTACCGCCGCACCCTCTATCTGGGCATCAGCGAAGACCCGTTCGAAGAGGATTACTTCAGCAATTTTGATGTCGGCCTTGATCTTGAGGAAGAGGGCTACAGGGTGCTGGCCAGCAAGATCATTGTCGAGGAGGTGGAAAGCGACGACCACCAGATCGCCCTAGCCGAGGTGCAGCAGGTGGCTGAAGACGCCCAGATCGGTGACACGGTGGTGCTGGATGTCACCCCGGAGAAAGACGACTTCGGCCGCATGGCCGCCTCCACCACCAAACAGGTGCTGGCCCAGAAACTGCGCGATCAGCAGCGCCGCATGATCCAGGAGGAGTTCGCCGATCTGGAGGATCCGGTGCTCACTTCCAGGGTGATCCGCTTCGAGCGCCAGAGCGTGATCATGGCGGTGAGCTCGGGCCTGGGCAGGCCGGAGGTGGAGGCGGAACTGCCCCGCCGCGACCAGCTCCCCAACGACAACTACCGCGCCAACGCCACCTTCAAGGTGTTCCTCAAGGAGGTGTCCGAAGTGGCGCGCCGCGGTCCCCAGCTGTTCGTGTCGCGGGCCAATGCGGGCCTGGTGGTGTACCTGTTCGAAAACGAAGTGCCAGAGATCCAGGAAGGTTCGGTGCGGATCGTGGCGGTGGCGCGGGAAGCCAACCCGCCTTCCCGATCCGTGGGACCCCGCACCAAGGTGGCGGTGGACAGCGTTGAGCGGGAAGTGGACCCGGTGGGGGCCTGCATCGGCGCCCGGGGCTCCCGCATTCAGCAGGTGGTCAACGAGCTGCGGGGAGAGAAGATCGACGTGATTCGCTGGTCGCCGGACCCTGGCCAGTACATCGCCAACTCGCTCAGTCCCGCCCGGGTGGAGATGGTGCGGCTGGTGGACCCGGAGGGGCATCACGCCCATGTGCTGGTGCCGCCCGATCAGTTGAGCCTGGCGATCGGCCGCGAAGGCCAGAACGTGAGGCTGGCGGCCCGGCTCACCGGCTGGAAGCTCGACATCAAGAACTCGCTCGAGTACGACCAGGTCGCCGAGGACGCCAAGGCGGCTGAACTGATCGGCTTGCGCCAGGAGGACGAACGGGAACAGGCCCAGGCCGAGGCCCGTCTGGAAGCTGAGCAGGCGATCAGGGCCGAGGAAGATGCCCGCCTGCGGGAGCTCTACCCCCTGCCGGAGGATGGGCTGGAGGAGGGCTATGACGAGGGCGCCGGCGATGGGGAAGACGAACCGGCCGATGCGCCGGCTCCGGCCGCCGACGATGAGCTCCGGTGAACGCCGCTCCCACCCTGCGGCGCTGCGTCAGCTGTCGTCAGCTGCTGGATCGCCGCCTGCTCTGGAGGGTGATTCGCAAACAGGGAAAGGATGTGGTGCTGGATCAGGGCATGGGTCGCTCGGCTTACCTCTGCCCCACCAGGTCCTGCCTCGACGACGCCAAACGCCAGAAGCGGCTGCAGCGGGCCCTGCGCTGTGAGGTTGCGGCTTCCATCTATCTCGCCCTTGAGCGGCGGCTGGACGGAGCAAGCGCCGCAGCCTCTGAGGCAAGATGAACAGTGGCCGCACCGCGCGTGGGGCTCGGCGGCACCCGTTGCCCCGACCGATCGGAGACCTGAATGACCAGCAGCGGCAAAGTCAGAATTTACGAGCTGTCCCGGGACCTTGGGCTGGACAACAGGGACGTGCTTGATGCCGCCGAAAAGCTGTCGATTGCCGCCAAGAGCCACAGCAGCTCGATCAGCGACGACGAGGCCAGCCGCATCCGCGACCTGATCCGTCCCAATGGAAGCCGGGGAACCAGGTCAACAGCCCCTGCCCGGCCTGGCCCCCCGATCATGACGGAGCCCGCCAAAGCGATCCTCTCCCTCCAGAAAGCCGCCGCACCCGCCCCGCCAGCCACACCGGCAACAGCACCGGCAGTGACAGCTCCAGCCCCTCCGCTCGCCAAACCCCAGGCCGCTCCGATCGCCGCCAAGCCGCTGCCCTCGCCGCCCGTGGTGGTCAAGCCAGTGGTCGTCAAGCCTGTTGTGGTCAAGCCGGCCCCACCGGTGGTCGTCAAGACAGCCACCACCGCCCCGACCAAGCCCGCCCCGACAAAGCCCGCTCCGGCCCCGGCACGCCCCACTGTGCCACCGAGGCCGGTTGCGGCACCGGTCTATGCCGCACCCAGCAAGCCCGGGCCCGCGCCGGTCGCGTCCACACCCCGGCCAGCTCCTGCCCAGCCGGTGGTGATCAAGGCTTCGGCAGCGGCGCCGACCCGCAAGCCTGAAGCCCCCGTCACCCCCAGCCCGCGCCCCGCCACCAGTCCCCGCCCGGTGCCCCGCGGCAGCACGCCCCCGCCCCGTCCCGCGCCGCCCCTGCGGCCGGGCTCCCCCATCCGCAGCGTGGGTGCCGCGGCCGGCAACGACGGCCAGCCCCAGCTGGTGGGACGCCCCCAATCCGGCCAACCGGGCGGAACCAGCAGCCGTCCAGCGCCCCCCTCGGGCCGTCCGTCCCTGGGCCAGCGGCCCGGCAGCGCACCCCAGCGCCCCGCCGCGCCAGGGGTTCGGCAGATTCAGATGCGCAGCCCGCTCGAACTGGTCGGCAAGCCGATCCGTCGCGATGCCGCCGGTCCCGCCGCCCCGATCCGAGCAGGAGTCGGCGCACCGGTGCGGGTGGGGGGAATGCCCCAGGGCATGCGCAAGCCCGTGGCCCCGGGCGAGCTGATGCAGCTCCAGAACCCTTCAAGCCGCTCACCGGCGGCGCCCCCCAGGCGCCCCGACGCTGGAATCGGCACGGCTCCCGATGGTCCACGACCCGCGGCCACGCCCCCTTCAGCCCCCAAGCGCCCTGGTTTCCGCACACCGCAGCCGGCCACCCGGGCCCGTCGGCCGGAATGGGACGACACCGCCAAACTCGAGGCCCTGCGGAGCAAATCGCCCCAGAAGCAGCGCCAGAAGGTTCACATCATCGGCGACAACGATGATGCGCTCACCGCCGAAACCAGCGGCTATGCCGGCGAACAGGAGGCCCTGATCCTCCAGGCCAGCCTGGCCCGTCCGGTCAAGCCGCGCACCCGGCAGGCGGCCCCCGGCGCCAAGCCGGTGGTGGCGATGCGCAAGCGCAAGAAGGAAACCACCCGCCAGCGCCAGCGCCGCCGCGCCATGGAGCTGCGCGCCGCCCGCGATGCCAAGGCCACCCGGCCGGAAATGCTGATCGTGCCGGAAGGCAACCTCACGGTGCAGGAGCTGGCCGACCTGCTGGCCGTCGAGAGTTCGGAAATCATCAAATCCCTGTTCTTCAAGGGGATCATCGCCACTGTCACCCAGACCCTCGACCTCTCCACGATCGAAACGGTCTCCGATGAATTCGGCGTTCCCGTACTTGAGGACGACGTCCAGGAGGCCGCCAAGAAGACGGTCGAGATGATCGAGGAGAGCGACAGGGCGCACCTGATCCGCCGCCCTCCGGTGGTTACGGTGATGGGCCACGTCGACCACGGCAAGACAAGCTTGCTCGACGCCATCCGCAAAACCCGCGTGGCGGCAGGGGAAGCCGGAGGCATCACCCAGCACATCGGCGCCTACCAGGTGGACATTCCCCACGGCGGCGAACTCCGCACGATCACCTTCCTCGACACCCCCGGCCACGAGGCGTTCACCGCCATGCGGGCCCGGGGCACCAAGGTCACCGACGTGGCCGTGCTGGTGGTGGCCGCCGATGATGGCGTCCGGCCCCAGACCCTGGAGGCGATCAGCCACGCCCGCGCCGCCCAGGTGCCGATCGTGGTGGCGATCAACAAGATCGACAAGGAGGGGGCCCAGCCCGATCGGGTGAAGCAGGAACTCTCCAACCAGCAGCTTGTCGCCGAAGACTGGGGCGGCGACACGGTGATGGTGCCGGTGAGCGCCATCAAGCGGGAGAATATCGACAAGCTGCTGGAGATGATCCTGCTGGTCTCGGAGGTCGAGGACCTCCAGGCCAATCCAGCCCGGATGGCCAAGGGCACCGTGATCGAGGCCCACCTCGACAAGGCGAAGGGTCCGGTGGCCACGCTGCTGATCCAGAACGGCACACTGCGGGCCGGGGATGTGCTGGCCGCCGGCCCCGTGCTCGGCAAGGTGCGGGCGATGGTCGATGACACCGGCAAACGGGTGAAGACGGCCGGCCCCTCCTCGGCCGTCGAAGCGCTTGGCTTCAGCGAAGTGCCCACCGCCGGCGACGAATTCGAGGTCTATGCCGACGAAAAAGCCGCCCGCGCGGTGGTGGGTGATCGAGCCAACGATGCCCGCTCCACCCGACTGGCCCAGCAGATGGCCTCAAGGCGGGTGTCCCTGGCCTCGATGTCTGGCCAGGCCAGCGAGGGCGAGCTCAAGGAGCTCAACTTGATCCTCAAGGCCGATGTCCAGGGCAGCGTGGAGGCGATCCTCGGCTCGCTCGAACAGCTGCCCCAGGGCGAGGTGCAGGTGCGGGTGCTGCTTTCGGCGCCCGGCGAGATCACCGAAACCGACGTGGATCTGGCGGCCGCCTCCGGGGCGGTGATCGTGGGCTTCAACACCTCGATGGCCTCGGGGGCGAAGAAGGCCGCCGATGCCACCGGCGTCGACGTGCGGGACTACGACGTGATCTACAAGCTGCTCGAAGACATCCAGCTGGCCATGGAGGGCTTGCTGGAGCCGGAGCTGGTGGAGGAAACCCTGGGCGAAGCCGAGGTGCGCGCGGTGTTCAGCATTGGCAAAACGGCCGTGGCCGGCTGTTACGTCACCAGTGGCAAGCTGCAGCGCAACTGCAAGGTGCGGGTGCATCGCGCCAAGCAGGTGGTCTTCGAGGGCGACCTCGACTCCCTGCGCCGCAACAAGGACGACGTCAAGGAGGTGGCCACCGGCTTCGAGTGCGGAATCGGCTGCGATCGCTTTGCCAACTGGCAGGACAGGGATCGCGTCGAGGCCTACAAGCTGGTCACCCAGCGGCGCACCCTCAGCACCACCTGAGAGCGCCGTGAACCCCCGCGGCGAGCCTCTGCTCTGGGTGCAGCTGCTGGGGCTGGCGGCGCTTCCGGCCGAACTGCTGCTGGCCTTCCTGCTGCTGGCGGGAGCGGATCCTGGTCGGCTCCCCGGACTGGAGCGGCTGCTCTGCTGGGCCCTCGGTGGCCTGCTGCCCGCCGTCTTCTTCTGGCGCCGTCCACCCGATGTTTGGTCCCTGCTGCTGGTGCAGATCCCGGGGCGGGGCCGCCGGGAGCTGCAACGCCGCCTGAACGTCCTGCAATCCCCGCTGGCGGTGAAGCTGGCGGGCGGGGCGGGCGCCCTTCTTCTGCTCCCGATCGTCTGGCTGATGGACGACTACGCCGGGCTGGCCACTGCCCTCTCGCCGCTCGGAGGGAGCTCACGGCTCGCGGGTCTTCTGATCACGGTGCCCCTGCTGGCGCTGTGCCTGTGGCAGTGGGAGCAGCTCTGGCAGTCCATCTGGCTGCTGAGCCGCCCCGAAGCGTTTGTCGTGGCAGCTGCCGAACGGGGTTTCGGAGCTGATGGTCCTGGCAGCGAGCGACTCTCGCTGGGGCTGCCGCTGCTGTTGCCCGATCCGCTCGTTCTTCCTCAAGCCCCTGCAGACCGCCATGGGGCGGGGGACGATCCCTCAATGATCCCGCCAGAGCAGCAGACCGAAGAGCAGCAGGGCACCGCTCTGGATGAGCAGATCCCCTGAGGCCAGTTCACCCCCCGCCGCCAGCCGCATCGCCATGGTGGCCAGTCCGATCAAGGCGGAGGCGGTGAAGGCCAACCACGCCGCCCGCCGCAGCCCGCGCCAGGGGGTGCGGGCCTCCTCCAGCAACCGGGCCCTCAGCTCAGGGTCAAGGGGCCTGGGAGAGGAGGGAGGCATCGGTACGGGCACAGCAAGGCTCGATGCTAGTTTCCAAGGGATGCCGGTGTAGCTCAGGGGTAGAGCAACTGATTCGTAATCAGTAGGTCGTCGGTTCAAATCCGATCACCGGCTTCATTCATTGGAAATCGATCTTCCTTGCACAGACAATCGTTGGATTCAAGCGACACCTGCTCGCAGTGAATCACCGCCACTGCGATCGGCAACTGCTCCAGCCAGACCAGGTCATTTCGTTCGGCGAAGGGAAGATGGCCGCGCCTCGAGGCAGAGCGCTGCCGGGGGCCGAAGGCGTGGGGATTCGATCGAAAGAACCGAACCCCACGATTGGAAACCAAGAATCAGCGGGGCCAACCTTAAGCGGCGGAACCTGCAACAGCCCAAGACCTGGCGATGCCCATGGGTGTCAGCTTGCGGACGGCAGAACGTCTCGTTCGTTACTGCTCTGTGCCTAAGAGGACTCTAGAAGTATCAATGGCCCTCAATGGCTCTCAGTGGCCCTTCTTCCCCCGGGCCTCACGGTCTACCCGATCCTCTGCTTCCCCCTTGGCGCCATGGCCTCCACGCTTCCTCCCACCGGGGTTCCAGCGACTCCGCCGTCGCCCATGGATCCAACCCGGGCGTTCATCGCCGTGGCGCTTGCCGCCGTCTCCTGGGACGGAGTGCTCACGCCCGCTGGATCACGTGCCCTGCGCCATGCCCTGGATTACAGGCCTCCTTTCTCCAAGCTCAGTGATACTGAGATGGTGCAATTGATGGACTCCGTTCTCGCCGATCTGCGCGCCCAGGGGCCCCAGCACCTGATGCTGGAAGCGGCCACGGCACTCAGTCCGCGGCAATGCCACACCGCCTACGCAGTGGCCACCGAAATCATGCGATCGGATGGGCCGCTGGAGCCCGACGAACGCAACATCCTCTCCAGCCTGGCGTACGCGTTCAAGCTGGAAGAGCTGGAAACCTCGATCGTGCAGACCGCCATGGATGTGCTCCACGCCTCCCTGCTGGAGGAGGACTAATCACCCCGTTCTGGTTTGCTACCGGGTTGTCCTCCGAAGCGGGGGACGTTCAGTCGACTGCAGGGAGAACCCTGCGGCAGTCGCCCCTCCCGTTGAGCATGCCCGATCCCATGGGTCATCCAGTCCTTGCCGCCGGCACCGCGCGCCCTGGGAGTCGAGCCGCTCGAAGCTGTTGTGGGAGGACAGCCAGGCCTCTTCGGCGGTGATCAGGAGATCGATGTCGGAGGTAAAATCACCAGAGTCAAAGTCATCAGAGTCAAAGGGCCCTCGATCCGAACAGCCGCCTGGGTCGAGGCTGCCTGGGGCGCTGTGGAGGTTGGTCCCACGGCCCCCGTTTCGTTTTGGTCAGTTTTGGCCTGCCGGTCAACGCCCCTATCGCACCATCGCCGCCACATTCCCCCCATCCACCGTCAGCAACGCGCCAGTGGTGCGCTCCATCCGGGCCAGGGCCACGAAGGCGTCGGCCACATCGGCCGCGCGCACTTCCTGACCCAGCAGGTTGCCGCCCATGTAGGTGGCCTCACTGACGCCACGGGCCGCGGAACGTTGCCGGATCATGGCGTCGTCAAGCAGGCCGGAGCGGATGCGATCGGCATTGATCCCATTGGCGCGGATGCCCTCGCAGCCCCCCTCGAGGGCGTACTGGCGCATCAGGGCCAGCAAGGCAGCCTTGGCGATGCCGTAGGCGCCGAAGCCGGGGCCGGGGTTGAGGGCCTGCTTGCTCACGTTGAACAGCAGCTGGCCACCGAAGCCCTGGGCGCGGAACGCGGCCACCGCCGCCTGGGCCACGGCCTGGTGGGCGAAGAGGTTGAGCTCGAAGCTGGCCCGCAGGTCGGCGTCGGGCAGATCGGCGATGGCGCCGGTCCAGGCGGCGCCGGCATTGCTCACCACGATGTCGAGGCCGCCGAAGTGGGCGCACGCCGCCGCGAAGGCCTGCCGCACCGCGCTGGGATCGGTCAGGTCACAGCCAATCCCCAGGGCGCCGTCGCCACCGCCAGCTGCGATCGCTTCGGCGGTGGCGACGGCCGCAACCGGATCGAGATCCAGCACCACCACCACGGCCCCCTGGGCGGCGAAGGCGCGGGCGGTGGCGGCACCGATCGCCCCCGCCCCACCGGTGACCAGCACCACCTGGCGGGCCAGGGGCTTCTCGCTGCCCTTGCCGAGCTTGGCCTGCTCCAGGCTCCAGTACTCCATGTCAAAGGTGTCGGCCTCGTTCACCGGCGCGAAGCGGCCCACGGCTTCCGCGGCCAGCAGGGTCTGGGCCCAGGCCTCGGCCACATCCGCCACCACCGCCGCATCGGCGGCGGATTTGCCGATGCCGACCAGGCCCAGACCCGGGATCGCCACCAGGCGTGGCAGCGGATCGAGTGGCTTTTTGACGCCGCCGGCGCGGGCGTTCTGACGGCTGAAACAGTCCTTGTAGCGCTCGATGTAGGCGGCCAGGGCCTGCTCGATCTGGGCAGCTCCTGGATCGGCGGGCAGCACCAGCGGGAACGCCTTGGTGCGGATCACATGATCCGGTGTGGCGACGCCGCGGCGGGCCCAGTCGGCCAGGCGGGGATCGTTCACCACCGAGAGCGCCAAGGGGGTGCCGCGCAGCGCCAGCAACCAGCGGGCCGGGGCCCCTTCCGCCTCGGCGGCCCGGCCCAGTGCACCGCGCAGCACCGGCAGCAACACCGCCGCCCCATCGGCGGGCTCCGGCACCGGCGCTGGTTGGCTCTGGGGTTTGGCGCTGTGCG
Organism: Synechococcus sp. Tobar12-5m-g; assembly: GCF_024345415.1. Classification (GTDB taxonomy): domain Bacteria; phylum Cyanobacteriota; class Cyanobacteriia; order PCC-6307; family Cyanobiaceae; genus Regnicoccus. The sequence goes on along the minus strand of NZ_JAGQBB010000001.1, from coordinate 134,445 downwards.
CCTGGTGAATGCGTTCCTCGGCCTGCCGCACCAGCGCAATCATCCGTCCGTAGCTCTGCCTCGCCGTGGCGCCGAAGGAGAACAGGCCGTGCTGCAGCAGCACCATGCCTTCGAGCTCCACGCCGGCGGCACGGGCACGGGCCTCAGCCTCCTCGTAGGCCGCCGCCGCCGCCAGCGCCAGAGCGAAGCCGGGCATCACGTAGGGCACCAGCACCACCCGATCGCCATACACCTCGCGGCAGACCGCCGCCCCATCGGGCTGGTCGGCCAGGGCCAGCAGGGCGATCGCGTGGGTGTGGTCGACGAAGGTGTGGGGCAAAAAGGCATGCAGCAGCGCCTCCACCGACGGGTTGGGGGCGACCGGATCGATCAGGTTCTGGCGCTGGGCCGCAACCATGTCCTCGTCGCTGAGGGCGGCCAGGGCCCGCAGGGCGCGCAGGGGTTCAAGCCGCACCGCCGGGTGGCCCGGCGGCTCGATCGTGGCCAGGTCCCAGCCGGAGCCCTTCACGCACAGCACCGGGATCGTCTCGCCCAGCAGGCCGGTGACGGTGGTTTTCACCGAGGTGTTGCCGCCACCGTGCAGCACCAACTCCGGGTCGGCGCCGAGCAGGCGGGCCGAGTAGGTGCGCAGGGCCAGGTCTTCGCCGATGCCCTGGGCGCCGTAGTGGGCGATGGCGGCAGCGGCGTCAGCTTCCGACCAGCGGTTGCGGATCACCGCAGCACCTGGATCGAGGTGGCATCACTCAACGGGGCGCCCAGGCTGAGCGTGCGGCCGGGACGCTGCACCGGAGTGCCTGCCATCGCATCGAGGAACGGTTGGACGCTGCCCTGGTCACACTGGGCCGGAGCCTTGCCGCTCACGTATTGCACCGGGATCACCCGGCGCGGCTGAAGCTCCTTCACCACCGCAGCAGCCTCGGCTCCGGTGTACACCTTGGCGCCGCCACCCACGCCGATCACCAGCACGTCGGGCCGGCCGAACAGCACCCGATCTTCCGGCCGCAGGCTGGCTGCCGTGCCGCCGAGGTGGGCGAACTCAAGGCCGCCTTGCTTCCAGCGCCACGCCGTGGCCTGGCCGAAGCGACGGCCGCCAAAGCGGTCGTGGGGAACGGACACGCCCTCCAGGCTCAACCCGGCCACCCGGTAGGACCCCGGTGTGACCAGCAGGCGGCCATTGGCCACCGCCGCCCCCTCATCGGGCAGACGACTGCTGGCCAACACCACATCGGCCTTCACCCGAGGCTCTGCCAGCCCGGCGGCACAGGCCACCGCCTTGAACGGATTCAGCAGCACCGTGGCCCCACCGCCCTGGATCAGCAGCGCCCCGTGGCCGTAGCTGGTGATCGTGACGCCACCGCTGGCCTGGCCGGCGCCCGGACTGGCCAGCCCCAGGCCGGTGATCAAGGCGGCGATGGTGCCCACCGCGGCGACCTTCGCAAGGGGTCTGGAGGGTGCCGAAGGCTTGGCGTCGTGGGCCATGGGCGCGGTTGCGCCCTGCCGGCGCCTGGATTGGCGCGAACCTAGCAGCGCTCCGCCTGGTCGAGAAAATTGGCCAGCAGGTGATGGCCGCCTTCGGTGAGCACGCTTTCGGGATGGAACTGCACCCCCTGCAGGAGGGGGTGGTGGCGGTGACGCAGGCCCATGATCGTGCCGTCGGCAAGCCAGGCGGTGATCTCCAGGCAGGCAGGCAGGCTCTCCCTCTCGGCGATCAGGCTGTGGTAGCGGGTGGCGGTGAGGGGACTGGGCAGCCCGGCGAAGACCCCTTCACCGCCATGCAGCACCGGCGAGGTCTTGCCATGCATCAGCTCTGCCGCCCGCACCACCCGGCCGCCAAACACCTGGGCCAGGCACTGATGGCCGAGGCAAACGCCCAGGATCGGCACCGCCGGGCCCAGCTCCCGCAGCACCTCCAGGCAGACCCCGGCCTGGTCGGGATCGCCGGGCCCCGGCGAAATCAGGATGGCGGCGGGAGCAAGGTCGCGGATCTGATCGAGGCTGAGCTCGTCGTTGCGGATCACCCGCAGCTCAGCCGCCAGCGGATGCTCAGCCGCCAGTTCACCCAGGTATTGCACCAGGTTGAAGGTGAAGCTGTCGTAGTTGTCGAGAACAAGCAGCATCGATCAGGGCGTGGGCCTGCCCATCAAAGGCCCAGCGCCACCAGCAGCGGCGGCAGAAGCAGGAGAAGGGCAATCGCCAACGAGGCGAGGGCGGCCACCAGCACCGCCGCCGCCGCGCAGTCCTTGGCGATGCGTGCCAAGGGGTGGAAGCGGCGGCCGATGGCCAGATCCACCACCGACTCGATCGCCGTGTTGATCAGCTCCAACACCAGCACGGCGGCAACGGTGAGAACCAGCACCGCCAGGCGGTCGGGGCTCAGACGCAGCCATATCCCCAGGCTGAACACGAGCACACCCACGACAGCATGGATGCGGAAATTGCGTTGGGTGAGAAAGCCGTGAGCCAGGCCCTGGGCCGCATAGCGAAGGCTGAGGGGAAGGTCGCCGGCCACGCGCCAGGAACCGCCGCGACGCCCCCGGGGGCGGATGTCGTTGGCCAAGGGGACGGGATTGGACGGGGAAAGCGATGTCATTCGGACTTGCTTTCGAGCCTGCGTCCGAGATTACCGCCGGTTTCCGGTCCTGCCCTGATTGTCCGTCAGTGCGCACAGGTCAGCAGCTGCTCCTGGCGGGCCAGCATCGCCTCCAGGCGGGCCTCCGTCGGGTGATCCCAGCCCAGCAGGTGAAGCAGGCCATGGCTGGCCAGCCAGGTGAGCTCCCGCTCCAGGCCCAGGCCCGCCGCCGCGGCCTGACGCGCGGCCGTCTCCAACGAGATCACGATGTCGCCCAGCTCCAGGGGTTCTCCCTCATCACCATCCCCCGGCCCGTCGGCGTTCGGATGGGGCCTCGGCATCGGCGGAGCCCCATCGATGCCGTCGTCACCAGCGGCGAAGGCCAACACGTCGGTGGGCCCCTCAATCTGCCGCCAATCGGCATTCAACACGGCGATCTCGGCATCGCCGCAGAGATTGAGACCCAGGCTGTAGGACGGCGCCCGCAGGGAGGCCGGCATCTCGGAGGCCACCTCCATCAACCAACGGCTGAGAATCGCCTCCCAGAGAGCCACCCCGGCGAGGGGATCGCCATAGGCCGCCGCTTCGCCCAGCAGGGAGGGGTGCAGGCTCCCTTCCACCGTGAAGGACAGATCGAGAACCGGCGCGCTCATTGGGGCAGGCTCGGTCGGCCGAACCAGGCCAGCACAAAGAGCACCACGCTGAAACCCACGGCGGTGAGGCCAAAGTGAACCAGGCTCTGGCGGCCCTTGCGCACCATGTTGCGCATCGCCAGCTTCGTGAAGCTGGGCGGCGGGCTGGCCGCAGGCTCAGTGGCCGTGGCGCTGCCTTGATCAATGGGGCTGCTGCTGTCAGTCATCAGGGAGTGGTCAGGGCTCAGGCGGCCCCATCGGCGGCGATCTCCACACCCTGGCGCAGCAGGGCCTGGATGAACGGGTCGAGGTCGCCGTCCATCACCCCCTGCACGTCGGTGGTTTCCACGGCCGTGCGCAGATCCTTCACCATCTGGTAAGGGTGGAACACGTAATTGCGGATCTGGTTGCCCCAGGCGGCCTCCACCATGTCGCCGCGGATGTCAGCGATCTCGGAGGCCCGCTGCTCCTGGGCGATCACCATCAGCTTGGCCATCAGCAGCGCCATCGCCTTCTCCTTGTTCTGGAGCTGGGAGCGCTCCTGGGTGCAGCGAACCGCCAGGCCGGTGGGCACGTGCAGGATGCGCACTGCCGTTTCCACCTTGTTGACGTTCTGGCCGCCGGCGCCGCCGGAGCGGGACGTGGTGATCTCCAGGTCCTTGTCGGGGATGTCGAGCTTGACGTCTTCGTCGAGCTTGGGCATCACCTCGACGCCGGCGAAGCTGGTCTGGCGCTTGTCGTTGGCGTTGAACGGCGAGATGCGCACCAGCCGGTGGGTGCCCTTCTCGTTGCGCAGGTAGCCGTAGGCGTAGCGGCCGTCGATCTCGATCGTGCAGCTCTTGATGCCCGCCTCCTCCCCTTCCGAGAGTTCATCCACGGACACCTTCATGCCGTGGTCCTCGGCCCAGCGGGTATACATTCGCATCAGCATCAGAGCCCAGTCCTGGGCGTCGGTGCCGCCGGCGCCGGCGTTGATCGAGATCACGGCACCCTCCTTGTCGTAGATGCCGCTCAGAAGCCGTTCCAGCTCCCAGCGGTCGAGGGCGGCCTTGAGCTTCTGCAGGCCGTCGTTGGCTTCGGCCAGCAGGTCTTCGTCGGGGTCGAGGCCGTAGAGCTCCAGGGTGGCCTGGCCATCCTCAATCGCCTGCCGCCAGCCCCCCAGTTGTTCCAGCTGGGCCTTCACCTCATCAAGCTGGCGCATCTGTTTCTGCGCGCATTGCTGGTTGTCCCAGAAGCCGCTCTGGGAGGCCAGCTGTTCCAGGTCCTGCTGGCGGGCGTTCAGGGCCGGTACGTCAAAGACAGTCCTGGGCATGGCCCAGGCGGTCGGTGAGCTCGGAGAGGTCGCGTTTGAAGTCGGTGAGATCGAGCACCGGTGGGGCGGAATCAGTGGGATCGACGCTACCAGTGGGCCCGTTGCCGGGCCGCTTCTAGGATGAATGGATTGCAAGGCACCGGCGGGATGGCAGCCAACACCGCGGCGAAGGTCGAGATCTATACCTGGCGTTTCTGCCCCTTCTGCATCCGCGCCAAGGCCCTGCTCGACCGCAAGGGGGTGAGCTACGAGGAGTACGCCATCGATGGCGACAATGCGGCGCGTGCCGCGATGAGCGAGCGGGCGGGGGGCCGCACCAGCGTTCCCCAGATTTTTGTCGATAATCTGGCCATCGGCGGTTGCGATGAGCTCCACGGCCTGGAGCGCGCCGGCCGGCTCGACGCCCTGCTGCAGGGAGCCTGACGGTGGCGGTTGGCTCCGCCGAGGCCCTCGAGTCCCAGCTCTTCATCGTGGATCCGATCCAGCGGCTGCGGCCGGCCAAGGATTCCAGCGTGGCCCTGATGCAGGCCGCCCAGCGGGCCGGTCAACAGGTGTGGGTGGCCACCCCGGCCGATCTCTCCGTCGCGGGCCAGTCGTCGTCTGCCCCGGAGAGAGGGCCTGTCGCCTTGGTGCGCGCCCAGCCTGTCACCCTCGCCGACATCCAGCCCACACCGTCCGGTTGGCGGGTGCCCGAGCCGTGGCTGGAGCTGGGTGAGTCGCATCTGCTGCCCCTGAAGCACTTCCCGCGGGTGTGGATGCGCAAGGACCCGCCCGTGGATGAGGCCTTTCTCTATGCCACCTTGCTGCTGGAGCTGGCCGAGCGCCAGGGGGTGCGGGTGCTCAACAAGCCGGCCTCGCTGCTGGCCTGGAACGAAAAGCTGGGTTCCCTCCGCTTCAGCCACCTGATGGCGCCCACCCTGGTGGCCAGCAACGTGGAGCAACTGGCCACCTTCACGGCCCTGCACGGCGCCGTGGTGCTCAAGCCCCTGGGCGGTCGCGCCGGCCAGGGGGTGGTGCGCACCGATGCCGCCGCGCCGGGGTTGCGGGCCCTGCTGGAACTGGTCACCAACCAGCAGCAGCTGCCGGTGATGGTGCAGGCGTTCCTGCCGGCCGTCACCGCAGGCGACAAGCGCATCCTGCTGGTGGATGGCGAACCGCTCGGCGCGGTGAACCGAAAGCCAGCTCCTGGAGAATTCCGAAGCAACCTGGCCGTGGGCGGCGCGCCGGAAGCCAGCGAGCTAACGGCCGTCGAGCGGGTGATCTGCGCCGAGCTGGCCCCCGCCCTTCAGGAGGCCGGCCTGTTCTTCGTGGGCATCGATGTGATCGATGGCCGCCTCAGCGAGATCAACGTGACCAGCCCCACCGGCGTTCGGGAGATCGAGCGGCTGGGGGGCATTCCCCTGGCCGACCTCACCATGGAGCGTTTGCTGAGGGGCTGAGCGGCAGGTTGAGCTGCTGTTGCAGCACCCCCAGCTTCAGGGCCACCTCCTGCAACTCCCGCTCCGGATGGGAGCCCCGCACCAGGCCGGCGCCGGCGGTGAGCTCCAGCTGGTCGCCCTTGAGGCGGCCGCTGCGGATCGCCACCCGCAACTCGGCGTCACCGGCGCTGTCGATCCAGCCGATCGGGGCGGCGTAATGGCCCCGCTCGAACACCTCCAGGCTGCGCAGCCAGGCCATCGCCTCGCGGCGTGGCAACCCCGCCACTGCGGGGGTGGGATGGAGCGCCGCCGCCAGGGCGAGAGGGTGCTGCCCCCCCAGGGCCGCCGTGATCGGGGTGTGCAGGTGCACCAGCTGGCCGTGCCGAGCCAGGCGCGGATGGCGGGGACGGCGCGGCGCCAACCCGGCCTCGGCCAGCACCCGGGCGATTGTTTCGACCACCAGCGCGTGTTCATGGCGGTCCTTGACTGAGGCGGTGAGCCCCTCGGCCGGCTCCCCGAGCGGGGCAGTGCCGGCCAGGGCATCGCTGCGCAGCTGGCCCTGGCGCACCGCCAGCAACCGCTCCGGCGAGGCGCCGATCAGGGCCTCGCCGGCCCGTTGCTGCCAAAGGAACCGGCAGCTGCCCGGCTGGTGCACCCGCAGATGGCCGAGCAGGTCGAGCGGGTCGAGGGCCCGGTCCAGCTGCAGCTGCTGCCTGACGGCCAGCACCAGCTTGCGCAGGGAACCGCCTTCGATCAGCTCCAGCGCCCGTTGCACGGCCTGGCGGTAGCCAGGTTCCCAGCGGGAGCGGCTGGCGATGCTCGGACCTCGCTGCCGGGCCGGCTCGATCCCGGAGCTGGCGTCGGGTTGCTCGAGGGCCCGGGCCTGCTCCCACAACTCCTCCGCCACCGCCCGGGCCGTGAACGCCCCCCCGAGGGTGCGCTGCAGCCGCAGCCAGCAGTGGCGCCCCTGGCGACTCAGCTGCCAGCGGGGCAGCACCGCCTGCACCCCCGGCACGCCCGTGCCCTCCTGCAGGGGGCTGTCGAAAAAGGAGAAGGCCAGCAGGATGCGGGGCCTCCCCAGGGGCGGGCAGCCCTGGGGCTCCGACACCAGGCGGCTGAGGCTCACGGCGCTGAAGCGCTGGGCCAGCTCGAAGCGGCGCGGCCCGCTCAGCTCCAGGCTGTTGGTGGCGCCAGTGGCTGCCAGGCACAGACCCGGCGCCCCATCCCAGAGAAAGCGGAAGCGCTGACCAGCACCGAGCCGGGGCAGCAGGGTCAGGGGGTCGAGCTGTTGCTGCGCAGCGGGATCACCCAGGGGCAAGGCCAGGCTGAGCACGCCCTCCTCCTCCAGCTGCCGCTCGGCCTGGGCGGCGGCGGTCAGAAGCTCGCTGAAGGAGGGGGAAACCATGCCGGAGGCTTGGGCCGGAAGCGAAGGCTGCTCAAATGTATGGGGCCTCCCCATGTCACCGCCCGCTCTGCCCATGTCCGACCCCCAGGTCGTCGCAAGCCGTTACGCCACCCTGGCTCCGGCCCAGCGGCAGCTTTGGAGGGCGGCGATTAAGTGGCCGATGTACTCAGTGGCGGTGATGCCGGTGCTGCTGGCGGCCGGCTGGTGGATCGGGCAGGGGCAGCCACCGCGCTGGGACCAGCTGGTTGGTTTCCTGGTGGCGGCCGTGTTGTTGCTGGCCTGGGAAAACCTCGCCAACGATGTCTTTGATGCCGATACTGGTGTCGACCGCGACGGCAAGCCCCACTCGGTGGTGAACCTCACCGGCCGCCGCGACCGGGTGGCGCTTCTGGCCAACGGCTGTCTGCTGGCGGGCTTGGCCCTGATCAGCTTGGTGGCGGCCCGTAGCAGCCCGGCGGTGCTGGCCCTGGTACTGGCCTGCTGCGGCATCGGCTACGCCTACCAGGGTCCGCCGCTGCGGCTGGGCTACCGAGGCCTGGGGGAACCGCTCTGCTGGCTGGCCTTCGGCCCCCTGGCCACCGCCGCCGCCCTGCTGGCGCTGGCGCCGGCTGGCGCCGGGCAGGCCGGGGGGATCCCCTGGCGGGCGGCGCTGCTGCTGGGCAGCGGCCCGGCGGTCGCCACCAGCCTGGTGTTGTTCTGCTCCCATTTCCACCAGGTGGAAGAAGACGAAGCCCATGGCAAGCGCTCGCCGGTGGTGCGGCTGGGCACGGCAGGGGCGGCGGCCTTGGTGCCCTGGTTCGTGGCGCTCACCGTTGCCTTCCAGTGGGCGCCGGTGCTGCTGGGCCGCTGGCCGCTCACCGCCCTGCTGGGGGCGGTTGGCCTGCCGCCGGCCCGCGCCTTGATCCAGTTGCTCCGCGACCATCACCACGATCCCGAGCGGATCACCGGCAGCAAGTTCCTGGCCCTGAAGTTCCAGGCCCTCAACGGATTGGGCCTGGCCTGCGGGCTGGCGGTGGGGCCATGGCTGAGCCGCTGGTGAGGCTGGCCTGGCGGCCCTTCCGGCTGCCACTGGCGCGGCTGCTCGTCACCGCCCAGGGCACCATCGCTGAAAAGCGCGGCTGGCTGCTGCGGCTGGAATGGGAGGGTGCCCTCGGCTGGGGGGAGGCGGCGCCGTTACCGGTCCGGGCCGCCCTGGAGCAGGAGCGGCTGGGGGAACTGGCTGCAGCGATCGAGGCCCTCGGCAGCACCCTGCCTCGTCAGGCGCTGGAGGCGATGCTGCCGGCCTTGCTGCCGGAGCTGGGTTTCGCGCTCGGCATGGCTCTGGGGGAGGCCGATGGCCTGGTGGGCGCCCGTGCCGGCGGCTGGCTGCCAGCACCGTCCTCGGCGGTGTTGCTGCCACCGGGACCAACCGCGATCACGGCGATGGAGGCGGCCCTGGCCAGCGCAGGGCCGTTCAGCGTCAACCCATTCACCGCCAAGTGGAAGGTGGCCTCCCTCGACGACGCCCTCGAGCGCAGGGTGCTGGAGGAGGTGCTGCTTCTGCTCCCAACCCAGGCCCGCCTCCGGCTCGATGCCAACGGTGGCTGGAGCCGGGCCACCGCCACCGCCTGGGGCGATCGGCTGGCGGACGAGTTGCGCCTGGGGTGGCTGGAGCAGCCGCTTGCTCCCGAGGATCAGGCCGGCTTGGAGGCACTGGCGGCACGGCTGCCAGTGGCGCTCGATGAGTCCCTGCGCCAATCCCCCGCCCTGCGCCAGAGCTGGCCCGGCTGGCAGGTGCGGCGGCCGGCCCTGGAGGGCGATCCACGGCCGCTGCTGGCCCTGCTCCAGGCCGGCACACCACGGCTGATGCTCAGCACGGCCTTCGAAACCGGCATCGGCCGCCGCTGGCTCCACCACCTGGCGGCGCTGCAGGCCCAAGGCCCCACCCCCGCGGCCCCGGGCCTGGCCCCAGGCTGGACGCCCGAAGCCCCGTTGAGCAGCTTGAATCCCGAGATTGCGTGGGAGGCGGCATGACAGCCGCGGAGCAGGCCGTCGAACTGGAGCGGCTCTGGGGCGAGGGGGCCGTGGTGGCCCTGGCAAGGCCCGAGGAACGCGACGCCCTGGCGAAAGCCCTGCCCGTGGACATGGAACCCTTGCGCCATTGGGGCCCCGCCGTGCTGATCGGCAGCGGCGGCAGCGGCGGCGGGCGGCGCTGGTGCCTCCAGCCCCTGGAGCACCTGCGCCAGTCGGCCGAAGCGACCGGGGCCTGGCTGCGCGCCGTCGGGATCGATCCTGCCGGGACGGTGCTGGTGAACCCCTTGCCGCTGCACCATGTCAGCGGGCTGCTGCCCCTGGTGCGCAGCCGCCTCTGGGGCGTGCCGCTGCACGGGCTCTCGGCGGAGCTGATGCGTCAACCCGGTGCCCTGGCGGCCCGGGTGATCCTGCCGCCGGATCGGCGGGCCCTGCTCTCGCTGGTGCCCACCCAGCTCCAACGCCTGATGGCCGATCCAGCCGGCGTGGCGTGGCTGCGGGGCTTCGCGGTGATCTGGGTGGGAGGCTCTGGCCTGGCCCCAGCCCTGGCGGCAGCCGCCAGGGTGGAGGGAATCCGACTCTCCCCCTGCTACGGAGCCACGGAAACCGCGGCGATGGTGGCGGCCCTGCCCCCGCCGGCGTTCCTCGCCGGCCGGCAGGGTTGCGGCCATGTCCTGGCCGATGTGGAGCTTCGCCTTGATGCCACCGGCGCCATTGAGGTGCGCTCAACCCGCCTCAGCCCGGGCTGGCTGAGCGACGACGGTTCCGGGCTGCAACCGCTGGGAGGCCCGGACGGCTGGTGGCGCAGCGGCGACGCCGGCCGCCTTAATCCGGCTGGGCTGCAGGTGCTGGGCCGGCTGGATGGCGCGATCCAAAGCGGTGGCGAAACGGTGTTCCCTGACCAGGTGGTGCAACAGCTCAGGCCATGGCTTAGCCGCGCTGGGCTCCATTTGAGCGAGCTGCTGCTGCTGCCTGTGGCCGATGCGGAGTGGGGTCAGCGGCTGGTGGCCCTCTACCGAGCCGACGGCATCGCCGAGCCGCCGCTCCAGCTGCTGATGGAAGCCGCCCGCCGGCTGCCCCCGGCCCAGCGGCCGCTGCGCTGGATCGCCTGCCCGGAGCTGGAGCGCAATGCCCTGGGCAAATGGGAGCTGGGCCGCTGGCGGACCTGGCTGGATCGGCTCGATCACCGCAACAACCTGGGCGACTGAACCGAAGCAGACCTCAGGCCTGGCCAGCGGACGCTCCAACCACCGCCGGCAAACCGGACTGCTGCAGCCAGCGCTCGATCGGGGCCGGCAGCGGGCAGCGGCGACGGCTGCCGGTGTCGATCGCCAGGTGGCGGGTGAGGCCCCGGGCCACCTCCTGACTGTCGCCGGTGCCGCGCTGGAAGGCGTAGCTCACCTCAAAACGCCCCGGGTCGAGACGCAGGGGCGACAACCGCACAGACAGGCTGTCACCGCAGACCAGGGGCCTCAGGAAATCTGCGCTGCAATGGATGATCGGCAGCGCTACAGCCACACTGCCGTTGGGCGTGGGGAACAACACGGTGGCAGGAATTCCGAACAGCTCCAGGCTTTCCTCATAGGCCTCATGGCACCAGCGCAGCAACTGGTGAAAGTGCATCACCCCGGCGGCGTCGGTGTCACCGAAGCGAACGGTGCGTTGCAGCATCAGCCAGGGTGTGGCGTCGCTCAAGGTGTCGCCAGGGTCGAGGGGTTGTCTCAGTCAAGCGGAGCGTCGGTCGGCACGCTGAGCATCGGCAGTGGATCAAGGCGCCCATTGTCGTGTCAGTCGTCGTGTTCCGTGTCGTGCAAAACCTCCCGTCAATCCGAACACCGAACTTCTTACCTCTTCTTCATCGAATCGGGCCCTCTTCCGCACCCTGGTTCGTTTGGCGCTGGTGAACAGACAACATCCGGTAGATTTCAATTCGTTTGCTCCGGGGTCAATGGATGATCGGATTGCCCCTGGCCCTCCCACCCTCAACAAGGCCTGGTCGGCGTTCCTGGCCCATTTCCCGGCCATTCTGTTGATCTGGGTGGCCTCGATCGCCATCGCCGCCATCGGCGCCGTTGTCCATCTCCTCCTGTCCATGCTCGGCCTTGCCGCGGCCGGCGGCACCGACCCTGACACTGCCGCCGCGGTGGGGCTGTTGCTCGGCCAGATCGGCCAGGTGCCCTTCACGATCCTCTCCAGCCTTGTCGGGGTTCTGCTGATCGCCGTGCCTGCGATGCATTACGCCACCGGTGAGATCATCACCCTGAGGCAGGCCTTTGCCGTGCTGCTGAAGCGGCCCTGGCGCTATCTGCTGGCCGGCGTCCTGTTCTCCCTGGCCACGGGCATCGGCTTGTTGCTCTGTGTGCTGCCTGGCCTGGCGGTCGCCCTGACGGGCCCGATCTACGTGAACAAGATCTTCAACACGGAGGCCACCGTGCTGGAGGCCTTCTCCTCCTCATTTCAGGTCGTGTATCGAAGCCCCGCGGGACGCTCCTTCGTGGGCCTTCAGCTTCTGGTCTGGTTGATGGTCGCGCTGATCACCCTGTTCACCTGTGGTCTGGGTGCCTTGGTGGCGGTTCCTGTCAGCACCTTCTATGTGCAGAATGCCGCTTACGCCAAAGGCTTGATTCGGGCCAAGATTTGACCTGGTCACTGGCTTGAGGCTGACCCTGTCCGATCCCCCTCCCCGGGGCTGAGCAAACCCTCGAAGACCCCCTGGTCCTGGACCCCCCATCTGATCGGCTGGCCGGCCACCCTCATTGACATGCCCGATATCAATCCCGGTATCCTGCGCGGGCCCCAGCCCCTCGGATCGTCGCTGCTGGAGTGGCTGAATTGAAGGATCGGGTCCGGGTGGTCGGCAGGGGGACAGCAATCCTCCTGGCTGATGATGGCTGGCCTGATGATGAAAACAGGTGTCGGTTTCCTGACCTGCTGGTCAGAGCGCGTTTTGAAAGCAAAGCTTTGAATGGGCCTTGAACGGCATCGGCGGGGGCAGGGAGGGGACTCGGATTCATCCGCACAACTCAGCACAACTCCGGCTTTCCCCGCAGAGCTCGGTCTTCCATTCCTGCTCTTGAGGCATTTGGTGATGGCACAATCGATTGTTGATCCCTCTGGAAACCTCCAGGCAGCTTCACCATCTGGAGACCTCCAGGCGATTTCGGCCGAACCCCGAGGCCATAAAACAAGCAACTTCCTATCCTACAGAAGCACCCGTCTGATGGCAGGCGCCTTCAACCAGGCCCAGATGGCCATGGCGGAGGCCTACATCAACGGCCTTGAAATCCCGGACTCCCTCTTCCGGGGGATGGTCCACGCCACGATGCCGATGCTGTTTCGCCGCTTTCCTGGTCTGCTGGCACCCTACGAATGGGTGCTGGAGGAATCCGATCAGATCGCGGAATCATCCAGGGAGTTGATGGACATTCAGTATGATCGCCCCCAGGAGATGCTGAATCGCATGCTGGGCGATTGGGAGCCCATCTATCCGAAGTACAGCATGGGTTACTGGGAGAATGGCGCCAGAGATCTGGAGGAATCGCAGCGGCACATGATTGATCAGATGATCGAACGGCTGGGCATTGTGGATGGCGATAATCTCCTCGACTTTGGCTGCGGGTGGGGCTGCGTTCCCAATTACATCCTTTCCAAGTTTCCCAACCTGCGCTGCACAGGGGTCAACCTGAGCCGACAACAATGTGCCTACATGCGGGGGAAGATGAAGGATCCGAGCAGTTCTTTGAGCTCAGGAAGGTTCACCCTGGTTGAGGGTGACATCAATGACGTGGAGTTCCCGGAAACGTTCTCCAAAATCATTTCCGTGGGGGTCTTCTGCCATGTCGGCAATCTGACTCAGGCCTTCAGGAAGTTAGCGTCATTGCTGCAGCCCCAGGGGAAAGTGTTGATTCATATCATCACCGTTCGAATTCCAAATAATATGTCCTCAGGCTTCACGCACAAGTATATTTTTCCCCACGGCCGCTACTGGAATCATGATGCTGTGCCCAGCCACAACCAAGACTTGAAAACCATTCAACGCTGGTACATGAATGGAACCAACTACCACCAGACTCTCACCACCTGGCTGAATCGGTTTGATGCCTCACAGGATGTGGTCAGCCATTTGGACTATGGCATGGACTATGCAAAGTTTCGGCGCATGTGGCGATTCTATCTCCTGTTACTCGGAACGATCTTTGCCAGCTGCGATGGCGAATACAACGGAAATGGTCAATACTTGATGACCCACGCGTGAGCCTGTGCTCGGCAGGTTCTAGATGTGCGGAAAGGCGGCGATGCCGACCCCATAGGTGAGGCCCATCCGCCCAGCCCAGTAGAGCAGCAGCAGCCCGGCCACCAGAACCAGGTGGCTTCCCTTCAACGCCTCCGGCAGCAGCCGCCGGGTCCACAGGGCCTGCACCGACCACGCCAGCAGGGCGGCGGCGGCGATCGGCCCGAAGGCATGCAGCTCCACCGACTCACCAAACCGGCCATTCAGGGCCGCAGCCGTGGCCCGGGTGAGGAAGCAGGTGGGGCACGGGATCCCGGTGAGTGCCCGCAGGGGACAGCTCAGGCCTGGCAGGGCGGAATGCCAACCTTTCAGCCAGAGGTAGCCCGTGAGTCCCGCAGGCAAGGCAATGGCGCACCGGCGAAGCTGATCGAGCCAGCGCTGGCGCCGACCATGCCCCCTTTCACGGCTGCGGAGAGCGCTCAGCGATCCACCGATCCCATGATCACATCGATCGAACCGAGGATCGCCATGATGTCGGCCACTTTGGCGCCGGTGAGGATGTGGGGCAGGATCTGCAGGTTGTTGAAGTCCGCGGCGCGGATCTTCCAGCGCCAGGGGGTTACGTCGTCGTTGCCGATGATGAACACGCCCAGTTCCCCTTTGCCGGATTCCAGCCTGGCGTAGAGCTCACCTCCAGGAATCTTGAAGGTGGGGGCCACCTTCTTGGCGATGTACTGATAGTCGAAGCCAGAGGATTCGCCACCTTTGCCTTCCAGCATTCGCTTGGCTTCCAGGCTCTCGGTGGGGCCACCGGGGATGGCCTTGGCCGCCTGCTTGAGAATCTTCAAAGACTGACGCATTTCCTCGATCCGCACCCGGTAGCGCGCGTAGCAATCACCCTCGCTGGCGGTGGCCACCTCCCACTCGAAATCGTCATAGCACTCGTAATGATCCACCTTGCGCAGGTCCCAGGGCACCCCGGAAGCGCGCAGCATCGGCCCCGAGAGACTCCAATTGATGGCCATTTCGCGGCTGATCACGCCAAGGCCCTGAATCCGCTTCTTGAAGATCGGGTTGTTGGTGATCAGCTTTTCATACTCATCAATCTTCGGGCCAAAGTAGTCGCAGAAATCGAGGCATTTCTCCAGCCAGCCGTAGGGCAGATCTGCGGCCACCCCGCCGATGCGAAAGTAGTTGTTGTTGATCAGCCGCTGGCCGGTGGCCGCTTCCCAGAGGTCGTAGATCATCTCCCGTTCGCGGAAGATGTAGAAGAACGGCGTCTGGGCGCCCACGTCCGCCAAGAAGGGGCCAAGCCAGAGCAGGTGGTTGGCGATGCGGTTGAGTTCCAGCATCAGCACCCGGATGTAGCTGGCCCGCTTCGGCACGGGGATGTCGGCCAGCTTCTCGGGGGCGTTCACCGTGATCGCCTCGTTGAACATGCCGGCGGCATAGTCCCAGCGGCTCACATAGGGCACGAACATCACGTTCGTGCGGTTTTCGGCGATCTTCTCCATGCCACGGTGGAGGTACCCGATCACCGGCTCGCAGTCCACCACGTCCTCGCCGTCGAGGGTCACCACCAGCCGCAGCACCCCGTGCATCGAGGGGTGATGGGGGCCGAAGTTGACCACCATTGGCTCGGTGCGGGTTTCGAGCTGCGTCATGGCGCCGGGCGGCAGGGGAAGGATTGGCCGGATCTTAGGAAGGAACCCATGGTTCAGTCGTTCGATCACCATCCGGTTCTGCAGGAGCCGCTGCGCCAGGCTTTTGCAGCGATGGGCGGCGGGCTGCTGATCGATGCCACCGTGGGCGGCGGCGGCCACAGTGCCCTGTTGCTGCAGGACAACCCGGGCCTTCGCCTGATCGGCCTCGACCAGGACCCCACCGCCCTGGCCGCCGCCGCCGAACGGTTGGCCCCCTTCGGGGGGCGGGCCCGCCTGCTGGCCACCAACTTCGCCGCCTTCGAGCCGGCAGCCCAGCTCACGGCCGCCGAGGCGGCGCTTCCGCTGCTCGGGGTGCTGGCCGATCTCGGCGTGAGCAGCCCCCAGCTCGACCGGCCCGAGCGGGGCTTCAGCTTCCGCGCCGACGGACCACTGGACATGCGGATGAACCCCGCAACCGGTGAAACCGCCGCCGAGCTGATTGATCGCCTCGAGGAAACCGAGCTGGCCAATCTGATCTACGCCCATGGCGAGGAGCGCCTCTCCCGCCGGATCGCGCGGCGGATCGTGGAGCAGCGCCCCTGGCGTGGGCCGGAGCGGGGCACCGCCGCCCTCGCCTACCTGGTGGCGGGCTGCTATCCCCTCCAGGCCCGCCGTGGCCGCATCCATCCGGCCACCCGCACCTTCCAGGCCTTGCGCATCGCCGTCAACGACGAACTGGCCGCCCTGGAGCGGCTCTTGGAGCGGGCGCCGGACTGGCTGGCAGCGGGGGGGCTGCTGGCGGTGATCAGCTTCCACTCGCTCGAAGATCGGCGCGTCAAAACCGCCTTCCTGGCCGATGACCGCCT
The DNA here is from genome assembly GCF_024345415.1 of Synechococcus sp. Tobar12-5m-g. Taxonomy (GTDB): domain Bacteria; phylum Cyanobacteriota; class Cyanobacteriia; order PCC-6307; family Cyanobiaceae; genus Regnicoccus. Next base: position 118,359 of record NZ_JAGQBB010000001.1, on the reverse strand, counting down.
GGAGCGGGTCACCCGCAAGCCCCTGGTGGCCACCCCCGAGGAAGAAGATGCCAATCCCCGCAGCCGCTCCGCCAAGCTGCGTCTGGCGCGCCGCCTGCCATGACGTCCCTGCCCCCCGTCGATCCCCGCAGCCTGCTCTGGTGGTCTGCCCTGGCCATCCAGCTCATCTCCATCCCCGGGACGTTGATTCCGGTGCTGCCGGGGCTGATCTTCCTGCCGATCGGAGCGGGGCTGTGGGTGTGGACCGTGGGCTGGAGCAGCGCCTGGCCGGAGCTGGGGCTGGCCGCACTGATCCTGCTGCTCGGCTGGGGCGCCGAAGCCCTCGGCCTGGTGCTTGGGGCGGCTCGGTTGCAGGCCACCCGCTGGGCCTACATCGGCGCGGGCATCGGCCTGCTGGTGGGCTTGCTGGGCCTGCTGCCGGCCCTGCCGGTGGGGGGGCCACTGATGGGGGCCCTGCTCGGCCCCCTGGCCGGCGCTTCGTTGGGGGAGCTGATCACCGCCCCCACCTCCCTGGGACCGCTCGGGCTGCTGCGGCTGCGGCGCTCGCTGCTGGTGGGGCTGGCGGTGGTGGCGGGGATGCTGGTCAGCCGGGTGGCTCAGTTCCTGCTGGCCATCGTCGGAGTGGTGGGCTTCGTAATGCTCAGCACGGTGCTGTTGCCGGGCTGAACCTGGCAGTGGCCACGGCCTCCGCCACCGCCGCAATCGCCTGGTCGATCTCGGCGGCGGAGGTGCCGCGCCCCAGCCCGAAACGGATCGAGGCGGTCGCCTCGGCGCGGCTGAGGCCCAGGGCGGCCAGCACGTGGGAGGGGCTGCCACCGCTGCAGGCGGAGCCGCCGCTCACGGCCAGCTGACGGCGCAACTGGCCATGGAGCCGGCTGCCCTCCACCCCCTCGAAGCGGACGTTGAGGTTGTGGGCCAGGCGCTGCTCGACGCTGCCGTTCACCGCCACCCCGCCGAGGGCCTGCAGGCCGGCTAGCAACCGGTCTCGCAGGGCACCAAGCCGGGCCTCACGCTCCTGGCGATCGGCCGTCGCCAGCTCCGTCGCCGCCGCCAGCCCGACGATCAAGGGCACCGCCAGGGTGCCGGCCCGCAGGCCGCCTTCCTGGCCACCGCCGTGTTGCTGGGGCGCCAGGCTGATCCCCTCAGCCATCACAAGGGCGCCGATCCCTTTTGGGCCGTAGATCTTGTGGCCGCTCAGGCTGAGCAAATCGATGCCGAGGGCATCGGGGGTCAGGGGGATGTGCCCGAAGGCCTGAGCTGCGTCGCAGTGGAAAGCGATGCCGCTGGCGCGGCAGAGCGAGCCGATCGCCGCCAGGGGTTGGAGCACGCCGATCTCGTTGTTGGCGGCCATCACGCTCACCAGGATCGTGTCATGGCGAAGGGCGGCCACCAGGGCGCCGAGGTCGAGCAGGCCGTCGGGCTGCACCGGCAGAACGGTGAGATCGAAGCCCTGGCCTTCCAGATAGCGAACGGTGTCGAGCACGGCCCGGTGCTCCGTGGCCAGGGTGACCAGGTGGCGGCCCCGGTGCCGACGCGCCTCCGCCAGCCCCTTGATCGCCAGGTTGTTTGCCTCTGTGGCGCCGCTGGTGAACACCACCCGCTCCGGCGCCACCGCCAGCTGGGCTGCCAGCACGCCGCGGGCCCGCTCCACCGCCGCCGCCGCCTCGAGCCCCGGACGGTGCACTCGGCTGGAGGGGTTGGCGAACTGGGTGCTCCAGTAGGGCGCCATCATTTCCACGACCGCCGGGTCGCAGGGTGTGGTGGCCTGGTAGTCCAGGTAGGGAATCGTCACGGGCTCGTCGGGGGCGGTGAAGACGGGACGGAAGGTCGCCTAAGCCCACTCTGCCTTGTAGCAGTGGGCGCCTCGGTTCAAGACCCGGCGGTGTTGAACCAAAGCAGAGGCGACTGGAACGTGTTGCTCTGCCGCGAAGCCGGAATCAAAAAGAAGCAATGGATCCAATTCATTGCTTCAGCAGATGAAGCAGCCCGGGAGGATGTGACGTTTGTTGCCGTGACTACGGCAAGGAAGCAATCTAAGGCCTAAAAATGCATCTAATCTAAGTAACGACTATGGGTGTAAGCTGCGCTGATATGTTCAGAATTGCTCATCGACTCGCGCTTGCGGGGAGGGCTTGTCTCGGTTTGGTAGCGTTTTGAAGCCTGCTTCGGCCGTAAGCGTTACCGTTGGCGGAACTTCATTTGAGGTGACGTTCGTTAAGACCAGCCTTTCTTCGACCCCTATTTTATTATCCACTCCCGCCGACCGTGGGCATTTGCCTTGCTGGCGCGACCCAGTTATTGCTAGGGATTTTGCCTCACCAGTCCAGGACTCTTCAGGCTTCCCTGTTCAAGCAAACGGCAACGGATTCAACCAAGACAATGGGGCAGCAGTGAATCCTGTGTTTTCGTATGAAACGGAGGGAGGTGGTGTGGACCGGTAGGTTTCTGTGGTTTGGGCCCTTGGATTCATTGACCCAACTCCCCCTTTCAGTTCCATTGTTGGCGGTTTCGGAGTTTTCCCCGGTGTGGGATCTGCCAGGAACCCCAACGATCTTGTTACCAATTACGCCGTTGCGACCCAATCCACACCCGTCCCCCGCCCCCTGCCCCGTTGCTACGGGCTGGCAAAAACAACGTTCTGATCACAGGCCCCAGATCCAGCAGAACGTGATGCCGATCTAGGCTCAGGGATGAAATCTCCTCAGCGCCGCCGCCACCGACCGAAGCGAGCAGCATCGGATTTGTTTTGGCGCGATCCTGTCCAATCCACTGGTTTCATCCCAATGGCTCTTGCCATGATCCCAGCACTAAACCGACACCCCAAGCGTGGCGCGGAACTCGGAGCCCACAGGGAGATTGCGGGCCACCAGATCCTCAAATGTCTTGGTGATCGCGATCTGCTCCAGTCCATAGGTCGTGAGCGTTTCGGGGGTGTGAATGTGTGTTGAGAGCAGCGGATTGGTATAGATCTGCGTGAAGGCGTCGTAAGCCACCATCTTCAGCATCAACAGGCCAAACAGGGCTCCCTGCGACGCTTCTTCGGCAAACAGGCCCACCACAAGTTCCAGCTGATCGATGGATCCATAGAGGTGTGCAAGCCGATCGGCAAGATCGGTGTTGCTGGTGAGCTCGCTGAAATCCTTGAGCGGAGAGAGTTGGAAGTGTTCTCGGTAAGCGTTGTAGTTCTGCAGCCTGAAATCGCGGCCCATCTTGATGGTTTGATACTCCGATCCCATCAGGAAGCTCGGATTGTTGCCCAGCCCGATTTTGCCCGCAGGTTGTGCTGAGGCATTGTTGATCAGGCTGGCTACGCCGAGTTCCTCGAGCAGGGCATTGTTCCAGCGGAACTCGTTGGCACTGACGTTCGAGCCATTCACCGTGAGTTGATCAGGCACCAACCCGTGCCAGCGATACAGGAGATCGAATTCCAGGGCAATCCAGTTGGTGCGGTACCAGTTCTGCTGTTCGGCAAAGGTGTGATCAAGCAGAAAAAGCTTGTGGCCGGCAATGTGGTTGATGTAATCCTCAACGGTTAACTTCAGCAGGATGCAGATGTTGATCATCCGCGCGGTCTGAAACAATCGCTCGTCGTCCCAGCCCGAGCAATCAGGCTCCTGAGCCAAGGCGGTGCACAGGCGGTTGTGCTCGCGCAGAAAGATCAGGCTCAGCGCCACATAACCCACGGAGGAATTTCCCCGCTCCAAACCGGTTGCATAGAGGCGATCCAGCCGACCCTCGAACTCAGATTCCGTGAGGCTGCCAGGCGCGAAGCTGCCCTGCAGCGATGCTTTCATCCATTCGGTGTTGCCGTGGGGATGCAGGCCGCACCCCGGAACTGGATGGCCCGCTTGATCCCCAGCGCACCGATAAATCTTCTTGACCTGCCAAGCGCCAGCCTGATCGCGCTCGCCCAGATAATCCGGGAACTCCTGGCCATCGATCAGCTGTGAGCGCAGCCGGCCCTTGCTGCCGCTGCGCAGGCAACGGGCCTCCTGCTCGCTGAGCCCATAGATCTGACAGAGATCAACATCGTGGTTGGAGGTGTTCTTGCGACGATCCCTGGGATCAATCCGAAGCACGCTGTCGGTGAACCACTGGGCAAAGAACAGGAACAACACCGAGGATCGATCGGTGCGGATCACCCCCTCACCGAGCTCGTTGCTGGGACGCTCGAACAGGCTGGTGATCGATCCCCACTGCTTCGTTTCGCGGTTGTAGGGAAGATCCTGAGGCAAGGACTGAATCGAAGCCTTGCTGGCTGGAGCTAGGTGACGGGCGGAAAAGGTGCGGTCCGTGAGCGCTGGCCAGGAGGTGTACTCCGAGATCGGCCCATAGCTCTGCGGCGCCCCATCCTGTGCTTGATCCGCCCCATCCCCTGCCTTCACCGGCGACCACAGGCTGAACGGTCTGGGCCGTGCCGTGGTGGAACGGGCAATCGCATTGGTGGCGAATCGGTTGATCAGCTGAGCCAGCACAGGTATGGAATGAGCCCAGGAGAGAAACTGCCTCAGGTGTTGCGAACGCAGAAGAAGTGTGAGGATCATCACCGAGTTTTTCGCTTGGATCAATCTAATTCTGAAGATCGTTCAGCCCCACTCCTGACATAAAACCACACCTTCATTCCTCGAAGTCAGTGGAAGAATCTCATGCTGGAGCGAGCCATCCTTCTCCACACGAAACAGCAGAATCAAGCGCCGATCCCACCAGGACTTCGCTACGCCGGCCTTGGCAACACCCTGAGAGGATGCAAGGTGGTTGCGCCCAGTGGGCTGGTTGATCCGATGAACCGAGTGAAACTGGCGCTGTGTTCCTTGCTGCTGGCCGCCGGCGCCGCCCATGGCCAGGGAGCCGCGGTCCGCATCCCGTCCGAGAACCGGCCACCGGGGATGGCCTTGCTGTTCGAGCGCACCATCCCGGGCGGTCCCCAGGCCCTGGGCGTGTACGCCATCACCCCGGACCCCGCCGAGCCGGGATTGAAGCGGATCAAGGTGTGGGAGGAGCTGCCCAACGATGTGAAGGTGCGCAGCGAAACGATCCGCTGCTCAATCGCAGCGCCGACCCGGGTGACCAACGACGGCCGCCACCTGATCCTGCGGGAACTCAACCCCGGCGGAGCCATTTCCTCCGCCAACCGCATCGATCATCTGGTCTGGTGGGCCGCCTGTTTCCCTGAGCAGGCGGGCAAGGATCCGGCTGGCCTTCGCCCCCTGGCCCTGCAGCTCGGCTACAGCGGTTTTCGGGTCGAGAGGGAGCTGGTGCTGCCCGGCGGCCTGCGCTGAGCCGACCTGGATAGATTGCCTGCACAACAGCCAGGTCCATGAGCCAAGACGTGCCCGCCACCGCGGCGGAAGACCAGGCTTCGGCGGCTGCCGAGCCGCTCACCCCTCCGGCACAGCCCCGCCTGCTGCTCGTCGATGACGAGCCCGGCCTGCGCAACGCTGTCCAGGCCTATCTGGAAGATGAAGGCTTTGCGGTGAGCACCGCCAGCGATGGCGATCAGGGCTGGGCCGCCGCCCAGGAGCTGCTGCCCGATCTGGTGATCAGCGATGTGATGATGCCGCGCTGCGATGGCTATGAGCTGTTGCGGCGCCTGCGGGCCGATGAACGGCTCGGCGGTACGCCGGTGATCTTCCTCACCGCCAAGGGGATGACTGCCGACCGGATCGAGGGCTTCCAGGCCGGCGTCGACGACTACATCCCCAAGCCCTTCGATCCCGATGAGCTGGTGGCACGGGTGCGCAACGTGGTACGTCGCCAGGAGCGGCTGCTCGCCGAAGCTGCCCGCTACGCCGATGCCGACATCGGCCAGATGGCCCGCCAGATCACCGAGATCCGCTCGCTGCTGCAACTGGGCGGCGGCAAGAAAGCAGCGGCCCCGGTGCGCCACGAGTTCACCCCCCGGGAGGCCAGCGTGCTGCAACTGGTGGCCGAAGGGTTGATGAACAAGGAGATCGCCCGGCGGCTGGAAACCTCGATCCGCAATGTCGAGAAGTATGTGAGCCGTCTGTTCATCAAGACCGGCACCACCAGCCGCACCGAGCTGGTGCGCTATGCCCTGGAGAACGGCCTGGTCGATTGAGGGGGGGCGGATCCCTTTCCCCGCCAGGCTGGTTGCCGGCGGGCCTCAACGGCGGCTGGATCTACCGCGACCGGGTCGACCCGGCCAACCACGCGCTCTCTTTGAGCGCCTTCTATGCGGGCCGCTACCGGCATTCCGGTCGGGAGGTGTGGCTGCAGCGGCTCAAGGCCGGCGAGATCCGTCACAACGGCGAGGGGGTCCAGGTCGATGGGCCCCTGGCCGTGGGTGATCGGCTGACCTGGCATCGTCCCCCCTGGCGGGAGGAGGCCGTGCCGGAAAGGTGGCCAGTCGTGTTCGACGATGGCGATCTCTACGTTATGGACAAGCCCCGCGGCCTCCCGGTCCTGCCGGGAGGCGGTTGGCTGGAGCACACCGTGCTGCGGCTGCTGGAGCGCCGCTTTCCCGAAGCCGGGAGCCGGGCCCAAGGCGGAGTGCCCCGGCCGGTTCACCGGCTCGGACGCCACACCACTGGCCTGCTGGTCTGTGCCCGCACGCCGATGATGCGCTCCTGGCTGAGCGCCCAACTGCGCGAAAGCACGGCAGCTGCGCTGGACGTGGCTGGGGGCCTTGGCCAGGCATGCTCCTCGGGGTGGCCTGCCTGGCCCTGTCGCAAGACCTACCGGGCCCTGACGGCTCCTTTTCCCCTTGCCTTGGCCCCTGGGGAGAGCCTGGAAATCACCACGTCGATCTGTAGAAAACCCCATCCGCTCCTGGGTCAGATCTGGGCGGGTTCGGGTTCAGCCGACGTTGACGGGGTGCTTCCGGCGATCAGCCGGATCACCTTGCTGGAGAGAAGAGAGGATGCCAGCCTGGTCACCGTGACGATCGGCAGTGGCCGGCCGCACCAGATCCGGATCCATCTGGCAAGTATCGGGGCCCCATTGCTGAGGGACCCCCTCTTCCTGCCCGGCGGAAAGGCCCACCCCGGGATGCGACCCGGAGAAGGAGGCTATCTTCTCCATGCCCATCAACTCAGGCTGCCACTACCCAATGGAGCGGAGTTGGAGCTAGTGGCCCCATGCCCTCCGGAGCTGCGCTATGGGCCCCTCGACGACTCACACAGAGCTAAGACCTCTCTTCACCAGCCTCAATAGGTGGTGTTCCTGGTGTAGGTGCGGCCACGCCGACCTGTCCGCTCGACCTGCGAGGAGCCTGGCATGCGTTCGGCGGAGCGGGTGACGGTGCGGCCGCCGGGGCCGGTGACGGTGGTGTTGCCCGTGCCGCCGCCGTAGGTGGTATCCCGTGTGTAGGTGCGGCCCTGCTGATCAGTCCACTCGACCTGCTTGGAGCCTGGCGTGCGTTCGGTTGTGCCGGTGACGGTGCGGCCGCCGGGGCCGGTGATCGTGGTGTTGCCCGTGCCGCCGCCGTAGGTGGTATCCCGTGTGTAGGTGCGGCCCTGCTGATCAGTCCACTCGACCTGGGTGGAGCCTGGCGTGCGTTCGGCGGTGCCGGTGACGGTGCGGCCGCCGGGGCCGGTGATCGTGGTGTTGCCCGTGCCGCCGCCGTAGGTGGTATCCCGTGTGTAGGTGCGGCCCTGCTGATCGGTCCACTCGACCTGCTTGGAGCCTGGCGTGCGTTCGGTGGTGCCGGTGATGGTGCGGCCGCCGGGGCCGGTAATGGTGGTATCGGCCCTGGCAGGGACGGCAGCCAGAGGGTGAATCAGAACAATAGCTCCGAGGGCGGTCAGAGCCAGTAGGAAGGTTTTCATGGGTTGATGCCCGAAGAAGGGGGGACAAAGAACAGTTTCATACTTGCGGATGAACCAGTCATGTCCAGTGCGGGCAGAGACATGACCAAATGCGCCTTTAGGGCTTTTATCAACCCGGCGGGGGTTTTCGTGGGGGGTCTCCTTTTGGTTCGAGTATCCAGGACGGTGGGTCCTGGAGGTCAGAGTCCGACAGCTTCGTAGTCTGCCTGATCTGTGACCTGCTCTGAGGAGGACTCCGACGGCAGCTATTGCGCCGGTTGACGGGCGAGCCTGGCGGTGAGCCCCAACCCGTGTTGCGCAGCTGGGACGGTTCAACCTCGGGTTTGCTGGTCTGCGCTTGCTAACCGGCCGCCTGTTCCTGGCCCAGTTCCCAACTGCGCCAGAGCAAGGCGGCCTGCTTGGAGACCCATCGCGTCCTGACGGTGCTTCGAGCACTGCCCTTGTTCGCCCGGCTCGGCCAGGTTCTGGTGTGTTGGTGGCGGGCCCATCAGATCCGTATCCACATGGCCAGCCTGGATGCACCGTTACCTCCGGAGCTGGCGGTCGGGGACGACGACAGCAGCCCTTTAACTGGAAACTGAGCCAGAAGAACCGTGCTCAAGCACCGACAAATGCCTGTTCCCAGGTGGGTTGGATCGAATCAGCCATTCCCATCGGCACCTGCCACTTCGGCCAGGCTGATCTGCACCCACTCGGCATAGGCCTTGCTGACATGAAGGGCCTGGACGGCATGGATCGCCGGTAGATCGTAGGGATGATGCTCCAGCAACGCATCGCGGAGCACGTCATAGCGATCCGGGGTGGTTTTGAAGAGAATCCGTATCTCCTGGTCGTTTTCCATCGTTCCCTTCCAGCAATAGAAGCTCTCGATCCGCTCGAGCTGCACGCAGGCCGCCAGCTTGGCGTTGATGGCCAGCTTCGCCAGGACACGGGCGTCCTCCAGAGTGCTGACCGTGGTGTAGACGGCAAGGAGCGTCATGGGAGCCGGCGTGGTCCTGGGATTCTCCACCACCAAGGCCGGCCCATGGCAAGGGCTCAGACGCGAGGGCGATCAGCCAGGGGGATGTCTCCGACAGACAACGGCGCCATCTGGGGGTGCAATGGAGGGCGCTCGCTGCCCTGCAGCAGGCGGTTGAGGGCATTGACGAAGGCCTGGGCCGCCGCCACCACGATGTCGGTGTCGGCGGCGTGACCGGAATAGAGCACCCCTTGGTGGCGCAGCCTGATCGTCACTTCGCCCATGGCGTCGATCCCCTCGGTGACGGACTTCACACTGAACTCAACCAGCTCATTGGGCACCCGCGCCAGGCTGTTGAGTGCCTGGCAGACCGCGTCCACCGGGCCGGTTCCGATCGCCGCCTCGGTGAGTTCGGCCCCATCGGCGCTGATCAGGGTGACGGTGGCGGTGGGCTGCAGGTTCGTGCCCGTGCTCACTTGAACGAGCTTGAGGGTGTAGAGGGCTTCGCTCTGTTGGGCCTGGTCGCTCATGATCGCTTCGAGATCCCGGTCGGTGATCTCACGCTTGCGGTCGGCCAGTTCCTTGAAGCGGGCGAAGGCATCGTCGAGGTCGCCGCGCTCCAGGCTGTAGCCGAGCTCCTCGAGCCGTGCCCGGAAGGCGCTGCGACCACTCAGCTTGCCCAGGGAGAGGCGGGTGTCGGTGAGGCCGATCGTGCGGGCGTCGATGATCTCGTAGGTGAGGCGGTTCTTGAGCACACCGTCCTGGTGGATGCCGGATTCATGGGCGAAGGCATTGGCCCCCACGATCGCCTTGTTGGGCTGCACGGCCATGCCCGTGAGGTTCGACACCATCCGTGAGGTTTTGGCGATCTCCTCGGTGCGGACGCCGGTGAGCGGCTGGGTGCTGCCGGCTGAGCGACCCAGGAAGGGGTTGAAATAGCTGCGCCGCACATGCAGGGCCATCACCAGCTCCTCGAGGGAGGCGTTGCCGGCCCGCTCGCCAATGCCGTTGATCGTGCACTCCAGCTGGCGGGCCCCGTTCTTGACGGCCTCGAGAAAATTGGCCACGGCAAGGCCGAGATCATTGTGGCCATGGACGGAGATCACCGCCTGGCTGATGTTGGGCACATGGCGGTCGATGCCGGCGATCAGGGCACCGAACTCCGCTGGCGTGGTGTAGCCCACCGTGTCGGGGATGTTGATCGTGGTGGCACCGGCGCCGATGGCGGCCTCGATCACTTCGTAGAGATAGTCGGGGTCGCTGCGGCCGGCGTCCTCGCAGGAGAACTCCACATCGTCGACCAGGGAGCGGGCATAGGCCACCATCTCCGCTGCGATCTCAACCACCTCGGGGCGGCTCTTGCGCAGCTTGTGCTCCAGGTGAATGTCGCTGGTGGCGATGAAGGTGTGGATGCGGCGACGGGCAGCGGGGGCCACCGCTTCGGCGCAGGCCTTGATGTCGCCGCGGGTGGCCCGGGCCAGGCCGCAGACCACCGGGCCTTCGGGGGTGCCCACGGCGTCGGCGATGCGTTGCACCGCGTTGAAATCACCGGCACTGGCAAAGGGGAAGCCGGCCTCGATGATGTCGACCCGCAGCCGGGTGAGCTGGTGGGCGATCGCCAGCTTTTCCTCCAGGTTGAGGCTGGCGCCGGGTGACTGCTCACCATCGCGAAGCGTGGTGTCGAAGATCAGAACCCGGCCGGGATCGCTGGCCATGACCGCTGCAGGTCGAATTGACTATGAGTTGCGACCACTCTAAGCGGAAGGGTGATCACGACCTCGCGGCGGGGGCTCGGCGGCAACCGACACGCCGCCAAACGGCTCAACCCGTGGATGACCCAGGGGCCTGAGCCACTTCCGCTTTCTCCAGCTGCGGGCGCAACTTCTGCCGGGCATGGAATTGTCCCTGGCCATCGACAGCCAGGCAGCGGCGAATTGTTAAAATTCCCATGGCGCAAAGCCGAAAAACTTGCCTGGATTTCTGGAGTAGCCCGGTCTGCTGAAGTTTCAAACGAATGTGACTGGTCGATGAGAATCGGCCCCTATCTGGCCCGTAGGATTGCTGAATTGATCGTTCCGGGATGGTCGCTGGTGCCCTGGCCCTCGTCCTCCATGCCCACCTCCCCTACGTCCGCAGCAGCCAGCCGGGGTCCCTGGAGCAGGACTGGTACTTTCAGGCCCTACTGGAGTGCTATCTGCCCCTGCTGAGCCTGCTGGAGAGCAGCCAGATCGATCCAAACCAGCAGCCACGGCTCAGCCTCGGCCTCTCCCCCACCCTGCTGTCGCTGTTGAGCGACGTCGATCTGCACCATCAGTTTCCGGCCTGGCTGGAGCAGCGGCTCGCCCTGCTGGCCAGGGTTCCGCCGGCCCATCAGCCACCTCAGCATCAGCCTGCGGCGGAGGCTTTGGCCGAACAGCTGGAGCAGGCACGCGGCACCTGGCCGGCTCGGCCCGCTGACCTGTTGCTTCGCTTCCGCCTGCTCCAGCAGGCCGGCGTGCTCGACCTGCTCACCTGCGCCGCCACCCACGGGTATCTGCCGCTATTGCGCCAGACGCCCGAAGCCGTTCAGGCCCAGCTCCTAACCGCCATTCGGGAGCATGAGCGACTGCTCGGCGAGCGGCCCCTCGGGATCTGGCTGCCGGAATGCGCCTACTACGAGGGCCTCGACCAGCAACTTCTGACCTGCGGCCTGCGCTATGCAGTGCTGGATGCCCATGGCCTCCTGCACGGCCTGCCGCGTCCGCGCTACGGGGTGTACGCGCCGATCTGTTCGCCGGCCGGGGTGGCCTTCTTCGCCCGGGACAGTGCCGCCACACTGCCGGTCTGGTCGGCGAGCCAGGGCTATCCGGGAGATGGCGCCTACCGGGAGTTCCACCGCGACCTGGGCTGGGATCTGCCGGCCCCCGAGCTCCTGGCCGCCGGCATCCCCTCCTCCCGTCCGCTCGCGCTCAAGCTGCACCGGGTGACCGGCCAGAGCTGCCCCCTGGACCAGAAGCAGCCCTACGATCCCGCCATGGCGGCCAGGCGGGCGGCCAACCATGCCGCCGACTACATCGGCCAGCGCGCCCAGGAGCTGGAGGGGCTGGTGCCGGCCATGGATCGCCCCCCGCTGCTGGTGGCCCCCTTTGACGCCGAACTGTTCGGGCACTGGTGGTATGAAGGACCCACCTTCCTTGCCGAGCTGTTCCGCCAGGGGCCGGCAGCCGGCCTGTCCTTCACCAACCTGCGGGAGGTGCTGAATGACGCGCGCCCCCTGCAGATCTGCCGCCCCTCCCCCTCCAGCTGGGGCCAGGGGGGCTACCACCACTACTGGCTCAACGAGAGCAACGCCTGGGTGGTGCCGGAATGGGAGCGGGCCTCCTCCGCCATGGTGCAGCGGGTTAACCAGGGGGTCGCCACCAGGGACCAGCGGCGCATGCTGACCCAGGCGGGACGGGAGCTGTTGCTGGCCCAGTCCTCGGACTGGAGTTTCATTCTCAGGGCAGGCACCACCACCGACCTGGCCCGGGACCGCATCCGCTCCCACCTGGATCGATTCTGGCGGCTGATCCACGCCATCGATTCCGGGCAGCCCGCGCCGCTGGCCTGGCTGGTGGCGCTGGAGGCCGAAGACCGCCTGTTTCCCCTGCTCAACAGCGCCGATTGGGCCAGTCCCTGACCCGTGGCGGCCAAGGAGAGCGCCCCCGAAGCCAAGGGCTAGGGTTGGCCTGAAGGATGCTTCCGTGGGTTGGAATGACCGCACCGTACCGGCATCTGCTGGTCCCCACGGATGGCTCGGAGCTCTCCACCGGCGCCGTGCGCGCGGCCGTCGACTTTGCCAAGGGCATCGGGGCCCGCATTCAGTTCCTCCATGCTCGGCCCAAGCTGCCACTCTCCCTGATCGGTGCGGGGTCCCTGGTCAACCCCGGCACCGTCGAGGATCTCTCCCGTGCTTCGCGGGAGGCGTCGGATCGAACCCTTCAGGACGCCCTGACGATTGCCGCAGCGGCCGGTGTGGTGGCCGAAGCTGAAGCGGTGGTCAACGAAGTTCCCTATCAGGCCATCATCGCGGCGGCCGATCGCCACCAGTGCGACCTGATCTTCATGGCCTCCCATGGCCGGCGCGGCCTGAGCAGCTTCCTGCTCGGCAGCCAGACCCTGCGGGTGCTCACCCACTCCACGCTTCCGGTTCTGGTGTCCCGCGAACCTACCGGGAGAGAACACGCCAGAGCAGCTCCAGCTCCCGTCCCTGCGGATTGATCAGGCCGCCGCGCACCGGATTCGGTGCCTGGGCGAACAACCGCAGCATGGCCAGGGTGAGCTCGGGAACCGTCAGGGTGTTCGCCAGGAATCCATACCACTGGTGCTGGGGCAGATCAAAGAAGGCGGCGAAGAACTGGCGGAGCTGCGGCTCGGAGAAGCGCATCAACTTCTCCAGCCCGAATTGATACAGGGCGTGTTTTCGCACCAGGCCCGCTGGCCAGACCGCCGACCAGGCCGCCTGGGCCACCTGGTCGGCTCCGCAGCCGGGGACGTTCAACGCCGTGGCGATGGCCTTTGCCACGGTCGGTGCCCGGCGCAGCAGCGACCCCACCAGGTACCCCGAGGCGGGGTGCACCATGCTTGCCGCTCCACCGAAACCCACCACCCGCTGGCGCAGATCCGGCAGCGGCAGGTTCATCGGGAACAGGCAATCCTCCTCGGCCTCGATCGCCTCGATCGCCACACCCCGGAAAGCCAGTCGTTGCTGCAGGCGACGCTTCAGCCGCTCTGGCGGGAAGGCCGGTGCCAGGGCCAGGGAGGTTTCCTCGACGAAGAACACCCCATCGCCGAGGTCCATGGCGTAGAGGAAAGTGGGGGGTTGCGCTTGCCGCTCCAGGCTGCTCAGATGATCTGAGCGGAAGTCCATCAGCACGAACTGGCCAGGCTCCACCGGTGCTGTGCTGAAGCGTCCCACGACGCCGTAGGCCGCCTGGTAGGCGATCGGCCCCAGCGATGGGCGCTGCACGAAAACAGGGCGATGGCCGCTGGCATCGATCACCAGCCGGGCGCTGTGCTCGGCGCCCGCCGTGGTGGTGACGCAGGAGCCCTGGCCGTGGTGGGCGATCGCCCCGGCCAGGCCCCGCTGCCAGCGCAGGCCGCCCTGCTCGCAACCCTCCAGCCAGTGGGTCTGGAGCCTGGCCTTGTCGAACAGCCCGTAGGTGTGGTGATGGGCCACGGGCTGGGCCCCGAAGTAGCTGACGCAGTTGGTCCACCGGTGCTGCAGGAGATGGCCAAGCCCCCCGGGCTCGAGCTCACACCCCCAGACGCCATAGGTGTTGGGCCAGGGCGCCGTGGGTTCGACCGCCGCCAGAGCGTCCACCTGCAAGCCCTCGGCGCAGAGGCCGGAGGCGATCGCCAGGGCCGCCGGGCCGCAGCCGATCACCAGGACATCGGCCGTCAAGCCAAGGCCTCAGGCCAGGGGGGCGCCATCGCCATCCCCTGATCCCTCAACCGCTTCCAGATCGGTGTCCTCGTCGCCGGCGAGGGCGGGGGGAATCAGCACCACCTCGCTGAGCCGATCGCCGGAATCGAGCTTCTGCAGCCGCACCCCCGTGGCGGCGCGGGATTGCTGCGGGATCGAATCGGAGGGCATCCGCACGATCACGCCCCGCTCGCTGACCAGCAGCAACTCCTCACCGGCGCCGAGCACCTTGAGGCCCACCAGCACATCACCGCCGCGGCGGAACTTGATCGCCCGCAGCCCCAGGCCAGCCCGCCTCTGAAGGCGGAACTGGTTCACCGGCACCCGCTTGCCCAGGCCGCTGGCGGCGGCCACCAGCACCCAGGGGCCGTCACTGGTGGCGACCTCCTCACCGTCGTTCTCTCCTCCGTCGCTGTCCACCTCGTCCTCGCCGGAATCGGCCTCGCTGCTGGCGATCTGATCGGCCAGTTCGGCCGGCAGCACATCCATGCTCACCAGCTGGTCGCCAGGCCGGAGTGCCATCGAGCGAACGCCCCTGGCGGTGCGACCAAGCGGGCGCAACTCAGCATCGGTGAGCCGGAAGTGGATCGTCATGCCCTTGAGCGAGCCGATCAGCACGCTGTCGCCGGGAACGGCCAGGCGCACCCAGCGCAGGGCGTCGCCATCCTCCAACGCGATCGCGATCAGGCCGTTGGAGCGGATGTTGGCGAAGGCGGAGAGGCGGGTGCGCTTGATGTAGCCACCGCTGGTGAGCATCAGCAGTTGCACGTTGTCCTCGAAGGCGCTCACCGCTAGCAGGGAAGTGATCTGCTCCTCGCGGGGGATCGGCAGCAACTGCACCACCGGGGTGCCCTTGGCGGCCCGGCTTCCCACCGGAATGCGGTAGGCGGGCACCGCGTAGACCACGCCACGGTCGCTGAACAGCAGCAGGGTGTCGTGGTCGTTGCAACTGATGAACAGGCGCACCGCCTCCTCACCCTGGCTGCGGGTTCCCGATTTGCCGCGGGTGCCGCGGCTGGTGGCCTCGAACTCGCTCACCGGCATCCGCTTGAGGTAGCCGTTTTCGGTGAGCAGCACCACCGAGCGCTCGTTGGCGATCAGATCGATGTCTTCCAGACCGCCCTCCAGGTCGAGGATTTCGGTGCGACGGGGGGAGTCGTAGCGCTCACGCAGCTTGAGCAGCTCGGCCTCGATCAGGCCCAGCACCCGTTCGCGCCGGCCCAGGATGTCCTGGTAGTCGGCGATCTTGGCGACCAGATCCTCATGTTCCAGGCGGATCTTGTCGGCTTCCAGGGCGGTGAGGCGGCGCAGCTGCATCTGCAGGATGGCGTCGGCCTGGATCTCGCTGAGACCATGGCGCTCCTGCAACTGCTGACGGGCCGTGGCCGCGTCGGCGGCGGAGCGAATCAGGGCGATGATCGGATCGAGCTGGTCGAGGGCGAGCAGGAGGCCGAGCAGGATGTGATCCCGTTCCTCCGCCTTGCGCAGCAGATAACGGGTGCGGCGCTCGATCGTTTCGATCCGGAAGGCGAGAAACACCTGCAGCATCCTGCGCAGGGTGAGCAACACCGGCTCGCTGTTCACCAGCGCCAGCATGTGGGCGCTGAAGTTGGATTGCAGGGGGGTGAGCTTGAACAGGTTGTTGAGCACCACCTGGGGGTAGGCGTCCCGCCGCAGTTCAATCACGATCCGCATGCCGTCGCGGTCGCTCTCGTCGCGGATGTCGGAGATGCCGTCGAGCTTTTTGTCGTTCACCATCTCGGCGATGCGCTCGATCAGCGATGCCTTGTTGGTCTGGTAGGGCAACTCGGTGATGATCACCGCATCCCGGTCGGGGCGGCCGGGCACTTCGAGGGTTTCGATCGAGGCCACCCCCCGCATCGTGATCGAGCCGCGGCCGGTGGCATAGGTTTCGCGGATGCCGCTGCGGCCGAGGATCTGGCCCCCGGTCGGGAAATCGGGGCCCGGGATGATCGCCATCAAGGCGCGGTCGTCGATGTCGGGATCGGCGATCAGGGCCAGCATGCCGGTGATCAGCTCGGTCAGGTTGTGGGGAGGGATGTTGGTGGCCATCCCCACGGCGATGCCGGAGGAGCCGTTGAGCAGCAGGTGGGGAACCCGCGCCGGCATCACGGTGGGCTCCTGCTGGGAGCCGTCGAAGTTGTCGATGAAATCGACCGTTTCCGCTTCGATGTCCTCCAGCAGGCTGTCGGTGGTGAGGGCCTGCAACCGCGATTCGGTGTACCGCATGGCGGCCGGCGGGTCGTTGTCGACCGAGCCGAAGTTGCCGTGCCCGTCGATCAGCGGCATGCGCATCGAGAAGTCCTGGGCCATCCGCACCAGGGCGTCGTAGACCGCCGTGTCGCCATGGGGGTGGTATTTGCCGAGCACTTCCCCCACCACCCGGGCGCATTTCCGGTAGGGCCGATCGCTGGTCAGCCCCAACTCATACATCGCGTAGAGGATGCGGCGATGCACGGGTTTGAGGCCATCGCGGGCATCGGGCAGGGCCCGGCCCACGATCACACTCATGGCGTACTCCAGGTAGGAGCGCGACATCTCGATGCGAAGGTCGGTCTGGATGATCCGCCCGTCGGATTCGCCGGGACCGGTTGGATCCGCCATGTCGTCACCCACTGCCTGGTGCCAGGTTAATCGAGCCTCCTCCCGCCGGCCCCTGATGCCCCTGGAGCCCCGCAGCGAATCCGAGCTTCAACAGCGCCAGCGGGCCGGCGACCTGCGGGTCTGCAGCAGCACGGCGTTCCGGGACCGGGTGGCCGCCGAGGGGCTGGCAGCCGCCTATGCCGCCACCGATGTGGTGGTGGCGGCCAACGCCGAATTCACGGACCAGGCGAGCCTGCAGCTGAACCTTGGCCCCGCTGATCCACCGCTGCGAATTCGGCGGGTGCAGCTCGACCGGGTGGCCGGCCTGGGGTCGAGCGGCAGCGGCGGGATCACCCTGCCGATCGGCGGCGGCCTGGTGGAACCGCTCCGCCACGGCGGGGCCCAGGTGCTGGGAACCCTGCTGGCCGGTCGGGAGGTGGAACTGGTGGCGGTGGGCGAGGCCACCGCCCTGCACCCCCGGCGGGAACTCAGGGCTCGCCTGTCGCTTGAGCGGATCGGCTCCGGCCAGTTGCTTCTGCACCGGGGCATCAGCGAGAACGGCGTGGTGGCGCTCAGCAGCGGGCCAGGGATCACCCACAGCCCCTACGGTCCGCTGCTGGGCCCCTACGGCACGGCGCTCTACAGCAGTGGCGGCAGCCGCAGCATCGGCCTGACGATGCCGGCTCTGGCGTTGCTGGGGCCAGGCTCCCCTGTGCTGGTGGGCGGGGCGCTCGGCTGGGTGGTCGGGGCCGGCTCCGGCCACCAGCCCCAGACCCGCCGCCTGCCTAGCGGCCATGCCCGCGCACCGGGCGCGGTGGCCGCCCTCAGCGTCGATCTGCACCGCTTGCGGCCCGAATGGGTGCGGCCCTGCTTCTTCGAGGGGCACGGCAGCGGCCTGGTGGTGGCGATCGCGGCGCCGGTGCCCCTGATCAATGGGACCGTGGCCCGCCAGGCATCCCTCGGCGACGCCCAACTGGAAGCCCCGGTGCTGGATTTCTCGATTCCACGCCGCATCAAGCCGAGCTTTGGTGGGGTGGCCTACAGCCAGCTGCTGGCGGGGGAAATCTCGGTGAATGGCCAGCGGCTTCCCTGTTTTCCTGCCCACAGCCCGCGCCTGGCCGAGGCGATCACCGACGACCTGATCGAGCAGCTCAGGAGCGGCCGCTTTCCGCTCCGTCTGCCGCTCGAGCCACTGCCACGACGCAGCGGGCTGATTCCCCTGGATCCCTGATGCCAGCTCAGAAGCGCCGTAAGCTCACCCGGCGGTTTCGAAGCGAGCGATGGTTGAATCCTCCACCCCTTCCCCACCACAACCTTCCGGCGAAGGGCTCCCCCCCGTTGCTGGGGCGTCTCCTGCCGAGGGGCTTCCTGCTCCCGTCGAGGAGCTTTCGCCCATCGACGGCCCGGTTGATGGCCCGGTTGATGCACCGATTGGTGGCCCCGTTGAAGTCCCCGTGGCTCTCCCCGTCAGTGCCCCGCCGGTCGCGTCTCCCCAGCCCATCCCTCCGGTCGCCACCACCCTGCACGCCCCCGCCACCTCAGCCGACCCTGAGGTGGGTGGGGAATGGGCCCTGCTGGTCGCCAAGGTCAAGGACTGGATCGGCAGCGGCCAGCTCCAAGACACCCTCAAGCGCTACCGCGGCCCCCTGCAGTCGCTGGGCGTCCTGCTTGGGGCCGTGGTCATCCTTCGACTCTACGGGGCGCTTCTGGGGGCGATCGAGAGCCTGCCCCTGGTGCCGGGGCTGCTGGAGCTGGCGGGGCTGCTCTGGCTGGCTGGCTTCGCAGCCAGCAATCTGGTCCGCAGCGACGACAGGCACCGGCTGGTGGAGGGCCTGGACAAACGTTGGCAATCCTTCCGCGGCAGGGCCTGAATCGCACCGGGAGCTGGGGCTGGGCCCCGCTCCTGCCGGTTGATAGCTTGGCCCGACTGTGACAGGGCCCAGCGGTGACCATTCTGTTAGGCCGGAACCGAACGATTCGGCGCGCCTACGGCATCGATGAGATCGCCCTCGTACCGGGCGCTTGCACGGTGGACCCCGAGGCCACGGCCAGCCACTGGACCCTGGGGGGCATTGAGCGCGAGATCCCGATCATCGCCAGCGCCATGGATGGGGTCGTCGACGTTCGCATGGCGGTGGAGCTTTCCCGCCTGGGCGCCCTCGGGGTGCTCAACCTGGAGGGGGTCCACACCCGCTATGACGATCCCAACCCCGTGCTCGATCAGATTGCAGCCGTCGGCAAGGAGGCCTTCGTGCCCCTGATGCAGACGATTTACAAGCAACCTGTTCGGGAAGACCTGATCCGGCTTCGCATCGCCGAGATCAGAGAAGCGGGCGGGATCGCCGCGGTCAGCGCAACCCCGGTGGCGGCCATGCGGTTTGGCCATGCGGTGGCGGAAGCCGGCGCGGACCTGTTCTTCGTGCAGGCCACGGTGGTGTCCACCGAGCACATCGCACCGGAAGGCCGGCACAGCCTCGATCTATCGGCCCTCTGCCGGGAGCTGGGCATCCCCGTGGTGATTGGCAACTGCGTCACCTACCCGGTGGCCCTGGAGCTGATGCGGGCGGGAGCTGCGGGGGTCCTGGTGGGGATCGGTCCCGGCGCGGCCTGCACCTCCCGGGGGGTGCTAGGGGTCGGCATTCCCCAGGCCACCGCCGTCGCCGACTGCGCCGCCGCCCGCGACGATTACGAACGGGAGAGTGGGAGCCGGGTGCCGGTGATCGCCGACGGCGGCATCGTCACCGGGGGAGACATCTGCAAATGCATCGCCTGCGGCGCCGACGCCGTGATGATCGGCTCACCGATTGCCCGGGCCGCTGAAGCCCCCGGCCGCGGCTTCCACTGGGGCATGGCCACCCCCAGCCCCGTGCTGCCCCGCGGCACCAGGATCAAGGTGGGCACCACAGGCAGCCTGGAAACAATCCTGCGTGGCCCGGCAAGCCTCGACGACGGCACCCAGAACCTGCTGGGTGCCCTGCGCACCTCGATGGGCACCCTGGGGGCCCGCAACCTGCGGGAAATGCAGGCAGTGGAAGTGATCCTGGCTCCTTCCCTGCTGACCGAGGGCAAGGTATACCAGAAGGCCCAGCAGCTCGGCATGGGCAAGTAGGCGCCCCGCAGCAGGGGGATGTCCCGTGATTGGACCAGACAAAACAAGGCGAGACAGGCATTACCCTGATGGTGTGGGGGCTTCGGCTCGCACACTCCTCACACCTCCCCGCCCGGTGCGTCCGGGCGTTTTGTCTTCCAACGTTCGCGGGCCCAAGCGCCTTGGATCGGAAAGCCCGTTGCTAGATTCCGATCACCTTGTTTTCTCCTCGGATGTCCAGCGCCGCCGCCGTCACCGATGCCTCCTTCGAGCAGGATGTGCTCAAGAGTGATGTGCCTGTGCTGGTTGATTTCTGGGCCCCCTGGTGTGGTCCCTGCCGCATGGTGGCGCCGATCGTCGATGAGATCGCCAAGGAGTTTGAGGGCAAGTTGAAGGTCTGCAAGCTCAACACTGATGAGAACCCCAACGTCGCCAGCCAATACGGCATCCGCAGCATTCCCACGCTGATGGTTTTCAAGGGGGGCCAGAAAGTCGACACGGTCGTGGGTGCTGTCCCCAAGAACACCCTGTCGGGCACCATCTCCAAGCACCTCTGAACGTTCGCGTCGCACCGCTGACGCCCCCCTCGCCGCTGCCCCTGGCCATGACGCTGGCGAGCCATCCCCAACGGCTGTTGATCGAGCGCTCCCTGGCCACGATCCGTCAGCTCTGCGCCCTCACCACAGATCGGGAGGACTGGCTGCTGATCAGCGGCACTCTCCAGGATGTCGAGGAGGCGATCGCAGTGTTTCAACCCCACCGCACCACTCGCAAGGTCACGGTGTTTGGCTCGGCGCGAAGCAGCCCCAACAGCGACGCCTACCGGTTGGCAGAGGAGCTCGCCACCGCCGTGATCGCGGCGGGATTCGAGGTGATCACGGGGGCGGGGGGCGGCGTGATGGAAGCCGCCAATCGCGGGGCCGGGGGCGAGCGCAGCTACGGCCTCAACGTGCAGTTGCCCTTCGAGCAAGAGGCGAACCCTTACATCGGCCCCTGCGAGGGCCGACTGGTTCAGTTCCGCTACTTCTTCACCCGTAAGCTCTTCTTTCTTCGCGAGAGTGACGCCCTGGTGGTGCTTCCGGGTGGGTTCGGCACCCTCGATGAGTTATTCGAATCCCTCACCCTGATTCAGACCGGCCGCACGCCACCGATTCCCCTGGTTTTGCTCGCCCCTGAAGGCGATCACTTCTGGGAGCAGTGGCAGCGGCATCTCAACCAGGGCCTGGCGGCCAGGGGGCTGATCGCCGCCGAGGACATCCATCTGCTGCAGCCAGCCGGCAGCGCCCAGGAGGCGGTCGACCTGATCCGGCGCTTCTACCGGGTCTTCCACGCGGTGAGGGCGTCGGAGCAGGGGCTGGAATTGCTGCTCCATGCCCCGCTCCCCGTTTCGGAGCTGGAGACGATCCAGGGGCGGTTCGCCGACCTGCTCCTGG
Source organism: Synechococcus sp. Tobar12-5m-g (assembly GCF_024345415.1). Taxonomy (GTDB): domain Bacteria; phylum Cyanobacteriota; class Cyanobacteriia; order PCC-6307; family Cyanobiaceae; genus Regnicoccus. The sequence continues at coordinate 97,046 of NZ_JAGQBB010000001.1, read as the reverse complement.
CCGGCCGGTTTGAAGCCAGCGACAGCCCTGATGGGGCCGGCGCGCGCCGGCCCTGCCTGCGGCTGGATTTCGATCAGCGCAAGGTTGGACGGCTCTACGAGCTGATCGATCACCTCAACGGCCTCGAGCTTCCCCGGTGCCCGGACCTTCAGCATCCCGAACAGCGCCTGTGTCCCCTCTCTCCTTGAACCTGGGCCCGCCATGAGCCGGATCGGATTGATCGACTACGGGATGGGCAACCTTCACTCCGTGGCCCGGGCGATCGAGCGCCTGGGCGCCGAGGTGGAGCTGGTCCAGGACGGGGCGGAGCTGGAGGATTGCCAGGCCTTGATCCTGCCCGGGGTGGGAGCCTTTGATCCCGCCATGGAGCGCCTGGAGGGATCGGGTCTGGCGGAGCCGATCCAGCGCTGGAGCGGGCGCGGTCGTCCGCTGCTCGGCATCTGCCTGGGCCTGCAACTGCTGTTCGAGGCCAGCGACGAGGGGGAGAGCCAGGGGCTGGGGCTGTTGAAGGGGCGGGTGCGGGCCTTGCCCAGCGATGCGGGCCAGCCGATCCCCCACATGGGCTGGGCCCCCCTGATCGCCAGCCGCCCCACACCCCTGCTGCCGGAGGCCAGCCCGACAGCCTGGGTGTATTTCGTGCACTCCTATGCCGCGGAGCCCGAGGATGGCCGCTGCATGGCCGCCACCGTTGGATTTGGCGACGGGGCGGTGACGGCAGCTCTCTGGCAGGGGCATTTGGCCGCCTGTCAGTTCCACCCGGAGAAGTCCGGGCCCCAGGGCCAGCGGATGCTGCGCCGCTGGCTGAGCTGGGTCGAGCAGGGCTCCCCCCCGTGACGCTCCGGTTGAGTGGTGGCCGCAAGCTGCTGAGCCCACCGGGCAGCACGGCCCGGCCGACCACCTCGCAGGTGCGGCAGGCGGTGATGAACCTGATCGCCGCCGATCTGCCCGGTGCCAGCTGGCTCGATCTTTGCTGTGGCAGCGGCGTGATGGGCTGCGAGGCCCTGCTGCACGGTGCGGCGGTGGTGGTGGCGGTGGACCAGGACCGGCAGATGGCCGCCACAGCCGCAGCCAATCTGGCGACGGCTCAAGCCGGACTCTCAACCAACCCTCTGGTGCGGGTGCTCTGCCGATCCCTGCCGCGCTGGCTGGAATTGGGCACAGCCCAGCGGGAAGCGGAGCTGGGGTTGACGGCTTTCGATCTGATCTACCTCGACCTGCCCTACGGCTCAGGCCAGCACGGGGTGATTGGCGAGGCGCTGGCGCGCTGCGGCTGGCTAGCCCCCGGCGGGCGCCTGATCCTGGAATGCGGAAGCAAGGGCGCCATAGAGGTTCCAGCCGATTGGCGGCTGGTGGATCGACGGCGCTATGGCGGCACCAGCCTGATGCTGCTCAGCCGAGGGCACTGCCCCGACGGTATTGATTCCATGCCGCCACGAACAGCCCCACAATCGTGATCGGCACCAGACCCAGCACGATGCCGCACAGCAGAGGTTCAACCATGGTAAGGATGAGATCGGAGGCAATGGACACGATTGTTTCATGCTTGCGGCAGGCTGTTGTGAGGTTTTGAACGATTTGTGACCGGCGAGATCTCCCCCCCCGCGCCGACAGCCGTGCAACGCCAGGGTCTGATCACCGCCCTGGTGCTGTTCGCCGCCGGTGCCTGCGTGATGCTTTCGCTTGTCGTGCTGCCCGCGGCCCGCAGCGATCCCTACACCCGGCAGACCCTGGAGCTGGCCGGCTCGGCCGAGAACGGCGGACGCCTGTTCCTGATGAACTGTGCCGGTTGCCATGGCATTGCCGGTCAGGGCCTGGTCGGTCCGACTCTGCAGGGGATCAGCAGGCGCAAGAATGACCGCCAGCTGGTTCGCCAGGTGGTCAGCGGCCGCACTCCGCCGATGCCCCGCTTTCAACCCGATCCCCAGGCGATGGCCGACCTGATCGCCCACCTGCACGCCTTGGCGTGACCCCGTTGCCCGTCGTGGTGCTGGTCGAGCCGGCCGGGCCGATCAACGTGGGCAGCGTGGCCCGCCTCTGCGCGAACTTCGCGATCCAGGAGCTGCGCCTGGTGCGGCCCCGCTGCGACCACCTCGGTGAGGAGGCACGGCGGATGGCGGTGCACGCCCAGACCCTGCTGGAGCGGGCCCTGTTGTTCCCCGATCTGTCCGCGGCGATCGCCGATTGCGGCCGGGTGGTGGCCACCAGTGGACGGCTGGAGCCCGAGCCCGTGCCGGTGGGGCCTGCCGCCGATGTGCTGGCCTGGCTGCTGGCGGGCAGGGCGGGTGGGGCCCGGGCCGCCCTGGTGTTTGGCCGAGAGGACCAGGGCCTGCGCAACGATGAACTGCTTCAGGCTGGCCGGATTCTGCGCATCGCCTCCGATCCCGCCTACCCATCCCTGAACCTCTCCCACGCGGTGGCGGTCACCCTGCACGGGCTTCGCCAGCTGGAGCCGCCGGCAGAAGGGGCCACGCCCGATCAGCGACAGCCCTCCGGGCCACCACGGCCGGATCCGGCCAATCGCGGCGCCCTCGAAGCGGCCCTGCTCGATGCCGAAGCGCTGCTCCTGGAGGCGGGGTTTCTGATGCCCCACACCGCCCAGGCCCGCATGGCCAAGCTGCGGGCCCTGCTGCAACGGGCCCAGGTGGGCAGCGAGGAGGTGGCCCTGCTGCGGGGAATGGTGAGCCAGGTGCGCTGGGCCTGCCGCTCCCGGACCCCTTAGCGTCCTGCAACCCAATCGCGTTCTCAGCTGCCGTGCGTCCGGGCCGATCTTCCCGTTCAGGTTCTCCCGGCTGGTTCCAGCCCCTCGCCCTGGTGCTCCGCCTGCTGGTGCTGGGCGTGGGTCTGGGGGTGCTGACCGGCACGGTCCTGAAGCAACTCGCGCCGCGGCTGGCCCAGGAGACGATGAACACCCCGGCGCTGAACACGGCCACCAGCGCGGTGGCCGCCCCCCAGCGGGGCCTGCCGCTGGGGAAGTTCGAGCCGAAGCGGGAGCTGCCCGCCCTGAGCCAACGCTGGAAGACCCTGGCGGCGGCCCAGAAGGATCTCAAGGTGGGCGGCTATCTGCTGGTGCTCGATGACGGCCGCTTCGCCCAGCTCGATCCGGACGTTCCCCTACCAGCCGCCAGCGCGATCAAGACCCCGATCTTGCTCGCCGCCCTGGACGATCTCGACGCCGGCAAGCTGCGCTGGAACGAGCCGCTGAGCCTCACCAAGGAGGTGGCCGGGGGAGGGGCGGGCTGGATGGCCAGCCGGCCGATCGGCTCCCGTTTTCCGTTCTACGAGGCGGCCACCGAAATGATCCGGGTCAGCGACAACACCGCCACCAACCTGCTGATCAAACGGCTCGGCGGCAAGCTGGCCCTCAATGCCCGCTTCCAGGCCCTGGGCCTCGGCTCCACGGTGGTCAACAACTGGCTGCCCGATCTGGAGGGCACCAACACCACCAGCCCCCACGACCTGGCCCGCTCGATCGCCCTGGTTGACACCGGCGAGAAACTCAGCCCCCGGGGCCGGGATCACTTCCGCACGATCCTCGGCACCTCTAGAACCAACACCCTGCTTCCCCTCGGTCTGCTCAAGGGCCTGGGGATGGAGTCGAGTGACCCGGACAGCGAGCTGATGGCAAGGGGTGTCACGGTGCTCAACAAGACCGGCGACATCGGCATCGCCTACGCCGACGCCGGTTTGATCGAGCTGCCCAATGGCCAGCGGGCCGTGGCGGCCTTCATGGTCAAGGGCCCGTTCAACGACCCCCGCTCCACCGATCTGATCCGGGCCATGGCCGCCGCCGTCAGCGAAACCCTGGTGGGCCGGAGCAGTTCCCCTCCGCCTCCCCGCTGATGCCCCCCGCCCTCGCGCGCCTTCTGCCTGCGGCGCTGCCTGTCCTGTTTCCTGTGCTTCTGGCGTTGGGCGTGGCGGCCCAGACAGTGCCGCCACGCAGCCTGTTTCGCCCCCAGCAGGTGCGCCCCCTGCCGGGGGGGCTGGATCGGTTGCTGGTGGTGAACGACAACAACCCCGAGCTGATCGTGCAGCCGGGCATTTTGCTCTCCACCTTCAACGGCAACGCCGAGCTGGGTGGCCAGCGCTTCACCGTGCCGGCGGCCCACCTGAACATTCCCCTGCAGGGGAACTTCGAGCTGTTCAGCCACCACGTCTATGCCGGCAGACCGGAACAACTCGACTCCACGCTCTGGCTGGGGGTGCTGGCAGCCCCCAACGGCGCGAAGCCCGTTCGCCTGCGGCTGATCAGCGGCTCCACGGCCCTCTCCCAGTCCACCGATCCGGCCCAGCCGGCGGCCCCGTTTCTGCCGCTGCCGGCCGTGGTCGCCCACGACGGCACCACGGCGTTTTCCGGTCCGGGCAGCCGGGTGGCGGCGGAGCTGCTGCTGAAACTGCGCAGCCCCCTGTTGCCGGCGCAATGGCAGCTTCCCACCGGCCAGCTCACCACTCTGGTGGCGTTGCCGATCCCGGTCAAGGGTCTCGACCCCCTGCTGAACGGCCGCAACCTCCAGCTGCGGCTGGAGAGCGATGGCCCGGTGCAACTCGCCACTCTGGCCGCCTTCGGCGGCGATCAGCCACCAGCCGCCAGCACCTGGGCCAGCCTGCTGCGGGGCGGTCTGAGCCCCAAGGAGCACAGCCCCACCCCCCGGGGCCAGAAGGGCGGGATCGTCTACTCGCGGGTGAGCGGGGTTCAGCAGGGCAGCCGCTGGCGCGGCCAGCTCACCGATCCATGTCCACGCCAGGCCTGCGTGCCCCAGCTCTCGGTGCGCAGTGCGCCCGTGTCCTGGCCGATCAGTTCCCTCGAGCGCGGCAGTCTCGGCACCGGCCAGGTGCAGACGGCGGAGCTCACCGCCGCCTACCCGGGCACGGCCTGGGCCGCCCACGGCAACTACGGCGTCGAGTACGACCTGCGGATCCCCCTGGTCAACGACACCGCCAGGCCCGCGGCGCTCGAGCTCGCCATCGAGTCCCCCCGCAAGGGCGACAGGACGGAAGGGGGGCTGAGCTTCAACGCCGAGCCCGCCCGGCCGGTGATGTTTCGGGGCACCGTCGAGGTGACCGGCCTCGATGGTGAGGGTCTACGCCCCAGCGGGCGTCGCTGGTTCCACCTGGTGCTGCGCCAGGGGCAGCAGGGTCCGGCGCTGGGCCGGATCAGCCTGGAGCCTGGCCAACGGCGCCAGGTGCGGGTGCGGCTGGTTTATCCCGCCGATGCCACACCACCCCAGGTGCTGACGCTGCTGCCGGCATCTCCAGCTGTGAAACAATCCGATTTTGTGCCGGCCCCTCGCCCGTGAGTCAGACCCGCCAACGCAGGGTGTTCCCCTTCACCGCCATCGTGGGGCAGGAGGAGATGAAGCTCGCCCTGCTGCTCAACGTGATCGATCCCCGCATCGGCGGCGTGATGATCATGGGGGATAGGGGCACGGGCAAGTCCACCACGATCCGGGCCCTGGCCGATCTCCTGCCGGAGATCGACGTGGTGAGCGGCGACCCCTACAACAGTTCGCCGACCGACCCCGACCTGCAAAGCCTCGAGGTGCGGGCACGGGCCGACCAGGGTGAGGTCCTGCCGGTCGAGCCGCGCCAGGTGCCGATGGTGGACCTGCCCCTGGGCGCCACGGAAGATCGCCTCTGCGGCACGATCGACATCGAAAAGGCCCTGAGCGAAGGGGTGAAGGCCTTCGAGCCGGGGCTGCTGGCCAAGGCCAACCGGGGGCTGCTCTATGTCGATGAGGTGAACCTGCTCGACGACCACCTGGTGGACGTGCTCTTGGATTCGGCTGCTTCGGGGTGGAACACCGTGGAGCGGGAAGGGGTGTCGGTGCGGCACCCCGCCCGCTTCGTGCTGATTGGCTCCGGCAACCCCGAGGAGGGCGAACTCCGCCCCCAGCTGCTCGATCGCTTCGGCATGAGCGTGGAGGTGCGCACCGTGCGGGAGGCCGAGCTGCGGGTGCAGGTTGTGGATCAGCGCACCAGCTTCGACGCTGACCCCGAGCGCTTCAACGCGGCCCATCAGGCCGGCCAGGAGGCGCTGCAGGAGCGGGCGGTGCGGGCCCAGGACCTGCTGCCTTCGGTGCGGATCGACGACGATCTGCGCCTGCGCATCTCCTCGGTCTGCGGCGAACTGAATGTGGATGGCCTGCGCGGCGACATTGTGATCAACCGGGCGGCCAGGGCCCTGGCCGCCTTCGAAGGCCGCACCGAGGTGAGCGACGACGACGTCGCCCGGGTGGTGAGCTGCTGCCTGCGCCACCGGTTGCGCAAGGACCCGCTGGAGCAGATCGACTCCGGCGACCGGGTGATCAAGATGTTCTGCAAGGTATTCGAGCGGGGAGAGCCCAGCGATCGCAACGCCTTCCAGCTGGCCCTGGCGGGCTGAGATGGGATGCGCATCCTCGGCATCGACCCCGGTCTGGCCCGGATGGGCTACGGCCTGATCGAAACCGGTCCGCCCCAGTGCCTGCTCGATTGCGGCATGGTCCAGACCGCCAGCGGCCAGCTCGAGGGAGATCGGCTTGTGGAGATCGCCCGGGATCTGCGCTGGATCGTGCGCCGCTGGCGTCCGGAGTTGGCCTCCGTCGAGAAGTTCTTCTTCTACCGCTCCAGCACCACGATTTCGGTGGTGCAGGCCCGCGGCGTGGTGATGATGACCCTGGCCCGCCTGCGGGTGCCGGTGGTGGAGGTTCCGCCGATGCAGGTCAAATTGGCCCTCACGGGCTCGGGGCATGCCTGCAAGGAGGAGGTGCTGGAGGCGGTGATGCGGGAGCTGGAACTGGAGCGGCCGCCGCGGCCGGACGATGCCGCCGACGCCCTGGCCGTGGCCCTGACCGGCTGGTTCCAGCGGTGATCGACGCACCGCCCCCGCTGGCGGCGGGCAAACCCGCCTGGCGACGCCACTGGCGCCAGCGGCGCCAGGCGCTCTGCTCGGCAGCCCAGGCGCCGCTGCTGGAGGTGGCCTTACGCCACCTCCCTGGCCTGGTGGGGTCCGGTCAGCGCCTGGGGTTGTTCTGGCCCCTGGCCGGGGAGCCTGATCTTCTCGGGCTCTCCGTCCCCCTGGCGGATCGCCTGGCCTTGCCGGCGATCCGCCAGGGGGACGGTGCTGGAGCACTGCACTATCTGGCCTGGCAGCCTGGTCAGCCCCTGCTGGCCGATGCCTGCGGCATACCCGCCCCCGCCGAGGCCCCTGGCGCGGAGCTCCGGCCGGCTGAGCTGGCCTTGCTGCTGGTGCCCGCCCTGGCCTTCGACCCCGGCGGTTTTCGCCTGGGCTACGGCGGCGGCTGGTACGACCGGCTGCGCAGCGACCCGCTCTGGCGGGCCGTTCCGGCCCTGATCGTGGCCCCGGCTGGCTGCCAGGTGCGGCAGCTGCCACGGGATCCCTGGGACCTGCCGTTCGACGGCTGGCTGAGCGAAAGGGGTCTCCAATGGTTGCAACCTGTTGAGGACTGACGCAACGGGCCGCTCTCACCCCATTGATTTGCCAGGATCACATGGTGCGATCTTCCCCCGTTTTGAACGTTTCTTCGGATTCCTCGTTCAGGCCCGAGCCGTTCCTCTCCCCCAGCTTTCTCCCCCAGCGGCCCTCCCCGGCCGCCCGCAGCGGGGCGGATCGCCGTGGCGCCGGATCGGCGCCGGATCGGGTGATGGAGGCGGAGCTCGGCTATCGCTCCCAGCCCAGCGAGGCCCTCTCGATGATGGTGAGCTCGATGGTGCGGATGGTGCAGGCCGGCAAGGGGCAATCGGCAGCCAGCCGCTGGTCGACGACCTGAACAGCCTTTAGCCTTGCGGTTCCGGCTCCAGCCCGCCCGGCTGGATGCCTGAATTTCAGGCTCCCCATGCACCCGATCCTTTCCCCATCCGCCCCGAACCGCCGGCCCCTCCGGCGGCGAACCCAGCGCAGAACGTGGATCAACGCCGGGCTCGCCGCCGGAGGGGCCGCCCTGCTGCTGGCTACGCTCTGGCCGGATCAGGCCCAGGCCCACGCGATCGAAAGCAGCCTCGATCGGCTGCAATCGCTGCGGGACGCGCTGGTGCTGGAAAGCCGCTTCTCCACCGGTGAGCCCGTCGTGGGAGCCCATGTGCGCCTGGTTCCCCCTGGAGGGGGCTCGGGGGTGGAGCTGGGCCAGATCGACGCCAGAGGACAGCTGTCCTTCAACCTCCCAAAACAGGCGGATGGCACCTGGGAGTTGCAGGTCGATGGCGGCCCCGGCCACCGCGACTTTCTCGATCTGCCGGTGCGCCAGGGCCAGCTGCAGCTGGACCAGGTCAGCGAGGGCCCTTTCATCCCCCCCCAGACCTCCCCGATCGTGCGCCATCTCCTGCTGTTCGGTGGCCTTGGCAGCCTCGCCTGGGTGTTGGCCTCCATGACCGGCTGGCCCTTCCCCTTCCGGCGCCGATGAGCACCGGCAGCGAGGCCCTCGATCGGATCGTCGAGAAGCTCCGGGGCAGCAGCGATCCGAAGCGTCGTTACGAATACGTGCTCTGGCTGGCCCGCAAACTGGAGCCCCTGCCCGAGGAGTTTCGCCAGGACGCCTTCAAGGTGAAGGGATGCGTGTCCCAGGTGTTCGTGGTGGGGCAGCTGGTGGAGGGCCGGCTTCACTGGCAGGGGGATTCCGACGCCCAGATCACCAAGGGACTGTTGGCCCTGTTGATCACCGGACTCGAAGGACTCACCCCTGAACAGGTTCAGGGACTGGATCCCGCCTTCCTGGCCGAAACCGGTCTCCAGGCCAGCCTCACCCCGTCGCGAGCCAATGGGTTTCTCAACATCCTGCGGATGATGCAGGCCCAGGCAGCGGCGCTCACGCCGGCAGATTTCTAGGATCGGCGGTTTCGCGGCGATCCAGGCATGACCATCGGCATCGGTTTGCTTGGTCTTGGCACCGTGGGCGCCGGTGTCGTCGAGATCCTCTCCACGCCGGAAGGTCGCCATCCCCTGGTGGGGCAGCTGAAGCTTGAGCGGGTGGCGGTTCGCGATCCGGGCCGATCCCGGCCGATCGCCCTGGCCGCCGAGCTGTTCACCACCGACCCGGAGGCGGTGGTGAACGATCCCGCCGTGGACATCGTGGTGGAGGTGATCGGCGGGCTGGAGCCTGCCCGCAGCCTGATCCTGGCGGCGATCGCGGCCGGCAAATCGGTGGTGACCGCCAACAAGGCCGTGATCGCCCGCCATGGTGAGGAGATCGCCGCGGCGGCGGCGGCCCGCGGGGTGTACGTGCTGATCGAAGCGGCCGTGGGCGGGGGCATCCCGATCATCGAACCGCTGAAGCAGTCGCTGGGGGGGAACCGGCTGGGGCGGGTGAGCGGCATCATCAACGGCACCACCAACTACATCCTCAGCCGCATGGCGGCGGAAGGAGCCGCCTACGCGGCGGTGCTGGCCGATGCCCAGGCCCTGGGCTACGCCGAGGCCGATCCGGCCGCCGATGTGGAGGGAGGCGATGCGGCCGACAAGATCGCCATCCTCGCCGGCCTGGCCTACGGCGGCGGCGTGGAGCGGTCCGCCATCCCCACCGAGGGCATCATCGACCTGCAGTCCAGGGATGTCGACTACGCCGCCAAGCTGGGCTTCTGCGTCAAGCTGCTGGCCGTGGCCGAGAGCCTCGGCACCGATCCGGACGGCACCCAGCTGCTGGATGTGCGGGTCCACCCCACCCTGATTCCCAAGGATCACCCCCTCGCCGGGGTCCACGGCGTCAACAACGCCATCCTGGTCGAGGGGGAGCCGATCGGCCGGGTGATGTTCTACGGCCCGGGGGCCGGGGCCGGCCCAACCGCCTCAGCGGTGGTGGCCGACATCCTCAACATCGCCAGCATCCGCCAGGTGGGCGGCCCTGGCGCGCCCCTCGATCCGCTGTTGGCGGCGGGCCGCTGGCGGCGCTGCCGCCTGGTGGATGGCGCCCTCACCCGCCACCGCAACTACCTGCGCCTGCAGACCAGCGACCAGGCGGGGGTGATCGGCTCGATCGGGCGGTGCTTCGGGGCAGAAGAGGTCTCGATCCAGTCGATCGTGCAGCTGGAGGCGGCCGCCGGCGATGCCGAAATCGTGGTGATCACCCACGAGGTGCCCGAAGCCCGCTTCCGGGCGGCCCTGGCCGCGATCACCGAGCTGGCTGAGGTGAGGCGGGTGGCCGCCTGCCTGCGCGCCCTCTAGCGTCACCCCCCCAACCTGAGCCCGGGTCGTAGGAAGCCCGCACTGATCTTGAATGGCCCCCACTCACACCCGGGGTTCGTCGTCGCTGGCTTGCCTTCCTTGAAGCGCCTGGTCTCCCTCTCCCTGCTGGGGGCGGTTCTGCAGCTGTTGATCGCCTGTCAGCCCTCGCGGCCGGACGGCCGGGTGGTGGTGGCGGCCCGCAGCCGGATCGACTCGGTCGATCCGGCTGCGGGCTTCAGTTTCGGGGCGATGCAGTTGCTCAGCGCCCTGGGCGATCCGCTCTACGCGATCGATGCCAACGGCAAGCTGGAGCCCCGCCTGGCCACGGCACAACCCCGGCTCAGCCCCGACCGGCTCACCGCCTGGGTGCCCCTGCGCCAGGGAGTGCGCTTCCACGACGGCACCCGCTTCGATGCGGCCGCCATGGTGTTCAGCCTGCAGCGCTTCCTGGCGATCGGCAAGCTCAGCTACCTGCTGGGCGATCGGATCGCCAGCGTGCGGGCCAGCGGCCCCTATGAGCTTGAGCTGCGGCTGCGACGCCCGTTCACGGCCCTGCCCCAGCTGCTGAGCGCCGTGAACCTCACGCCGCTCTCGCCGACGGCCTACCGCGACCATGGCAAGCGCTTCTTGAACGAGCGCTTCGTGGGCACAGGGCCCTACCGGCTCACTTTCTTCAATGATCAGCAGCAACGGCTGGAGCCGTTTCCGGACTACTGGGGGCCGGCCGCCGCCAATGGCGGCATCGATCTGGTCAACCTCAGCAACTCCACGGCCCTCTATGGCGCCCTGCGCAGCGGTGAGGTGGATGTGTTGCTCTCCACCAGCCTGGAGGGGGATCAGCAGCGCTCCCTGCACCGCTCGGCCGCGGCCGGCGAGCTGCGGGAGGGGGTGGGGCCGGCGCTGGAGATCGGCTACCTCACCCTGCTCACCGATCAACCGCCCCTCAAAAACCCGCTGGTGCGTAGGGCCCTGGCCCACAGCCTCGACCGGGAACTGATCAGCGAGCGGGTCAGCCATGGGCTGCGCAGCCCGCTGAGGCAGCTGATCCCGCCCAGCCTGCCGGGATCGCTGCCGGAGGCCTGGCCGGCCTTCGACCCCCAGAAGGCCCGGGCGCTGTTTCGCCAGGCGGGCTACTGCAACGGCCAGCGCTTGAGCTTGCCGCTCACTTTCCGCTCCAACATTCCGGCCGACAAACTCTTCGCCCTGACCTGGCAGGGGCAGCTGCAGCGCGACCTGGCGGACTGCGTGCGGCTGGAGATCAGTGGCATGGAATCCACCACCGCCTACCGTCAGCTCGGCGATGGGGCATTTGCTTCGATCCTGCTGGAATGGATGGGCGACTATCCCGACGCTGACAACTATCTGATCCCCCTGCTCAGTTGTGACAAGGGCGAGGGGAACCGTTGCATCAAGGGGGCCAGCGCCGCCAGCGGCAGCTTCTGGACCCGCCCCGGCCTGGAGGCCGACCTGCGCCGCAGTGAAAGCCTGGAAGGAGCCGAACGGCTGGCCCTGTTGCGCGGTCTGCAACGGGAAACAGCCGCTTCTTCCCCCTACATTCCCGTCTGGCTGGTGGCGCCGCGGGCCTGGGCCCAGACGAGCCTGCGCCTGCCGGTGTTCGATGGCTCCGGCCGGGTGGTGTTCAGCCTGCTGCAGAAGGGGACGGGGCGATGAGCCGCCGCCGCCAGTTGCTGCGTTACCTGGCCAGCCGGCTGCTGCTGGCTCCGGTGATGCTGTGGTTGATCGCCACCCTGGTGTTCCTGCTGCTGCGGCTGGCCCCGGGCGATCCGATCGATGCCTTGCTGGGGATGAGGGCGCCTGAAGCGGCCCGGGCCGCCCTACGCCAGCAACTCGGCCTCGATCAGCCCCTGCTGGTTCAGTACGGCAAGTTCCTGCTTGATCTGGTTCATGGCGATCTGGGCGCGTCGCTCACCAACCAGACGCCGGTGGCGGAGGTGATCGGCCAGAGCCTGCCCGCCAGCCTCGAACTGGGGGTGTGCGCCCTGCTGATCGCGGCGGTGCTGGGGCTGGCGGTGGGCTTCAGCGGGATCGCCAGGCCGGAGGGGAAGGTGGATCTGGCCGGTCGTCTCTACGGAATCGGCACCTACGCCTTGCCGCCGTTCTGGGCGGCGATGGTGGTGCAGCTTGTGTTCGCCGTCTGGCTGGGCTGGTTGCCGGTGGGCGGGCGCTTTCCTGCCAGCCTGGTGGCACCCACCGTCACCGGCTTCTATCTCCTCGACAGCCTGCGCGCCTGGAACTGGGAGCAGTTCAACGGCACCGTGCGCCACCTGGTTCTCCCCGCCGCCACCCTCGGCCTGCTGCTGAGCGGCATCTTTGCCAACGCCCTGAGGCTCAACCTGCGCCGCGCCCTGCGCTCCGACTACGTGGAGGCGGCCCGCAGCCGGGGCCTTGGCGAAACCCGGGTGGTGCTGCACCACGCCCTGCCCAATGCCCTGCTGCCGGTGCTCACGATCACCGGCATCACCGTGGCCTCGCTGATCGGCGGTGCCCTGCTGATCGAAGTCACCTATTCGTGGCCTGGCATCGCCTTCCGGCTGCAGGAGGCGATCGGCCAGCGGGATTATCCCCTGGTGCAGGGCATCGTGGTGGTGGTGGCGGGTCTGGTGGTGCTGGTGGGCGTGGCGGTGGACCTGCTGGTGGCCCTGCTGGATCCGCGCATCAGCTTCTGAAACGGCGCGGCGCTCAGCGCTGGATCCGCTGGCTCCAGAGCTCCGCTTCAGCCGGAGCGAGCACATAGGCGCGGATGCCATCCTGCTGGCGTTGCTGGGAGGGGAGCTGGGTGCGGCTTTCCAGCGAAAACAGGAAATCGGCGCTGAGGGCGAGCAACAGCTCCTGAACCCGCAGGGGCTCCTGGCCCACCAGCGGCGCACCCAGGCGCAGCACAGCCTCCTTCGGATTGGCGATGCGCACCGGCGAAAAGTGGCTCCCCCCCTCCACCAGCACCAGCCTGCTGCGCGGATCCCGCTGCTGCAGGAACAGGCCCAGCTGCTCGCTCACCGGAGGGGTGACCAGATCCAGGCTCCCCCCCAGCAGCAACAGGGGCGCCGCCAAGTCATCCAGGCCCCGGCCCGGCCAGAGCAGGCTGCCGAAGCCGTTCATGCTGACCACCGCCTCCAGCTCCGCGCGCCGCCGGGGCGGCGGCGGCAGGCTCACCTGGGCCAGCTGGCACTGCAGCAGCCGGGAGAGGTTGATCAGCGGGATTCCCTTCAGCGCCTGGCGGCAGCGCTGCTCCAGGCCGGCCACCGGGCGTTCACCGGCCGCCAGCAGGGCCGCCAGCCCACCCAGGGAATGGCCCATCAGCACCACCGAGCCACCCAGACGCGGCAGGCCACCGCCGGCTTCAGCCGCCAGCACCGCCTCCACATCGGCCAGCCGTTCGGGCAGGGTTTCGGCGCCCGGCGGTGGCCGCTGACCATCCAGCAGCTGGCGCACCGCCTTTTCGTCGCTGCCCGGGTGCTCCAGCAGCAGCACCGACCAGCCCCGTCGGGCCAGGCCATCGGCCAGCCAGCCCAGCTGGGCGCGGCTGCCGCCCAGCCCGGGCATCAGCAACACCCAGGCCCGCTGGCGCGGCGGCTCCGCCGCCCAGAGTTCCAGCTCCAGGGGCTCAGCCCGATGGGCGACCCTCAACTGGAGGCGGCGCGGCGGTGAGGGCCTGTTGAGGCTAGCCAGCCGCCGCGGTGCCGAATCACCCTCCCGGATCGGCAACGGCAGTTGCCGCAGGCGTTCAAAGGCCAGACCCTGGAGCTCCAGTTGCAGCCGCCAGCGCTGGGCCAGGGCCAGCACCCCGTCGAGTTCCAGGGAGAGCCGCGGAGCGGGCACGGCCAGCAGGAGGTCGATCACCGTGAACGGCTCGGGCTGCTGCAACTGCGAGCGCAGGGTGGCGAGCAGCAGCGACCCGCTGCCGGGTTGATCGGTGCTGAGCAGTTCCCCGACCTCGTCGAGCACCTGGCGGCCCGCCCAGCTCTGCAGCAACTGGAGCGCCAGGCCACGATCCGGCAGCAGGGGGGAGCGCAGCAGGGTGATCAGGTCATCGCGACTGCGGCCATCGAGCAATTCCAGCCAGACGCCCAGCTCGGTGCGGCTGCTGCTGGGATTGCGGCTCCAGGCCTGCAACTGGCGCAGGTCGATCGGCAGGGCGAAGCCATCGAGCCGCACCTCCAGCTGCTCGGCCGCCAGGGCAGGGCCGGACCCGGCCAACAGCAGACTGGCGAACAGAACGGGCAGCCAACGGCAGCGGTTTGACAGACCCTCGAGAAGGAGCAAGCAGCCTCAGCTGGTTCCTCCAGTTTCCCGCGCCGCTGCGCGAACTGAGCCTGATCCGCCTGGTGGCCAGCCTTGGCGCCGGCGGGGTGCTGTATCTCACCCCCGTGGTGTTCCATCAGGCGGCCTTCAGCGCCACGGCCGTGGGCCTCGGCCTGGCGGCGGCGGCGGCGGCCGGCACGGCCGGCAGGCTGTTGTGCGGTCTGCTGATCGACCGGGGCCTGAGCACCACCAAGCCAGTGCTGCTGGCGGCCCTGCTCTCCCTGCTGGCCGACGGACGCCTGCTGAGCGCCACCAGCTTCCCCGCTTTCGTGGCCGGTCAGATGCTGCTGGGCACCGCGATGGGGATCTACTGGCCCGCCATCGAACTGGCGGTGCCCCTGAGCTGTCCGCCGCTGCCCTCCAGCCGCGCCTATGCCCTGGTGCGCACCGCAGATGCGCTGGGGATCGCGCTCGGGGTGCTGGTGGGGGCGGTGCTGGCCAGCCTTGATGAGCTGCGGGGCATCTATCTGGTGGACATGGGCGGCATGGTGCTCCTGATTGCCCTGCTGGTGCGCTACCCGTTGCCGGCGGCAGCCCCCCTGCCGCCCGGTGGCCGCCGGCTGGCCTGGCGCCGCTGGGTGCTGCCCCTGCTGCCCCTGCTGGGGGTGACGGTGCTGACCACCGCCATGGTGGTGCTGCTGCAGAGCGCCCTGCCGCTCGATCTGGTGCGGGGCGGCCTGGGCCGTCCGCCGCTGCCGGGCAGTCTGGGGGCCCTGTTGATGGGCCTGCAGCTCAGCTTGCTGCTGGTGTTCCAATGGCCCCTGGGGCGCTGGCTGGCCGACCGGCCGGTGGGCTTCGGGCTGGGCTGGAGCCTGGTGGCCTTTGCCCTGGGCAATGGGCTGCTGGCCCTCTCGAGCCTCGGCTGGCAGAGCACCGGCGTGTTGATCGCCGCCCAGTTCCCCCTGGCCGCCGCCGAAGCGGCCTTCCTGCCCACCGCCAGCGAAGCGGTGGTGGAGCTGACCCCGATCGCCCACCAGGGCATGGCGATGGCCCTGTTCTCCCAGTGCTTTGCCCTCAGTGCCTTGGTGGCGCCGCTCCTGGGGGGCTGGCTGCTGGATCGCCAGGGCCATGGCGTCGGCCTCTGGTTGTCGATGGCGGTGCTGTGCCTGCTGGGCCTGCTGCTGGTGGCCCAGCTAGGGCGCTTCCACCCCCACCCCCGCCGCAGGCGGATCTCCTGAACCTGAACCGGCGGGCTGCGGCGGGCGGGCCACCCAGCCCCCCTGCTCCTGGGGCAGGGGCTCGGTGCCGTACTCCCAGTCGTCGTAATCGGGGTCGTTGCGAATCTGCCGGTGCAGTTCCTTCTGCACCGCGAAGTTGTGGGGGGCTTCGGCCGGGCTGGTCGGGGAGGGGTCCTGGGCTGAGGTCATGGCAGGCCACCGCGTCTCCCTGCATTCTCGCTGATGCCGGGCCAGCAGATTGGGCAAGCTGGCGCTGGGCCAATCTGCTGGCAGAACCACAGGGATCCCAGCCCATGGCGGAATCCACCAGCTCCAGCCTTGCCACCCTGCTGAGCGCCGACGACCCGGCGGCCTTCGAGGTTGTGCGCCCCCAGGGTCGCTCAGCCTGCCTGCTCACCTGCGACCACGCCGGACGGGCCATCCCGCGCCTGCTGAACCGGCTGGGTCTGGGCGAACCCGAGCTGAGTGCCCATGTGGCCTGGGATCTGGGGGTGGCTGAACTGGGCCGGCGGCTCTCGGCCCGGCTCGATGCCGTGCTGATCCTGCAGCCCTATTCGCGGCTGGTGATCGATGCCAATCGCCCGCTGGGGGCGGCGGATTCAATCCCGGTGCTGAGCGAACGCATCAGGATCCCAGCCAACGAAGGGCTTTCAGCTGAGCAGATCCGCCAACGGGTCGAGGAGGTGTTCCAGCCCTACCACCGGCGCCTTGCCGAGGAGCTGGATCACCGAGCGGCCCAGGGGCGTAAAGCTGTACTGGTGACCCTGCACAGCTTCACGCCCGTGTTCCTGGACGAAGAGCGGCCCTGGCAGGTGGGGGTGCTCTATGGCCGCGATGCCCGGCTGGGGCGGTTGATGCACCGCCAGCTCTGCCGCGATCCTGCCCTGGTGGTCGGGGACAACCAGCCCTATGCCGCTGGTGATGAGAGCGACTACACGATCATTATTCACGGCGAACAGCGTGCCATTCCCCACGTGGAACTGGAGGTGCGACAAGACCTGCTCGCAACGGACGCCGGCCTGCGGACCTGGACGGAGCGGCTCGCCCGGGCGCTCGAAGCCTGCCTCCCCGGCCTGATCCCCAGCGCCGGGCAGACCTAGGCTGAGATATGGATTCCGAGTGCGTTCCAGTCGACCTTTCAGCCTCAAGCGACGGCCGAGCGATCCCCCCCGAGCCCCAGTCCTTGCAGATTCAAGTGGGCTACGAGCTGACCTATCGCTGCCCGACGCCCACCCCGATGATCCTGACCCTGAGCATCAACGACAGCCGCGGTTCGGACCTGATCGAGCCGGATCGCCTCGTGCTCACCCCAGCGGTGCCTGTCCAGACCTACCGGGACACCTATGGCAATCGCTGCAGCCGGATCCTGGCGCCCGCCGGCCTGATCACCCTCAGCGGCAACGGGGTGGTGGCCGACAGCGGCCTGCCGGACCCCGTGCTGCCCTGGCTGGATCAGGAGCCCGTGGAAAGCCTGCCGGAGGAGGTGCTGCTTTTTCTGCTGGGCAGCCGCTATTGCGAAACCGATCTGTTATCGGAGACGGCCTGGCAGCAGTTCGATGCGGTGCCATCGGGCTGGAAGCGTGTGCAGGCGATCTGCGATTTCGTGCACCGCCACATCACCTTCAACTATGGTCAAACCAGTCCAACAAAAACAGCCCATCAGGTGTATCGGGATCAGGTTGGCGTCTGCCGTGACTTTGCCCATCTCGCCATCACGCTCTGCCGCTGCATGAACATTCCCGCTAGGTATTGCATGGGCTATATCAGCGATATCGGTGAACCCCTGCCCCATTCGGAGATGGACTTTGCCGCCTGGTTTGAGGCCTATCTCGGCGGCGATTGGCACATCTTCGATCCCCGCAACAACAAGCCCAGGATCGGGCGCATCCTGATCGCCAGGGGCAGAGACGCGGCCGATGTCGCCCTGACCACCAGCTTTGGTCGGGCCACGCTGGAATCCTTCAGGGTCTGGACGGATGAGTGGAACGGAGAGGAAGGCCAGCTGGCCAACCTGCCAAACTGAGGGAGAACCAACCAAGCAATGACCTACTGCGTCGGCATCCTGCTGAAGGAGGGAATCGTGCTCGCCTCCGACTCCCGCACGAATGCCGGCGTCGATGATTTCGCGAAGTTCTGCAAGATGACCTGCTTCGAACGGGTTGGTGATCGGGTGATCATTCTGCTCAGTTCCGGCAATCTGGCTGGCACCCAGGCGGTGGTGAGCCTGCTGAAGCAGCGGGGATCTCTCCAGGATGGGGCCGACAACCTCTGGACGGCAGGCACCATGTTTGACGTCGCCCGGGTGGTTTCCGATGCGATGCGTGACATCGAGCAACGCGATGCCACCTTTCTGGAGGGCGGCCCCGTCAAGTTCAATGCCTCCTTCATCCTGGGTGGCCAACTCAAGGGGGAACCGCCACGTTTGTTTCGCCTCTACAGCGAAGGCAACTTCATCGAAGTGGGAGAAGACACACCGTTTCTGCAAACCGGCGAAGCGAAGTATGGCAAGCCGATCATCGATCGGGTGCTCACCCCCAGCACCTCGATGGCCGATGCAACCAAATGCGTGCTGGTGTCCTTCGATTCCACCATGCGCAGCAACCTCTCGGTGGGAATGCCGATCGATCTGGTCTGCTATGAGCGCGACAGCCTGCAGATTCGCCATCGGCGCCGTTTCCAGGAGGGCGACCCCTACTTCGCCGCCCTGAGTGCTGAATGGAGCGCCGGGGTGCGTCAGGCGTTCCGCAACCTGCCCGAGCTGTTCTGGTGAGCCGGGAGACACCCCCCCTAAGCTGCTGCACCAACTGTCAAGGATGAATAGGTGTCTATCAGGATCCATGAAGTTGGCTGGGATGCTGAAATCAGTCTGTCCCGCTTCCTCTGGAGAGGTACTACGATGTAAGACCTCGTCGCTCACTGGGAGGCTGAACTCCCCAGATGGTCTATAGGCAGATTGCAACTGACCCATCCCGCTGAGAGTTAACGATCGCTGTTCCCGAATTGGTCCAGTAAAAGCCAACCGCCTCACATCGTGTCAGCGGAATTGGCTACTGATCGGCTTGTTCCAGTTGGTGCAGCGCATCGTTGAGCATTTTGATCTCTAAGTGAAGGAAGTTAAGCAGCCGCTCTAACCAAGCTGTTTGATACTCAAGCTTCTTGATTTCCTGGACATTCTGCTGCGGATCAACACGATCGAGGTAGCCTAGGCTCGGGTCAGCGCTGACGCGATCACGCACAAACTGATCCAACTGGACGAAGAACGACATCATTTCTTCCTTGGGGGTCGAGTGGGAAGCCAGACGGTCATCATCTAGAAGTTCCCCATGTTCCAGTTCGGACTTGGACTCGCTGAGCAGAAACTGGAAACAGGCCGCGTTGTAGAGAAGCCGATCGCGCCTTTCAACAAGCTCTACTCGAGTGCTGGAGTGCTCAAACATACGGATACATGGCCTATCAGGGTAGCCAGGACCACATTTCCACGGTCACAAACCTCACCAGCGCTCTCGAAAAGACGACCACCAGGGGCATGGTTTGACCATCAATCTTTGCCCGCCCAGTCATTCCTGGCTTGATCAGAATTCCAGGGTCAGGCCTGATCTTCACTGTCACCTTAACTACCTTGCCAGCGGTTTCATCCACTACCTGGGCTTCGGATCCGGTCTCTGGTGCAGTGCTCACCGTGCCGGTGGTCTCGTTGGTAAGCGCCGCTGGGCTTACTGAGATCACTTGCCCCCGTATGGGACTCTGTGGGAAGGCAAACAATTTCACTTCTACCGCTCGCCCAAGCATGACGTGGTCATTCTCCGACTCGGGTACCAGAATCTCTCCCAACAAGGCCTTACCAGCAACCTTGGCAGTCGCAAAGGTATCACCCTGATTAAGATAGGTACCTACCTTGCGATTCAGCTGGGTGGTCACCAGGTAGCCATCAAATGGCATCCGCAGATTGGTCCGTTGCAACTGGCTGCGCAGGTAGCTTTCTTGCTGTCTTTGCTTGGCCAGATCCGCCTTGGCACGATCCACGTCGTGGAGGGCTCCCTCAATGACCTTCCTCTGAGTCAGAACATTATTTTTGTCGGTGGAGGCCTGCCGCTCCGCATCCTCCGTTGCACTCAGTGAAACCGCCCCCTGCTTGTACAGCTGAAAATCACGCTCATATTTAAGAGCGCTAAGCCTTGCTTGATCGGTGTAGGTTTGGAGCTGCTGCTTGTCCTCCCCAACCTTAGCCATGAGCCCGGAAATAGAAGAGAGTTGGCCAGTGATCTGTTGCTGGATTTCACGTAAGTTACTGTCCAGATCGGTAGACTCAAGGGTGGCGATCACAGTGCCAGCCTTAATCAACTGATCATCTTGATCTTGGGAAAAGACTTTGACTACCTTGCCTGCTACCGGCACTTCAATCTTTTGTTCTTTCTGGGGATTAATGGTTATTTGCCCACCGGGACGAAACTGATAGGGAATTAACAGAACAATGACAGTGGCCAGTCCCAGCCCGATCGGCTTCAGAAAGGATCGTTTGAGGAATCTGGGCCAGCCAACATTCAACGCTCCTACTCTGGGTTTGGGCGCCAGATCATCCTGGCCTTCGCGTGGCTTGGGCAAGGGCCTGTCGTCAACGGAACTCATGATAGACCACACTCCAAATAACTTGTAGACAAAAATAGCAGACATGCTGCCGACTAGAACAAACTCAGCCGCGTTCCCCAAAATGTTGGATGCAAAATCCTGGGCCAAGCCAATAGAATACAAAAAGATACTCAGAAATGCGGTAACAACCAAGGCACTAAAACCGATTAGCCCCATCGCTTGTAAGCCGAATTGTTCTCGCCTGTTGAGCGATCTAGGCAAAGGCTGCCTTTGGAGGACCATCGTCCAAATTTGATAAGATCGACCAAAGATGTCAGATAGACCAAGCTTGGCAATCAAATAATAGTAGCCGTCACCGGGCCAAAGAGGGATTGCGTCTAACAGCAAGCCAAAGAACCCAGTAAGCATGATCACAACGGACAAGGGCGTCAAAGCAGTATATCTGCCATAGCTGCTATACCAAATGAACGTAGCCAGGGAAAGGAGAAAAAACCTGACTAAAATTGAAGTCCCGTGGATCTGAATCTTCTGCTGGCGGGACATTCGTCTTTCATTTAGAGATATGAGGAACGTTGGTAGCATGCCTAAAAATAGGCCAAATCCCAGCTTTTGAACGGCGTTGCCATAGGTGGACGCCACTGCTCCTAGCGCCAATTTGGCTAGCGACCTTTGCACCCCAGAGGCCACCAACACAATGATCAAATTGCTGAAATTGCCGTTAATATAAAACTTGATATCGTTCGACAGCCAGACATGATGCCTAGCCACCGTAAATAGCGCTACAGGGAAGATCACAATCAGCGATTTGGCCATCAGTTTGAGCACTCCCCGCAATGGGGAAAACAGACGGGCTAAGCGCGCCAAAAATGCAATGGGTTTGGGTGCCGACCACAGCCAAACACTGAATTCAGGTGTTTGGGGGGCTGACCGCTGCTGGGATTTTAACCGGTTCCCTCTTAAAGGCTGGTTGAGGTTAGGCAGGGTATCTGTGGTGGATGGGAGGTTGTCCCTGGGTTTCTCGGCTGCTTCATGGTCTAGAGCTTGCGGAGTCTCGTCCTGCCCCACCGGGCAGGGCTCCAGTAGGCCCAACTGATGCATTTGCTTGGAGAACGCCAGTACCGCTTGAGCAGAAACTGGCCGTTGAAAATGTTCTTGAGAAGCAACAGCAATTGCCTCGGGAGTGGCAACACCATCCATTGCCAGGCAGAGGAAGTATTCATCCGGTCTAAGACAAAATAGCTTGCCCGTCCTGGGGTCTTTGACCCAAAAAAGCTGATCCGAATCCTGGCCTCGTTTATGGGCGCCGGCGATGACCAGATCTCGGCGAAACCGATTTTGATAGGGAATATACATAAGAAAGCCACATTTAGGCAAATTTAGTCGCGACGGTTTGCCAGTAAATCAGGCTTTCTGCCCAGAACCTCCATGAAGAGGAGATTGTTGCCCCAGCCATACTTCTAACCCTCCGCTTGGGTTGTCCACATACACCCACTCGTTGCCCACCTTGGTGGCAATGCGAGGGCCATAGGGGTTGGCCGTACCCACAAACAGGCCAACCGGAGACGGGATAAGATTTCGCACCCCGGCGTTGAAGGGATTATTGAATCCCTTGCGATTGACCGGAAGCCAATTCTCGCCATCCCAGCTGCGCCAGAGTTCAAAGCCCCGGCAGTTCATGATGTGATCCACCCCAACGCCCTCCACGAGACGTTTGGCATACTGGGGCAGCTCGTCTAGATCGATCCAGCCCATCATGCCACTAGACTCGTAGGTGCCCAAATAGAGCCATCCGTCGTGTACGGCCATGCGCCAAAAGTAGCCATTGAAACTATTGCCAAAGCCATCCAACAACCCGCTCAGGGGTTCCTTGATGCCCTCTGACGTCTCCAGGGCATTGCCGATGATTAAATCCCACCGACCATCTTCAAACAGCCGAATAAGCTGGGGGGCTGCGGGGCCGATGTTGTTGATCCGATCATAGCCCCCATTTTGAATGCCACTGCCGACGTACAGCGCGCCCTTAAAGAAAGCCATGCTAAGAGCAATTTGATTGAGAGGCCCGCGCCCAGCGCCGCGCTTCAACACCTGGGTCCAATGGTAGGGAGGATCGCCTCTGGCATCGGTCCGCCAAACTTGAAACCCCTCACAGTTGAACGTGCCCGCGTAGAGCCAATCGCTGGAGCTACAGAGGGAGAAAATACTTTCATTTTTCCCATCCCCAAAGCCCGGCTCGGAGGCCGCCCGCCATTGACCCTGACGCGGATCGTGACTTTCGTAGACCACAGGCACTGCCGATACATTCATATTGCCGCCACGGCTGCCTGTCGGGGCGATGAACAGTCGGCCCTGAAAGGGAGTCAGTGAGCGTAGGCTGGTGATGGGAAGACCAATGACGCCGTAGTCAGACACCGGCACAAAGGTTATGCCATCTTCGGACCGCAAGATTAGCGGGCCAGGGGCCAACCTGGGTGCCCATGTGGCTACATAGAGTACTGGCTCGGGATCAGACTCACCCTGAAAGACAGTCATCCCTCGGTAGCCGATATCCCGTGCTACCAAGGGGTTTTTGGTTCCAATAACGACAGTCTTTCCGTCTTTGCCTTTGACCTCAATCGCTTCTTGACTGGCGGGCTTGACCAGTGGCGAGCAATACACCTGCTGCCATTGTTCTGTGGGTGGGGAATAGCGCCAGATTTGGGCCCGTCGATCGAGCTCGTAGATGCCCTCCAAGGTGGTAGGGCATTCCACTGGCCAGGCGGAGAGCTGGCTCAGGTCCCCGCAAAGGTGATTGAGGCTAAGCTTTAACATACAGAGGTTTGAGCGTGTGGTGCCCACGTACAAACATCCTTTGAACCATGCCGCTGAGTGGGCAAAACTGTTATAGCCATCGCCAAAGCCGTTGGCACAAATCTGGCGGAACTGCTCAAACCTCAGCCCGGGGTTGGGGGAGGGATCATAGGGTCTTTGTCGGGTATGGGGAGCAGGGGTCATAGGGCGGGGTTTAGGGGGTGAATTAGATTTGATTGCTTGCTCAGCTGCGATCCCCAAGAAAAGGAAGCAGATGGGGGTGAATCACGGTCACATCCGGTGGTTGCTGCACCAAGGCAACCACGCTGCGGGCAAAATGATCCGGGCTGATGGCGCGGTTGTCAAACAGCTTAAGCAGAGCGGTCTGCGCCACCAGCGGGGTCAAGACTGGGCCTGGGAAAATCGCCTGGACTCGTATACCCGCTGTTGCCACCTCCGCCTCTAGGCTTTCAGTCAAGCCGACAACACCAAATTTAGATGCACAGTAAGCTGGGGCATAGGGTTGGCCCCGAAGACCATGCAGGGTTGTAGAAGAGCAAATGTTGACGATATGGCCGCTGCCTTGGGCCAGCATGGCAGACAGCACCGCCCGATTGCTCAAAAACACCCCTGTCAAGTTGACGTCAATCACCTCCTGCCAATCTTCCAGGGGCAGCGTTGATGTTGGGTGGGGAACGACCCGGGCAGAGCCAGATTTCTTGCCAAGGCCGGCGCTGGTCACCAGTAGATCCAGCCGACCAAACTTAGCAAGGGTCAATCTTGCCATGCCTTCCATGTCGGCAGCTTGCCGGACGTCTAACCGTAGCCCGAGCAACATCTCCAGGGGGGTGAACTGAGCCATCTGGGACAAGGTGTCGTCTATGCGCTGGTGACTGGTGCCCACTATCGTGACCCCATAACCCTCCCGGGCCAGTGCAATGGCGATGGCCTGTCCAATGCCGCTGCTTCCTCCCGTCACAATGGCAACCTTTGTCGGCAGACGATCAATATTGCTCATCGAAATCAACATATCCCATTTGGGTGGCTTCTCGGAGACCCGCGACCGAAGACATAGCAGCTTCTCCAGGATCGAGTTCGCCTTTGCAGTCCAGATGAACGGAACCGGTCTTTTCACTATAAGCCGCCGCGAAATCCCCGATCCTAGTGAGCCAATGATGCAAGGCTTTTAGTGTGGTTCCCGTTTCTGCAACTAGAATTCGGACCATCGCATCGATGGAGTGCTTTCCAAGGCTGGGTTTGCTCTGAAGAGCCCGCTCAATCACCTTGACCACGTTGTGCTCCCTCTAGGCGCGAGAATGACCGTGAGGCAGCTCATCATGCAATCCCTCAATCATGAACCAACAGAATGGATGATGCTATTTCCCTACTCTCATGCCCTTAACCCCCATCGCTTGTCAATGTGGGTATTGGCTTCACCGGCGCCACAATTCAGAACAATCTGGTCTTGCTGAACGAGCGAGAGAGGCATCAGGAATGGACTCAATCTAACTGGCATACCGCATGTTCTATCCCTCAGTTCAGAATAAGCAGTCCAGCTGAGGTCAGCGAAGCAAGGCTGGGTAGCCCCTACTGGGTGAGGAATTTTACTTGGTGGTGGAGAAACTGATCCGGTTTGAGGGCCGGATGAAAGTGGCCCACCCCTGGAATAATGGCCACCTCACAGTGAGGCACTTGCGCCTTCAATTCCCAACAGGAGGGCAAGCAGTGGGAGTATTCCCCAAACATGGCCAGTACCGGCACCTCTAGGCGCTGAAGGCCCTCCACACTAAGGGGTGATTGATCTTCTAACTCCTGGCGGGCGGTGGTCTGGGACAGCAATCTTTCCCAGTTGGCAGTCCCTTTGCGCCCCATCCCCCGCTGGCGCAGCGACGGCCGTTGGGCTGGCGATGGGGCTAGCTGGTCTGAGGTGGAGGCCACCTGGTTGAGATGGTTGAGGAGGGGAAAATCAATGATTTCGTTGTCGGCGGGGAGATTGACCACCCCTTGCCTGCGCAGCTGTTGCTGCCACTCCTGCCAGTACGGCCAGTCTTTGAGGCGAATGCGCGGCTGAAGGCAGGTGAATTGCGCGTCGGCCAGGGTGAGTGTCTCGACTTGTTGGGGGTGGAGCATGGTGTAGCAGAGCGCTACTCGGGCTCCAAAGCTGTGACCCACCAGGTGTGCCCGTTTGACACCCAGATACTGGAGCAGGTGCTGTAGATCCTGAGCCATGTCCGGAAGAGTATATCCAGCCGGCGGCATACTGCTCTCGCCGTGGCCACGCAAATCGTAGATGATTACACGATAGTTTTCTGCCAGTTTGGCGGCTATGCCCAGGTACCAAAAAGCCAAATTGGCGCCTAACCCATGGATCAGCACCAGATCAGGGCCAGCCCCAGATTGTTGGCCGAGCTGCTGATAGTGGAGGGTCACCCCGTCCGTTTCAAGTTTAGGCATTTTCACTATTGGGGTAGACAGCGTCTGCTGGACTCAATTCAGCCAGCCCCTGGAGAAACAACTGCCAGAGCTGGTGGCGCTGATCAGAGTCGGTATAGGCATCAACATAGGTAAAGGACAGATAGAGCTGCTGCTGAAACAGGTAGAGCAGCAGGCTGGGTACCGGGAAGCCCACATTGGCACTATTTAACTGAGCTGATTGAATCTTCAATGCTGGCAGGCCAGAAAAGTGCTTATCTGTAATCCCCATGTAGCTAACCCGCACCACCTTGGCGGATTGAGGGTGAAAGATCTGAGTGGTAGTGGCCAGAAAATCCAGCCACCGATCGCCCTTCACACGGTCTCCCAGCCTGTATTTCTGCCACACTTTCTCAAGGTAGGGTCCAGGCATTGCCGCCAACAGTTCTGTCTTTTTCTTCTGGATGGCGTGGACCAGCCCGCCTAACCCCATGCAGCTCGCCTCCGCCACATCAATTGTCATCACCACGGGGAAAAACAGGTCTTGAATGGAGTCCCGCAGGTGCTTGTCGGCACAGAGTGGACGAAGGTCGACGGCCATGCCCAGATGGGCGATCGCCACTGATTCGCCTGCCTGACGGGCCATGGCTAGTTGGCACTGAAGATAGAGGGCCGACAACAGCTCATTGAGTGACGGTCTGCCCCTTTCAGCCGACTGCAACGCCAGGTCTTCCAGGCGCTGGCGGAGAGCCCTCGTCTGGGCTTTGGACAGTCGGTGGGCCAGGGTGTTCACGGTGCCGCGCAACCCTTTGGCCAGGTCTGCTCCGCTGGTCAGCCGGGCCCGGGGAAAGGGAACGAGCTCCTGGCCGGGGGACCGCTGAGGTTTGGCTCGGGCCAGGGTGGCCTTGAGGTGGGACCAGCCCAGTGGCTGAAAATCATCGTCTTTGGCGGTATCGGGTGGGGTTTGCTGATCGGCAAGAATGTCGCGATCGAGATTCTCCTTAGCTGTGGCGTTCACGGTGATTGCAAAAAGTCGACTCCAGTCACCGCCAAGCGGAGTAGGGGTGACTTGTGGCGATTGCCCCTGCTGCAACGCCAAGTAAAACTTCAGGAAATCTCTCAGAAAAATGACTGAGCTTTTGCCGTCCAGGGCGGTGTGGGAGGCCACCAGCTGCACATGGGTGAGCCGTTGTCTCCACGGCATGATGAACAGATGAAACGGCGCAGATCGATCGAGTGGAAGGGTACGATTTTGGTGATCGCTTTCAAGGCGGCCAAAAGCGGAGGGGAGATCAGCGTCGTCGCCGTCTAGGGGACACCACGTCAGGGGGAGCGGAGCGGAGATGGGGAGAGGCTGCCAGAAGTAGCGTTCGGGAGACTCCAAGTCGATCGCCACACGCGATCGCAGAATCGGGTGACGCTCCATGACCAGCCCCAGTGCCGACTCGCAAAGAGCCGGCTCAAGAATTGCCCCCAGCTCCAGGGTGAAGGAGGTATTGAAGCTGGCCTGATAGAGGAGAAACCGATGGAAAAACTCAAAGGAAATTGGGTTGAGAGCTTCATCCATGCGCATTGGTGGTGGCGAGGAGGCGGTGACCCTGAAAAAACGCCCAAATCAGCTGGCTGGCATCGATGTCCTGAGAGGTTTCCCCCACCAGCCACTGGGGTTGTTGAACCCCGCCCGGCCAGGTGTGTCCCCCATTGGCTAAAACGATTAGCACCACCTCCGCCCCACCTTCCGGATTGACATAGCGGGTGACCTCGATCTCGCCAGTCTGCCCCCCAAGGAAGTGGGCCGAAGAGGTAATATCCCAGGCTGATTCCGTTTGGCAGTTGCCCTTTTGCCTCCAAAACTCAAAGGTGTCGGGAATTGACAGGATTTCGCCACCCTTACCTCGACGGGACACCCCGCCCTGAAAAGGGACAAACCTATCCCGCCGACTGTTGATCATCAGCAAGGAAACTGGCGTATTGGTCTGCATCTTCACCCGCAGAGGCACAGGCAGAGCGGCGGCTACGGTTGCAAAGGCGGCAAAGGTATGGGGTAGCTCAGACGCCAGGCGTTGGACCATGTAGCCCCCGTTGGAGATGCCGACCGCATAGACCCGTTTGGTATCCACCGCTCGATGCCTTTGGATGTCGTCGATCAGGGCGGCAATGAAACCCACGTCATCGATGTCAGTGTTGACGCCAGGGCGACCGTCGTTCCAATGGCGATCAAAGCCCTCTGGGTAAGCCACCAGAAACGCTTCGGAATCGGCCAGATCGTTGAAGCCAGTTGTCAGGGCAAAGCGGCTGGGGCTGGTGTAGCCTCCGTGGAGACCAATTACTAGGGGCAGAGGATGTTCTGGCCGGTAGGTCGCTGGGGTATGCAACAGATACTTCCGCTGCAACCCCTGGTGCTGCAACTGCCGTTCATCCGAGAGCAGTGCTCTGCGCATGAACCTTCGCATCAACATTCCCCGTCTTCGCATTGTTCTACTCGGTAACAGCTCATTCTCTGTCAAAGGCTAGGGGGCGATCGCTTACCAGAGAATCGAACGTCCCATACGGGTGTAGATCTCTCGATGATTGTCCTCAAATGCCTTTCTGCCGTGGAGTACACGGGTGTTGTCTACCATCAGGATCTCCAAGGGTTGCCAGGCCACTAGACGAGTACATCGATCAGCCGCCGCCTTGGTCTCCTCAATGATATCAGCGGAAATTTGAGAGCCATCTTCCCAACGCACGATGTTGTTGGTACTGCCGTTTTCCTCCTGCCAAATCACCGGCAGCAGATTGTTGATAAACACTGGGCGATCGCTCCGGGGAGGATGCATCACCCCAGGGGAAACGTATTCGGTGTCAATCGAGTCATCGCCATGTTGTGTAATGCTTAGGCCATTGTCGTGGCAGAACTGCTGTACAACAGCCATGTCTTCAGTCAGAAACCGGGCCTGCCAGTCTTCACGTTGGTAGGAGCGTATGTACTTGAGTCGTTGCCGATTAAAGCAGTCCTGGGTCTTGGGGCTGAGGGCTTGGTATAGCAGGGCTCCATCAGCAACAGTTGTTTCCCCATCCCGGCTGGCGGGGTGCACACAATAAAAAAACATGACGTCTGGTCGGTGATCAATGTAGTACATTTCACCGTGAAGGGGTAGACCAAAGGTGCGCTGATGCTGCTGGCCAAGATAGTAGTTGACTGACAGGATCGTCTGGTCGCCTTCTGTGTTGATCACCTGTCGCTGGTAACCGCCCCCCATGTAGGTAATAAACTCTGCACAAAAGAGATCACTAAAAGCTTGGTAGGCTTCCAGTTCGGGGGCAAAGCCCCGAAACAACAGCGCCCCGTGCTTCTTGAGTAGAGATAGGACCGCGTCGCGGCTCAGGTTCAAAAGCCCACCGTCACCATCCGGGGTGACCACCGCACCAATGGTGTCAAACAGCGATTCCACCCGATAAGGTGTTGTTGTAGAGTTCATTGTATTGTGAGTAGAGTTCATGAAGCTGGGACTAGTCCATATAGCCCAAGAGTTTCAGTTGAGCCATGAGCGCATCCTTTTCGTCCTCTGAGATCTCTGGGCGATCGGCTGCGGCTTTTGGCTTCGCAGGTTGCACCATCTCAGATATCTTAACCGGGTTGGCGCTGAGCGCCTCTGCCTTGAGCGCCTCCACCGGAACTCGCCCCTCAATCTCCTTAGGGATCTCTAACCCCATCAGATGGAGTAGCATGGGTGTTACGTCTAAAATAGACAGGGGCTCGAGGTGCTTGCCCGAGGCAATGTCGGGACCCCAGGCGATAAAAACACCGTTGGGTCGATGAGTGCCATCGACCTTGTCCCTGGTTTTGACCACCTCAGCCGATCGCAAGATCGAGACAAATCCCCCGTCCCGCAGTCCCAGGGTGATGTCGGGGGCATGCTCAAGGCTGGGCTTGCCAGCCAGGCGATTCTCGTTCAGATCGGCCTTGGCAAAGACCTGCCCACCATCGATGGGGTGCCGGTAGTCCAGGAGCTTTTGTTGGAGGGTACGGCAAAAATCTGGGTACTCCTCCGGTGACACTCCCTGAGTCCCGTCCTTGGCCTGCTTCACGTAGATCGCATTGCTGCTGGGGGTCAGCGAGTAGGCAAGAGTGTGCTCCCAGTCGATCATCAAGGTGTGATCTTTGATGCGATCCGCCGTCAGCTTGCTGGTGTTATCAACAATGGTCTGAGCAGTCCAGCTGAGGTAGCCGTTGCGAGCGAGCCATTCGTTGACATAGACAACTTCGTGGGTAGGCCCAAACCCGTGGTCAGAGGTAATCACCAAGTGAGTGTCAGGCCCTGAAATGGCTACCAATCTCTCAATGCTCTGATCGATCTGTCGGTAGGAGTTGAGGCATAGTTCGCGAATGTGGGTGTCCCACGGGATGGCGGTTGTCTCCTCCACCAGTGACGGATCGAGGTAGCGCCAGAACAGGTGCTGAATCTTGTCGGTGCCGTCATAGACAATGGCGGTTAGGTCCGTCGGGTCATGTTCCATTAGATGGCTGAGCAGCTCTGTCCAGGCAGCATCCCGCTCGGATTGGAGATGGATCCAGTCCTCGTATTCTTCTTCAGGTAGGCCCTGGATGCATTTCTTTTCTTCACCAATATCCATGCCCAACTTTTTAATGTCTACGTTGGGCAGACTTTTGACAGTGTCGAAGAGGGATTCGGGAAAGGTGGCGCTGCGCAGGTGACGCCAGGGAATAAACCCGGAAATCAGGTACCCGTCCACCTCCACGGGGGGGGACATGCCGTAGAAATTCAGCGTCGTCACCCGCTTACCCTGGCGGCTGGCCAGGGTCCACACGGTGTCACAGAGGATGTCGCGGGAGTCGTTGACTTTTAAGAAAACGCCAGCTTCAGTCGACTCGGGCCGTAGAAAGTCGTAGATACCGTGGACATCGGGGCTACAACCGGTGACGGTGGAGATCCAGCCCGGCGGAGTTAGGGGGTTGGGCGTGGACATTAGTTCTCCGTAGGCGCCCTCCGCCATGACTTTCCCCAAAAAGGGCATGTATCCGTCTGCAATCAGTGGCTTGAGCAAGGCGTAGGTAGCCCCATCAAGGCCGATCATTAATAGCTTCTTCATGGTGATCTCAGTGGTTTAGGATGAATGAGCGGTGGGTAGAGATTCATTTAAAAATTCAACGACTTCATTGACCCGTAGTTCATCAACGTAGTCCCCATCACGCATAAACAGTTTTTCAAAGGGCAAACCTTTGCAGTTGAAATGCTGCTCCAGCGCCACGACAAACCGCACAATGTCGATGGACTCAAAGGCAAGGTCGTCAATCAGACGGGTGCTTGGGCCGATGTCTTCCTCCAGATCAAGTTCCCAGTCCATGGTGAGCTCGTTGAGCACGGCGATTACCTGGGCACTCAATTCTTCGGGGCTGTAGGAAAGTGGGGTCGTGGTCATTGAACTTAATCTCCTTGGTGAAATGAACAGACAAAGCGAGGGGCAGCGACAATCGTCACCGGATGACAGGCCGCTGACAGACGGCCAAAATTTCGTCGGCCTGCTGTTTCAGGCTGACCTGAAGGGTTTGGGTTTCAAAAGTAACCTCAACCCGTTGGACGTCGGGGGAACAGTTGGTGATTTTCCACTTCCGGGGGTCCCCACCCAAGCCAAGGCCCACAGCCTTGGCTGCGGCCTCTTTGGCGCACCAAAGGGATACGCCAACCTGTGTTCCCCCGGTTTGCAGCCATGATTGCTCTGCCGGGCCAAAGGCGGCTAACAGCAAGTCGTCGGCATGATTCTGGGAGAGCTTCTGCAGATCGACGCCAATCTGCATACCGGGGGTGGCCAAAGCCGCCACGGTGTAGCCCTGGCTGTGGCTGATGGAAAGATCGGGCAGCGCCGTGATCTGGGCCAGGCGGGCACATTCGATCATGGGTTTGCCTGTGGCAGTGGCCACAATGCTGATATCTACTGGGGCTAGGGTCAAGCCAAGGTTATCCCACGCCCATTGTCTCACCGCATCCTTGGCGGCAATGCGCCCCAGCAGCCACTCCGTGCGGCGCTGGCCCTTGGCAGGGAAGGAGTACCAGCGCTCACGCTCCGGCTCGGACAGGCTGAGGTGGGCCAGTACCCGCTGCCAGATCCCCCAGGAATCTTCAAAGAATCCTTCAGGGAAGGGATCGATGCGGCGCAGAACCAAGGGTTCGGCGATCGCCCAGGGGTAGGAGAGAAAAGCCGACTGGGGATGAAGGCGGCACTGGTAGTAGGCGTGGGGAATGCTGAAGTAGCGGTCTTGCCAACCCTCCAAGCGGGCGATCAGCCGTTGGTTGACGTCGAAAAAGTCAAAGCTTGCCTCGGTCTGTCGATCGCTGACAAAGCGCATCAACCCTCGACAAAGCACCTGGGAGCCCGGCGGCAAGGGTGGCTCGTACTGATGAAAGCGCGCCACCTGAAAGGGAAACACGTTGAAATCGGTGCCAAACTGTTCTGACACCCAGTAGCCGACCAGTTGCCCAGCGGCATCCAACAGCCCAGCATCGATGAGAAAGCTGGACTCGGGAGTGGTGCCAAAGAAATCGTTGGTGGCGATGGTTTGCAGGTCGGCCTCGATGCCCTCGGCCCCCCAGCGGCGCAGGTGGGTCACCCCCTGGAAGCGAGGCCCGTGGAACATGCCGGTCTGGTAGAGATCGGCATCGTCCCAGCGGGAAGGGGCAGATTGGCTAAGGGCAAAGGGCAGGGGTGAAGGTGCCGCCAGGGGCTCACTCGCCAGGTCCACCAGACCCTCAAACACCAACTGACGGGGAAGCTGCGAGTCGGCCCCGAGCTGGAAAATCTGGACCTGCACCTGGGGAGCCGTGGCGGGGGAGGGCCGACGGCGGGCCAAAATCCCAAGAGTTAGATTGTCCTGATCCAGGCACAGCCAGCGGTATCCCCGCAGATCTGACAATTGGGCAACTGTGTAACCATCCCCCACCAAAAGGACGGCAGCCTCGGCCACCATCTCCATGCTCATGGTGAAGGGAATCACTGGCAGGGGGTGAAGTTCAGGTTGGTAGCTCGAAAGCTGTCCGCCCAGGGTGTGATCGATCAAAAAACGGTCGTGCTCCAGAGTGAAGCAACGCTCGCAATAAATGCGATCGTCACTCCGCTCTACAATCTTTCCTAGTAGCGCCCAGGCCGAGTCGGTGGTAGGAATCGCCAGTGCGGCGATGGTCTGGGTGCGAATGGGCAGTGACGCCAGCTCGGCCTGCGCGCGCATCGAAACCCGCTCCTGGTTGCCCAAAAACTCGTTCATCAAGGCAAAGTGGCCAGCCAGAATGGCCCCCAGCCCGTCGCCCTCAAGCGGTGGCATGGTCGGGGCGACCATGCTGGGGAAAGGCGGTTGAGACGGCTGATGGCCCTGGTGAGTCTCCGGGGACAGGGATTCCTGAGGAGCCTGCTGCTGTCTAGCCACCTGGTCTTCAGTCGACCGCCCGTGCAAGCTGAGAGCTGGTGATGTGGCTGGGGCGATAGCTTCTGGCCAGGGAGCTGCCTGGCTCGGTGTTGTGATCGGGGGGGGCGAAGGATTTGGGGCATGGGCTTGTGCCAGGCGGGCTTGGAGGGTTTGTGCAAACCCCGGCGACAGGGACATGGTGGGCATGGTCAAGGTCAGCACCGGGCTTGGGACCGTGGGCCGAGGTGGGACAGCAAGGTCAAGCTCGGTGAGCTGCCGCTGGCTGTAGAGGAGGGTGAGGTCAAGGTCGTGCCTTGTGATGAGCCGGGCCAGCAAGGTCATCAGCTGGGCCAGACCTGGACGGCGGCGGCTGTTGCTTGCCAAGGCCAGATGGGCACGCCCCTGGAGGATGTCTCCCACAAAACTTGACAGGTTGCTGCTAGGCCCGACTTCGACAAAAGCGCTGATGCCCTGGGCGTAGAGGTGTTCGATGGTTTCCTGGAACCGCACCCGACTAGACCACTGCTGGGTGGCCTGAGCGGCGATCGCCTCGGGATCCTCAGGAAAGGCAGCAACGTCGGCACAGCTGTAAAGGGGTGTGTGGCCAGGGCCAAGCACGAGGCTTTTGTAAAATGTGTTAAAAGCTTTGGCCACTGGTTCAAACAGTGGCGTGTGATATCCCCGGTTGAAAGGCAGTCGCTGGAAGATTGCCCCTGCCATCCGCAATCGGTCTTCAACGGCTGCGATAGTTGGTTCATCGCCAAACAAAATCACTTGGTTGGGACAGTTGTCCATGGCCAGGTGCAGCCGTCCGGCCATCTCATCCAGCAGCAGCGACAGGAGCTTGGGGTCGAAGGCCCCCACTGTCAGCAGGGCCCCCTGAGGAATGTCACCGCTCCGCTCAACATCCAAATAGATTTGGTTGAGCTGGCGCATCTTCTCTTGCAGTTCAGCCTTGTCGGCCAGGCGAATGGTGCCCGATGCGATCAGTGCCGTATTTTCTCCTGTGCTGTGGCCCACCATGGCGTCGCAGGGCACCTGAAACTCGTTGAGCAGCTCATGCAGGGCCATGCTGGCAATAAAGACAATCTCAGAGGCCACATCCATGTGATAAAGCTGCTGCTGCACCAGCGCCCGTTCCTGGGTCGTGAGCCCAGTGGGGGGTGGAAAAACCAGCTGGCTGGGGGGGCACTGGCGGCGATGGGCAAAGGTATTGTCCAGAAAGTCAAACCAGGCCCGTACCTGGGGAAAATAAAGGCACAGATCGCTCAGCATGTCGGGATACTGAGATCCCTCGCCTGGGAACAGAAAGCAGGTCCCCCCGACGGGATTGGCCTTATCAATCACTCCAGTGTAAATACCAGTGTGGTTGCTCCCCTGAGTGGATTCGTTGAGACAGTTGAGGGCCTTGGCTAGCTTATTCTTGAGGTGATGGATGGAGGATGCCACCAGACTCAGCCGGTGGGACCCCAGAGGATGCTTTGACAGGGTGTAGGCCAGATCGGCCAGGCTGACTGTTGGCTGCTGTTCCAGATACTGCTGAACCCGAGCGATCGACTCCCCCACAGCCCCCCAGTCTGTCCCCGAAAACACAATGACCTCGCTGGGCCAGTCCCGGTACAGCAGAGTGGGGAGAGTTGGCTCCGTGGGCACATGTTCTTCTAACACCAGGTGGGAATTGATGCCGCCAAAGCCAAAGGCATTCACCCCGGCCCGACGGGGCACGTCGCCCTGGCCGTGGATCCAGGGGCGGGGGGCTGTATTCAGGTAAAAGGGAGTCTTCTCCAGTTCCAGGTCGGGGTCGACCTGATCGCAGAGGGTGGGGGGCAACACCTTGTGGTAGAGCGCCAGGGCCGTTTTGATCAGGCTGGCCGCACCCGCCGCCGGAATGCAGTGGCCAATCATCGACTTAACGGAGCCCACGGCGCAGGTGGGTAAGGTGCCTTGGCGTTGCCCGATCAACTGGGAGAGGGAGCGAATCTCGGTGCGATCGCCCAGGGGAATGCCCGTACCGTGGGCCTCGATCAGCTCGAGAGTCGTGGGGTCAATGCCACTGGATTCGTAGGCCCTCTCAAGGGCCAGCACCTCCCCCTCGGAGCGGGGGGCCAGCAACCCCAACGCCTTCCCGTCGCTGGCGGTGCCTGCCCCCTTGAGCAGCGCATAGATGCGATCGCCATCGGCTTCGGCATCCACCAGTCGCTTGAGAACCACCATGCCTACCCCCTCGCTGAGCAGCGTGCCCTCGGCCCCCGCATGAAAGGGTTTGACCGCATTGCGAGCCAGCGCCCCCAGTTGGCTGAAAATCATATTGATCTGCGGCGGTGTCGAGGCATGCACCCCGCCCGCCAGCACCATGTCGCAGCGACCGCTGCGGAGTTCCTGCATGGCGTGCTCGACGGCGATCAGCGATGAGGCACAGGCCGCATCAACGATGTAATTTGGCCCCATTAGATCGAGGCGATTGGCAATGCGACCTGTAATCACATTGGGAACCAAGCCCGGGGCCATCTCTGGGGTAAAGGGGGGCAGACTGGCCTGAAGCTGAGCTCTCAGTTCAGCTTCAGTATCCGCGTCCATGGTGGGCAAGATCTGCTTCAGCAGGCCCATGGTTTGGTCGAGAATCTGACCGTGCTGCAGGAGAGTGTTGTAACCCCGGTTAATGTAAGTTCCCCGACCCAGAATGATGCCAGTTTTCTGGCGGTTGAAGGTGCGAGTGGTGTAGCCCGCGTCAGCCAAGGCTTGGGAAGCCACCTTGAGGGCCAAAAAATGGTCCGGTTCTCCCCCATCGACGGAGTTGGGCATGATGCCGAACTCCAACGGGTTGAACTCTGCCAGAGGGCCAAGGAAGCCGCCCATGGCGCTGTTGATGCGGTTGTTGGCGGTCGAGTCTGGATCGACAAAACCCTGGGACCATTCGTCGGGGGCGGCAGTCACCGCATTGACCCGATTTAGGATGTTTTGCCAGTAGGTCCTGAGGTCTTTGGCCTGGGGAAATAAAGCAGCCATCCCAACAATGGCGATGTCCCTGGTGAAGTCAACCATGGGAGTTTCCTGCCAATCGATTTAGGGCGGGGTTGCAGGTGCTCTCAATCTGGGTCATTGCCAGGTGCACCTGCTGATCACGGTCACAGAATACAGCGTCATAAACTATGGAATTTTCTTCCACTTGTCGCAGTCGTAGCCGCAACTGTAGAGGCCCCGGTGGCCCTGCTACCGCGTAGCGCACCACTGAGGTCAGGCAGGAGGGTAGTGGCGTGGTGTCACGGTAGAGGCGAGCCCACACGATGGCCAACTGGGGGGCCGTGTCGAGCAGCCCGGGATCGAAGAGCCAGCTAACTTGGCTGCCGCCGCTTACCCAGGTAGCCCCATCACTCGGGGTGACCCAGGCGTCAATACCCTGCTCAGCTATGGCCTCGATTGACTGCACCAGCTGAAATCTGGGGCCATGGAAGAGGTAGTCGCGATAGGCCATCACCGGGGAGAGGGTGCGCTCCGGCGGTATCGGATCCCAGACCATGGGGGGGGGCTCGACAAGCTGCGAACGCAGCACCACCTGGGCTCGATACATCGGAAGCTGGCGATCGGCGTCCTCAATCAAGGCGGTGACCAACAGTTCAGCGGCATCAGCGTGGGTCGAGGCCAGCGCCTGTAGCCGCAGACGTGCGGTATCAGTTTCAGAACTGAGCACCACCCCCCGCAGGACCCGCAGATTTCTCACTTCGCTGACCACCCAGTCGGGCCAACCAGCCTGCACGAGCTCCGCCAGCCACTCCAGGGCCGCCGTGGCGGGTAACACTGGCCTGCCTTCCAGGCGGTGGTCGTAGAGGTAGGGAGCCGTCTGGAGGCTGAGGGTGGCCTCCACCACCACTGCTCCGTTGGGTAAGGTCTGGGGTGGGCCAGGCAGTAGCCAAAAGGCAGAGGTTGAATGGCCTGAGGGGATCGAGATCTGACTCTGACTACGGGGCTCTCTGGCTAGGGACTGCTCCTGCTCGTAGGCCTCCCAGGGGCCGACCCCCGCCACCACCTCAGTGTCCCCCTTGGTGCCGTACAGCAACTCCTCGAGGAAGAACCGGCGACCGCTGGCCAAGGGGATGGGCTCAATGCCTCGGGCTCGAAACTGCTGCTTGACCGCCTCCGAGGCCATCCCAGTGGTATCCCATGGACCCCAGCACAAGGACACCACCCGGGTCTGGGGCCAGCGCCGATCGAGATCCCAGGCCAGGCGCGTCATCACCTCGTTGGCGGCTGCGTAGTCGGCCTGTCCGCGGTTGCCGTAGCGCCCGGCGACAGAGCTAAAAAACACCATCAGTTGGAGTGAGTCGGGCCGCAGGTGGAGGCTGAGGGTGAAGGCACTGTCGACCTTGGTGTCAAACACCCGCTCAAAGGAGGCCAGCGACTTGTCAGCGACCAGCTTGTCTTCGATGATGCCAGCTCCGTGGATAACGGCGTCAATGCGCCCGTAGTGCCGGTAGAGATCGTCTACCAGCTGACCGAGGGTTGCCCCATCGCGACCGTCTACGGCGTGATACTCAACCTCGGCCCCCAGCTGCCGAAGCCTCTCCAGGTTGTGGCGTACAGCGCGATCGCGCCTCAACTCCTGAATCTTGTGGTTGATCTCGGCGGGCATCAGCCGAGGGGGTTGCTGCCCAGGTTGGGAATGCTTTGCCTGCATGCGCAGAATTAGAGCCTTCCGCAGCAGGGACTCCTCTTCGATACCCTCGGTATCAACTGGCTCAGATCCAGGCAGGGGGGATTTCCCCACCAGCACCAGTCGCAGTCCATAGGGGGCCAGCTCGGTCAGGACTTCAGCGGTGATGCCCCGCGCTCCTCCTGTCACCAACACCACCCAGTCTTCATTAATGGCCAGAGAATCCCGCTTGGTCTCCGGTAGGGGTGCCTCTACGGTGGCAAAGACTGTGCGCTGTCCGCTCGGATAACCAACCTCCAACCGACCCGGGGCAAGCAACTCGGCCAGCACAATGTCGGCCCCCTGAACTGCTGAGAGAGCCGGATCTAGATCAATGGCCTTGGCCTGCACCTGGGTCGCCTCGGTGATTAGACATTTCAACAGCCCGGTGTAGCCCCCTCCGGCCAGTCCCTGGAGTGTCAGGTTGTGATCGCGGCCAAAGCATCCTCCCATCTGAGATGTCGCCACGATACGAAATGGTTCGTCTTGGTCTGCCTGGGAATAGTCGATGGCACAAAGCTGCAGTACTTGAAAGACTCCCTTGATGTGCGTCTGGGTCTGTTGCCGCCAGGTGTTCAGAGAGTCTGGTTCCTGGGCGTCGAGGACAGACAAAAGCACCACACCCGCTACCGGGCCGCAGCGCTCTCGCCACTGCTCAACGGTCTGACGCAGTTGGCCCAGGTCATTGAGCAGAGCTGGAGGCAAAAGGGCCACAGTGGCCCCACTCTGCTCCAGACGCTTGATCAATTCGGGAGCCAAGGCTTGGTCGGGCACCACCAGGTAAAGCCCGGTCAGACTTGGTCGGGGGCCGGACTCCAGGGGAGCTGGCACCCCCCGCATTACGTAGCGGGGGAGGCTGACTGCGGCATCGGCGGCTTTCCCAGGCGGGACTCCGAGCTGCTGGAAGCCAGGGCCATCAGCTGGTCCGCCAGGGCGTTGAGCGACTTGGTGCGCGTCATCTGCTCCATCTGCTGCTGAAACAGTTCCCCCAGTGCAGGGGGCAGGGTCTTTTGCAAAGCGCCCAGAATCTCTACCCGCTTAATCGAGTCGATGCCCAACTCCGCCTCCAGGTCTTGGTCGAGTCCCAGCATGTCGGTGGGGTAGCCGGTGCGATCGCTGACGAGTTCGAGCAGCGAAGAAAGCATCTGGGCTCTATCCAGCTCTGCCGGAGGAGCCAGTTCGGTGTTTGCCGCTGGTGGAGAAACGACTTCCGGTTCTTTCAGAGGCAAAGGTGCAGGCAGAGCCCCCAGCAGTCGGTCGATCAGGCCATTCAGGGTCTTGACCCGAGTCAGGGCTTCCATGTCCTGCTGCACAAGGGCTGCTAGATCAGTACCGAGGTTCTTTTGCATGGCCCCGAGAATTTCCACCCGCTTGATGGAGTCGATGCCCAGCTCAGCCTCAAGATCTTGGTCGAGGCCCAGCATGTCGGTGGGGTAGCCGGTGCGATCGCTGACCAGATCCAACAGCTGTCGCAGCAGCTCCTCCCGGGCCGGAGCTGGAGCCGGAGTGGATGCAACCTTGGAGGGATGCTCTGCCCCAGCCTGAGCCGCATTGGTCGGGCTTTGGCCATTTTGGATCGAGCCGTTAGGGCTGGCAGCCTTCTGGGCCACGCCATTCTCAACTGTTACCTCAGGAGCAAAGGAGAGGCGGGGAGTGGAGCCGGGGAGCGGAGCCGGTGGCACAGCGGCAGGGGCAGTCAACGGCTCCGGCGCCATCGCGGCGCCTGGGGGTGCCACCGCCATCCCCAGGCGCTGAACCTGAGCTGTGGCAGGGGCCAGAGCAGCTGCCTGAGAACCAGTCCGACCTCTCTGGCACTCTAAAAACTGGCTGACAACCCGCTCCTGCACCGCCAGGAACTGAA
This sequence comes from Synechococcus sp. Tobar12-5m-g, assembly GCF_024345415.1. Taxonomy (GTDB): domain Bacteria; phylum Cyanobacteriota; class Cyanobacteriia; order PCC-6307; family Cyanobiaceae; genus Regnicoccus. The sequence goes on along the minus strand of NZ_JAGQBB010000001.1, from coordinate 57,665 downwards.
ACATGGTGGCCTGGTGGGCCTGGTAGGCCACCAGGATTGGATCTGGGAGGGCTGGGGGTTCGGGTTGGGCGGAGTGGGTCATCGGACGGGGCTGGGGGGATGGTGGGATTGGGGTTATGGGGAGGTTCGGGGTATCGAGGTTGTTCGTCAAGCGTTTGGTGCCGGACTCGGGCTCTAGGGGTGGAGCGACAAGGTGCGTTGGCGTCGGCAGAGGTATTGGGTGTGCTGGGGCGGAGAGCTTTTGCTCCAACGTCAGCGGCGGTAGCTTGCCGGTGTGGCCCACGGCTACGCCTTGGGGCCGGGCATGTCCACCGTTCACGAACCAGGCACTGCGGGGGAGCGGTGACTCCTGGTATTGCTCAAGCCGATCGAGATCCAGGCGGGCCACGTCGCGACCATCAAACAGAGTCAGCAGCTGGAGACCAACACCCTGGGTGCTGAGCTTCCCCAGTGCGGCCAAAAAACCGATGAGATTTCCACCTTGGCCATCAAGGGAGACAGCAGTGAAGGGTTGCCCCTCTAGAATTTGACCCACCAGCTTGGTCAGTACGCTCTTGGGACCAAGCTCCACAAAAACCCTTGCTCCAGCCTTGTAGATCTCCTCAATCTGACATAAGTAGTTGACTGGCGAGGTCAGATGGGCGGACAACTGCTCACGAATAGCCTCGGGTTCGGCGCCGTAGGGTTTAGCGGTGGCATTGCTGTAGACCGGCATTGATGGCACCCGAAGCTCCGCGGTCGCCAGGGGTACCTCCATTGCCTTCTGGGCTGAGGCCACCAGCGGCGAATGAAAGGCCCCCGCCACAGGCAGTAGGCGAGCCAAAATTCCCGCTTTGTTGAGGTTTTCCACCACTTCATGGATGGCTTGGGTGGGGCCAGAGATCACTGACTGGCTGGGTGAATTGTGGTTAGCAATCACAACGTGCCCAAACCCGTCCAGGTGCTGCATCAGATCGTCCCGAGCCGCCTGCACTGCTGCCATGGCTCCATCGGAGTCAGCGCAGGCCGTGGCCATCACCCGGCCCCGGGTGGCAGAAAGGTTGAGGAATTCTTCCCGGGTCAGAACCCCGGCGCAGTAAAGCGCCACATACTCGCCAAAGCTATGGCCGCAGGTCATCGCAGGTTTCAGCCCTAGCCGAGCGGCAAGGTCGATATATCCAGCCGCAATTGCCCCAAGGGCTGGCTGAGCGATCTGAGTGTTAGTCAGCCGCAGGCGAAAATCCTCTTCTTCTTGACCTGAGTAGCTGCTAGGGGGATAGATAAACGAACTCAGTCGCCCCCCTAGCTGATCAGCATCGATACAGCGATCGGCAAACTCTATCGATTGCCTCATTTCTGGGCAGTACAGGGCAACCTCCCGGGCCATGTTTGGGTACTGCGACCCTTGCCCTGGAAACAAGAAAGCAATGCTCTGCTTTGTAATCGACGCATCTAACCCCAGGGAAAAATGAGGCGGCAGGGGTGGGCTCTTTTCTTGCCGTAGATGGTTGAGAGTGATTTCCAAGGCCCCTGCCAGTTGCTCCAGGCTCTCGACCACCAAGGACAGGCAGGCCGTGTCAGCCTGGCGAGCCTGAGCCCGGTGGACATAGCTAAAGGCCAGGTCGACCAGACGGGGACGTGCTCCGGTGGCCAGAGCCCGCCGCAGCTGCTCAATCTCCTCCACCAGGGCAGACTTGCTGGCGGCTCGGAAAATCAGCAGTTCGCAGGGCCAACGGTCGGCCCCCTGGGGCTTCACCGGGGCGGCAGCATACTCCTCCAACACAGCATGGAAGTTGGTGCCGCCAAAGCCGAAGGCGCTGACCCCGGCACGGCGCGGATAGTCGGGATGGGCGATCCAGGGGCGTGCCTCCTTCAGCAGGTAGACAGGGCTACTGGGATCGGTGATGGGGGCCAGGGGCTGCTCCACATTGGCGTGGGGGGGCTGCACTCGGTGGTGCAAGGCCAGCACCGCTTTCACCAGACCGGCCACGCCAGCGGTAGATTTCGTATGGCCAATCATGGTCTTGACCGACCCCAGGACGCAGGCCTTTGGATCAGCCTGGTGCTCATTCATGGTGGTGACCAACGTTTCCAGTTCAGCGCGATCACCCACCGCCGTACCGGTGCCGTGGGCTTCGTACAAACCCAGTGTGCTGGGGGCAAAGCCAGCTTTTCCGTAGGCCCTTCCTAGAGCAAGCATCTGCCCTTCGGGCCGAGGGGCGGTCATCCCCAGGGCTTTGCCGTCGCTGGAGCCACCTACAGCCTTGATCACCCCGTAGATGCGATCTCCGTCCCGCTCCGCATCGGCCAGCCGTTTCAACACCACCACCGCCAGCCCCTCACTGATGGCGATGCCATCGGCGGACTGGTCAAAGCTCCGGCAGCGACCTCGGGGCGACAGAGCCTGGGACTTGCTGAAGCAGTAAAACGCAAACGGACTCTGGATCGTGTCTACTCCCCCGACAATGGCCATGTTGCTGTGGCCGCTTTCCAGGTCCTTGACCGCCAGATCGATGGCGGCCAGGGAAGAGGCACAGGCGGCATCGACAGTATGGTTAATGCCGCGCAAATCAAAACGGTTGGCCACCCGGCCTGCAATCACGTTCAGCAACACTCCCGGAAACGACTCCTCGGACCACTCCGGCAAGCGATCCCAAACCCCTTCGTCTGGATTTTCCACATAGCGGGGAATTTCTGATCGGGTGGCGTACTGCTGCCCCAGGTCGGCAAGGCCGCCCCCCGCCCCCAAAATGACAGAGGTGTTCTCTCGATCAAACTCTCCGGTGGCGTAGCCCGCGTCCTCCAGCGCCCGCCGCACCACCTCCAGGGCCAAAAGCTGTAAAGGCTCAATGGACTTCAGGGACTTAGGCGGAATGCCAAACCGCAGCGGGTCGAAGGGTACATCGTCGAGAAAGCCGCCCCACTTGGAGTAGATCCGGTCGCGGGCCTGGGGGTCGACATCGTAATAGAGCCGCCAGTCCCAGCGGCTGGCGGGGATTTCCTGGATCGAATCAACCTTGTTGAGAATGTTAAGCCAGTAATCCTGGGGATCCTGGGCATCGGGCAGGAGGGTGCCAATGCCGATGACGGCGATGTCGGAGGGGCGATCTGGCCCGTACTCGGCCGGGTTCAGCTGGGCGGGCCGCCTCCGATTGAGCCACTGGGCCGCCCCATAGACCAACTCCTGGTGCAACTGCTCTGCGCTGATCACCTGGTTGCGCAGGGTGGCCACCTGCCCAATCATGTACATGCCATCGCGATGGCGGCGTGGTGCATCAACGGCTGTCAGTACCCCATCGTCTTCGCGCACGAGCCCTTTGGAGGCAAGCCTCAGCCGGCCCAGGGTCAGGGCCTCCAGGGCGTCCTTGATTTCCTCTGCGGAATCCCCCGCCGCCAGCATGGTCCTCCGGGCGGAATAGAACTCGTCTGCAAAGGGGGTAACCGCACATCGGCTGGCGTGGCCTACCCCCGTCTCCAAGTTGACGGTGTGATCGCAGCGCAGCGCCTGCTCCTGAAAACTCGGCAAAATCGCGCCGCAGTCCACAGCCTCATGGGTAAACAGATAGGCGGTGCCCATCAACACGCCCACCTTCATCCCCCGCTGGGCCAGGGGTGCGGCTAGCACGGAAATGAAGGCTGCTGAGCAACTGTCGTGGATGCCTCCAGCAAACAGCACATGAATCTCGGAGCCATGGTCCGGCCCCACCTCGCTCAGCAAGGTGTCCACCATGCTCTCCCAGAGCACACAGCTGCTCAGAGGGCCGACATGGCCCCCGCACTCGCGGCCCTCAAACACAAACCGGCGCGCCCCTTGCTCCAAAAACAACTTGAGCAGCACAGGCGACGGCACATGCAAATAGCTGGCAATCCCCTCCTTCTCAAAGGCCGCCGCCTGGTCAGGTCGCCCACCGGCGATCAGGGCAAAGGGTGGCTTGGCCGCGTAGATGGCCTCGATCTGCTCATCCCGCAACGATTTAGGGGCAAATCCCAACAGCCCCACACCCCAGGGTCGGTCTCCCAACAGCGCCTGGGTTCGATTGAGAAGGTCACGCACCTGACTGCCCCTCATCATCGCCAGGGCCAGCAGCGGCAGTGCCCCCGCCAGGGACACAGCATTGGCAAACTCCGCCGTGTCGCTCACCCGCGTCATCGGCCCTTGCACAATCGGGTAAGGGGTGCCGTGGGAGACTGCCAGCGGAGCCCCGGCACGCAGGGGTTGCAAGTCGTCGGCCAAACCCAGCTGCTTGCCACTGTTGGCCAAAATTGAACGGATTAGCTTGCCTGTGGTGCCAAAGCGCCTCAGCAATGAGGCTGCCAGCCCCACCCCCTGGCCCATGGGCCAGGCATTGGTTTCGGGATTGCCCCAGCCCAGATAGCTGCCTGCCTGCTGGTACCAGCGCTGGTCCGCCTCGGCCCCAGCCCCCAGATCGACTTCGATCTGCTCAGCCAGAGCCTTGAGCTGTGTCACAGCCGCCATTCCCGGCCGCACCAGCACGCGGCAGCCATGGCCCACCCTTTCGCCCAGGGCCATGGCCTCCTGCCCGGTCAGCGAACGGAGCAAAGCTTGCCAGGGCTCCGGCAGCGGCGACTCGGGCATCAGCCAAAGCTGGTCGTCCAGCACCACGCCCGCTGCCCCCAGGCCTCGACAGGCGGCTGCCACCTGGGGGCCACCTCCTCCCTGGACATAGAGCGGTTGCGACTGCAACGTCAGCAGCCGTTGCAGAAGTATAAACGAACTATCCTCTCCGGTCCAGCCACCACATTCCTGGCCCCGTACCACAAGGCCGGCAACATCGTGGTGTTTCCCGAGCCTCAGGGCTTGCTCAACGGAGGTGACCTCAAGCAACACCCGACGGGACTCTCCTTGGGGCAGCGCCTCCAGCACATCTTCCAGCTCCTGGGCCTCCCAAGCCGATAGAATCAGCCAATGGGGGTGCTGAGCCACCTGGGAAAGCATGATCTGGCTATGAATAATCTGATCTACCCGCATCCGTACTCCCACCGCACCTGAACCCGCAGCAAAATTGAGCAGCTGGTTCAGGCTCTGCATCGCCTGATCCAAATCATCATCGGGACAGAACTCCCGATCCAAAATGGCAATGCCTCCCGCAGAAATAGTGGCCGTACCGATGGAAACACCCAACAATTCAAGGGGCGTCAACACAAAACATTGAAAAGCTGTTAAGCTATGCATTCTGGGTGGGGTACAGCCGGATGAATTTAGTTTAATTGCTGGAGTGGCTTCAAAATGGCTTGACGACCAAGGCGTTTGGGCATTTCAACCGTTTTCGGCATGGGCAAGAGCGTTGGCCGCTTGGGCAAGAAAAAGGAAGTCAATCTATCACTTCTACCCTTTATCACCAAATACGTGGATTCATCGACAAAGGTCACGATATCACCACCTAGAAAAGCTCTGGACATCAAGCCCCCATAGCCAGTCACGGTCAGTCAACTGTGTGGCTTGGAACGTTCCAGCGCAGATCGGCCTGATCTCCCCATTTCTGGAGACATGCCACTTGCATTGAGGGCCGTTGCAGCCCCAATAGGTACCACACTCCGCTTATCTTGCCCAGCATAGCAATTGATGACGCACCGTGAATGGGTTCCCAAGGGCTGCCAGGTCGTTCACCTTGCAGCGGTACTTGATCATGCCCCGCAGCCGGGTCTTCTGAAATCCGAACTGCCGCTTGATCACCCGGAACGGGTGCTCGACCTTCGCGCGGAAGTGAGCTTTGGCAGTCTCGATCAGATCATCCAGTCGTCTCTCCGGAGAATCGGGCAGAAGGGGGGTTTCCAGTTCGCTCCAGCTCACACCATATGTAAGCTCTTTGAAGCCAGGGCACGCATACCGTCACGGTGGGTGGCTCTTGTAGAAGAGGGTCTCAATTACCCCCATGCTCAGAGGGCTGAAAGGCACTTGAACCAGCATTTCATCAGGATTCCTCGTTTCCTGAACGAAGAAGCAAGCCAATGGCCTACACCACATGTAGCGCCTACTGCCACGAACTGGAGACCGCCTTTTCGGGCAGAGCACGCCGCTTCCTTGGGCGCATGGCAACGCGGAAGCCGATGCCCTTGCCGTAGGAGATCAGCGCTCGTACCGCGGCACGGAGCCTTGGCTCCCTCCTGGCCGATGCTGCTCCCGGCAGTGGTCTCCGCGTTGGCGCGTTGGGGATCCAGGCCGGGGCGGATCCCGAGCAAGTCACCGTGAACTGCTTCGCCGACGCGACCTAAACAGTCTTAGCGCTGCAGCAGCCAGCGAAGCAGCGACAGACCAATGATCAGGCCGATGCCAGTGTTCCAGAGCCAGGACGGGCGTTCGGCAAAATGCTGCAGCCAACGCGGCATTCGATCGCCCCAGTGCTCCAGCGCCAGCACCGCCAGCACCAGCAAGGCCACGGGGAGTCCAAGGGCCAGCACCAGCTCACGCAGCATTCCATCGCTCGCCGCTATCGGCACCGTACCCAGCAGACAGGGCTGATCAGCCATGGCGATCGACCAGCAGGTGCATCACGGGCCTGGCACTGTGCCCCGGATGGCATGGGCCCGCGCCGGCAGGGTGATCGGGCCGCTGCCGGCCGCCTGCAGGCGGGCTCGCAGCAAGGCGCGGAAGCCGGAGCGTTCCTCCTCGTTCATTGCCGCGAGGGCCTGACCGGCGCTCGGGCCGCCGAGAAGGGTGCTCCAGAAATCCTCGAAGTCGGGGAAGGTGCGTTCCACGGCGATCACTCTCGTCTCGATGTCGCCCAGGCCGGCAGTGGCCCAGAGGTCTCGCAGCACCTCAAGGCGGGAGGCCTCCAGACTGGGGGGCATGGGTGTGGGCCGGCCGACGGCACTCAGGGTTTCCGTCACGTCCCGATAGGGGAAGCCCCCACCCTCCATGTCCCAGGCATAGGCGGCCACCGTGCCACCGGGGGCAACGACCCGCGCCATTTCTGCCACACCTCGGGCCGGCTCGGGCACGAAAAAGATCACCAAGGGCATGACCGCGAAATCGAAGGCGGCGTCAGGGAACGGCAGGGCCATGGCGTCGGCATTCACGAACTCCACGTTCTGCAGGAGCGGATGCTGCCGGGCAAAGTTGAGTTGGGCGTCTGAGGGGTCGATGCCGACGAGCGAGAGCGGTGCGCTCTGCTCTGCGATCAGCTGTGTGAAAGCGCCGTTGCCACAGCCCACATCCAGCCAGCGCAGGCCGGGCTGGGGGGCGATCCAGCTCAGAAACCCCTGGCCAGCAAGACGGCTCCAGACCCCCATGAAGCGGTCGTAACCGGCCCCGTCGGTGAAGCGGATGGGCTCACTGCTCATGGTCATGAGGCTCCACTGGGTTCAAGGGTGCGCTTCGCTCACGATGCCAGCTCAGGCTCGCGTCTGGCTTCATCGTGATCCTTGAGGTTTTGGACTTCTTGATAGCAATTCATCTCCTGTCTTAGCGGCCTGGGGCTGAACCTTGAATCGGGTGGCAGCCCACCCAAATGACCTGTCGGTTACCTGGGTGCTTCCATCACTGCTAGAGGCTGGGTTTCATTCGCCCTGACCAGAAGCCCTTTGGACCCTGTGGACGAGATCAAGCAGACCGTCGCCACCTATACGGCCAGGAGCGTGGAGCAGCGCCGGCACTGGTTCTCGCCGGCCGCAGTGGCCTATGCGGCCACCCGGCCCCGCTACCCGCAGCAACTGGTGGAAGCGGTGGTGGCTCGATCGGGCTTGACGGCTACATCCACGCTGCTGGAGGTGGGCTGTGGGCCGGGTACGGCCACGGTGTCGCTAGCGGAGCTGGGCTGCCGGATCGTGGCCATCGAGCCCAACCCGGAGTTCTGCCTGCTGGCTGAGGAGGTCTGTCAGCGGTACCCGAACGTCGATGTGGTGACGACATCTCTGGAGGAGTGGGAACCTCAGCAGGAGCGGTTCGATGCCGTGCTGGCGGCCACCTCCTTTCACTGGATCCCGCCGGAGATCGCCTATCCGAAAGCGGCCGGTGTCTTGCGGGAGAACGGCTGGTTGATCCTGCTGTGGAACAAGGAGCTGCAGCCACCGATCCAGACCCATGAAGCCTTGCGATCGATCGCCGGCCGCCATGCCCCTGAGCTGGAGCGCCCCTATGAAGATGCCGCCACCGTGGCCGGAATTCTCGAGACCTTGGGGCAACCCCTGCTGGAGTCGCCTTTGTTTCATGGTGCCCATAGGGGTCAGTGGCTGGTGGAAAGCCTGCTGGCGATTGACGACTACCTGACCCTGCTGACCACCTACTCACCGTTTCTGGCCCTTGATCCAGCGGTGCGGGATGCCCTCCTGGCTGAGCTGAGACCGGCGCTGGCGACGTTGCATGGGGAGTCGGTGCCGCTGATCCACACCTCCGCGTACGTCATGGCGCAACGGAAGACGGCACAGAGGTTCGCTGCTTGATACGGGACCAGAGGACCCAGGCTGTTGTTAGGCCGTCTGGGCATCCTGGCTGCGGTACGGGCGCGTGAGCTGGCCGTCAGCGTCGATCAGGCCAGCGTCCATCAGGAATTGGCGCGCAAGGCTGGTGATGGGCGCCAGCTGCTGCCCCTGCAGGGCGTAATGGAGCGCCGGCGCGGCGGCTGAATCGGGGCCGTTCAACCGGCAGGCGAGGAGCAACGCCCAGCGGCCCAGGGGCAGCCACTCCATCCCCTCGACCGGAGCCGGGCAGATGCTCGCCAGAAGCACCGCCTCCAGCTCGCCAGCACGCAGCAGCTCACACCAATGGCTCAGGCTACGCCACAGCAGCGGAGTCGGCCCACTGGGGGCGGGGGGGCATCGAGCAGGTGCTGATGGAACAGGCCTGAGGCCACACGCAGGCCTGTGGCAGGGCACAGGGAGGGAGGGATCGGAGCCAGGGGGGGAGGGATCGGAGCAGCCAACGGAACTGGAGCTGGTCAGCGGGTGACGGAATGCTCTTGCCAGCACGGCCGTCATCGGTCTTTGTTGCTGACCGCCACCAGCACGGGGGCGCAGCGCTGACGGATCGTGATGGTTGCAGCAGGAATGGCGGTGCCAGTCCTGCTGCCCAATGGGGCTGGGGACCTGTTCCTTGATCCAACGCCCATGACTTCCTCTCCGTCCGCGACTGCCGAGCAACGCCGCCCCAACTCGGATCCGCCGGCTCGGCCGCTGCGCTGCCACCTGCTGATCGGCCCTCCGGCCAGAGGCAAGTCCACCCTCGCCCGACACCTGGCCGCGCTGTTGAGCAGGCCTGAGGCGCCGCCGCCCAGTTACATCAGCAGCCGCGACATTTGCTCCGAGATCTTTGGCGATCGGGGCGTCTTTGGGCCATGGGATGACATCGCGGCCGTGATGCACCAGCGCATCCAGGAGGCTGTCTGCTCAGGCGCTCCGGTGATTGTCGAGGCCACCTTCACGCGCCGCTCCTGGCGCCTCGCGATCACCCAGAAGCTGGAGCTGCCGGTCCCGGTGGAGTGGATCGGCTGGTGGCTGCGCACCCCCGGCGAGCTCTGCCAGCAATGGAACCAGGGCCGTGATCACCGCGTCCCCGAACAGGTGATCGACAACCATGTCTCCTCGCTGGCTCAGGCCCCCTTCTCGCCCAGCCGCTCGGAGGGTTTCGCGGCGTTGGTCTGCGTTGAACCCCATCACCACAAGCCACTGGAGCCGCACCTGCAGGCGGGGCTGGCGAGGCTGGAGCGGCGGATCAGCGCCGCCCGCAACTGGGACGCCCGGTTGGTTCCCCATGCCTATTCCCGCCTGCTGGATTGCGAGCGGCTGCTCCACCTGATCCAGTTGCTCAGCCGCCAGCCGGAACTGACCGCCACCAACGCCCAATTCTCCCCTGAGGAATCTGCAGCCGGCCGAGCGGGCCGCCGCCCTGCTCGGCCGGCTGCACGGGCCTTGCTATGCGGATGTGAACGCGATTGCGGCCGACCTGGACTGGTTGCGGCAGCAGGGTTTCACCGCCGCCTGGCGCGTCCGCTCCGAGCAGGGGGAGACCGGGCCGATGGTGGCGGTCGAGCCGCCGCCCTGGTCAGCGACGCAACCGCTCAGCGCGGGCGGCTGGTCAGCGCTCGGCGATCGCGAGGCCTTTTGCCGGGCGCTCACCCTGCTGCGCCACATCCTTCACCACCCGTTTGATCGATAGGAGGGGGTAGCGATCGACCACCATCTGGCTGCTCGTCTGGCGACCCTCAGCGGCGGCAGTCAGTGCTGGACGCCCCGCCAGTTGCACCAGAGCATCACCACCGTCCTTACCCCCTATGGCTTTCGTGATGCGGCAGCCAGTGGCCGCAATGGCTATGCCCTCGGCGCCTCGCTGCTGCCCTTGCCGCTGCAGGTGGAGATCCATGGGCTGCTGCAGGCCAATGCCGATCGACTCGGTGATCCCAGCGGGCAGGCCATCGCCCGGGAGCTGGGAAGGCGGTTGCAACGCAGTGGCATCGTCATCGAGGCGGTGCCGCCGGTGCGGACGTTCTTCAACCGCTCCCCATGGGCCATTCCCATGGGGTCAGCCGCTCAGAAGCTTCCCGCTGCAGACCCAGAGCCGTCTCGGTGCTAAGCAGGCGCGCTCGCACGTACGGCTGCAATTGATAGGGAGAGTCCGACTGGATCCCAGCAACGAGTTGGGCGTGACGCTGGCCTTGAAGTCGAGGTCGCCCGAGGGGTGCACCAAGCCGGGCAGCACCCCCGCCAGCACCGGGGGGAACCGGGCGGAACTACTCCAGCCCAGGGGCCTCGAAGGCGGAGCTGACAAAAACCTGCTTGAAGGGCCAGAGTGTATTTGCGCAAGAATCCTTGAAGCGCAGTTTCAATGGCGTCCGCACCGCCCCATCCGTGTCACTGGGTGATTGGTGATGTCCACGGTTGCGCCCACGCCCTGCAGGCCCTGGTCGCCAGGCTTCCTGCCGCCGATCGCCTGATTCTCTGCGGTGATCTGATCAACCGCGGTCCCCAGATCCAGCGGGCGATGCAACTGGGCTGGAGCCTGGTGCGGAGCGGCCGGGCGGTCTGGTTGCGCGGCAACCATGAGCAGAGGCTGCTGGAGTCCCTGGATCGGGGTGGTTCGATCGGCAACCCCGACCTGGCCGGATCCGACACCTATCGGCAACTGGGTCCAGAGCAATGCCAGCTCTGGCGGCGCCGGCTGGCCTCCCTGCCCCTGGCCTACTGGGGCAGGGGATGGGTGGCGACCCACGCCGGCTTCGATCCGCTCACCTGGAAAGCCGATCTGAGGATCCGCGGGCCGTTCTGGCGGGCCTATGACGGTCGTTACGGGGATGTGATCATCGGCCACACCCCCGGGGCAGCCGTGAAGCGCCGAGCCAATTCGATCGTGATGGTGGACACCGGAGCCTGCTATGGGGGCAGGTTGACGGCCTACTGCCCTGAAACGGGAACCACGGTCAGCGTGCCAGGCCTGGGCTTCCAGCCTGAGGGGGCCGGTGGGCTGGGGTCCCTGGAGCAGGCACTGCTGGCGACCAGCCCTTGCTGACGGTCTACCGCAGCAACCGAGCCGAATTTCTGGCCCAGTTGCTGGCCCAGCAACTTCGCCTCGATCCCCCCAGCCCCTGGGACACCGTCCAGGTGGTGGTGAACACCTGGCCCACCAGCCGCTGGCTGGGGGAACAGCTGGCCGTGGAGCTGGGGGGAATCGCCGCCAATCTGCGGTTCCCCTTCCCCGCCAGCCGTCTGCGCCAGATCGTCAATCATCTGCTGGACGATGACCCCGCTGGCGTCGATCCCTGGCGTGCCTCCAACCTGGTCTGGCCGGTGCTGGAGTTGCTCCCCGACCTGGTGGAGGGTGGCGAGGCCCTCCTGCTCGAGCGTTGGCTGCAGGGGCGCGGGGATCCCAGACGGCTCGATGCGGCGCTCTGGCAGCTGGGCCGGGCCATCGCCGACGCCTTCGACGATCTCACCCTGTACCGGCCGGCCATGGTGGCGGCCTGGGGCATCGGGGAGGACCAGGACGATCGGGGCCAACCCCTGCCGGCCCTGCAGCGCTGGCAGCCCCAGCTCTTCCGCCAGCTCCATGGTCGCCTCGGGGTGCCGCCGTTCGGATCCAGGCTGATCGAGGCGATCGAGCGGCTGCGCCGGGGCACCGCCCGCGTTGATGGGCTGGTGGGTCCGCTGCGTCTGTTCGGCCCCAGCAGCAGCGCTCCGCTTCAGGTGCAGTTGCTCCAGGCCCTCGCCAGCGCCCTGCCAGTGGAAATCTATCTGCTCACCCCTTGTCGTGATCTGTGGCAGCGCTGCAGCCACCGCCGCCAGGAGCTCAGCGATGCCGTGGCGCTCAGCGAACCCTTCGCCCTCGACTGGTTAATGCAGGCCCCTGGGCTGGAGGGCCGTTTCGGCCGGCTGGGCGGAGAGTTCCAGCAACTCCTGGAAGGCACCGGCGAAGCCCAGCTGGGCAGTGCCCGGGAGCAGGATCTCTTTCTCCTTCCCGCCACCGCCGCCAGCCTGCAGGGGCGAACCCCCCAACTCTTGGAGCAGCTCCAGGAGCTGCTGGTGGAGCAGCAACCCCACCAGCCCCTGCAATGGACTCCAGGGGATCGATCCCTGGAGTTTCACCCGTGCCCGGGGCGGCTACGGCAGGTGCAGATCGTGCGCGACCGTCTGTTGCAGTTGATGGCCGAGGACAGCAGCCTCGAGCCGCGTCACATCCTGGTGATGACACCGGATGTGGACCGGCTTGCCCCCTTGCTGGCCGCCGTGTTCGGCGATGCCGGGGCCACCGGCGTGCCGCTGCCGTGGCGACTCACCGACCGCAGCCAGCAGGGGGAAGCGGGCCTCACCAGCGCACTGCTGCAACTGCTGCGGCTGGGGGGCGAGCGGCTCACCGCCTCCGCCTTCGATGCCCTGCTTCAGAACGCCGCGCTGCAGGAGCACTTCCAGCTCGAGACCGGCGAGGCCGCCGCCCTCAGCTCCACCCTTCAGACCTGCGGTTTCCGCTGGGGGCTGGAGGCCAGTCAACGGGGCGGTGAGGCCTGTCACAGCCTCGCCTGGGCGATTGATCGACTGTTGCTCGGCCTGGCGCTGCCGGAGCGGCCCGGACTGGCGGCCGGGGGCTGCGCCCCCCATCGGCTGGGGGGAGGGCTCGAGCGGCTCGGGCGCTGGATTCAGTTGCTCACCAGCCTGCGCGAGGTGCTGGGGGAGCTGGGCAGCCCCCGCAGCAGCACCGAGTGGGCGGGGCGGCTGCCCCATCTGATGGCGCACCTGTTCGGCGACGGGGGTGAGCGGGCCTGGGAACTGCAGGCCCTCCGCCAAACGATCGCCACCTGGCAGGAGAGCGCCGCGACCTGCTCCCTCCTGCTCACGGCCCCCGTGGTGGCCGCCGTGTTGGAGGAGCACCTGTCGTCAGACAGCGGCCGCTTCGGTCACCGCAGCGGCGCCCTGACGATCAGCGCCCTTGAGCCGATGCGCGCCATCCCCTACCGGGTGATTGTCCTGATGGGGCTCGATGCCGGCACCTTTCCCCGCCAGAGGCAACGGCCGGGTTTTCACCTGATGGAACGGCAACGCCGGCTCGGCGATCCCAACCCAGCCGATCAGGACCGCTACGGGCTGATCGAGGCCTTGCTTTCAGCCCGGGACCATCTGCTGGTCTGCTGGAACTGCCGCGAGGAACACAGCGGCGAAACCCTCCCCCCCTCAGCGCCGGTGCGCCAGTGGCTGGAGCTGCTGCGAACGGAACTGGGTGAAGCGGTGGCAACGTCCCTGGTGGTGAGTCATCCGGCCAGTCCGCTCGATCGCCACAACTTTCTGGCCCAAGGCGGGCGCTTGCCGGCCAGCTGTGATCGGCGCCTCCTCAGGGTTCTGCAGCGGCTGGAGAAGCCCGAGACCGTTGGGCCCCGAATCAATCCATGGGACGGTGCCACCTCTCCCCTGGCCCTGCGGGGGGAAGGGCGAGACACTCCTCCGGAATCCGGGGCAGAGCAGGCTGCCGAGCTGCTGGACGCTGGGGAGGCCTACCGCGACCTTCGCCAGTGGCTGACCAGGCCCCAGGCGCACTGGCTGCGGGGGTTGGGCCTCGATCCGCGGGAATGGACCGATCCGATCGAGGATCTCGAAGATCTCGAACTCAATGAGCGGCAGCGCGCCTCCCTGCTTCGCCAGGTCCTGGCCGCGCCTCCAGCCGGCGGTTCAGCCGATCCGCCGGACTGGGCCCTGATCACCCTGGGCAGGGGCCAGCTGCCCCCGCGGGCGGCCGGAGTGCTCGAAGTCCGGGCCCTGAGCGAGCGGTGGGGCTCCCTGAAGCAGACCCTCGACGCGCTCGGCAGCCCGCGGCAGGAGACCCACCGCTGGAAAGCAGCTGCGAATTCTGGCCAGCCCCTAGAGGCAACCCTCACCTGGCATGACCAAACGATCGTGCTGGTGCAGACCGGCAGGGCCCAGCCGCGCCATCGGCTGGAGCTGGCGTTGCAACTGCTGCTGGCCACCACCAGTGGAGCCAAGGCCTCAGGCGCCGTGTTGATCGCCCGCGGCAAGGACACCTTCTCGGTGGTGGAGCGGCTCCAACCCCCGACGTCCCTGGAGGCCGGCGCGATCCTGGAGCAGTGGCTGCGGTGGCGCCAGCGGCATCGCAGCCACTGCTGGCCGGTGCCGCCCGCCACCGGCTGGGCCTACGCCACCGCCGAACGGGCCAAACCCGGCAGCGGCCCCGCCGGGGCGACGGCCAGCTGGGAAGGCAGCGGCTTTGGCGGCCGCCCGGAGCGGGAGGACGCCGCCATCGGCCTCTGCTTCGGACGCGACACGCCCGCCAAGGAGCTGTTGATGGGGACGTTCGGACCCTTTATCGAGCTGGCGATCGAGCTGCAGGCCCCCTTGCTGGCCCTGCAGGCCGAGCCATGACGGACCATCCGTCCTCACCATCTGTCCTGATGGTGGACTTCGAGCCCAATCAGGTGGGCCTGGAGGCCGGCGTGGTGCTGCTTGAAGCCAGTGCCGGCACCGGCAAAACCTTTGCCCTGGCCCATCTGGTGCTACGGTTGGTGTCGGAGCGGCAGCTGTCCCTGCGGGACCTGCTGGTGGTGACCTTCACCGAGGCGGCCGCCGCCGAGCTCAAGGATCGGATCGGTCGACGCCTGGAGCAGGCCCTCAAGGGCCTGGAGCAGCTGGAAGCGGGCGCGATGGCTGCCGCGATCGAGGGCATCGACGCGGTGCTGTCCGCCTGGCTCGACGGCCAGGCAACCGCCGCCTGCCCCAGGCTGCGGGCCCGTCTGGTGCTGGCCCTCGAAGACCTCGACGCCGCCGACATCACCACGATCCACGGCTTCTGCCGCCGCACCCTGCAGCGCCATGCCCTGGAGGCCGGGCTCGGTCCGGAGGTGAACCTCGAAACCGACGGCGCCACCCTGCTCGGGCAGATCTGCCATGACTACTGGCAGCAACAGGTGCTGCCCTTGCCCAGCCCCCTGCTGGAGGGCCTCAAGCGCAAGGGGGCGACCCTGGCTGGGCTGAACGCCCTGCTGGCACAACTGGAGGGGGATCCGTCCCTGGAGCTTCCTCCGCTGTCGAGTGGTTTCCAGGCCGATCAGCCCCTGGCACCCCAGCTCACTGAGCACTGGGACCAGCTCTGGTCAACCTTCCGCCGGGAATGGCAGGAACGGGGGGAGCGCCTCTACGCCGCCCTCAAGGCCGCCCCGGCCCATTGGAAGTCACTCGGCGCCAAAGCCTCCAAGGAGTATCCGCTCAAGCCAAAGATCGATCGCCACCAGCAGCTTTGCGATTGGTTGAGCGCCCAGGAGGGCCTGGAGGAGCCGGGGTCCTACGCCGCCGTCCTGGCGGACAGGAACGGCCTCACCGACTACTTCCACCCTGGACCCTTCACCAGGCAGGCCAGCCCCTGGGAGGGCCCGGCGGTGTCGTTGCCGGAGCAGACGCTGATGGAGGCGGTGGCGGCCCTGGTGGACGGCCCCGCCGAAGCGTTGCTGCTTCACTTCTGCCATTGGGCCCGCCGGGAGGTCCGTCAGCGGCGCCTCCACAGTGGCCGGATGAGCTTCGGCGATCTGCTGCTGGGCCTCGACCCCGGCCCGGACGGCAAGGCCCACGGGGACTTGATCGCCGCGGTTGGTCAGCGGTATCGGGCGGCCCTGATCGATGAGTTCCAGGACACTGATCCGATCCAGTGGCGCATCCTGCGCCAGGCTTTCCTTGGCCCAGCGGCAGCAGGGGTCCTGCCGGATCATCTGCTGGTGATGGTGGGGGATCCGAAGCAGGCGATCTACCGCTTCCGCGGCGGCGACCTGGCGACCTACAAAGCCGTGCGCCAGGCCACCGCTCGGGTGGTTGCCCTGCGCCAGAACTTCCGGGCCTCGGCGGGGCTGATCGCGGCGCTCAACCGGCTGATGGCGCCGGGTCTGCTCCGCTCCGGCCTGGAGGTCCCCGCCGTGGTGGCCCAGCGGGCTGGGGGAATCACCCTGGCCTTGCCGTCTGGCGATTCCCCCCTCCAACTGCTCTGGCTGGGCGAGGAGGTCCCGCCGGGGGCTCCCCTGCCGAGCCGCAGCGACCTGGAGCGGGAGATCCCGCGGCAGGTGGCGGCCCTGGTGCTGCGACTGCTGCAAGGGTCCATCCGCGTTGGGGATGGCGAGCGAAGCCGCAGCCTGCTTCCCGGGGACATCTGTCTGCTGGTCAGCCGCCATGACCAGGCGGAATCCCTTCGTCTGGCTCTTCAGCAACGGGGAATCGCCAGCCGGTTGGTGAGCAAGGGGGATGTGTTGCAGAGCGAAGGGGCTCACGCGCTTCAGCGGCTGCTCGATGCCCTGGCCGAGCCGGGCAGTGGCCGCAGGCGGCGCTTGCTGGCCGCCTCCCCCCTGCTGGGCTGGAGTCCGAAGCGGATCGCCGAGGCCAGTACCGACGCCTGGGATGCCCTGGCCGATCGGATCGCCACCCTCTCGGCCAGCCTCAGCAGCCGGGGGCTGTTGGCTGCCCTGGGGGAGCTGATCAGTCCGGAGGTCATGGCGCAACTGGCCCAGGGCGGTGGATTACTGGCAGACCTGCAGCAGTGCGCTGAGCTGGTCCAGGAACGGCTGCATCAGGAGAAGCTGGGTGCCGCCGCCGCCGCCGACTGGCTGCGTCAACGCCGGCACCATCCGCCGTTGACGCTGCCGGACAATCACCAGTCGAACAGCGCCACCGTGGCCTCCGCCGTGGGGGTGGTGACGGTGCATCGCAGCAAGGGACTGGAGTTCCCCGTGGTGATCTGTCCTTACCTCTGGCAGGCCCCGGGGGAGCGGCGGGCCCGCCTCGATCTGCATGGCAATTCCCACTGGGGCGAAGGCCTGGCCGCCGCCGCCCGGGAGCGGCAACAACGGGAGGCTGAAGCGGAGCGGCTCGCCTATGTGGCTGCAACCCGGGCCATGGAGCTGCTGATCCTCTGCTACGGGCCCGCCCGGAATCAGGCCCTCAATCCGCTGCTGCCCTGGCTGTTCCCCACCCTCCCCTTGCCCCAGGACGGCGACGACGGTGACCCCCTCCAGGAGCGATCGGCCCTGGAGGGGATCCAGGGTCTACAGCTGATCACGGTGGGGCCCGAGCAAGCGGCTGGGGAGCGCTGGCAGCCCCCGACAGCGCAGGGAGAGCTCTCCACCGGGCCGATTCCCGAGCGTCGCCTCGCCGATGGCTGGGGACGCAGCAGCTACTCCAGCTGGACCCATGGGACGGACTCCAGCCTGGGTCCCCTCGCCCTGGAGGAGGGACGCGAAACCGATGCGATCAGCGTTCCACCGCTGGCAGAGTCCCTGTCTGGGGTCTCCACCAGACCACCCAGAATGGCCTGGGAGCGAACCGGGCCCCTTGCCTTCTTCCCCCGGGGCGCGGCCGCCGGCGACTGCCTGCACCGCATCCTCGAGCAGGTGGATCTCCAGGTTCCAGCCGCGTCGCCCCCCCAGCCTGAGCTGGTGGGGCGCGAGCTGGCGCGGGCCGGCATCGAGGCCAGCCAGCAGGATGCCGTGCTGGGTTTCCTGGATCAGCTGCGGCTCACCCCGATGGGCGGCGTCCTCGGCGGCTTCCGGTTGTCTGAGCTAGCGATGGGCCGTCGGTTGAACGAGATGAACTTCGATCTGCCCCTGGCGATAGGGAATGGCCACCTGGTGCGCTCCTCCGGCCTGGCCCGGGTGTTCAGGGATCACCCCGTTCACGGTGCGGCCGCCTACGGCGATCAGCTGGCCGCCCTGGAGGTGGCCAGTCGCGGCTTCCTCACCGGCTCGATGGATCTGGTCTTCACCGCCCCCGACGCCACAGGCCAGGAGCGCTGGTGGGTGGCCGACTGGAAGAGCAACTGGCTGGGGGAGCGGGATCAAGCCGGCCAGCCGCTGGCCTGCGGCCCGCTCCACTACGACCAGGCGGCGATGGCGGAGCTGATGCGAGCCAACCACTACCTGTTGCAGGGGCACCTCTACCTGGTGGCGCTGCATCGCTATCTGGGGTGGCGCTTGCCGGGCTACCGGGCCATCGACCAGCTCGGCGGATACGTCTACGTGTTCCTGCGTGGTGTGCCTGGCCCCCAGCCCTTGGTGGAGGCCGCCATGGCCCTGCCCGAAACCTACGTGCCCGGCATGCTGGTGGAGCCGGTCGATCTGGCGCGGCTGGAGGCCCTCGATGGGCTCCTCCGCGACGGGCAGCCATGACGGCGTCCCCGCCTTCGAGCCGTAACGGAAGCCCCTGGCTGGGGCCCTTGGCCGAGGCCATGGCGGAGGCGTTGCCCCGGCTCTACGGAGCGGCGCCCGATCCCCTGTTGCGCGAACTGATCGTGGCCCTCACAGCGGCCCTGGAGCGGGGGGAGCTGGAGCTTCCCCTTCAGGGGCCCCCGCCGGATGGGGTGTCCTTCGCCCATTGGCCAGCGGCCCACAGAGCCGCCCTGGAGCGTTCGGGATTGGCTGCCGCCCTCGACGAAGCAGGCGATCCGCCGTCACCGCTCGTGGTCACGGCGGCGGGGGGGATCGCTTGGCGCCGTTGGCACGAGGAGCTGCAAAGGTTGCTGACCGCTCTGCAGGAGCGGGCCCTTGCCCCATTGGCGGAGCCGATCCCTGCCGTGGACCAGCGCAAGGCCGTGGCGGAAGCCTGCCGGCGCGGTGCCCTCGACCGGCAGCAGCAACGGGCCGTGGAGGCCCTGTTGCGTCATCGACTCGTGCTGCTGGGGGGAGGCCCGGGAACCGGAAAAACCTCCACCGTGGTGCAGATGCTGGCGACGGCGCTCGGCCTGAGCCCCCAGCTGCGCGTGGGGCTGTCGGCACCCACCGGCAAGGCCGCTGCTCGCCTGAAGCTGGCAATCGAGGACCGTTGCCGTGCCCTGCCGGAAGTCCTCGGGGCGGCCTTGCTCGCGCTGCCCTGCGGCACCCTGCACCGCCTGCTCGAAAGCCAGGGCGACGGCTTTGCCCGCAATCGGCAGAACCCTCTCGCCATCGACCTGCTCGTGGTGGACGAAGTGTCGATGCTCGACCTCAGCCTGGCCACGGCCTTGATCGAGGCCCTGCCGGAGCAGAGCCAGCTCCTGCTGGTGGGAGACCCTGCCCAGTTGCCGCCGGTGGCACCTGGCGCGATCCTGGCGGAGCTGCATCAGCCGGAGTGCTGGAGCCGGTTGGGCGAGGCCGCCGTTGAGCTCAGCACCCCCTACCGCAACCAGGGCGCCATTGCCGCCGTCGCCAATCTGTTGCGCCAAGGGGATCAGCCGGGCGTGCTCGCACGCCTCCAGCAGCTCAGTCCCGGCGACAACCTGGCCTGGCTGTGCTGCCCGACTCCGCGGCTGCCAGCAGAACTGGTGGAGCGGATGCGGGCCAAACAGCAGGAGCTGCGCGCCCTGGCGCTGGCCTTCACAAGCGACGAGCCCAGCAGCGGCCAGGCCCTGCTTCGGCATCTTGAGGCCTTCATAGTGCTCTCCCCTCTGCGGCGCGGTCCCTGGGGTGTGGAGGAACTCAACCGGCGCCTGCTGGGGCCGCTGAGCAGCAGGGACCCCGCGGGTTGGCCCCCGGGCACCCCGGTGATCTGCACCCGGAACCAGAACGACGAAGGTCTCTCCAATGGGGACCTGGGTGTGATCGTGCAGGCCGCGGAGCGGGCCGTGCTGTTCCCGGGATCGAGGGGAGAGCCGGCAGGGGCAAGTTCCCTGAAGTTGGTGCACCCGGCACGACTGGAGGGCGCTGAGGCCGCCTACGCCCTGACGATTCACAAAGCCCAGGGGAGTGAATATCAGGAGGTGTGGCTGTTGTTTCCGAAGACGGAGCATCCAGACATTCGATCGCTCTACACCGGCTTGACCCGTGCTCGCGAACAGGCTGTTCTGGTGACTCCGCCGGAACCAGGTTGGTTGCTGGAGAGGGACCCAGTCCTGGGCTGAGAAGGGGGCCCGGCGCGGCCCCCGTACCCCGTAGAGCATGCCGAAAGCGCGATCGATCTTCAGGAAAGAAATCGATCCTCAGCGAACGAACAGCATCTCCTGGTAGGTGGGCAGGGGCCAGATGGCATCGTCCACCAGGGTTTCCAGGCCATCGACGGCCTCCCTCAAGGTTTCCATCAGCGGCAGCAGGGTGTGGGCGCAGTGGTTCATGTGGGCCTGAACCTCGCCATGGGGGGGGCTGTCGATCGCTTCGTCCAACTTGGTGCAGGTTTGCAGCAATTGCTGGTTGAGGCTGGCGATCTTGCCGGCCATCGCCCGGTCGGGGGGCAGGCCCAGGTTCTCCTGGTGATGCAGGGAGCTGGACAATTGGCCCAGGTAGGTCATCACGGCCGGGTAGATCTGGGTGCGGGCCATCTGCAGGGCCAGCCTGGCCTCCACTTCGATTGCCAGCACGTACTGCTCGGCGTAGACCTCGTAGCGGCTCTCCAGTTCCACGGGGCTGAGCACCCCTTCGCTGATAAACAACTGGCGAACATCATCCCGCTGTAGCACTGACAATGCATCGGCGGTGGTGCGCAGGTTCTCCAAACCCCGCTCTTCGACAGCCATGTGGTGCCAGGCCTCGGAATAGCCATCGCCACCGAACACCACGGAACCGTGCTCCTGCATGATCGTCTTGAGCACAGCAAACGCCGCATTCGGGAGGGTTTCACCCGCCGCCAGCTTCGCCTCAAGCTGATCGGCAACGAACCGCAGTGAATCCGCCAGGATGGTGTTCATCGCCACCAGTGGGCCAGCCACCGACTGGTTGGAGCCGACAGCCCGGAACTCGAAGCGGTTGCCGGTGAAGGCGAAAGGGGAAGTGCGGTTGCGATCGCCGGGATCCTTGGGGAATTCGGGCAGGGTGTCGACACCCAGCTGCATCACCCCAGCTGTGGTGGACCCGGTGACCTCCCCTTCGAGAATCTGTTTGTAGACATCTTCCAACTGGCTGCCAAGGTAGACAGAGATGATCGCCGGGGGGGCTTCATTGGCCCCGAGCCGGTGGTCGTTGCCCGCGGTGGCCACCACGGCCCGCAACAGGGGGCCATAGAGATGGACGCCACGGATCACGGCGCCGCAGAACAGCAGAAACTGCATGTTCTCGTGGGGGGTGCTGCCGGGATCCAGCAGGTTCCCCTGGGTGGCGTTGCCCACCGACCAGTTGACGTGCTTGCCGGAACCGTTGATGCCTTCAAACGGCTTTTCGTGCAACAGGCAGTTCATGCCGTGCTTGCGGGCCGTGTTCTTCAACAGCGTCATCGTGAGCTGCTGGTGATCGGTGGCCACGTTGGCCGCCTCGAAAAAGGGTGCGATCTCGAACTGGCCAGGTGCCACTTCGTTGTGGCGGGTCTTGGCGGGAATCCCGAGGGTGTACATCTGGCGCTCCACGTCCTGCATGAAGACCTGGACCCGTTGGGGAATCGCCCCGAAATAGTGGTCGTCGAATTGCTGGCCCTTGGCGGAGGGGTGTCCGAACAGGGTGCGGCCGGTCAACAGGATGTCTGGGCGCAGGGTCACGAAGGCACTGTCCACCAGGAAATACTCCTGCTCGGCGCCACAGCTTGAGTTGACTGGTGCGACATCGGTGTAGCCGAGCATCTTCAAGAGGCGCTGGGCCTCCTTGTTCATCGCTGCGTTGGAGCGCAGCAGCGGGGTTTTCTTGTCGAGAGCTTCCCCGGTCCAGGAGATGAAAACTGTGGGGATGCAGAAGGTGACCCCGTTGGGGGTCTCCATCAGGAAGGCCGGGCTGGTGATGTCCCAGGCCGTATAGCCGCGGGCCTCGAAGGTGGAGCGGATGCCACCGTTCGGGAAGGAGGAGCCATCCGGTTCTCCCTGCACCAGCACCTTGCCGGTGAACTCGCTGATGGTGGAGCCATCGCCTTGAACGGAGATGAAACCGTCGTGCTTCTCCGCGGTGGAGTTGGTGAGTGGGTAGAAAACGTGCGCGTAGTAAAGGGCACCCCGGCCAGTGGCCCACTCCTTCATGGCCTGGGCGACCACGTTGGCCACGGAGACATCGAGCTTGCCTCCCTCCTTGATCGTTTTCTGGACCGACTTGAAGACCTCCTTGGGGAGGGCCGCCTTCATCTTGGCCAGATCGAACACGTCCTGGGCCCAGAGTTCCTGGAGGGGAGCGTTGGGGGCCGTCGCCGCAGCAGGGCGTTCCTGGATGGTCTGGAAAGCGGCGAGACGCTGGGAGCTGGGCATGGGTGAAGAAATTGTCTTGACTGGCATCCTTGGCCGTGGCGTGCCGCCGGGATGAAGCGATTGCTACAGATCGGCCGGATGCTCACCCCGCCCGGGCCATGCCCGCAGGCTTCGCCCACCATCCGGCTCGGCTGGGTTGATGGGGGAGACTGAACAGGCCGCATGATCTGTCACCGCCATGATCCGTTACTACCTTCTATTACCGGATCCGACGGGTGGAGAGGCCACCCTGGGCAGGATGCTCGACGATCGCTCCGAGTCCTGCTTCGACGGTTCAGCCACACCGCCGAGCTGGCAGACCTGCAGCAACCAGATCCAGCGGCGCCTGCATTCCCACGACAAGATCGCCGAGATCAGCCAGGCCCGCGCCCAGGCCTGGAAGCCTTCGGCCTTCATCTGAATCTATGAAGAAGGGGGAGCAGGAACGCTGGCCACGACCCTGGGGCTGGTTTGAGTGTCTCGATCGGGGACCGGACCATCAGGTCAAGCGCCTGCATCTGATGGCCGGCCAGAGAATCAGCCGCCAATGCCATCGGCAGCGCAGCGAGCACTGGGTCGTGGTCGAGGGTCAAGGGGTGCTGGAACGGGACGGGGAGGTCTTCGAGGCGACCCCGGGAACCAGCCTGCAGATCCCGCTTGGCTCCATTCACCGGGCTACGGCTGGCTCGGCCCCCCTGGTGATCGTGGAGGTCCAGATCGGATCGAGGCTCGAGGAAGACGACATCGAGCGGCTGGAGGACGACTACGGGCGTGCCGCTGGTCCCTGAGTGACGCGTTCTCCCCCGCTGGCGGAAGACCCCGGGGTGGCAAGTGATACAATTTATATTCACCCTTTGATAAAGGGCAAGGCAGTCTTGCTTCAGGCCTATAGGCCAAGAGATTTGGATCGCTGCCGGCCTGCGTTGAAGGACATTCCAGGCCAACGCCTCCACAATCTCCGTGACCCAGCCTTCCGCTTGCGAGAGCTTCGCGTGCTCTTCCGACACCAGCATCAACCCAGGAGCTGACACCAGTCCCCTGGCTGAGACCTTCACCACGACCACCACCGAGTCGATCAGCGGCGAGTTGATCTTCGCCGAATCGATCAGCGGCCCAACCAGCAGCGACCAGACAAGCAGCGGCCAGGTCAGCAAACCATCAGCCGGCGTGGCCGAGGCTATCGACCAGCCCACCAGCGTGCCGGCCTCCCCAACTTCCGGCATCGTCGGTGCCTTCGCCGGCTTTGGCCTTGGAACTCCCCTGGTGGAGGCGGTCGAAGCCTGTGGATACACCACCCCCTCACCGATCCAGAAGGCGGCCATTCCCGAGCTGATGCTGGGTCGGGATCTGGTCGGTCAGGCCCAGACGGGAACCGGCAAAACGGCGGCCTTCGCCTTGCCCCTGCTCTCCCGGCTCGACCCGAACCAGCGCACCCCCCAGGTGTTGGTGCTGACTCCCACCCGGGAGCTGGCCCTGCAGGTTGCCGAAGCGTTCAACACCTACGCCAGCAAACTGCCGCTCGTGCGCGTGCTGCCGATCTACGGCGGTGCCGATTTCCGTGATCAGATCGTGAGGCTTAAGCGCGGTGTTCAGGTGGTGGTGGGGACCCCCGGCCGGGTCATGGATCACATGCGCCAGGGCACCCTTGACCTCTCGGGCCTGCGCAGCCTCGTGCTCGACGAAGCCGATGAAATGCTCCGCATGGGCTTCATCGACGATGTCGAATGGGTGCTCGAGAAGCTTCCTGAGCAGCGCCAGGTGGTGTTGTTCTCGGCCACCATGCCGTCGGAGATTCGGAGGCTCTCACGCAAGTACCTCAAGGATCCCGCCGAAGTCACCATTCGCCAGAAGGGGGCGGAGTCGAGCACGATCCGCCAGCGCCACCTGATCGTCAACGGATCCCAGAAGCTCGAGGCCCTGACGCGGGTTCTGGAGGCGGAGAGCAGCGAAGGGGTGATCATCTTCGCCCGCACCAAGGCGATCACCCTGGCAGTATCCGAGGCCCTCGAACAACACGGCTACGACGTGGCCGTGCTCAACGGCGACGTCCCCCAGTCCCAGCGCGAGCGCACCGTGGAGAGGCTGCGCAGTGGCCAGGTGAATGTGCTGGTGGCCACCGATGTGGCCGCCCGGGGTCTGGATGTGGAACGGATCACCCTGGTGATCAACTACGACATTCCCTTCGACAGCGAAGCCTACGTGCACCGGATCGGCCGCACCGGCAGGGCCGGTCGCCAGGGTGACGCCATCCTCTTCCTCACGCCGCGGGAACGCCGCTTTCTCGGTGGCCTGGAGCGCACCGTGGGCAAGCCGATCGATGCGATGGAGGTCCCTACCAATGCGGACATCAACCAGAACAGGCTGGGTCGGCTGCGCCAGGAGCTCACCACCCTGGTCCTGCAACCCCGTGCGGCCGAACAGGAACTGGCCCTGCTCGGCGAGATCCTGCAGCGGGTGGGACGGGAGATCGAGGCCACTCCCGACCAGCTTGCCCTTGCAGCCCTCCAGCTGGCTGTCGGCACCAAGCCCCTGCTGGTGCACGGCAACGAAGACTGGCAACGCTCGGCCGGCCCGCGCGACAGGGAGCGGAGCCGTGACGACGATGACCGCCGGGGTGACCGGCGTCGCCAGGATCGCCAGGGTCGCGAAGCTGGATTTCCACGACACGACGGCACCTCCGCCCCTGAGGCCGACATGGATCGCTTTCGGATCGAAGTGGGCTGGCGCGACCATGTCAAGCCTGGGAACATTGTTGGCGCGATCGCCAATGAAGCTGGTCTCGCTGGTCGCAGCATTGGGCGCATCCAGATCTTCGACACCCACAGCACGATCGATCTGCCCCAGGGAATGCCGGAAGATGTGTTCGAGGCGTTGAAGCGGCTGCGCGTGATGAACAAGGAACTTCAGATCAGCCGCCTCTCCAGCTGAGCCAACCCCGACTTCCTCCGAGAGCCATGTCTGCGACAAACGGTCCGAGCCCCATGCCAGGGCTCTCGAAGCGCGCAGCCAACACCTGGCACTGGGTGGCCCCAACCCTGATCTCCCTGGTGTTGCTGGTGGGAGCGGAAGCGGTCCAGGCGCAAAGCAATGACGATCTGGTCGTCGAGCGGCTGTGCCTGGCTGGTTTCAGCGCCGCTTTTCAAGCCGCCGGCAAGGTGGCGCCTCCGGGGATGAGCGCCTTCACCTGCTCCTGTTTCCTTGACCAGATCAACCAGGGAAGCGGCCTGGATGCGGCCCAATCCACCTGCCGGAAACGGGCGGGTGACCGTTATCGGATGTGATCAGGGATCAGCAGCACAGGCCGGTCAGGCCATCCGAGCAGAGGTTGCTCACCTCATGAAGCGAAAGCCGCTCGATGGAGGCGATTAAGCTGACTTGAACGTCAGGGTTCTCTGACAGAACCATCGACTGAAGCAGGTCGAAGCGATCGGTGAACGCCAGTTCACCGCTCTCGTTCCAGGCCAGACTCCAGGGAACGGGTGCAGCCATGGCCAAAGAAGTCAGGGTCTCAGCACAATGGACGGAAAATCATGGCTTTGGCTGCCCGACCTTGATTTCTTCGGTTTTTCTTCCAGCTCCCTCCCCGCCAACCTCCTCGGGATGGCCGGCGTGGATGACAGAGCTGGCGGGAAGCCTGACCTGCCCCGCCCGGTTGTGGCGGGCTCAGGGGGAGACGCCGTGCAGCTCATCGAGGTCATGGACCTGATCACGGTTCCAGGCCTGAAGACGCAGGGCCCCAGCTGGCTGGAGCATCAGCAGGTTTCCCTCCCGCTGCGGAGGCAGGGAAGCGCGCAAATGGCGCCGACGCAACTTGGCTGTCCAGCGCTGAAAGCGTGTGAAAGAGCGTGAGCGTGTCAATGGATCTGCTCCAATTGGAGTCCTTTCCGTTCTAACGGCGATGCCTCGGTCAAAACAGCTCATGCCAAACCGATCCTGATCCCCGATTCCTGCATGGCCGCCCCGCCCACCCGTCCTGCCCTGGCCCGCCTGCTCCGTACGCTCCGGCCCCATCGGCGCCTGGTCTGGTGGGCCGCAATCTGCTCGGTGCTCAACAAGCTGTTCGACCTGGCACCGCCGGTGCTGATCGGCTTGGCGGTTGACGTGGTGGTGCGCCAGCAGACCTCCTGGCTCTCGGCCTTCGGCTTCAGCAGCGTTCCCAGCCAGCTGGCGCTGCTGGGGGTGCTCTCCTTCCTGATCTGGAGCGCTGAATCCCTGTTTGAATACCTCTATGGGGTGCTGTGGCGCAATCTCGCCCAGACCGTGCAGCACGAGCTCCGGCTGGAGGCCTACGACCACCTCCAGAGGCTCGAGATGGCCTTCTTCGAGGCCGGCAGCAGCGGAGGCCTGCTGGCGATCCTCAACGACGACATCAACCAGCTTGAACGCTTCCTGGACCATGGCGCCAACGAGGTGCTGCAACTGGTGACCACGGTGCTGGCGGTGGGCGGCGCCATGGTGGTGCTCTCCCCCGGCGTGGCCGGCGTGGCCTTCCTGCCGATCCCGGTGATCCTCTGGGGCTCGTTGCTGTTTCAAAGGCGGCTCGCCCCCCTTTACCGCGATGTGCGCGATCGGGCCGGTGATCTCAACAGCAGCCTGGTGAACAACCTGGGCGGCATGCTCACGATCAAGAGCTATGCCGCCGAGGCCTGGGAACTGGAGCGCATCGGCCGGCAGAGCCAGGCCTACCGCAGCAGCAACGGCCGGGCCATCCGGTTGTCGGCAGCTTTCATTCCCCTGATCCGCTTCGCCATTCTGTTCGCCTTCGTGGCCATCCTGGTGATTGGCGGATTGCAGGCCTGGAAAGGGGCGATCGCGATCGGCAGCTACAGCTTTCTGGTGTTCATCACCCAGCGGCTGCTCTGGCCCCTGACCACCCTGGGCCGCACCCTCGATGACTACCAGCGGGCCATGGCCTCCACCGACCGGGTGCTCGATCTGCTTGCCACACCGCTGGCGATCCCGAGCGGGGATCGCCCCCTGCCCCTGGCCACCGTGCGCGGTGGGCTGGAGTTCAAGGCGGTGAGCTTCGGCTATGCAGGTCGCGACAGTCTGCTGCGGGGCTTCGACCTGGCCATTCCAGCCGGCCACACCATCGGCATCGTCGGGGCCACAGGCTCGGGCAAAAGCACCCTTGTGAAGCTGGTGCTGCGGCTGTACGAGGTGGATCAAGGCGAGATCCTGCTGGATGGCGTGCCGATCCGCAGCCTCAACCTCGACCATCTGCGGCGGGCGATCGGCCTGGTCAGCCAGGAGGTGTACCTGTTCCATGGCAGCGTGGCCGAAAACATTGCCTACGGCAGCTTTGCCGCCACCCCCGCCGCGATCGCCCGGGCCGCCGAGCTGGCCGAGGCCGCCGGCTTCATCGCAGCGTTGCCCCACGGTTACGACACCGTGGTGGGCGAACGGGGCCAGCGGCTCTCAGGAGGCCAGCGGCAGCGGATCGCCCTGGCCCGCGCCATCCTCAAGGATCCACCGGTGCTGATCCTCGATGAGGCCACCGCCGCAGTCGACAATGACACCGAAGCGGCCATTCAGCGCTCCCTGGAGCTGATCACCGCCGAGCGCACCACTCTGGTGATCGCCCACCGCCTGAGCACGGTGCGCCATGCCGATCGGATCGTGGTGATGGAGGGCGGCAGGATCGTCGAAAGTGGCCACCACGACGATCTACTCCGGCGTGACGGGGTCTACGCCAATCTCTGGAGGGTGCAGGCGGGCCTGCGGGCTAACGAAGCCCTGACGGCATGAGCTGAGCCGGGGCATGGAGTGGTCGCTGGCGCTCCTTCTCCGCAGACCGGCCAGATGTTGCACGATGAGAAGGACCCGTTGCCCGTGCCGCCAGAACCGGCTCCTCCAGCCCATGGCGCTGAATTCCAGCCCGTTTCACCTCTTGCCCTCGCCGCGGGGTGAATTGGTTGAGCTGCCACTGCGCTGTCTCCAGCCGACCCAGCTCTGCCTTGGACTGGCGGAAGTGAAGGCGCGGACCAGCGATTTCCGACTGGAATCGCCCCAGAGCCGGCGCCGCTACCTCCGGAACCGCCCCGTACCGATCGCCCTGAGCAGTGCTGGGGAGGCCTGGATGATCGACCGGCACCACCGCCTGCGGGCCCTGCTCGACGTTGACCCCCAGACCACAGTTTTTTGCGCGGTGGTGCTGGCGCTGGAGGGAGCCAGCCAGACCCATTGCCTGGAGGAACTGAATCGGCGTGGCTGGCTCTACCTGCTGGACGGGGACGGCAACGGTCCCTATCCGCCGGAACGACTGCCCCACAGCCTCGTCGAGCTGCAGGACGATCCCTACCGGAGCCTGGTGTGGAAGCTGAAGCAGGAAGGTTTGATCCGCCCCCAGCCAGCCGTGCCGTTCATGGAGTTCCACTGGGGCGCCTGGCTTAGGAAGCAAGCCCTGCCTCCCTTCAGCTCCAAAGACCTGGAGCCCGCCCTGGACCAGGCGCGGCGCCTGGTGAGCGGTCGCCGGGGCGGGGGAATCCCGGGCGCCACCTGGACCTGAATCCCCTGGATCTAAAACCTGCGGCCTCCAGATCTTGAACTGGACTGGCGCGAAGGGACGCCAGCGGGAGGCTCGGGGCAGGTGAAATAGGATTTCAAGATGAAGTCTTCCGCGATGCAGCAGTCCCGGAGGGCTCCGTTCCTGTTCAACCTCCCTCGACAGCTCCGGCGACATTGAGAGTCAGTCCAAAACGGTCCAAATCCAGTCCCTGGGCCGTCCTTTTCGCCATGGTGATGGGCCTCAGCGGCGGCCTGATGCTGGCTGGCCCCCTCGCCGGCCTGCTCAGGTCTGGCCTGGTGATGGATGCCAAGTCGATCACCAATCCGTTCAGCGCCTGGGTCGACACCGATCAAGACCTTCTGGTGCTGGGCTCCGACGTCGGCGGAGGCAACACCGATGTGATGCTCACCCTGCGGGTCGCCAACGGCCACACCACGATCACCCAGGTCCCCCGCGACACCTACATCAACTCGCCGCGTTTCGGGCCTCTCAAGGCGAATGCCCTCTATGCCTATGGGGGCGCCGATGCCGTCAAGGAAGAGCTCAGTCATCGGCTCGGCCGTCCGATCGGCCATCACCTGCTGATCAATCTGGGGGCCATCCGCCGCATGGGCGATGTGCTGGGCGGCGTTGAGGTGAACGTGCCCAAGCGGATGTACTACGTGGACAACAGCCAGGGGCTCTCCATCGATCTCCAGCCTGGCCTTCAGACTCTCAAGGGCCGTGACCTGGAGGGATTCCTGCGCTGGCGGCACGATGAAATGGGCGACATTGGCCGCATTGATCGCCAGAAGCTTGTGCTCAATGCCCTTTTCACCAAACTGATTCGACCGGAACATCTGGTGCGTCTGCCGAGTCTGCTGGCGGCGGCCGGCAGTGACGTCAAGACGGACCTCGGTCCGATGCAGATTGGCGGACTGATCACTGCCATGGCTGCCACCACCTTGAGCATCCATCAGATCGGCGGTCGCCCCTTCGATCAGAATGGGGTCAGCTACTGGGAAGCCGACTGGCCAGCCGTGAGCACCGATTCCTCCGCAAGCGGCGACGGGGCCAAGGACAGCCGTTACCGTTTCCTGTTCTGACCCTGCCTAGGCGGTCCATCGATCCTCAGGCTGGGTGCATGGCCGCTCCAACGCCAACCAGCTGGGAGATCCACCACGAGAGTGGGATCAACCTTCACCATCGCGAGCCAGGAAACTGATCGCGGGGCAGGACGGCACCACGCCCGAAGGATGGATCGCGGGGAACTCGGGTCGTCATCGACGGGAGCAAAGCGGGCCAGGGTGGTGAACAGTCCGGTGCCGCCCGTTGACGGGCCTCGTCCGGTCGGGGACCCTAGGGACGGATCGGTGATGTCCCTGCAAACGATGCTCTGGCTGACAAGGGCCGAAGCGATGCGGGGCAACCTCCAAAGGCTGGCCATCCTCTTCGGCGCTGCCTCACTGTCCTGGCTGATCGCCCTGGCACCCTCCGCCGCCGCTGGGGGGAGGACCTCCGGCACCAACCAGCTGGAGCGCTCCTGGAAGCAGCTCGACCAGGAGTTGCTTTGGCTCGACCAGTGGCTGCCCGCCGAAGCACCCGCTCCGCCACCGGCGGCATTGGACTCCAGCTCCACTCCCCCGGTCAGGCTGGAAGCCCCGCCCCCGCTGGCCATTCCCACGGCGCCACAGTTGCGGGACGGCCGCAGCCAGGGCTTCAGCCTCGAGCAGGCGATCCTGATCGCCCTGGCCCAGGGTCCACTCCTGGAGGCCCGGCGGCTGGAGGTGGCCGCCGAGCTGGCGGCAGTGCAGGCGCAACTGGGCGCCTACTGGCCCCGGATTGCCGCCGTGGGGGGCCTTGGCTACGATCAGAACGGCACGCGCTATGGGGTGCCCCGGGGGAATGACGGGTTGGGCTTCGGGCCCAACTTCAGCCCCAACGGCCTGCGGGCCGCTGACGGCTCGACCACCGCCGGACCTTTTTTTGTACCCAGTGGAGGCACCGCCCGGCTCAGCCAGGGGGTGCGCTCGGTGGCTGGAGGACTGGAACTGGAGCTGGCCCTGCTGGATTTCGCCCGCACTCCTGGGATCCAGGCGGCCCGGGCCCGGCTGCGCCGAGCCCGTCAGTCCTATGCCAATGCCCTGCGCCAGCGGCAACTGGAGGTGAGCGAGGCCTACTACGGCCTGCAGCGGGCCGATCAGCTGGTGCGGATCCGGGAGGCCGACCTGCGCAACGACCTGGTGATCCTCAACGACGTTCTCGCGCTCAAGCAGGCGGGGCTCGTGCCCCGGCTCGATCTGCTGCGGCGCCGGGCGATCGAAGCCGACGGCGAGGAACTGCTGATCCAGGCACAGGCGGACCAGGCGATCGCCCGCCGCCGCCTGGCCCTGCTGCTCAACCTGCCGCCGAACCTCACGCCCACCGCCAGCGATCCGATCGTCCTCCAGCCGCGCTGGCCCCTCGATCTGGAGGCCAGCCTGCTGGCCGCCTACGCGGGCAACCCCGAACTGGAGGCGGTGCTGGCGATGCGGGAGGCCCTGGCCCACGAGAAGGATGCCAAAGCGGCTGAGCTGTTGCCGCGGCTGAGCCTGTTTGCCGCCGCCGGGGCCACGGGCAGCCAGACCCAGCAATGGAACGCCAGCGGCGACTGCTGCGGCGCCACCGTGATCCCGATCCTGAACAGCAACGGTAGCGACTGGTCGGTGGCGCTCACGGTCCGCTGGCTCCTGTTCGACGGTGGCCGGACTGCCGCAGAGGTGCGGGCCCTGGCCCGCCGGGAGGAGGCGGAGGCCCAGCGCTTCGCCGCCTCCCGCAACGACATCCGCCTGCGGCTGGAGCAGGCCTTCTTCAGCCATGGGGCCAGCCTGGCCCGGCTGGCCTCGGCCCGGCGGGGCGTGGCCGCCAGCCTCGAGGCCTTCCGGGACGTCCGCCTGCGCTATCAGAGCGGCCTCTCAAGCGAAGTGACCCTCTCGCTCACCCAGGACCGCCTGATCGCCAGTCTGGTTGGGCGGCTCGAGGCCACCGTGGCGGTGAACATCACCTACGCCCAGCTGCTGCGTGAGCTGCTGCCCATGCCCGGGGAGAGCGGATTGCCGGCGGTGACGCTCACCCTGCCGATGGAGGACAAGGCGCGATGGGATTCCGCCCGCTGAGCGCCGAGCAATGGCACAGCAGCCTGCGCACCGGGATCGCCGCCCTGATCGCCGCGGCGATCACGATGCACTGGAAGGGTTCCAGCAGCCTCGACCTCTGGTATTGCCTCTATGGGGTGGCCCGCAGCAACCTTGCCGACCAGCGGCTTTCAGGGCGCCTGGCGCGGGAGCGGATTGTGGGCACCCTCTTCGGCGGTGCCATCGGTTGTGCCCTGCTGCTGCTTGGACCGGGGTGGGTCTGGATCGGGATCGGCTACCTGCTGGTTCAGGTGCTGGGAACCCACTGCAAGCTGAGCGGTGGCAGCCGCAGCAATGGCTCTATAGCCGTGCTCCTGCTGATGATGGTTCCTGGGGATTCGGCGGCAGGTCCCATTTATGTGCTCCATCGGGTGCTCTGGCACCTGCTGGGGTTGGCGATCGGCATGGCGGTGGAGCACCTGTTCTGGCCCAGGGGCGACCGGGAACGGCTCGACGAGCTGGAGGCGAAGCTGCTCGGGCTGCTGGGGGGTCTGGATCTTCAGCCCGATGACGCCCTCGCCCAGCGGCAGGAGCGCCAGTTGGTGGAGCACTTTCGGAAGATCCGGGAGCTGTCCCGGCAGACCGCCGAGGAAGACCCAGCCGCCTGGTCCGCCCGGCAGGGTGAGCGGCGGCTGCAGGACCTGGAACAGGCGGTGATCCACGCGGCGGCCCTGCTGCGCCACGGCCCCCGGCCCGGCACCGACGGCGCGCTGGCCCAGCGCTGTCTGGCGCTGGATCAGCAAGCCCTCGCCAGGAGCCTGGCGGCCCTGGCCCGGCCGGTGGAGTTCGCGATGGCAGCAGCGCCGGCATGAACGTCCGCCTGACCGTGCGCAACGCCGTGGTGCTCAGCCTCACCGCCGGGCTGGCCGAACTGTTCCGGCTGCCCGAGGGGCTTTTCATGGTGCTGGCGGTTCTGTTGAGCTTGGAGGGCTCGATCGGCCAAGGGCAGAAAGCAGCGCGCGAGCGGATCGTCGGCACCCTCTGCGGAACGGCCGTCTGTCTGTTGTTGCTGGGGCTGCTGCAGTGGACGGGGGTGCCGGCCGCGACCCTCGGGCTCACCCTGGTGAGGGTGCTGGGCCACGGGCTCGGCCTGAACAGCGGCTTCATTGTGGGCGGTCATGTGGTGGCCGGCTCGGTGGCGAACCACAGCAGCGACTGGCCGGCCTACCTCGGCCTGCGCAGCCTGGAAACCCTGGCCGGGGTGCTGATCGCGGTGCTCGCGGCACGCTGGATCCTGCCGGCGCGGGCCAGCCATCGCCTGGAACTGGCCCTGGAGCGCTGGCGTGGGGAGCTGGCTGTGGCCCTGCGCCAGGCCGATCTTTCCCCAGCCCAGTTGGGCGCCCTGCGGGGGGGGCGCGATCAGCTGCTCGATCTGCTCCCGTTCGCCCGTGAGGAACTGCTCCCCAGCCTCGGTGCCCGGGCCCTTTCAGGCAGCTGGGATCAGCAGTTGTTCCACGGCGGAGCCCTGCTCAGCAGCCTGCGGGATCTGCGCCAACTGTGCCTGTCGGTGCCGATCGAGCTGAAGCACAGCAGCGAAACCCTTCTGGAGCACGCCGCTGATCTGCTCGAGGCCGGTCTGTTCGACGGCGGGCGGGAGGGAGACAACCCTGGCCAGGCCAGCCTGAACGGGTTGCGGCAGGCCGCGATCGACCTCGGTCGCCTGGGCGGCGAGGAGGCGATCGATCAGCAGGCGCTGTGGATTCACCGCAGCCGGATGATCGGGCTGCACGCCGAGGCGATGATGGATGCTGCTCAGGGGGCTCGCCCATCGACGTCCGCGAGCCAGCGCTCGACCCGGTAGGCCAGCAGCACCACCAGCACCACCAGCCAGAACCAAAGCTCCGGTGCATTGGCATGGAGTAGCACCACGAGGATGGTCGCCTCGGCGACCAGCCAGGGCAACTCCCGCCGCAGCAAGGGCGCTCCTGGGGGCTGGTTGCGGGGTCCAGGTGGGCTCATCCGCCGCCCCCCGCTCCTGGGTTGGGGCCAAAGCCGCGGAAGCCACCGGTGAGGTTGCGCAGCCCCGGCAGCACGTAGGAGAGCGGCGTGCGCCATTCCACGTAGGCATGGGTGACGGTGGTGAGCCCCTCCCGCACCG
This sequence comes from Synechococcus sp. Tobar12-5m-g, assembly GCF_024345415.1. Lineage (GTDB taxonomy): Bacteria > Cyanobacteriota > Cyanobacteriia > PCC-6307 > Cyanobiaceae > Regnicoccus. Next base: position 23,406 of record NZ_JAGQBB010000001.1, on the reverse strand, counting down.
GGAAGATGCGGCTGCCCTCCGAGAGGGTCCAACGGTAGCCATCGGTGCTGCCGGGGTCGCGCTCCAGGCTGATGTCCGCCCGCATCACCGGACCGCCTTCCACCAGCGCTTTGGCGAGCTGGGGGTTGCCGATCGTGGTGGAGATGTCCGCTTCGGTGGCGGGCAGCACGTTCACCCGCCGCACCCGGCCGACGATGCCGCCGAAGCGGCCGCGCTGGTTCCAGTCGGGAACCACCTCCACCGGCAGGTCGTCGCGGAGCCGGCGGGCATCGGCGGGGGAAAAGTAGGCGATCGCCTGCAGCATGCCGCCGCCAGGATCACGGCCGATCGTTCCCAGCCGCTGGCCTACGGCCACGGTCTGACCGGGGATCACCTGCAGGTCGAGCACCGTCCCGTCGCGGTCGGCGTGGAGTCGGCCGTCGAAGCCCAGCTGGGCCTCACTGACCCGCAACTGGCGGCGCAGATCATCGATGCGGAAACGGCGCTGCAGGGCTTCGGTCTCGATGCTCAGCTTCACCTGCTGGTAGGTGGTGAGCAGACGGGTCTCCTCGATCCGCACCTGGTCGAGGCTCACACCGGTGGATGTCAGGCCCTGCTCGGCCGTCACCACCTCATTCGAGAGCGGAGCGACCACCTCGCGGCGGGCCAGCCAGTCAAGGTTGGTGAGCTTTTCGGAGTAGGTGCCCTTGAGGCGAGCGAAGCGGCCCCGATCCGCCGCCAGCTTCGCCAGGGCCGTGTCGATCGCCCGCTTCTCGCTGGCAAGCCGCAGCCGATCACGCCCGGAGAGCTGGGCGTCCTGGCGCTCCAGCTCGCGCAGGTTGGCCCGTTGCTGCTCCAGCTGCCTCTCCAGCACCGGCAGGTGAAAGGTGATCAGCACCTGCCCGCGCCGCACCCGATCACCCACGGCCACGTGGAGGCGGCGCACCTGGCCGCCGGCGCGGGCATCGAGCAGGCCGGCGTTGTCGGGCTGCAGCAGCACCCCCTTGCCCACCACCTCGGTGGGCACCGCCCAGAAGCAGGCCCAGAGCAGCACGGCACCGCCCATCGCCCCCAGGCAGCAGCCCACCTGCTGGCGGGGGGTCAGCCCCTTCCAGTTCCTGGGAATTGGAACGTCCATGGGGGTCAGCATGCAGGGTTTCGGCGGGGCTGTCAGCAGCCCGGCAAGCGGGCGAGGGCGTTGCGATCGCCGCCGATCGCCGCCGCCAGCAGGGGGGCCAGCGGCGGCACTAGGGCAAAGGGGCCACTGAAGCCGGCAAACACCCACAGCCCCGGCCGGCCGGCCACAGGACCGACCAAGGGGCCACCGGGGCTGGTGAAGCTCACCGGGGCCTGGTGGAACGGCGCCCGCACCTCCGCCAGCCGAGGGTCGATGGCGGCCAGGGCGTTGCGGAGGGCCGCTTCGAGCCGAAGGGGATCGGGAGGTTCTCCCTTGGCCAGGCCGGCGCGCACCAGGGTGGTCTGGCCCAGCAGCAAACCCTTCCCCCAGGGCGCCAGGCCCGCATCCACGACCCATTCCTCCCCCTGGAGCTGGGCGGCGCGGGCCTCCAGCCCCTGGCGTTGCCCAAGCAGCGGCATGACGATCTCATCCCCACCGGCCAGCTCAGCCGGGAGCAAGGGACTGCAGGCGGCGGCATCCTCCACGGCCAGCAAGCCGGCCCAGCTCACCCGCAACCGCTCTGGCAAGGCCGGCAGCAGCGACCGGCAGCTGGCCCCGGCCGCCAGCACCACCTGATCCGCCGGAAGCGGCCCGGCCAGGAGGGGGCCGGCGTGGGCCCGCTGGCGCTCTACCCCGGCCCGCTCCAGGGCCAGCGGCAGCGCGGCCGCCAGGCAGCGTCCATCCACCCGGCCGTAGGGCAGCCGCAGGGAACCGGAGCGGGGAACCCGGCTCGAAGGCTCCAACACAGCCGCTGCCGGCAGGTGGCGCCCCGCCAGCGCCTGCACGCCGGCCAGGGCGGCTTCGATGGAGGCGATCTCCGCGGGGGATTCGCCGCCCTCCCAGCGAAGCCGCAGCCCGCAGGGGCGCCAGCCGAGCGGACCATGGCGCGCTTCGAGCCGCTGCCAACACGCCGGCGCGGTGGCCATCAGGGCACCGAGGTCATCGGGCGGTCCGGCCCACCAGGGCACGCCGCCGTAGCTCAAGGCGGAGGCTCTGGCCACGGCAACGGCGCTGGAGGAGGCAAGAGTTTCCTGGGCTGGAGCCGGGTCCAGCAGGCGGACCCGGGCACCCCGTTCGGCCAGGGCCAGGGCCAGCAGGCTGCCAGCCAGGCCGCCGCCGATCACCCACACATCGGCCAAGCGTCAGATCTGCAGGGTGAAGGAGGTGATCACCTGATGAAAGAGGGTTCGCACCTTCGGCCAACGGTCCTCATTGGTGCTGGCGGCGAGGGTGTACAAGCGTCCCCGGTCGACCACCACGGTGGCGAGCTCGTGGCGATCCCGATCAGCCAGATGCACGGCGTACTCCAAGTCGTAGAAGGTATGGCTGCCGTCCTGGCGCTCCACCGCTTCCACCAGCTCCGCCTGGCGGCCACTGCCTGCCGGGGCGATCACGATGCGACCGAGCTTCTCGCCCACCGCCAGGGCACCGTCGAGCGCGGCCAGGTCGTTGGTGGGGTTCACAGCGGAGATCACCAGGCTGAGGGTTTCGTCACTGTTGATCAGATCGTGAAACACCACCTGGGGCCCGCCCGTCACCGCCACCCGGCTCCAGCCGGTGGGATAGAGAAAGGCGTAGCGGCCATCGGGGCTCTGGAAGGGGTTGAGACCGGCGGCGGCGACGCTGCAGCCGCCCAGACCTCCACCGATCGCAAGAGCGCCCAGCACCAAGGCGAGCAGCCGGGTCAGCAGCCTGGAGGGAAGGGAGAAGGAATCGCGAAGGACCATCGCGGTCTGACAGGTGTGGAGGACGGGCGCCATGGCGCTGTCTCCATTGTCGCCGGTGTGGGTCAGCAAACGCTCGCGCCAGGCCGGTCCCTAGATTCCGGCCAGTTGCAGCGGTTCCCTGAGCGGCTTCACCCGGCCCCTGGCCCGCCTGATCGACCAGTTCGAGCGGCTGCCCGGCATCGGGCCGCGCACCGCCCAGCGGCTGGCCCTCCATCTGCTGCGCCAGCCGGAGGAGCAGATCCGCAGCTTCGCCGACGCCCTGCTGGCGGCCCGCAGCCAGGTGGGCCAGTGCCGCCGCTGTTTTCACCTATCGGCTGAGCCGCTCTGCGAGATCTGCCTCAATACCGAACGCCAGAATGGCCAGCTCTGTGTGGTGGCCGATTCCCGCGACCTGCTGGCCCTGGAGCGCACCCGCGAATACAAGGGGTCGTATCACGTGCTGGGCGGGCTGATTTCGCCGATGGACGGGGTAGGGCCGGAGCTGCTGCATGTGCAGCCCCTGGTGGAGCGGGTGGACCGGGAGGGCATCACCGAAGTGATCCTAGCGCTGACCCCCAGCGTGGAGGGCGACACCACCAGCCTGTACCTGGCAAGGCTGCTGCGGCCGTTCTCGCCGGTCAGCCGCATCGCCTACGGACTGCCGGTGGGCAGCGAGCTGGAGTACGCCGACGAGGTCACCCTGGCCCGGGCCCTTGAGGGTCGTCGGAGCATGGACGAGCGATGAGCGGATCAGCCATGGCAGGACCAATGGACTCACGCATCGGCAAGCCAGGATCCCAGCCGCCAGGGCGCGCCACCAGCCGCTACAGCGCCATCGCCCCCACCGAGCGCCTGCCGGAGTGGCTGCGGCGGCCGGTGGGGAACGCCTCGGAGCTGGAGGCGGTCCAAGGGGTGGTGAAGCAGCAGCGGCTGCACACGATCTGCGAGGAGGGCCGCTGCCCCAACCGCGGCGAGTGCTACGCGGCCGGCACCGCCACCTTTCTGCTGGGGGGGCCGATCTGCACCCGCAGCTGCGCCTTCTGTCAGGTGGAGAAGGGCCAGGCGCCGGTGCCCTTCGATGCCGATGAGGCCGAGCGGGTGGCCGAAGCGGTGCAGGCGCTCGGGCTTCGCTACGTGGTGCTCACCGCCGTCGCCCGCGACGACCTGGCCGACCACGGTGCCGGTCTGTTCACCGGCACGATGGCGGCGATCCGAGACCGCAACCCCCTGGTCGCCATCGAGGTGCTTACGCCTGATTTCTGGGGTGGCCACCACAGCGAAGCCGAGGGCGTGGCAGCCCAACGGCAGCGGCTGCTGGCCGTGCTGGCGGCAAAGCCAGTGTGCTTCAACCACAACCTCGAAACGGTGCGGCGCCTCCAGGGGGAGGTGCGCCGCGGGGCCACCTACGCCCGCTCGCTCGGCCTGCTGGCCGCCGCCCGCCAGCTGGCACCCGCCATCCCGACCAAATCAGGCCTGATGCTCGGCCTTGGCGAAACGCCCGGGGAGGTGATCGAGGCCCTGGAGGATCTTCGGGAGGCCGGCTGCCAGCGGGTCACCCTGGGGCAATATCTGCGCCCCTCGCTGGCCCACCTGCCAGTGCACCGTTACTGGGAGCCGGCGGAATTCGAACGGCTCGCCGAGGCGGCTCAGCGGATGGGCTTCACCCAGGTGCGCAGCGGCCCACTCGTGCGCAGCAGTTACCACGCCGGGGAGGACTGAGGCCATTGCTGGTGATGGTTCAGCGCCAGCAGGTCCGGCCGAAGCAAAGAGGGCCCTGGCGCAGGGACTGGGTTTTCAGGGCGGGGGTGAAGTGATTCAGCCCAAGGTTGGCGCCAGGAGGAATCCTTGGGTGGCGATGGGGCGATGAGCCATGTTCTGGATGGGTTGGAGCCGCTGAAAATCTGCGCTCCAGGATGCCGGCCTTGACCAGCGGGCTGATCAATTGCTCTTGGCTGACCGATTGAATGAAAAGGCCCGCATTTCAGCTGCATAATGAGGGCAGAATTTGCCTTAGCCAAGGCGGGAAGTTGATACGACTTGGATTGGAGCTATTCTGAAACAGCATCGATGTGCCCTAGCCTTTGCATGGGCTTGCAGCTTGATCAGAATGGGCGAGCCACGTCGAGTTGTTTCGTTTGACCAAGACCCTAAGGCTCGGGACATGGCTCTGAGATTCGATGGTTCTCTGCCTATCCAAGACCAGCCGGATCGTGACAACTGTGGCACATTGTGGACATCGCTAGGCATGGACTAGTCACGCTTCTGGGGACGAACCTAGTGATTGCAAGCCTTCCGAGCGGACTTTAAATCCGCGGGCCGCAAGGCTGTGGGGTTCAAGTTCCCCTGCCCCCATCGGCGACGCCCTCAAAGAACTTGCGTCGAAGCTCGGACGTTTGGTTGTCCCAAGGCCAATAGGGAGCTGACAGCTGACCTGAAACGCGCCGAAGCATGGGGATGGAAAGGTCGATGCCGATGGACTTGGCAATCTCGACGATCTCTTGGGGATTCGACGCGGCATGGACCTGCTTGGCAAGCTCGGGAGTCCTTCGCAGAACCTTTGAGAAAGCATAGACAGACTCAATCGTCTGATTGGTCTCGTCCTGTTGGGTGGACTTGTCCATGTTCAGAATATCGATAGGGGATCTGATGGGAAACACCAAACCGATAGATGTCGATTGATGATGTGGAATTGAGGGATCACTGGTTTCTCAACTCCAGCAGAGTGCAAGCCGAGCAAGGTTTCGTTGGAGTGAAGTTAAATATCGCTTTTGCTGATGGTGCACTCAGGAGAAAACATAGAGAAGAAGTGTGCATCTCTTGGCGTATCTCCATTTCAATAAGCCGAAAATGTTTCCGAGCCCCAAACCGTTTTATCTTATGTCAAGTTCTGACTAAGGCAAGCGTGGGGGGGGGGGGGGCATTCCCAATGTTTCCAAATGGCCATCAAGAAGGGCCATCAAGGTTTCCTGGACCTGTAAGCACTGTGCCGAGTCTCCGGCCGTGTCTCGCCAGCCCAGCAGCCGCAGCAGGACCTTGATGTCGTTCGAGAGGGTGGCGAGGGCCTCAGCGATGGACCAGAACCCATCCAGCCGCAGCGCATTCAACTGCTGCGCAGAAGGCAAGGCCTACGCCATGCTCCTGAGCGTGGCCAGGATCTGAACGTCGTTCTCCTCGCGGTAGCGATGGGCGTCTTCCCGCAACTGGGTATCGCGGGGCCCGTGACAGGAGTTTTCGTAGCCGCCAGGCTTCCTCGAAGCGGTACGACCAGCGGTCACGAATGTGCTGCCGCAAGGCCTTGGCGTTGCTGCGCAAACTCGAGTCTTAGTAACGGGTCTCGTCGGTTGGCTTGCCGACGCGGCTGCCCTTGCAGCGCACCGCCATCGCTGAGCGACAGGGCTCCAGCGCCGAATTCGGAGCGGAGCTGCTGGACCTGCAGCAGCAGCTGTTTGTCCAGTGGCACCACCACCCTGCGGCAACAGGACCGCGATGTCTGGGAGTTTCTGGAGCAGGCCTGGATCGCCCACCACCGCGGCGGTGTGATGCCATGACTGCTGCCGGATCCCTGAGTTCAGCAGCAAGGGCAGCACTGTTTCTTTGCCCGCTCAGCGTTGAGCGCTCAGGGGTGCATACGCGCGGCGGCGCATCCCGACCCTGAATGGTGACGTGAATCAAAACCAAACCATTGGTGAGAGAGAACTGAGATGTTGATGGATTCAGCATGGGCAGGGGCGTAAAAAGCATTTTGAACAGGTGTAGAGCGAATGAATCGCGCGGTGCCAACAGGTTCAGAACGCTTGCTGAGCAAGGGGCTTAGCCCTTTCTTCAGGCATCGATCAGCACCGCTCCAGTGGTCCACGAAGCAGGCGGCTGAGCACATTTGAGTCATAAGCTAGAAACGCTTTTCTCTTTTGGGACATCACCATGAACACCAAGACTCAGCTTGAACTGCTCCACAAACTGGGGGAACGCAAGGCCATGACCAGAGGCTTCACCCTGGTGGAGCTGATGATCGTTGTGGCCATCGTCGGCATTCTTTCTGCAGTGGCGCTACCCCTCTATTTGCAGGCTCGCAACGCCGCTGAGGCTGGAGCCCGGGTTGGAGAAGCCCTTGGCCTCGGCAAGGAGTGCGCCACATTTGTTGCATCCGGTGGCATCGGTGTCGCACCGACCAGCGCCGGCAACTCTGTGGTTACTTGTCCAAGTAATGCTGCTGGCACCGTGGTTGCCACATTCACCGCCGGTGCATCTGGAATCCGATGCCTCACCGATACCTCCACAACAGCCAGCAATAAAGTCACCGTGGGTATTGCAGCCACTGGAGCACTGTCCTGCGCCTTTAGCTGAATCCATATCTGCATCTCAATAACTGTCAATCCAAGGCAAGTGAGACTCGAGCCATTCCCTAGGCCGAGCTTGCCTTATTTATGCAACTTATCTGTATCTCCTAAAAGGCACTTTCGAGATTCCTGGCAAAATCTGCTCCATCGAATAGCGGACCCTCAAGCCCCTCCTTCTGAAAGGCTGTTTTATGGCTGTGATGGTAGAGATATTCCTTTCCATGCATACAGATGCTCGCAGCAAACTGCTGTGGCATTTCGGCTAACCAATTCTTGATTGCCTAGGAAGCTCAGTCGTGGTGCCGCAGCCAACATCAGCACTGGAGCGATCTCCAGTTCTCTATCAGCATTGCGGAAATCCAATCATGATCATTGCCAGCAGGCTCCTCCTGGATGAGCATCGATCGTGCTGACCATAGCGAATGCCGGAGATCCTATCAATAGGCCAATAGCATGCTGGCATCGACTTTAGACTTGATGCACTACAATCAGCAACAGGATGAGCAGGCGGTGCTTTGCTGTGGGCGTACACTGTCTGCAGATCCGTAGCAACAGCTTGGAGCAGCTCAGCCAGCCGTTCTCTCTGGCAAAAAGTCTGAATCAGGGCTGACGACTGGGCGGATGTATCTACCATAGAGAGCGTGTCAAACGCGCAGCCGGGCTTGTCCAATACCGGATAGATCGTGGCTAGGCACGATCTATCCGGTGTTCGTTCGTACGTCTGGTTCTTCCGGGGAATCCGCTTGTCGTGATGTTCTTACTGAACACATGGCAGGTGGGTCCATCCACCAGAATGGTGTTTCGTTTTTCTTTCACTCCTTTTCCCATGCCCATCTGGCTCACCCTGGTGCTGGTTTCCGCCTCGGTGATGTTGTGGTGCCTCGGCACGGCCAATGGCGACGACGTGATCGGCCTGCTGGAGCACATTCTGGCGGTTGCTGCCATGGCCGTGGCGCTGCTGGCTGGGCATCTGTTAGTGCTCGAGCTGGCCGGCCTTGGCCTCGCCGTCTGGCTGCCCCGGGCGCGCAAGGGGCAGGCGCCGCCGCCGGTCCCCCATCGCGGGGATGTGCTGATGCCGTTATGACCTCCTAACTTGGCAAAGCTGCCAAGTTAGGAGGTCAGTTTTTGCAAGAGGTCGGCCACTGCCGATCCTTTTTCCATGACTGCAGGCAGTGCTTGGCCTCGATCTGCTGCTGATCAAACCCGTCAAGGCCCTTCTGCCAGGGCAGGTGGGCATCGCGCAGCAGCCGTTGGCGCCGTGCCACCAGACGGTGGTCACACTCCTGCTCGCAGAGGGCATGGAGGAACTGGCAGGGGCTCCAGCCCTCCGTCTCAGCCTGCTGAGCGAGCGGCTGCCAGTGGCTGCGAAAGCGAGCGAGTTTGAGCTGTTTGAGCAGCAGCGGCAGCGCCGCTTCCACAGCTGCTGAGCGGGGCACCAGGGAGGAGGCTGTCATAGGAGGCCAGCAGGTGTCGGGGAATGACGGGATCAGTCAGAGCGCTGCGGCTAGGCGGTATGCGGAAGCGCTGCTGTAGGCCAGAGAGGGCCAGGTTTTGGCGGTTATGGGCCTGCTCGAGGAAGGCGAGCACCAGCTCAAACGGGGCCACGTACAAGGCCTCGACCATGGGCCGCGCTGCCGCATCACGGTCGCCGCTGCCCAGCAGGTGCTGCCAGACGTCCCACCAGCGCTGGTCGGGAAACAGCTGGCGTTGGTAGCGGCAATGCAGCAGGGCCTTGGGCTTGGCCGAGCTCAAAGGCCGGGCAGCGTCGATCCCGAATCAAGCCATCCTGATCGACACCCTGGCTTTGCAGGAGGCCAAGGACAGCTCAGAAACCAAGAACATCGTCACCACCCAGGACGAGCTGTTCAAGGTGGCACTGCATCCGCAAGCATGAATCTCAGGGCCAGCCAAGAATGTGGCCCGGTACCGCGACGCCCTCAAGCCCTGTCACGGACGGGGGGGGACGGATCCGCCAGGCTTTCCCAAACCATGTCAGACGCGATCCCACCACGATCCATCAGGCGCTGTGGCGAATCGGTCGGCATTGCAGCACGGTGAGCCGAGCCGATCACGATGGCGGCTTTTACTACAGTTGAAGGCTTTGCAGCCCAGCCTGCCTGGAAATAGAACCCTGTCGCCACGATCAGGTAGGCGGCCAGCAGCAACACCCCTTCGAGCCAGTCTGAGCGGCCGTCGAGGGTCACCCAGGTTGCTGATCATCACCGCGGTGATCACCGCCACCAGCTCGTAGACGTCGAAGCTCAGATCGAGGGGATGGCCGAGCAGGGGACCGATCAGCACCAGCACCGGCACCACCAGCAGGGTGGAGCCGAGCACCACCGATACCGCCAGATCCATCTTGTCCTTCCGGGCCAGCGACACGGCGGTGATGTACTCGGCGGTGCCCCCCAGCAGGGGCAACAGCACCACGCCGGTGAACAGGGCCGAGAGACCGAAGCCCTCGGTCACCGTCTCGACCACCCCGACGAACAGTTCCGACTCGTAGGCGAGGGCCGCCGTGGCCGCCAGCAACACGAGCAGCCAGGGGAGCGCGGCGGGCCTCTGGCCGGGATGGGCCTCCGTCTGCTCGGCCAGGTCCGCCTCTGCCACCTCGTAGAGGGAGCAGTGGGTGCGCAGCGAGAACAGCAGGGTGAGCCCGTAGACCAGCAGCAGCACCCAGGCGACGAAGGTGGAGAACCCCTGGGTGATGGCCGCCGTGCGGCCGGCCGATAGAACCGACGCGCTCGGAATCAGGATTGCCAGCAGGGCCAGGGTCATGGCAGATCCGTTGACCCGGGCCACCACGGGCTGGAATGCCTGTTCACGGCGGCCGACACCACCGGCCAGCATCGACAGCCCCAGGGCCAGCAGCAGGTTGGCCATCACCGTGCCGGTGATGCTGGCCTTGACGATGTCCACCAGCCCGGCCCGCAGGGCCACGACCGCGATGATCAGTTCGGTGGCATTGCTGAACACGGCGTTCAGCAGGGCGCCGACCGAGGGGCCCAGCGACAGTGACAGCTCTTCGGTGGCGGTGCTCAGCCAGATGGCGACCGGCAGGATCGCGATGGCCGAGGTGATGAACACGGCCAGATCTCCCCAGGCGAGCCGATCGGCCGCCACGGAGATCGGCTCGCCTGGGCCAGCAGGCCGATCGAAGCGGTCTTGCGGAAGGTCATGGCTGGCTGGGGGTGAGGTCAGGCTTGGGCGGGTTGGGCCGATGGACCTCAGCGCAGCTCGATCAGCGCATCTCGATGGCGTTCAGCCGGTCCCGGAAGCTCATCGACGAGCCTTCGCCGCCGTTGTCGAGGGCTTGGCTGAACCCGGCCGAGGCGGCCGCAGGTGCTCCATAACCACCGGAGCGACGCGATCGGCTGTAGCCCATTGGCTGGGGACGCAACTGGATTGGACCGGTGCCGGCTCCGTCGCGGCCATCGTCTTGAAGGGCGCCCTTCTGGCGGGGAAGGGGATGGGCCTTGATCTCACTGCGCAACTGGTTGAGCAGGCGGAAATGGCCCGTGGCGTTGAACTTGCGAAGCAGGGCCGGATCCCAGGGCATTGATGGGGTCAGTTTTCTATCGAGCCTTGAGCCTAGGACCCGGACTTCAGGCCGGAATCCGTGATAACTTGTGATCAGCTGTAAGTGGAAGTCGGTCCGAGTTCGGCTTTCTCTCCCCAGCTGTCCCCCTTCCCCACTCGCAACGCTATGACCGTCAGCGCTTCCCTTCGCGTTGGTCAGCAGGCCCCGGACTTCACCGCCACCGCCGTGGTCGATCAGGAATTCAAGGAGGTGACCCTCTCCCAGTACCGCGGCAAGTTCGTGGTGCTGTTCTTCTACCCCCTGGATTTCACCTTCGTCTGCCCGACGGAAATCACCGCCTTCAGCGACCGCTACGCCGATTTCAGCAGCCTCAACACCGAAATCCTCGGCGTTTCGGTCGACAGCCAGTTCAGCCACCTGGCCTGGATCCAGACCGACCGCAACCAGGGCGGCCTCGGTGACATCGCCTACCCCCTGGTGGCCGATCTCAAGAAAACGATCGCCGCCGATTACAACGTGCTTGACCCGGAGGCAGGCGTCGCCCTCCGTGGCCTGTTCATCATCGATCCCGAGGGCATCGTGCAGCACGCCACGATCAACAACCTCTCGGTGGGCCGCAACGTCGATGAAACCCTGCGGGTTCTGCAGGCCTTCCAGTACACCCTGGCCCACCCCGATGAGGTGTGCCCCGCCAACTGGACGCCGGGCGAGCAGACCATGAAGCCTGATCCGGTCGGCAGCAAGGAGTTCTTCTCCGCCCTCGGCTGAGATCAGCCGAGCAGGCTGGCCAGCAGCCGGCGGCCATCGAGGCCGCCGGTGAGCGGGTCACAGGCCCGCTCGGGATGGGGCATCAGCCCCAGCACGTTGCCGGTGGGGTTGCTGAGTCCGGCCACATCGCCCACCGAGCCGTTCGGGTTGCGCCGGTAACGCAAGGCCACCAGCCCCTCCTGTTCGAGGCGGTGGAGCGTGACGTCATCCACCTGGTAGCGCCCTTCACCATGGGCGATCGGCAGGCTGATCGTTTCCCCGGCCCCGTAGCCGCCTAGCCAGCGGCAGGTGCCTGGCTGCACCGTCAGTTCAGCCGGCTCGCAGAGAAAGTGAAGGTGGCGGTTGCGGGTGAGGGCTCCAGGCAGCAGGCCCAGTTCGGTGAGCACCTGGAATCCGTTGCAGATGCCCAGCACCGGCCCGCCCCGCGCAGCGAAGGCCACCACCTCCTCCAGCAACGGCGAGAAGCGGGCCAGGGCCCCGCAGCGCAGGTAATCCCCGTAGCTGAAGCCTCCCGGCAACACCACGGCGTCAACACCGGCCAGATCCCGCTCCTCATGCCAGAGAAAGCGGGTGGGGATGCCCAGGCAGCCTTCGGCGGCCCATTTCACGTCCCGGTCGCAGTTCGAGCCGGGGAAGACGGCCACACCGATCGTCATGGCGCCGTGGAGGTGGCGGGGTCCAACATCTCCAGGGTCCAGTTTTCGATCACCGGATTGGCGAGCAGCCGTTCGCTGAGCAGCTCCAGCCTGGAGCGCGCCGCGTCCGCATCCGGGGCCTCGATCTCCAGCTCGATGGCCTTGCCGATCCGCAGGCTGGCGAGCCCTTCCACCCCCAGCCGTTTGGCAGCGGCCATGCTTGCCTCGCCGGCGGGATCGAGCACCGAGGGCCTCAGGCGAACCAGGACGCGGGCGTGGAAGCGGGGCACGGGCGGTGCGTCGCGGTTGTTAAATCTTGCCAGCCCGGCCAGCCGCACCGGAGTCGCCGGAGCAGCTTGAAGAGGTGGGAGAGCGGGGGTTCCGGCGATGGTTCGGGCAGCGCGGCAGGCAGTGGTTCGCTCAGGTGCCCCGGAAGCCGCTCGGGAATGGCTGTGGCGTGCCGGCAACGCGCTGCTCATCGGTCTGATGGTTGGCGTCAGCGGCGGCGGCGGTGTTGGTGTCGGCGTGGCGGTGGCCCAGGTGCAACGGATCCCCTTGCGCTGCCGCTTTGCTCCGGGGCCCTGGCAGGCCTGCGTGATGCGGATCGAGGCGGTGGGGCAGCGCTGGAGCCTGGAGCTGCCGGGCCAGCAGATCGATTTCCGCCATGATGGCACCGGCAAGGTGGAAATGCAGCGGCCGCCCTCCGGTCGCTGGAGCCCCGTCCCCAGCCGCTGGACCGAGGAGCAGGCCCTTTGCTGGGGTGAGGTCTGCGCCCTGGGTCAGTTCCCCCTCGACTGAGCCACCGTTTGAGCCACCCCGGTTTGTACCGCCAGCGTGGATCCCAGGGCGGCCTCCAGCTCGGCCCGGTCCAGCCTCATCCCCAGGGCCACCAGCTCAAGGCCAGCTGCGGCTGGCCGGGCCCCGCCACCGACCTGCTCTGGTTGGGCCTCATACCAGCAATCCAGCCGTAGGCCCACCGCCTGGATCTGCAGCGGCCGGCTCTTGCCGGGTTGTTGCAACCAGCCCTTGAGCCGCAGGATGGCCTGCCGCTCGATCTGCTCGCGCAGCACGGCCTCCAGCCGGCTCCGATCGAAGTCGCCCTCCAGCCGCACCGCCACCGACTGCATGGGCACATGGCTGTGGTCATGGCTGTGGTCGTGGTCGTCGGTGGGGTTGCCATCCCCGCCAGGGCCCTCGGAGCGTTGCAGGCCGAGCAGCAGGTCGGGGGAGATGCGGCCCTGCTCGATGGGCAGCAGCTGGGTGCCCGGCCGGCAGGCCCGCTCGATGCGCCCGCGCACCACCTCCCACTGGCCGGCGTCGAGCCGGTCGGCCCGGCTGACCAGCACCAGATCGGCCGCTTCAAGCTGCTCGTCGAAGAGCTCCTCAAGGTCATCGAAGTGGTCGAGGCTGGGGTCGGCGGCCCGTTGGCGCTCCAGGGAAGCGGGATCGCCCACCACGCTTCCCTGGGCCACCGCTTCGCCATCGACCACCGCCACCACCCCATGGACGCGGGTGCGGCTGCGGATCTCGGGCCAGGCGAAGGCCTGCACGAGCGGTTCGGGCAGGGCCAGGCCGCTGGTTTCCACCACGATCCCATCGAGCCGATCCGCAGCGGCCAGCAGGGTCTGCATGGTCGGCAGGAAGTCGTCCTGGACGGTGCAGCAGAGGCAGCCGTTGGCCAGCTCCACCAAGCGGCCCTCGAGCTCCTCCTCGGGGCAGAAGCCGCAATCGCGCAGCAGGGCGCCATCGATGCCCACCTCACCGAACTCATTGACGATCACAGCCAGCCGCCGCCCGCTGTGGAGGAGCAGGTGACGCAGCAGGGTGGTCTTGCCGGCGCCCAGAAAGCCGGTCACCACGGTGACCGGCAGGCGCCGCTGGGTTGCAGGGGCCATGGTCAGGGCACCAGGGTGGTCCAGGCGAACGTGGCGCCGATGCCGATCAGGATGCCCGCCACCAACTTCACACCGCTGGAGCTGAGCCGGCTGGCCCAGGGGCGAACCAGGGTGATGGCGGCCAGGAGCAGGGTTGCCTGGCTGATCAGCAAGCCGAGCAGGTAGAAGCCGATCGCGGTGGACTCCCAGCCGATCACCGCGTCGCTGAGCACGTAGCCATGCAGGGCGATCGCCGGCAGCAGCACCCAGCGGGGCCAGCGGCCGATCACCACCAGGCCCAGGGCCACCAGGGAGAGCGCCACCAGCAGCTCAGCCCCCGGCAGGTTGGGGAGCAGCAGGCCAGCGCCACTGGCGCCGAGCCCGACGGCCAGCAGACCGAGCAGCCAGCGGCTGGGTTGTTGCAGGCCGACCAGCCCCAGCGAAAGCAAGAACAGCAGATGGTCGGGGCCGAGAAGGGGGTGGCCCAGGCCACTGAGGAAGCCGCCGAGGGGGCCGGCCTTGATGTGGAACAGTCCCATCAGGTGATGTGCCTCCGCCGGAGCGGCCAGCAGGGGCACAAGCAGCAGGGCCAGGGCCGCCGCCGTGAGCCGAAACAGAAAAATCATTGGGGGAGACCGGTCCGCGCCGGGTTTGGAGGGGGCATCCGGCGGGTGTTCTGACTGGATCCAGAGGTCGGTTTGCACCGGGGCCGGATCTTCACAGCTGCGGGACAGCGCCGGATTCACACCGGACTTTCCCCCTTTCTTCCCCGGACTGCTCCCCCGGGGAACCGGGCCGTGAATCTACCGGCAACCGAGGCTCTCGGCCGTGGCGGTCCCGGTGCTGGGGTTCACACCGCTGGCCCGCACACAGAGGGCCCGTTGTTGCGAAAGGTCAAGCACCGCTTCGCTGAAGTCGGCCCCCTCGATCACCGCATCGGTGAAGCGGCTCTGCATCAGCATGGCGTTGCGCAACACCGCGCCGCTCAGGTCGGCGCGATCGAAGCGGGTGGCGAAGGCCACCACGTCTTCGAGGTTGGCGCCCTGGAGGTTGGTTTCGCGCAGGTCGCTGGAGTTGAACACGGCGCCGCGCAGGTCGGCACCGCTGAGATCGAAGCCCTGCATCGGGGCCTTGAGGAACTCCTGCTGCTTGAGATCAAGGCCGTGCATGTCGGGCTGGAGATCCTGCAGGGCCCGCTGGCCGCGCAGCTCCGGCGCCATGATCGCCCAGGCGGCCGGAGGCTGCGGTGCCACCAGGGCGACCGCCGTGACGGCCAGGGCCAGGGCGGCGAGCCCCAACAGCCGCCCCAGGGCGGCGAGGCCGCGTTTGAGAGGGGAGAACACAGGCACAGCCGTAGCTTGGGCCTTCAAGTTATGGCAGGGCCAGGCCCGGGCGCGTTTCAGCATGAGCATGTCGCTGCGGGTGGTGGTGCCGCCCCATCCCCTGATCGCCCACTGGCTCACGGTGCTGCGGGATCAGGCCACCCCGCCGGCCCTGTTCGCCAGCGCCATGGCCGAGCTGGGCCGCTGGCTCACCTACGAGGCCGTGCGCGACTGGCTGCCGCACCGGCCGGTCACGGTGCAGACCCCCCTGGCCCCCTGCGAGGGAACGGTGGTGGATGGGGACGTGCCCCTGCTGGCGGTGCCGATCCTGCGGGCGGGCCTGGGCCTGTGGCAGGGCGCCCAGAGCGTGCTGCCCACCGCCCGGGTGGCCCACCTGGGCCTGCGGCGCGATGAAGCCACCGGCCTGGCCGATTGCTACCTCGACACCCTGCCAGCCACGATCGGCGCCCAGGTGGGTGTGCTGGTGTTCGATCCGATGCTGGCGACGGCGGGCAGCCTGATCCAGGTGCTGGAGCGGCTGGAGCAGCGGGGCGTGGGCGGCGACCGCCTGCGGGTGATCACCGCCCTGGCGGCCAGCCCCGGCCTGCAGCGCCTCGCTGAACGGTTCCCCCAGCTCACCGTGTACACCGCCTGCATCGACGCCGACCTGGATGGGGCCTTCCGGATCGTGCCAGGCCTCGGCGATGCGGGCGACCGCCTGTTCGGCTCGGAGCGACCCGAGATTTAGGCTCCCACCACTTCCGAGCCGCATCCATGGCCGTTGCAGCCAGCAGCGCTCTCCCCAAGCCGCGCCGTCTGGGAAGCAACGGTTTGCGCAGCCTGCGGGGCACTGTGCGGGTTCCCGGCGACAAGTCAATCTCCCACCGGGCCCTGCTGTTCGGCGCCATCGCCATCGGCGCCACCGAGATCGACGGCCTGCTGCCGGCTGAGGATCCGCTCAGCACCGCCGCCTGCCTGCGGGCGATGGGGGTGGCCGTGAGCCCGATCGAAGCGGGTCTGCCTGTGCGGGTGCAGGGGGTGGGCCTCGATGGGCTCAGGGAGCCTGACGCCGTGCTGGATTGCGGCAACTCCGGCACCACCATGCGGCTGCTGCTGGGCCTACTGGCCGGCCGCAGCGGCCGTCACTTCGTGCTCAGCGGCGACGGGTCCCTGCGGCGGCGGCCGATGGGGCGGGTGGGCCAGCCCCTGGCGGCGATGGGGGCCAGGGTCCACGGGCGCGCCGGGGGCACCCTGGCCCCCCTGGCGATCGAAGGCCATCCGCTGCACGGCACCGTGATCGGCACGCCGATCGCCTCGGCCCAGGTGAAATCGGCGATCCTGCTGGCCGCCCTCACCGCCAGCGGCCCCACCACCGTGATCGAGCCGGCCCGCTCCCGCGACCACAGCGAGCGGATGCTCAGGGCCTTCGGCGCCGACCTCAGCATCGGTGATGATCTCAGCCGCCAGGTGACCGTCCATCCCGGAGCGGTGCTGCGGGGCCAGCAGGTGGTGGTGCCCGGCGACATCAGTTCGGCGGCCTTCTGGCTGGTGGCCGGCGCGATCACCCCCGGCGCCGAGCTCACCCTTGAGAACGTGGGGCTCAATCCCACCCGCACCGGCATCCTGGAGGTGCTGGAGCAGATGGGGGCCCGGATCGAGCGGTTCAACTTGCATGAGGTGGCGGGGGAGCCGGTGGGGGATCTGCGGGTCTGGCATGGCCCCCTGCAGCCGTTCGAGATCGGCGGGGAGCTGATTCCCCGCCTGGTCGATGAGATCCCCGTGCTGGCGGTGGCAGCCTGCTGCGCCGAGGGGGTGAGCCGGGTTCGCGATGCGGCGGAGCTGCGGGTCAAGGAGACGGACCGGCTGGCGGTGATGGCCCGCCAGCTCCAGGCGATGGGGGCCCGCCTCCAGGAAACCCCCGACGGCCTCACGATCGAAGGCGGCACCAGCCTGCGGGGCGCCTTGGTCGACAGCGAGACCGACCACCGGGTGGCGATGAGCCTGGCGGTGGCGGCCCAGATCGCCACTGGCAGCACCGAGCTGCATGGCAGCGAGGCGGCGGCGGTGTCCTACCCGGGCTTCTGGACCGACCTGGAGCGCCTCCAGGCCTGAGCCAGAAAATGGGCTGCCGGTAGATTCCGCCCAGATCGCCCTGCCTGCCATGCTCGCCGTTGCCGTTCTGGCCGCCGGAAAGGGCACCCGGATGAAGAGTGAGCGGCCCAAGGTGCTGCAGGAGCTCGCCGGTGCCACCCTGCTGGAGCGGGTGCTCGACTGCTGCGAGAGCTTGGAGCCGGATCGCCGCCTGCTGATCCTCGGTCACCAGGCCGGCCGCGTCGAAGCCTCCCTGGCGGGGCGAGCGGGCCTTGAGTTCGTGCTGCAGCAACCCCAGAACGGCACCGGCCATGCCGTCCAGCAGCTGCTCGGACCCCTGCGGGGCTTCAGCGGCGATCTGCTGGTGCTGAACGGCGATGTGCCCCTGCTGCGTCCGGACACCCTGGCCGGCTTGCTGGGCCAGCATCGCCGCAGCGGCGCGGCCGTCACCCTGCTCACGGCGCGGCTGGAGGATCCCAGCGGCTACGGCCGGGTGTTCAGCGATGGGGAGGGGCAGGTGAGCGCCATCGTCGAACACCGCGACTGCAACGACGCCCAGCGCGCCAACGACCTGATCAACGGCGGCATCTATGCCTTCCACTGGCCCCGGCTGGAGGCGGTGCTGCCCCAGCTTGAAGCCAACAACGACCAGGGCGAGCTCTACCTCACCGACACCGTGGCCCTGCTCCATCCCGCCCAGCATGTGGAGGTGGGGGATTGCGCCGAGATCTTCGGCATCAACGACCGCCTCCAGCTGGCCCAGTGCGAAGCGGTGCTGCAGGACCGCCTGCGCCGCCACTGGATGGCCGAGGGGGTGACCTTCCGGGATCCGGCCAGCTGCAGCCTCAGCGATGGCTGCCGCTTCGGCCGTGATGTGGTCGTCGAACCCCAGACCCACCTGCGCGGCGATTGCCGGATCGGCGATGGCTGCCGCATCGGCCCGGGCAGCCTGCTGGAGAACGTGAGCCTGGGCGCCGGCGTTGAGGTGCTTTTCTCGGTGCTGAGCGATGCCACGGTTGGGGAGGACTGCCGGATCGGCCCCTACGCCCAGCTCCGCAACGGCGCCCGCCTTGATCCCGGCTGCCGGATCGGCAATTTCGTGGAGATCAAGCAGAGCCACCTGGGGGCGGGTTGCAAGGCGAACCACCTCAGCTACATCGGCGATGCCGACCTCGGTGCCGCCGTGAACGTGGGCGCCGGCACGATCACCGCCAACTACGACGGCGTGCGCAAGCACCGCACCGTGATCGGCGCCGGCAGCAAGACCGGCGCCAACTCCGTGCTGGTGGCCCCGATCACCCTGGGCGCCAACGTGACCGTGGGGGCTGGCTCCACCCTCACCCGCAATGTGCCGGCCGGGGCCCTGGCCGTCAGCCGGGCACCCCAACGCATCAAGACCGACTGGCCAGGCCCGCCTCCAGCAGGGGAATCAACCGCTCCAGGGCCACGCCCCGGCTGGCCTTGAGCAGCAGTTGATCGTTGGGCCTCAGCCACTCCAGCAGCGGCTCCAGCGCCTGCTCGGGGGTGGCGACCCGCGCCAGCCGCGCCACGCCGACGGCCGCTTCGGCCATCGCCTCCCCTTCGGCGCCCCCATCCACGATCACCAGGCCGTCGAGGCCGAGGTCCGAGGCCAACGCGCCGATGCTTCGGTGCAGCTCCACGCTGTGATCACCCAGTTCCCGCATGGTGCCAAGCACGGCCAGGTGGCGGCCGGGCTGGCCGGCCAGCAGCCGCAGGGCGGCCGCCACCGCCTCTGGTGAGGCGTTGTAGGTCTCATCGAGCAGGGTGATGGCACCGAGCTGCAGGCGGCTGCTGCGCCCACCCGGCAGCTGGGGGCGCAGCTCCGCCAGGGCCGGGCCGTCAACGCCAAGATGGTCGGCGACCGCCAGGGCCAGCAGCAGGTTGCGGGCGTTGTGCTCCCCCTCCAGGGGCAGGCCGATGCGCTCGCCGTTGCAGAGCAGTGCTCCGCCTTGGAGCTGGCCCACCCAGTCGGCGGGGGGTAGGCCTGCTTCCTGGCGGTCGGTGGCCAGGGCCACCCGCCGCACCGGGCCGCTCCAGCCCCCCTTCAGGGTCTGCTCCAGCAGGGGATCACCGGCTGGAATCACCACCAGGCCATCGGGCCTGAGGGCGGAGGTGATCTCACATTTGGCTCGCGAGATCGCCTCCCGGCTGCCCAGCCGGCCGATGTGGGCCGTGCCGATGTTGGTGATCACCACCACGTCGGGTTCGGCGCAGCGGGAGAGCCGCTCGATTTCCCCCAGCCCCCGCATCCCCATCTCCACCACTAGGGCGCAGTGCGCCGCCGTGGCCCGCAGCAGGGTGGCGGGAACGCCGATGTCGTTGTTGTCGTTGCCGGTGCTGGCCAGCACCGGGCCAAGCGGTTCGAGGGCGGCGCGGATCAGCTCCCGCGTGGTGGTCTTGCCGGCCGAGCCGGTGACCGCCACCACCGGCACCGCCAAAGCGCGCCGCCATTGCCGGGCCAACTGCTGGTAGGCCAGCAGCGTGTCGTCGACCGCCCAGGCCGGCAGCCCTGGAGGGAGCGCCGCAAGTCGGCTGCGCTCGATCACGGCGGCCTGGGCACCCAGCCGCTGGGCCTGAGCCAGGAAATCGTGGCCATCGAAGCGCTCCCCCACCAGGGCCACGAACAGGTGCCCGGCGGCGAGGGCCCGGCTGTCGGTGCAGACGGGCCCGAGCGGCGCCTCCGGATCGAGCGCTTCGGTGGCGAGCTGGCCGGTTCCGAACTCTTCGGCCCCGATCGGTGGCCCCCACAGCGCCACCAGCTCGCCCAACCGCATGCCCTCAGCCCATCGTGGAACGTTCGAACATGATCATGCCCCCTCCCACCAGGGCGGATCGACCCAGCAGGCGTCCGCCCTGATCGACCAGCTCCAGGCTCCCGTAGCCGAGGCCGCTGGCCCGCTCCAGCCAGCTCTCCGCCCACTGGCTGCCCAGCGGGGGGGCAAGGGCGGCGAAGCGATCGCTGAGCTCCAGCTCCAGCAACGACCTGGCCGGCTGGGGCCGGGCGGCGGTGATCAGTCCATCGGGATCCTGCTCCGCCAGCAGTGCCATCAGCGGATCGAGCTGCAGCGGTGGCGGTTCGATCGCCAGGGGCGGAGCCTGAGCAGGTGGGACCATCGGCGCTGGGGGCACCGGCTCGGGAGGCCGTGGTTCGGCGCCCACAGGGTCGGGGCCCACAGGTTCGGCGCTGGGTTGGGCCACCGGCTGTGACACCATCGGCCGGCGCCACCCCGGCGGCGCCGTCGCGAGCGGCAGCAGCGCCAGGATCCCTGTCACCAGAAGCAGCACAAGGGGCCAGAACCAGGCCCTAAAGCGGCGGGGCCAGAAACCCGCCACCGGCAGGTCCCCTTCACCATTGCGGCGCCACAGCTCCTGGACCTTCAGCCGGAGGCTGGCCACCACCGCCCGAAGATCTCTGGCGAGCAGACCCCAGGGGTTGCGGTAGGGGGCAGGCAGGTCGCTGGGGTCAGGCGCGGGGGGCATGGCGGCCTGGGCTCAGGCGATGCCGCGGCGCAGCAACTGGGTGAGGCGCTGTTGGATCGGCGCCGCGGCCGGGACCTCGGGGGTTGAATCCGGCGAAGGGTTCGTGGCGACCGGTTCCGGTTCCTCCACCGCTGCCGGCGCGGGCGGTTCCTGGATGCCCCGCACATCCCGGTAGAGGGCGTCGTAGTCGAGGGCGGAGCGGTTCCAGCTGCTGTCGCGCCCCATGGCCCGCCGTTGCAACTCCCGCCAGCTTTCGGTGTGGCGCCACGCCTCCCAGGCCCGCACGATCGCGGTGTAGAAATCGATCGGCTCGTAGCGGTCGAAGCAGAAGCCGGTGCCGCTCTGTTGATCGGGCACGTGCGGTGGCACGGTGTCAACCAGCCCGCCCACCTTCCGTACCACGGGGATGCAGCCGTAACGCATCGCCAGCAGTTGGCTGATGCCGCAGGGCTCGAAGCGGCTGGGCATCAGGAAGGCGTCGGCGCCTCCGTAGATCAACCGGGCCAGAGCGTCGTCGTAGGTGAGGAAGACCGAGAAGCGGCCGGGGTGGCGGGAGGCCATCTGCCACAGGCCGGCTTCGTAGCTGCGATCCCCGGTTCCGAGCACGACGATCTGGCTGTTGGTGTAGGCCAGCACCCGCTCGGCCACCTGCAGCAGCAGGTCCACCCCCTTCTGATCCACCAGCCGGGACACCATCCCCATCACGAAGCTCTCTGGGGCGGTGTTCAGGCCCATGCGTTCCTGCAGCGCCTGCTTGTTGATCGCCCGGGGCGCGAGATCGACGGAACTGAACCGGGCCGGCAGGCTGACGTCGGTGGCCGGATCCCAGGCCACCGTGTCGATGCCGTTGAGGATGCCGCTGAGCTTGCCGCCGAAGAAGTTCAGCAGGTCATCGAGGCCTTCGCCGTACTCCGGGGTTCGAATCTCCCGGGCGTAGGTGGGAGAGACGGCATTGATCCGATCGGCATGGATCAGGGCCACCGCCATGGTGGTTTCCCCCTGCATATACCAGGGGCACCAGGTCATGCGCTCCAGCTTCCAGCGCCAGGGTCCCTGGTACTGGAGGTTGTGGATGGTGAAGACCGTGCTGATCTCCGGATCCTGGTGCATCCAGGCCGGCAGCATGCCGGTGTGCCAGTCGTGGCAGTGCAGCACCTCCGGCTTCCAGTGGTGCCAGCAGAATTCGGCCGTGGCGTTGGCGAAGAAGGTGAAGCGCCAATCCTCGTCGTCACCGCCGTAGATGCGGGCCGGGTTGAAGACGGGATGGCCGACCAGGTAGATCGTCAGGCCGTTGCCAGGATGGCTGGTTTCGTAGATGGCGAAATCCGTTCCCATCGCCCGGCCGCGCCAGACCGGCTCCTCGGGAATCGGCAGCAGGCCCCAGAGCTTGCCGTAACCCGGCAGGATCAGCCGCACGTCGTGGCCGAGGCCGGCCAGGGCGGGCGGCAGGGAGCCCACCACGTCCCCCATGCCGCCCACCTTCACCATCGGGGCGCACTCGGCGGCGGCAAACAGCACGCGCATGGGAGTTCGCTCGGATCGAGCGAACTCTACGGGTGATCAACCGGGGTCCCCGGTGATCGAAAGGGATGCTCCGGCCGTGGATCAGGGCACCACGGTGACCACGGTGCCGACCTGGACCAGGTCGTAGAGCTCCTGGACATTTTCCTCGAACAGCCTCACGCAGCCATGGGACACGGCCCTGCCGACGCTGCCCCGTTGGGGGGTGCCGTGGAAGCCGGACGTCACGCAGCCTTCCACCTTCAGGTGCTGCTGGCCGTTGAAGCCGCTGCGGCCCTTGCAGTCGCGCAGGAAGCCGATCCAGCGGCTGCCGAGCGGATTGGTGGGGCCAGCGGGCACCACCTCGCCGGTGGCGGGGTGCTTCCAGGCCGGATCGGTGCGCTTCTCGATCACCGCGAAGCGACCTACGGGGGTTTCCCAGCCCGGCATGCCCACCGCCACGGGGAAGCGGCGCAGTTCCCGCTCGTTCTCGAGCACCAGAAGTTGCCGTTTGCCGCGCAGCAGCACCAGCTTGCGGTCAGGCGGCGAGGGGGGTTGGAGGGAGGGCTGGAGGGCGGGTTGGGTGATCAGATCGCCCGATGGCCGCAGCACCGGACTGTCTCCGAGCCAGCCTTCCGCTGCCGCCGGTAGGGGGCTGACCAGGCCGCCGGTGGCGATGCAGCCAGCGAGCAGGAGGGGCGTCAGTCGATGCACGGTTGGATTCAGAACCATCAGGCGAAGGCACGCCGTTGATCACCTCACCGGCCGCACCAAGGCTGTTGGTGATATTTCTCCACCGTAGCGAAACTGCTAGGGAGACTCTGGAAAACCCCACCACCCTGCGCGAGAATGGCCGTGTGATCGCAGGCGTGAACAGGGTTCATGGGCATCAAGCAGCTCGGCTTTGGTGATTACGAGCAGTCCACGGCCAAAAAGCGGACCCGGCGAGACCGATTTCTGGCTGAGATGGAGGCG